>JANYET010000051.1 GCA_025359785.1 Alphaproteobacteria bacterium | reverse complement strand
TATGCGGTGAATTCTGAAAACCTCGGTCCCTACGGCGACGCCATTATGTACGAACTGCTTCCCGAAATTGAAAAGCAGTTTCGGGGTATTGGGCAGGGCTGGGCGCGGTTCACCTATGGCGGGTCCACCGGGGGCTGGGAGGCGCTGGCCACCCAGGTCTTCTATCCGGACATGTACAATGGGGCCTTCGTCGCCTGCCCCGACCCGATCGACTTCCGCGCCTACACGGTGATCAACCTCTACAAGGACAAGAACGCCTATGAGCTGAAGGGTCAGGCGGCCAATGAGGAGCGGCCGGCCAGCCGCAACTATCTGGGCGAGGTCTTCCAGACCCAGCGCGACGTCAACCACCTGGAGCTGGCGCTGGGCGACCACAGCCGTTCAGGCGGCCAGTACGACATCTGGCAGGCGGTCTATGGGCCCAAAGGCGCCGACGGCTATCCGCAGCCGATCTGGAACAAGCTGACCGGCGAGATCGATCCGAAGGTCGCCGCCTACTGGCGCGAGCACGCCGACCTCACCTACATCATCCAGCGGGACTGGAAGACCCTGGGGCCGAAGCTCGCCGGCAAGCTCCACATCTATGTGGGCCGCGGCGACACCTACTTCCTGAACAACGCCGTCTACTTCGCCCAAGACACTCTGGAGAGCCTGAAGGACCCGGCCTGGGGCGGCGAGGTGGCCTATGGCGCCAAGGACGAGCATTGCTGGAACGGCGACCCGACGCTGCCCAACGCCTACACGCGGCTGCACTATAACTTCATGTACCTGCCGAAGATCCTGGAGCGCATCGCCAAGACCGCGCCGGCCGGCGCGGACCTGACGAGCTGGCGGTACTAGCGGGCGCCGCCTAGTCCTTGGCGCGCTCGTGGTAGGAGAAGTCCTCGGTCAGGACCACCACCCGGGTGCCGGCCGCGATATAGGGCGGCACCAGGATCCGGGCGCCGTTCGACAGCGTCGCGGGCTTGTAGGAGGACGACGCGGTCTGGTTCTTCACCGCCGGTTCGGTGTCGGTGATCTCCAGCGTCAGCAGGCGCGGCAGTTCCAGCGCGATCGGCACGCCGTCGTGCGTCGACAGCATCACCGTCATGCCGTCCTGCAGCCAGGGTTCGGCCTCGCCGACGATGTCGGGCGTGCAGACCACCTGGTCGTAGTTCTCCGGGTTCATGAAGTGGAAGCCCTCGCCGTCCGCGTAGAGGAAGGTGAAGTTGCGGTCGTCCACGAAGGCGCGCTCGACCTGCTCGGTGGTCCGCCACCGCTCCGAAACTTTCACGCCATCCGAGATGCGGCGCATGTTCAGCTGGGTCACCGGGGTGCCCTTGCCGGGGTGGATGTTCTCGGCGGTGAGCACGACGTAGAGCTTGCCCTCCATGTCGACGACGGCGCCCTTGCGGAGCGAGCTGGCGGCTACTTTCAAGCGGATATTCCTTAGGTGCCGGCGGTCGTGCGTCAGGTTCGCGCGATTCCGCTGATGAATTTCCTGTCGCGCCCCTATAGCGATTGGCGCTGATTTCGCCAGCCCCCCAAGTCCCAGTCCTCCAAGTCCCAGTCCTCCAAGTCCATGCCGCCGGTTGCCGCCCTTGCCCGACCAGACCCCTTCGCCATCGTGGACGCCCGAGCGGCATGCCGACCGTCGGCCGTTCCTGCTGGCTCGCAACCGGATCACCGCGGCGGTGCGGGGCTGGTTCGCGGCGCGCGACTTCGTCGAGGTCGAAACGCCGGCCCTGCAGGTCTCGCCGGGCAACGAGGCGCACCTGCACGCCTTTGCGACCGAGGCTCTGGACCTCAGTGGCGGCCGCGCGCCGCTCTACCTGCGGACCTCGCCGGAATTCGCCGCCAAGAAACTGCTGGCGGCCGGCGAGACCAGGACCTTCGAACTGGCTCGTGTGTGGCGCAACCGCGAGCGCGGCCCGCTGCACCATCCGGAGTTCACCCTGCTGGAATGGTATCGGGTCGGCGAGACCTACGAGACCCTGATGGCCGACTGCGCGTCTCTCCTGGCGCTCGCGGCCGAAACCGTCGAAGCCAAAACTCTGAGCTTTCGCGGGCAAACTATTGATCCGCGTGTTGAACCCGAGAGATTGACACTGGTCGAGGCGTTCGATCGCTACGCCCACATCGACCTGCTCTCCACGGTAGAGGCCGATGGCGCTACCGACCGCGACGCCCTGGCCGCGGCGGCGCAGGCGCAGGGCATCCGCCTCGCCCCCGACGACACCTGGGCCGACGTTTTCAGCCGGGTTCTGGTCGAAAAGATCGAGCCGCACCTGGGCCGCGAGCGTGCGACGATCCTCTGCGAATACCCGGTCAGCGAGGCGGCGCTCGCCCGACCCAAGGCCTCCGATCCCCGCGTCGCCGAACGCTTCGAGCTCTATGCGTGCGGCGTCGAGCTCGCCAATTGCTTCGGCGAACTCACCGATCCGCTGGAACAGCGCCGCCGCTTTGAAGCCGAGATGGCGGAGAAGGCGCGCGTCTACGGCGAGCGCTATCCCATCGACGAGGATTTCCTTGCCGCCCTGGCGATCATGCCGGCGGCGAGCGGCGGGGCGCTGGGCTTCGACCGGCTGGTGATGCTGGCGACCGGCGCCCGCCACATCGAACAGGTGCTCTGGGCGCCGGTCGCGGGCGCCTGATCGGCCCAGCGCGTTGCCCGCGGCCGGTCCTTGCGCCATACCGCCAGCCGATGACGATCGCCAGAACCCTCCGCAGCCCAAGGGCGTTGGCCGACGCTGGCCTGATCGCGTCCGAGCGTCTGCCCGCTCTGGCGCGTGTCGCGGCGCAGTACGCCGTGGCGATTACCCCGGCGATGGTCGCGCTCATCGAGACCGCTGACGATCCCATCGCGCGGCAGTTCGTGCTCACCGAAGCCGAGATGGACCTGCGGCCAGAGGAGCTCGGCGACCCGATCGGCGACTTCGCGCATTCGCCCGTCGAAGGCATCGTTCATCGCTATCCCGACCGCTGCCTGCTGAAGGTGAACCACGCCTGCGCGGTCTACTGCCGGTTCTGCTTCCGTCGCGAGATGGTGGGGCCTGAAGGGTTGCGCCCGCTGTCGCCGGAGGCGCTGGACGCCGCCATGGCCTACATCGCCGCGCGGCCCGACATCTGGGAGGTGATCGTCACCGGCGGCGATCCCTTCATCCTCTCGCCGCGGCGCCTGAGCGACCTGATGCGCCGGCTGAGCGAGATCGATCATGTGAAGGTGGTCCGCTTCCACACCCGCGTCCCGGCCGTCGCGCCGGAGACGGTTACGGATGACCTGGTCGCCTCGCTGCAAGCGCCCGGCAAGACAGTCTATGTGGCGCTCCACGCCAACCACGCCCGCGAGCTGACACCGGCGGCCCGCGCCGCCTGCGCCCGGATCGTCGATGCGGGGATTCCGATGCTGGGTCAGACGGTGCTACTGGCCGGGGTCAACGACGATCCCGAGACCCTGACGGCCCTGATGCGCGCGATGGTCGAGACCCGGATCAAGCCTTACTACCTGCACCATGCCGACCTGGCGCCGGGCACATCGCATCTGCGGACGACGCTGGAAGAGGGCCAGGCCCTGATGCGCGCCATGCGTGGCGCGGTCTCCGGCCTCTGCCAGCCGACCTACATCCTCGATATTCCCGGTGGTCACGGCAAGGTGCCGGTGGGACCGGAGTACCTTTCCGAAGGTTGCGTCGCCGATCCCGCCGGCCGCCGTCACGCCTATCCGCCGGTACAAGACTGATGGCCTGGACCGGACGATACGACGAGGCCGAGCCGCAGCGGGTCAACAAGTGGCTGGGCCAGAGCGGCGTCTGTTCGCGCCGCGAGGCCGAGGCGCTGATCGAAAAAGGCCTGATCTCCATCGACGGCGAGACGGTCACCGACACCGGCCGCAAGATCCTGCCCGGCCAGACGCTGACGCTCTCCGATGGCGGCGGCCCAGCGGCGCTGAGCGTCGTGCTGCACAAGCCGATGGGCATCGTCTCGGCCCAGCCGGAGCAGGGCCAGACGCCGGCTGTGCGCCTGCTGACCCGCGTGGCGCTGGTGGGCGAGAGTCCCTCGATCCCCGACCGCGACACCCGCCTGGCGCCCCTGGGCCGCCTCGACATGGACAGCCGTGGCCTGCTGCTGCTCTCCGACGACGGCGTGCTGGCCAAGGCGATCATCGGGCCGGAGTCCGACCTGGAAAAAGAGTACCTAGTCCGCGTCACCGGCAAGATCACCCCTGAGAAGATCGCGCGCCTCTGCCATGGGCTGACCATGGACGGCCGCCAGCTGAGGCCCGCCAAGGTCAGCATCGTCCAGGGCCAGGAACTGCGCTTCATCCTCAAGGAAGGCCGCAACCGTCAGATCCGCCGGATGTGCGAGCTGGTCGGCATGCACGTCATGGACCTGGTTCGCATCCGGATCGGCGCGCTGCAGCTGGGCGACCTTGCCGAGGGCCAGTGGCGTGTGCTGACCGAGGCCGAACGCGCGGCTCTGATCGGCGGCTAAGCCAGCGTCACGAACAGCTCGCTTTCGATGACCCACTGGCCGGTGACCTTGCGCCAGGCGGCCATGTAGGCGCCGGACAGGCCCGCGCCGGTCCAGCGGCCGGTCTCCGCGGCGCGCTCGCCGGTGTGGTCGAGTTCGACGGTGTCGGGAGTCCGCACATAGGCCACGAAGCCCGGCTCGCGGAACTGCGCGGCGAAGGCGTCCACGATGGCGTCCGCGCCCAGGATCAGGCCGCCGTCGCCGGTGATCAGACGCGCATCCGCCAGGAAGAATGGCCGCAGCCGCGCGGCCTCCCGGGCGGCGATCAGCTTATTGGTCAATCGCCGGCGCGCCCGGATGGCGTCTTCCGGGGCGGTCACGGCGTCTACGCCGGGTCGGCCGCCAGGCGTTTGTCGAGATAGGTCCCGACGCGGCGTTCGACCTCCGGAAGGTTTTCCATCCAGAAGTGGCTGCCGCCCTCGACCACGTCGTAGTCGATGACGATGCCCTTCTGCGTGCGCAGCTTGGAGACCACGCGCTCCACCTCGATGGGCGGGACCACGGTGTCATTGCCGCCGTGCAGAATCAGCCCCGAGGCCGGGCAGGGCGCCAGGAACGAGAAATCGTAGGCATTGGTCGGCGGCGAGACGGAGATGAAGCCGTCCGTCTCGGGTCGGCGCATCAAGAGTTGCATCCCCACCCAGGCGCCGAAGGAATAGCCGGCGACCCAGCACTGCGAGGCGGCCGGATTGGTGGTCTGCAGCCAGTCCAGCGCCGTCGCGGCGTCGGCCAGTTCACCGATGCCTGAGTCGAACTCGCCCTGGCTGCGGCCCACGCCGCGGAAGTTAAACCGCAGGACCGAGAAGCCGCGCTTCATGAACAGGTGGTAGAGCTGAACGGTCACCGGATTGTTCATCTGGCCGCCCGCCTTGGGGTGCGGATGCAAGATCAGCGCGACGGGCGCCGTCTCCGTCTTGCCCTGCGTATAGCGGCCTTCGATGCGCCCGGCGGCGCCGGTCAGAACCACTTCTGGCATAAGAACCCTTTCAGCTCAGGCGGCCTATCTGGCGCCCCTGGAATACTTGACTACTGCGCTCGGTCTTCCTAAGTCGCAACCGCCGGCTAGACCGGTCCCGCGCAAGGCCGCGGCCTATAGCATAGGGCCGCGGCGGAACGCGAGAAAACTGCGCAACGCTTCAACCGGGACCGCATCCATGCGTCTCTCCACCAAAGGCCGATACGCCGTCATGGCCATGGCTGACCTGGCGCGCCGCCAGGACGAGCCTTGCCGCGCCGTGGCGCTCGCCGACATCGCCACGCGCCAGGAAATCTCGCTCTCCTATCTGGAACAGCTGTTCGCGCGCCTGCGCCGCAAGGGCTTGGTCCAGAGCGCCCGCGGCCCTGGCGGCGGCTACCGCCTTAGCCGCACGGCGGCTGAGACCACGATCGCCGACATCGTCCACGCCGTGGACGAGCCGATTCGCGCCACCCGCTGTGCCGACAGCGGCGCCGAAAAGGGCAAGGGCTGCATGCTGAAGGGCGAGCGGTGCCTGACCCACGACCTCTGGGACCATCTGGGCGACCGGATCGAGGACTATCTGGCCTCCGTCAGCTTGGCCGACGTGATTTCCGGGCGCCTGCGCGCCCGTCGGCAGGCCGCATGAACAACCCGGTCTATCTCGATCACCCGGTCTATCTCGATCACAACGCCACCGCCGTGGTGCGGCCCGAGGCCCGCGCCGCCATGGCGCACGCGCTGGAGCATGTCGGCAACCCGTCCTCGATCCACGCGGCCGGCCGCGCCGCCCGCGCCCTGGTCGAGACGGCCCGGGAGCAGGTCGCGGCCCTGATCGCCGCGCCGCCCTCGACCGTGGTCTTCACCAGCGGCGGGACGGAAGCCAATGCCCTGGCTATCGAAAGCGCCATTGCCGCCGGCGCGCGCCGGCTGATCATCTCGGCCATCGAGCACGACAGTGTTCAGGAGACCGCCCGTGTCCACGGCCTCGCCGTCGAGATCCTGCCGGTAGACGCCAATGGACTGGCCGACCTCGATGGGTTGCGCGCGCGTCTCGCCGCTTGGGACGTCGCGGACGGTAAGCCCTTCGTGGCCCTGATGCTGGCCAACAACGAGACCGGGGTGATCCAGCCGGTCGCCGAGGCCGCCGAGATCGTCCGCGCCGCCGACGGCTGGCTGCACGTCGACGCCATCCAGGCCGCGGGCAAGATCGCGGTCGACAGCCGCGCGCTCGGCGCCGATACGCTCAGCGTCTCCGCCCACAAGATCGGTGGGCCGCAAGGCGTGGGCGCGCTGACCTTCGGCCCCCGCGCCACCCTGTCGCGCCGCCAGCACGGCGGCGGTCAGGAGCGCGGCCGCAGAGGCGGCACCGAGAACGTGCCCGGCATCTCCGCCTTCGGCGCGGCCGCGGTCGAGGCGCTCACAGGCCTGGAAACCTTTGCGGCGCGCGCCGTCTGGCGTGACGCCGCCGCCGAGGCCTTGAAGGCCGCCGGCGCGGTGGTGATGGGCGAAGCCGCGCCGCGCCTGGCCAATACCCTGTGCATCGCGACGCCCGGCTTCCCCGCCGATGTCCAGGTCATGGGCCTGGACCTCGCCCATGTGATGGTCAGCGCGGGCTCGGCCTGCTCGTCCGGCAAGGTGAAGGCCTCGCCGGTGCTGGAAGCCATGGGGCAGGGCGAACTGGCCGCCACCGCGATCCGCGTCAGTGGCGGCTGGTCTACCACCGGAGCCGACTGGACCCGCTTCGTCGACGCCTGGACCGCCGCCCACGACCGCCACACGGCGCGCCGCCGTCAGACCGTTGGAGCCGCCTGATGGCCGCCGTCACCCAGACCGTCGAACAGGTCGCGGGCCTGGAGAAATACAAGCATGGCTTCGTCACCGACATCGAACAGGACTTCGCGCCGAAGGGCCTGAACGCCGACATCGTCCGCTTCATCTCGGCCAAGAAGAACGAGCCGGAGTGGATGCTGGCCTGGCGCCTCGACGCCTTCGAGCGCTGGCTGGCCATGGACGAGCCCGACTGGGCGAAGGTCAACTTCCCGAAGATCGACTACCAGGACAGCTACTACTACGCCGCGCCCAAGGAAAAGGTCGGGATCAACAGCCTCGACGAGGTCGATCCCGATATCCTGGAGACCTACAAGAAGCTGGGCATCCCCCTGCGCGAGCAGGAGGTGCTGGCCGGCGTCATCGGCTCGCCCCGCTATGCCGTGGACGCGGTGTTCGACAGCGTCAGCGTGGTCACCACCTTCAAGAAGGAACTGGCTCAGGTCGGGGTGATCTTCTGCTCCATGAGCGAGGCGATCCGCGAGCATCCGGAGCTGGTCCGGAAATACCTGGGCACCGTGGTCCCGGTCAGCGACAACTATTTCGCCTGCCTCAACGCGGCGGTCTTCTCCGACGGCAGTTTCGTCTATGTGCCGCCGGGCGTGCGCTGTCCGATGGAGCTGTCGACCTATTTCCGCATTAACGCCGAGAATTCCGGCCAGTTCGAGCGCACCCTGATCATCGCCGACAAGGGCGCCTACGTCTCCTATCTGGAGGGTTGCACGGCCCCGATGCGGGACGAGAACCAGTTGCACGCCGCCGTGGTCGAACTGATCACCCTGGACGACGCCGAGATCAAATATTCCACGGTCCAGAACTGGTATCCGGGCGATCCGGAGACCGGCAAGGGCGGCATCTACAACTTCGTCACCAAGCGCGCCGACTGCCGGGGCGACCGCTCGAAGGTCTCCTGGACGCAGGTCGAGACGGGCTCGGCGATTACCTGGAAATACCCCTCCTGCGTCCTGCGCGGCGAGGGCTCCTCCGGCGAGTTCTACTCCATCGCCATCACCAATGGCCGTCAGCAGGCCGACACCGGCACCAAGATGATCCACCTGGGGGCCAACACCCGCTCGCGAATCATCGCCAAGGGGATCAGCGCTGGCCGATCCTCCAACACCTACCGCGGCCTGGTCTCGGCGCACCCCAAGGCCAAGGGCGCGCGCAATTTCACCCAGTGCGACAGCCTGCTGATCGGCAAGCAGTGCGCGGCCCACACGGTGCCCTACATCGAGGCCCGTAACGGCCAGGCCAAGTTCGAGCACGAGGCGACGACGACACGTCTGTCGGAAGATCAGCTGTTCTACGTGATGCAGCGCGGTCTCTCGCAGGAGGAAGCCGTCCAGCTTTTGGTCAACGGCTTCGTCAAGGACGTACTGCAGGAGCTTCCCATGGAGTTCGCCGTCGAGGCCCAGAAGCTGGTGGCGATCAGCCTGGAAGGCAGTGTCGGATGAGCGTCGGCCGCCGTCCCAGCCCGCCAACGACGCTGTCGCTCAAGCACGCTTTTGAGGTCGAGCAGGCGCGCCGCGAGTCTGAGCGGTTCGCGCGCGACGAGGCCGAACGTCGCCAGCAAGAAGAAGATCTGGAACGCGCCGAGCAACTCTATGACGCCGCGATCAGCGATCCCGCCTTCCTGCGCGACCATGGCCTGACGGTCGACTGGCGCCGCTATACGGTCATCCTGGAGAGCGAGACGCTGCGCATCCGGACCTATTTTGAGGCCGGCAAGGCCAGCGTCACGATCGGCGACAAGCGCCAGGTGTCGGCGACCGGCAGCGTGGCCGCGCCCTTGAAACACGAAGAGGTCGACAGCGTCGCTGACGCCCTTCGCCTGATGGCCCAGTTCCTGGCCGACGAGATCCGTTGATGTTGAAAGTCACCAACCTGCACGCCGAAGTCGACGGCAAGGAAATCCTGAAAGGCCTGAGCCTGGAGGTGCCCGCCGGCGAGGTGCACGCGATCATGGGGCCGAACGGGGCCGGCAAGTCGACGCTGTCCTATGTGCTCACCGGCCGAGACGGCTACGAGGTGACCGGCGGAACCGCGACGCTGGATGGGGAGGACCTGCTAGCCCTGGCGCCGGACGTCCGCGCCGCGCGTGGCGTCTTCCTGTCGTTCCAATATCCGCTGGAGATTCCTGGCGTTCCCGCTCTGACTTTCATCCGCACCGCGCTCAACGCCCAGCGCCGCGCCCGCGGCGAGGCCGAGATTACCGCGCCGGCCTTTCTGAAGCTCGCCCGCGAGAAGGCGCAGGCCCTCAAGATCGACTTCGACATGCTGAAGCGCGCCCTCAATGTCGGCTTCTCTGGCGGCGAGAAGAAGCGGATGGAAATTCTTCAAATGGCGATGCTTTCGCCACGATTCCTGATCCTCGATGAGACTGACAGCGGCCTGGACATCGACGCGCTGCGGATCGTGTCTGATGGCGTCAACGCGCTCCGCGGCCCTGACCGCGCCATGCTGGTGATCACCCACTATCAGCGCCTGCTGGACTACATCAAACCCGATCGGGTCCACGTGCTGGCCGGCGGGCGGATCGTCGCCTCCGGGGGCCCGGAACTGGCCCACGAGCTCGAGGCCAATGGCTACGAACGCTACGAGCAGGCCGCGTGAGCCTGACGTCCGCCATACGCGACCGTGACGTCGCCCAGCTGCCCAGCCGGCGCGACGAAGATTGGCGCTGGACGGACTTGCGCGGGCTGATCCGCATTCTGCCGCAGCCGTCACCGCCCTTCGCCGGCGATCCCGGCGCGGGGGTCTTCGATCCGTTGGCGACACAGGTCGTCACGCTGGCCAACGGACGCGGCGAGGCGGTGATCTATGTGCCGGCCGGCGAGACCGCCTGGGTCGCGCTGCGGATCCTTTCGCAGGGCGACGGCGCGCACGCGGCGCGCGTCAGCATCACCCTGGCTGATGGCGCGCGGCTGCACCTCTTCGAGACCTACGAGGGCGAGGGTGGTTACGTCGCCCAGACGTCACTGGCCCTGACGCTCGGCGAAGGGGCCGGCGTCGAACGCATCGTGCTGGCCGCGGATAGCGCTGGCGGCGTGTCGATCAGCCAGGCGGAGGTCACCCTCAGCCCCAAGTCCGAGTTCGCCCAGACGGTCCTGACCTGCGGCGGCCGCCGCCAGCGGATCGAGACCCGTGTCGCCCATCCTGGCGGCCACGCCAGCCTGCGCCTCGACGGCGTCTACCTGCTGGCCGACAAGGCGCATGCCGACCTGACGACGGTCGTCACTCACGCCGGTGTCGATGGCCTCACCGAGCAACTGACCAAGGGCGTCGTCCGTGACCAGGCGCGCGGCGTCTTCCAGGGCCGTATCGTGGTGCGGGAGGGCGCGGACCGCACCGACGCCAAGATGGGCCACCACGCGCTGATCCTGTCGGACCGCGCCGAAGTGGACGCCAAGCCGGAGCTGGAAATCTACGCCGACGACGTCGCCTGCGCGCATGGCAATACGGTCGGCGCGCTTGACGAGGATGCGATGTTCTACGCCCGCCAGCGCGGCATGCCGGAAGCCGACGCCCGCGCGCTGCTGACCGAGGCCTTCGTCGGCCAGGTGATCGACCGTATCGATCATAACGAGGCCCGCGACCTGGTCCGCGGCTGGGCCGCTGAACGGTTGAGGCCGTGACCATGGCGTTTGACGCTGAAGCGATCCGCGCGCAGTTCCCGATCCTGGCGCGCCAAGTGAATGGCAAGCCGCTGGTCTATCTGGACAGCGCCGCCTCGGCCCAGAAGCCGCGCGCGGTGATCGACGCCATGGTCCACGCCATGGAGCATTCCTACGCCAATGTGCACCGCGGCCTGCACACACTGGCCAACGAAACCACCGAAGCCTATGAGGCCGCCCGCAAGTCGGTGGCGGCCCTGCTGGGCGCGGAGGCTAATGAGATCGTCTTCACCAAGGGCGCCACGGAGGCTATCAACCTGGTGGCCTCGTCCTTCGGGCGCGCGTTTCAGGCCGGCGACGAAATCGTGCTCTCGGAGATGGAGCATCACGCCAATATCGTGCCCTGGCATTTCCTGAG
>JANYET010000048.1 GCA_025359785.1 Alphaproteobacteria bacterium | reverse complement strand
AAAGATGTCCGCGCCCGCGCCGCCGCTCTCGGTGTCGTTGCCCCGGTCGCCGGAGATGAAGTCGTCGCCCGCGCCGCCGGCGATACTGTCGTCACCCTGGCCGCCGCGCATGGTGTCGGCCCCGCTGCCGCCGATCAGGGTATCGTTCCCCAGGTTGCCGTACATCAGGGTATTGCCGCTGTGCGCGGTGATCAGATCGCTGCCCTGGCCGCCCAGCAGCCAGTCCGATCCGCCAGCGCCCCCGTCGATGGTGTCGTCGCCCTTGTTGCCGTTGATGTCGTCGAACTGGGCGCCGCCCTGGATGGAATCGTCGCCGCCGTTGCCGCGCAGGTAGTTGGCGCCGCCGGAACCCCCGGTGATGGTGTCGTTGCTGTCCGGCGCCTGGACCGTGTCGCCGCCGGCCGCGCCCGCGATCACCTGGCCACCGGCCTGGGACGCGGCGCTGACATCCAGTCGGTAGGTTCCGGCATAGCCGTCCAGCGACGCCCCGGCGTCGGCGTAGTAGGTTCCAGTCTGGGCCGCCGTGAAGACAATTCGCGAATCCGGGCTCGTCCCAGCGACGATGTCGTCGTTCGACGCCACCACCGCCCCGGTTGCATCCCGCAGCAGCAGCTCGGGATCGGCCAGGGTTCCGCCCGCGCCGACCCGGCCCACCAGGCTGATCGTGTAGACGCTGCCGGCCTTCAGCTGCATCGCGAAGAGGTCGTGGTCTCCCGCCGCCTGCAGCGCCCCGGTCGCGGAGCCACCGATGGCCACCTGGCCCAAGGGGTGCGCCCCATCCGTCAGGCTGCCGGCGAAATCGTCGGGGGCCGGAACGTAAGCGCCGGCGCTGATCGGGTTCCAGCCGAGGACGTCGAGCACCCTCAGATCCGTGGCGGATACTGTCCCCACCCGGCCCGGCGCGATGGCGCCGAACGCGTCTCCGGGCGTGAACACCCAGTCGCCCAGGTCGAACCCGTCATCGAAGCCCGCGGCGTTGACCGAATTGTGGAACTGCAGGCCCGTCACGTGCGCGCTGTCGAGGCCGAAATAGGTCGCGAGGCCGTCGGCGCCGCCGGTGAAATCGCGCTGGCCAGCCGCGGTGAAGCGGAACAGGTCCAGCGGCTGCCACCCCCCTTGAACGCCGAGGCCCGCGAGGCGGCCGAAGCCGCCTTCGGAAAGCTCGTGCTCGAGCGCGCCGACCGCATCGGCGAAGCTCAAGGGGGCGTCGTTGTTCAGCTCGACGCTGAGATTGATCCTGTTGGTCTGCGGCGCCAGGCCCAACATCGTCGCATAGGGGGTCGGCAGGACGAACCCAACGCCTTGCGACGGATCGGCCGGCAGGTTGGCCATCGCAAGCCGATCATCGGCCGTGGTCGCGTGGGCCTGCAGGGCGGCGGTGAACTGCGCGTAGCTGACCCTCGTCACGGCGAATTCGTTATGCGCCGTGAAGTTGGGGCCCAGAGGCTGAAGGTCGAAGATCACATTGATCGTGACCGGATTGGTGAACTGGCTCTGCAGGAAGTTCTCTGCGGCAAGCACCTCGCTGCGGAACGTCGCGTCGACGCCGACGCCATAGCCGTTGATGAAGACCAGCCCGCTGCCTGCGAGCGCTACGCTTTCACTGGAGAGCGCCATGATCCGTAGCCGGCCTCGATCGGAAGTCCGCGCGAAGTGAGCGCGGAAGGCGGGCGTCTGTCAACGCGGCGCCGGCGCGCCTGCGTGGGCTTCCCGCCGAGGTCGCGATTTTAATCGTCAGAGGCTTGCTCCAGCTTGGCCGTGTCGATAGATAGGTCGTAAACCTAACTATATTGCGGCTATTCATGCCCAGCGGAAATTTTGAAGTCGATGACGTCTCCGCCTTGGCCCAGGCCCTGCGTCCGCCGCTGCTGCGCGTCTCACGCAAGCTGCGCCAGGAGAGCCAGAAGGTCGGCCTCTCCATCCAGGACGCGTTGATCCTGGGCTATCTTCGCAAACATCCGGGCGCGGGCGTCTCCGAGCTCGCCGATTTTGAGCAGACTTCCCGGCCGACCATGTCGAGCCATGCCAAGCGCCTCGAGGCGGCCGGCTGGATCGCGAGGTCCGACCACGCCACGGATGGTCGCCGGCAAGGCTTGACCGTGACGCCCGCGGGCATCCGCAAGCACGAGGATATTCAACGCCAGCGCAACGACTGGCTGGCCGCGCGCCTGGTGTGCCTCACGCCGGCCGAACGCGACGCCTTGATGGCCGCCGTCGCGCCCCTCCTGAAGCTCATCAGCGTGGACGCATGAGCACCCGCGCCGACGAGGTCCTGGAGACCGACGTCATCGACGAGGGCGGCGCCGACGCCGCCGCGATCCTCAACGAGGGCCACGACGCCGCCGTGCGAGGCTGGCTCGTCCCGGCGATCATCGGCTCGGCGTTCCTCATGCAGACGCTGAACGCCACTTCGATCAACAACGCCCTGCCCTCGATGGCGCGCGCGTTCCACGTCGAGCCCCTGCGGCTCAACCTCGCCATCACCATGTACCTGCTGGCCTCGGCGGTCTTCCTGCCGATCTCGGGCTGGATGGCCGACCGCTTCGGGGCCAAGCGGATCCTGATGCTGGCCATGGTGCTCTACGCGGCCTCCTCGGCGGCCTGCGGCTTTGCCCATAACATGCCGCAACTGGTCGCCTTCCGTCTGGCCCAGGGCTGCGCGGGCGCGATGATGGGGCCGGTCGGGCGTCTCGTCCTGCTGCGCACCACACCCAAGAGCGAGTTGGTCGGCGCCATGTCGGTGGTGACCATGCCGGCCCTGATGGGCCCGGTGATCGGACCCGTGCTGGGCGGCGCGATCGTCACCTTCGCGACCTGGCCCTGGATCTTCTTCCTGAATCTGCCGATCGCCCTGGTCGGGGTCCTGCTGGTCCACGCCTTCGTGCCGAACGTGAAGGAACAGGCCGTCTCGCCTATCGACTGGCCGGGAATCTTTCTCACCGGCTTTGGCCTGGCCGGCCTGATCCTCGGCTTCGAGAACCTCGGCCGCGACGTCCTGCCGCCGCTCGCCGTCGCGGGCCTGTTCGGCGGCGGCCTCGCCTGTCTGGGAGTCTACTGGCTCCACGCCCGCAACAATCCGCACGCCATCCTCGACCTGTCGATCTTCCGCATCCCGACCTTCCAGGCCTCGGTGCTGGGCGGCGCCTTCTTCCGCCTGGTGCCGGGCGCGACGCCCTTCCTGCTGGCCATGCTGCTACAGGTGGGTTTCGGGATGAGCGCGTTCGCCGCTGGCCTGATGACCTTCATCTCCGCCGTGGGCGCCCTGGTGATGAAGACCACCGCCCCGCCGATCCTGCGCCGGTTCGGCTTCCGCACGGTGCTGATCGTCAACGGCCTGGTCTGCGCGGCGACCTATATGGTCTACGCGGTCTTCCGGATCGACACACCGCACTGGCTGATCATGGCCGCGCTCGCGGTCGGCGGCTTCTTCCGCTCGCTGCAGTTCACCAGCCTGAACGGCATGGCCTACGCCGATCTCGGCCAGGACCAGATGAGCCGCGGCACGACCACCGCGTCCATGGCCCAGCAGTTCATGCAGTCGGTGAGCATTGGCCTGGCCGCCACCCTGCTGCACTTCCTGATGGTCAGCCGCGGCGAGAGCCATCTGACCGGCGCGACGGTCGCGCCCGCCTTCGCCGTGTTCGGGGCCCTGACGCTGATCTCGCTCTTCTGGTTCTTCCGCCTGCCGGCCAACGCCGGCGACGAGATGAATAACCGTGGGAAACCCTAGCCCGTGACGTCTGTCTGCGGCCGGTCGCGCCCGTCCGAGAGCTCTTCATGCACAACGCCGGCGGCATCCTCGTAGACGATGCCGTGGGTGTCGCCGGCAACCCGCTGCTCGCCCGCCGCCCGCCGCGCGGCCTTCAGCGCCGCGTCGTGGTTGGGGAAGGTCTCGGAGAAGGAGCCCTCCACCGTGTAGGCCCAGCCGCCGTCATGCTCGACGATCTTGTACGTGACGTGGCTCATCTGATGTCTCCGGTGATGGGACACCTTACATGGGCGTGGCTTCAGGGCGTGACAATCTCGAACCAGAAGTCGAACCGGTCGAGCAGCGGTAGCAGTTGGGCGAGTACGCCAGCGCCCTCTCCGCTCACGACCCCGTCGGCTAGCGCCGTCTCCAGGGTCGTCTCGCCGATCACCAGGGCGATCAGCACTGGTCGGGTCACCGCCACCGCCGGCCCGCCCTCGCCCGGCGCATGGTGCAGGACAGCGTTCTCGACGCTGACGGCAAAGCACTCGTCGGTGTCGGTGAAGCTCAGCGTCAACGCCAGATCGCCGACCACGCCCGCCTTCTCGCCGTTCAGCCGCACCGAGAAACTGTCCAGCAAGGCATCAGCCGGCAGCGCGCGAAGCTGACCCGCCGCGCCTTGCCGAGGCTGGTCCGACGCCGGCCGCGGATGACGCAGCTCCTGAGCACCGGTCAGGTAGAAGGCCCGCCACGGCCCGCTCTCAGCCTGGTAGCCCATCTGCTCCAGCGCATCGGCCTGCAGCGCCCTGGCCTCGGCATTGGCGGGATCGGCGAACACCAGATGGTTCACCAGTTCAGCCACCCAGCGGTATTCCCCGCGCCCATAGGCCTCGCGCCCCTTGGCCAATAGAGCGTCGGGGCCGCCAGCGAGGTCGACGTACCGCCTGGCCGCTTCCACCGGCGGCAGCTTGTGAAGGTTGGCCGGATTGCCGTCGAACCAGCCGAGATAGCGCTGGTAGACCGCCTTGGCGTTGTGATTGAGCGTCCCGTAGTAGCCGCGGGTGTGCCACTCGGCCCCCAGGCTCGGCGGCAGGGCCAGCTGCTCGGCGATCTCCACCGGATTGAGACCATGGTTGGCCATTCTCAGCGTCTGGTCGTGGATGTATTTGTAGAGGTCGCGTTGCTGACGCAGGAAGCGCCTGGCCTCGCCCGACCCCCAGCGCGGCCAGTGATGGCTCGCGAACAGAACCTGCGTGTCGCCGACGAACATGTCGGAGGCTTCGTTGATATAGTGGCTCCAGGCCTTGGCGTCGCGCACCTGCGCCCCGCGCGGCGTATAGAGGTTGTGCAGCTGGCAGGTGCAGTTCTCCGCCATGCAGAGCGCGCCGAACTGCGGGAAGAAGAAGTTCATCTCGGCCGGCGCCTCGGTGTCCGGCGTCACCTGGAAGACGATCTCCACACCGTCCATGGTCAGCCGCTCGCCGGTCTCGCGGATGCTGACGGTATTGGGCACGAGGCTGACCGAACCCATCGAGACGGTTTTGCCGAGGCCGGCGTCCACGTGGCCCTTGGCGTCGCGCGGCAGCAGGGCGCCGTACATGTAGGTCGCCCGGCGGCCCATGGCGTTGCCGGCCAGCACGTTCTCGCTCACCGCCTCGCGCAGGAAGCCTTCAGGCGCGACGATCTGCATGCCCGCGTCGATGTCGGCCTGGCTGATCACGCCGCGCACGCCGCCATAGTGGTCGACATGGCTGTGGGTATAGATGACGCCGGTCACCGGCTTATCGCCGCGATGCGCACGCATCAGCTTCAGCGCCGCCGCGGCGGGCTCCGCCGAGATCAGCGGATCGATGACCACATAGCCACGCTCACCCTCGATGAAGGTGATGTTCGACAGGTCGAAGCCGCGGACCTGATAAATGCCCTTTGTCACCTCGAAGAGGCCGTGCTGCATGTTCAGCCGGGCCTGGCGCCAGAGGCTCGGATTGACTGTCTCCGCCGGCGTCTCATCGTTCAGGAAGGCGAAGGGCGCGAGGCTCCACGCGCCCGGCACGTTCGCATCCGGGATTGTGCCGAGAAAGCCCCGCGTGGCGTTGGCCATATCCTCGCCGGTGTCCGCCGGCAGGCTGGCCGCGAGCCTGGCGTACGCCGCCCTGGTCGCTTCTGTCGCGTCGTTGCGCTGATCCATGTGATCGCCTCCCCGACCACAAACCTAGCATGCCGAGGAGACTGGAATAGCGCCGGGTTCAGCGTCTCTGGCGGCCAAGACCCCGACCGGAGTCAGGCGTCGGACCTGGCCGGATAGACATGTGGCCGCAGGGGCTTGACGCGCAGCGACAGGCCGGGCGCCACGCCCGCCGGCACACCCTGCCCGCGCGCCTCGAGCTCGAAGACCTGGCCTTCGATCAGACACTCCACCCGCACGTTGGGGCCACGCGCCGACACCGCCCTTACCTCACCGGCGAGGCCCGCGCCGTCCAGGGGCGCGAACATCACCTCGTCGGGGCGAAAGAACACATCGACGCGCCCTTGCGGCGCACCCTTCGGCGCCTTGGTCTCCCAATCGGCAATGGTCAGCCGCGCGCCCTCGACCACGCCCGGCAAACGGCAGGCCGCGCCGAGGAAGTCGTAGACGAAGGGATCGACCGGATTCTCATAGATTTCATTAGGCGTACCGAGCTGGCGAAGCTGGCCGTCCTTCAGGATCGCCACCCGGTCGGCCAGATCGAGCGCCTCTTCCTGATCATGGGTGACGAAGACCGTCGTCACGCCGGCCCGGTCGTGCAGCTCGCGAAGCCATCGGCGAAGCTCGCGCCGCACCTGGGCGTCCAGCGCCCCGAAAGGCTCATCAAGCAGCAGCATCCTGGGCTCGATGGCCAGGGCGCGCGCCAGCGCCACCCGCTGCCGCTGGCCGCCGGACAGTTGCGCCGGAAAGCGGCCGCCCAGGCCCTCGAGCTGCACGAGGCTCAGGAGATCGGCGACGCGGTCCGCCACCTCCGACTTCGACGGGCGCTCCGAACGCGGGCGGACCGTCAGGCCAAAGGCGATGTTCTGCGCCACCGTCATGTGGCGGAACAGCGCGTATTGCTGAAAGACCATACCGACCTTGCGGCGGCGCACCGGGATCGACAGGAAGTCCTCGCCCGCGAACCGCACCTCGCCCGCGTCGGGCCGCTCCAGACCCGCGAGCACGCGCAGCAGCGTCGTCTTGCCCGAGCCGGACGGGCCGAGCAGCGCCAGGAATTCCTTGTCCCGCGCCTGCAGGGACACGTCCTTCAGCGCCGGGAAGCGGCCGAAGGACTTCGAAATCCCGCTGATCTCCAGCGACAGCGGCGAGCCGGCGCCCGGCGCGCGCTCAGTGTCTGCGGTTGGCTGAGAGTTCTCCGGCATGCCGCCATTCGAGTCCGGTTTTGAGGACCAGGGTGATGAGCCCGAGAGAGGCCAGGAGACTGGCCGTCGCGAAGGCGCCGACAAAATCATAGTCATTGTAGAGCACCTCGACGTGAAGCGGGAGCGTGGTTGTGAGACCGCGAATGTGGCCGGAGACGACGGAGACGGCGCCGAACTCGCCCATCGCCCGCGCATTGCACAGCAGGACGCCGTAGAGCAGCGCCCAGCGGATATTCGGCAGTGTGATCCGGAAGAAGGTGGTGAACCCGCTGGCGCCCAGGGTCAGCGCCGCGGATTCCTCGTCAGCCCCTTGGTCCTGCATCAGCGGGATCAGTTCGCGGGCGACGAAGGGGAAGGTCACCAGGATGGTCGCCAGCACCAGGCCAGTGGTGGCGAAGATGATCTTGACGTCATGGTCGATGAGCCAGGTTCCGAACCAGCCCTGGGCCCCGAACAGCAGCACCCAGACGAGGCCCGAGACCACTGGCGACATGGAGAACGGCAGGTCGATCATGGTGAGCAACGCGCTCTTCCCACGGAACTCGAACTTGGCGATGCACCACGCGGCGGCCACGCCAAACGCGGCGTTCAGCGGCACGGCGATGGCGGCCACCAGCAAGGTGAGCCGGATAGCCGACAGGGCGTCCGGCTCCCGAACCGCCGCGAGATAGGGGCCGATCCCCTTCTCGAACGCGCCGCGAAACACCTCGAACAGCGGCAGTAGGACCAGCATGCCCATCACCAGGGCCGAGGCCAGCACCAGCAGAATGGAAAGACCTGGAAGCCGGATCGACGAGGTTCTCTGCCCGCTCATCGGCGGCCTCGCCCAGCCAGGTGGATCTGCACGGCGTTGATCACCACCAACGCTCCGAACGAGATCGCGACCATCGCCAGACCGACCGCCGCGGCGCCGGCATAGTCGTACTGTTCCAGCTTGATGACGATCAGCAGCGGGGCGATTTCGGTCTTCATCGGCATGTTGCCGGCGATGAACACCACGGAGCCGTACTCGCCGACCGCGCGCGCGAAAGCCAGGCTGACGCCCGAGATCAGCGACGGCGCGATAGCCGGCAACACGACGAACACCGCGCGCTGCAGGGCGTTCGCGCCCAGGGTCGTGGCCGCCTCCTCCACCTCGGCATCGACATCCTGCAGCACCGGCTGGATGGCGCGCACCACGAACGGCAGGCCGATGAAGATCAGGGCGATGAAAATGCCGAGCGGCGAATAGGCGGTCTTCAGGCCGAATTTGGCGAAGACCGCGCCCAGCGGCCCGTTCGGCGCATAGATGGCGGTCAGCGCGATCCCGGCGACCGCCGTCGGCAGGGCGAACGGCAGGTCCACCAGGGCGTCCAGGATGCGCCGGCCCGGGAATTCGTAGCGCGTCAGCGTCCAGGCCAGCAGCAGACCCAGCGGCGCGTTGACCAGGGCCGCGATAGCTGAGAGTCCGAAGCTCAGCTTCAGCGCCGCAGCCACGCGCGGCGCGGTCAGTTCCTGCCAGACGCCGCTTAGCCCAAGCTCCCATGGCCGGATCGCCAGCGCCGCCAGCGGCAGCACGACGATCGCCCCCAGGTAGGCGAGCGTGATGCCCATCCCCAGCGGGAAACCCGGCAGGATCGAGTGCTCGACCCAACGCCGAGAGCGCCGCGTGCCAACGGCGCCTCTCCCCGTGCTTGAACGGGGAACCGGGTCTGCGGGGCGGAGAGCCTGGTCCGTCACGTCGGCTTGTAGATCTGATCGAACAGGCCGCCGTCGGCGAAGTGGGTGGCCTGGGCCTTCTTCCAGCCGCCAAAGGTGTCATCCACCGTCACCAGGGGGATCTGTTTGAAGTTCGCGGTATATTTGGCCGCCGCCACTGCGTTGCGCGGGCGAAAATGGTGCTTTGCGATGATGTCCTGGGCCAGCGGGCTGTAGAGGAAGTTGAGATAGCCCTCGGCCAGGGTGCGGGTCTTGTGGCGGTCGACGTTCTTGTCCACCAGCGCGACCGGCGGCTCGGCCAGGATCGAGCTGGACGGATAGATGATGTCGAAGTTCGGTCCGAACTCGTCGATGGTCAGGTAGGCTTCGTTCTCCCAGGACAGCAGCACGTCGCCGATCCGCCGCTGGGCGAAGGTGGTGGTCGAGCCGCGCGCACCGGTGTCGAGTACGGGCACGTTCTTGAACAGCTTGGTGATGTAGTCCTTGGCGGCGGCCGGACCGCCGGTCTTCAGGCCGTAGCTGTAGGCCGCCAGATAGGCCCAGCGCGCACCGCCCGAGGTCTTCGGGTTGGCGGTGATCACGCCGACGCCCGGCTTAACCAGGTCCGGCCAGTCCTTGATCTTCCAGGGATTGCCCTTGCGGACCAGGAACACGATCGTCGAGGTGTAGGGCGTGGAGTTGTTCGGCAGCCGCGACTGCCAGTTGGCCGGCAGCAGCTTGGCGCGGGCCGAAATCTCGTCGATGTCGGCGGCGAGCGCGAGCGTCACCACATCGGCCTGCAGCCCGTCGATCACCGAGCGCGCCTGCTTGCCCGATCCGCCGTGACTCTGGTCGATCCGGATGACCTGGCCGGTCTTGCCCTTCCAGTAGGCCGCGTAGGCGGCGTTGATCTCCTTGTAGAGCTCGCGCGTCGGATCGTAGCTGACGTTCAGCAGCGTCAGCGACTTGTCCTCGGCGAACGCCTGTCCGGCCAGCAGGGGCGCGGTCGCGGCGGCGGCCCCGAGGGCGGCGCCGGCGCCGACGAGACCCCGGCGGGTGATATGGCTGTGGGTCATCTCATGGCTCCCGGAGGGATGGGTCAGAAAGCAAACTGCGAACGGAACGAAACGACGTTCACGTCTTCACCGATCGAGGCCCCCGCCGCGTTGAGCCGGCTCACCCGGTCCCATTGGTAGTCCAGCAGCAAATGAACGACACTGTTGGGGTACCAGTTCAATCCGAAGGTGGTGATCTTCTGCTCGCCGCCGCGGATACCGCCGAGGGGCGTCGCCGCTCCCGCGGCGCCGGAGCGGTCGTTGAGGTCCAGCTCGCTGTAGCGCGCCGCCAGCTCCCAGGCGCCCCAGGTCCCGCGCTGCGCATTGAAGACCTTCGCGGGTCGGACGCCGACGAAGCCGCCGTTGGCGTTGGTCCAGGCATGGTGCTCGCCGGTGATCGTCCAGGCGCCTTGCAGGTACCAGCCGGAGAAGGAGGGCTCGAAGGGTGAGACCGCCGGCGCCGTGGCCCTGCGGCTGACGTCGATCCGATACCACTCACCGGAGCCGTAGATGTTCTTCCAGCTCGCGCCGGCTTCCAGGCCGTAGGCTGTCAAGCCGTCTGAGTTGATGGCGGCGGTATCGACCAGCCGCACGCCACTGACCCGCAGCTCGGGCCGCTCCTGCAGCCGTACGGCGCGCGTCGAGACCGGGCCGGCGGTGGTGTCGGCCGGATCGAGGATCCCCTGGATGTTGGCGCCGATATGCAGGTCGTAGTCCAGACCATGGATCGGATTGAACGCCACCCGCGCGGCGAAGCCCCGCTGTTGGTCGATCTCGGCGGTGGTCGGAACCCCGACTACCTTGCCGGAGAACAGTCCGGAGACGTACCAGCGCGCGCCGCGCGCCGTGGCGCCTACGCCGGTGCGGCCGTCGCCCGTCGCAAAGCCACGCACCAGTTCGGCCACCGCTGGCCGCTCGAGGAACAATTCCTCGGTGTTGCTGGTGGCGTCTTCCAAGCCGGATGGAGTCGCCCAGGCCCCGACGCGCAGGCGGATCGGCTCTTCAAGGCCGAACGGTCTCCATCCGGCGTATTCGACGTAGGCCTGGTTCAGGACCGCCGCCTCGCCGCCGGAACCGCCGAATTCGGCCCAAAGCGCGTAGTTCCAGTCTGTAAACGCCGTGCCGTCGAAGCCGAGCCGCGCGCGGCGGAAATTGGTCCCCGAGCCCAGATCGTTGGCGGCGGTGCGCGGGCTCTCGGAATAGCTGGCGGCGTCGAACTGCACGACCGAGCGCAAGGCGAACTTGAACGCCCCGTCCGCGGTCGTGACTGTCGGCCGGCCGTTGCTGACGGTCACCGTCGGCTGGGCGGCCTGGGTCTCACGGATCGCCTGGGTGGTCCCGGCCGTCTGAGCCTTCAGATCGACGATCTGGGCTTCCAGCGCCTCATTGCGCTTTTCCAGCGCGTCGAGGCGGGCGGCGAGCGACAGCGCCTGCTCCTGGCTGATGCCGCTGGGCTGGGGCGTCGCGGTCGCGATGGCTTGGGCAAGGGCGGCCGGCGCCACGCCGCACAGCAGGCCCGCCAGAACAGCGGCGCGGACGGCGGTCTGGAAGGGCGCAGGCGCGGTCATGGCTCGATCCCTCGTTTGAGCAAGGGCAAGCTAGGCTGTCTATTCCTACTTACCCAGTGGGAATAAGCTACGCCAACGCATAGAAAATCTAAAAGGCACAAAGCCGAGATCGGCCTTGCGGATGGGCGCCTATTCGGCGGCCATCAGAACCCGGCCGGCGGTGAAGGCGGTCTTGGCGGCGAGCGCCGCCTTGGCCTCCTCGTATTCGGCTGAAAGCCGCGCCACGAGGTCAGCGGCGGACGGGATATCCTTGACCGCCCCGATGCCCTGGCCACAGCCCCAGATGTCGCGCCAGGCCTTGGCCTTGGAGTTGCCGCCGGAGCCGAAGTTCATCGCCGAGGCGTCCGAGGTCGGCAGGTTCGCCGGGTCCAGGCCGGCGGCGATGATCGACGGCGTCAGATAGTTGCCGTGAACCCCGGTGAAGAGGTTGGTGTAGGTGATGTCCTCGCCGCTGCTCTCGACGATCATCTGCTGATAGGCCGGATTGGCGTTGGCCTCCTGCGTGGCGATAAACGCCGACCCGGCGTAGGCTAGATCCGCCCCCATGGCCTGGGCGCCCAGGATAGAGCGGCCGTGCGCGATGGCGCCGGACAGCGCGATCGGCCCGTCGAACCATTCCCTCAGGCCCTGGATCAGCGCGAACGGCGACAGGTGGCCGGCGTGACCGCCCGCGCCGGACGCCACGGGGATCAGGCCGTCGGCGCCTTTCTCGATAGCTTTTCTGGCGAAGCGGTCGTTGATCACGTCGTGCAGCACAACCCCGCCATAGGAGTGGACCGCGTCGTTCACCGGGGTCTGCGCGCCCAGCGAGGTGATGACGATCGGCGCCTTCCATTTGGTGGACAGCTCCACGTCCTGTTCCAGCCGGTCGTTGGACTTGTGGACGATGTGATTGACCGCGAACGGCGCCGAGGGCGTGTCCGGATGGTCGCGGTCCCAGGCCGCCAGTTCCTCGGTGATCCGGTGCAGCCATTCGTCCAGCATCGAGATCGGCCGCGCGTTCAGCGCGGGAAACGAACCAACGATACCGGCCTTGCACTGGGCGATCACCAGGTCCGGATTGGAGATGATGAACAGCGGACTGCCGATCAACGGCAGGCGCAGGCGATCACGCAGAACCGGGGGAAGAGCCATCTGAAATCCTTGAGCCGATCAATATTTACGTTGTACGTGGCAAATGAAACCGCACGCAACCCGACTATAGCCGCCTGTTCGTCAGACCGCGAAGATGCGTTCGATCAGCCAGTAGGCGGCGAAGCAGCCGATGACGTAGGCTGGCGCGACCCGCGCGAAGACCGTGGTGTCAACGGTGAGCCAGGCCCGCGCCCGGCGCAGCAGCCAGATCGCCCCGATCGCCACGCCGATGAACAGCAGCTGGCCGATCTCGACACCGACGTTGAACAGCAGCAGCGCCTGCGGCTCAGCGCCCTTCGGCAGGCCCACCTCGGCGAGCGCGCCGGCGAAGGCCAGGCCGTGCAACAGGCCGAATGTGAAGGCGATCAGCCAGGGATGTTTGTGCGTGAGGCTCTCCGGACGCCCCGGCGCGGGAACCAGTTCGCAGGCCACGAAGACGATGCTCAGCGCCACCAGCGCCTCGATAATCGCCGAGGGGAAATGCACGAACCCGAGCGCGGCCAGCGCCAGCGTGATCGAGTGCGCCACCGTGAAGGCCGAGACCGCCTTCACCAGCCGCCAGTTGGGGCCGATCAGCAGCAGCAGGCCCAGCACGAACATCAGATGATCGGCGCCGGTCAGGATGTGCTCGATGCCGAGCGTCACATAGGCCGGGATCTTCAGCCCCGCCGGACCGGCCAGCGCGAGCTTGCGCATTGGATCGGCGGGCCTGATAACATCGTTGACGACCTTGCCATCCGCTGTCGTCACCCGCATCAGGACGTCGGTCACCGTTTGCGTCAGGCCTTCGATGCTGACCGTCTGGCCATCCAGCGGCGGGCCGCCGGAAATCCGCCAGGTCCGCACCAGAAAGCCGGGCGAACGGGTCTCGCCGGTCGGCGCCTTGTCGATGGCGCCGGACGACAGGTGCGGCGCCATGTGGATGGTCATGTCGCCGACCATCGGCTGCTTCCAGACCACGTCGTAGGCGCCCGGCCCGGTCTCGGTAATCTGGATCAGCGCCGGGCGGACTTCATGCGCCTGGGCGACGCACACCGGCAGGAGCGCCAGAAACAGCACCGCGGCCAGCGCCAGCCAACCTCCACGCGTCGCGTCTCGTCGCAAACATCCCTCCGCGCCCATCAACCCGGCGTCCCGCGCGATAGTTCGCGGCGCGCGCCGCCGAAGTCCAGCCCGGTGCGTTGCCTTGCGGCTGGCCATCTTGGCGCATTCCGCGGTCCGGAACTCAGGCGGGCTGCGGCGCGGCCTCCATCTTGCGCCGCTGCAGACCCGTGGCGATCTCGTCGGCCATCCCACGGATCAGGCCCAGGTACCGGTCCACCGCCTGCGCCTCGGTCATCACCGTGCGGTAGTAAAACATCACCAGCGCGCCCAACGGGCGGTCGGCCACATCGGGCTCGAGGATCGGAACGGCGAAGCTGCGCGTCGCGTCATCCGGGCCCCAGACGATGGTGGCATAGCCGTCCCGCCGGACACGGCGCGTCACCGCCGCGATCTGCTCGCGACCGCCGGCGCCGGCGATCTCACCGGCTTCGGAAGCCTCCACCAGATTGAGGATCACCTCGCGCTCGTCCGGCGGACAGAAAGCCAGATAGGCCCTGCCGATAGCGCTGCGCAGCATGTGGACCCGGCGATTGAGGAAGATTTCTTCGCGGGCGAACGGGCTGATGTGCCGGGTGGTGAAGCGCACCAGCATGCAATCCTGTTCGCTGGTCGCCAGCGACACCTGCCAGTTGTGCCGCCGGGTAAAGGCCTCCATCAGCGGTCGCGCGATATCCACCACAACGTCGCGGTGACGCATGCCGGCCGAGAGTTTGAGGACGTTCTCGGTGAGCGCGTACCCCTCGCGCCGCGAAACGCGGACCACGTAGCCCGCCGCGATCAGGGTCTCAAGCAGACGCACCAGCGTCGTCTTGGGCAGGCCAGTATGCGCGTGCAGGACCTCCAGCGGCGTCACGTTTCGGCGATTGAGCCCCTCGATCACCTGAAGCGCCCGCAAGGCGGATTGGACGGTCTCGCTCTTGGTCATGGCCATCTCCACCGGGTCGCAACGCGCCGTCCTGGACCCGCAGCTTTTCTGTACGGCCGCTCAGTTTATTCCTACTCATTCAGTAGGATTTAGCCGACTAACTTGCACCCTGTGAGCCCGGCGCTCCGGGGCTGCAGCGTTCCGGTCAGCGGAATAAGGCGAAATGTGTCGCGATCACAACCGAAATGTCGAGTTCCGTTACGCTCAATAATATCAAGGGGGGACTGTCGAATGCGTGATCACCAGCCTGCGCCCACGCGCGCGTCATCCGGACTTTGCCGGTCCGTCTCGGTGCTCGCCCTCTTCGCAGCGGTCACCGGCCTCGCGCCGCAACTCGCCCACGCGCAGGCGCGGACTGGCGTGGCGACCGCCGCCGCCGCCGCGCCGAACGATATCGAGGAACTTGTGGTCACCGCGCGCAAGCGCGCCGAGCGTCTGCGCGACATTCCCATCGCCGTGACAGCGCTGAGCAGCGATGACATCCGCGACATGGGCGGGATCCCCAGCGCTCAGAGCCTGCTGACCAATGTCCCCGGCGTGAACTTCGCCAATACCTCCAATCCGATCACCTCCGACGTTTCGCTGCGCGGATCGGGCACATCGCGAGCGACCAACGCCGAGGCCGGCGTCGGCCTGTTCCGCGACGGGGCCTTCATCGGCGGCGGCACGGTCGGCGGCCGCACCTTCACCGACCTGGACTTGTTCGATCCCGGCCGGATCGAGGTGCTGCGCGGGGTGCAGGGCGGCCTGAACGGTCGCAACGCCGAGGGCGGCTCGATCAACGTGATCTCCGCCCGGCCAAGCCACAATTTCGAAGGCTACGCCACCGCCACCTTGGGCATCCACGACCTGCGGGAAATTCAGGCCGTGACCAATGTACCCCTGGGCGAGCATTGGGCCGCGCGCTTCGGCGTCGATTTCATGGACCAGAAAAAGGGCTTTTATCACCTGCCGGTCATCGGCCAGTACGCCGACGCCCAGTTCAAGAATTTCTACCGGGCGCAGCTCAACTACCAGAACGGCAGATTCACCGCGAATATGCTCTACGAGCACGGTGCCGAACGCCTGCCCGGCTTGATCTACTACGTCGTCACCTTCCCCGGGGCGACCTATCCGAAGGGCATCTTCACCGACAAATACGAGACCGCCTGGAATGCGCCCTCGAAGGCCAAGCAGGACATCGGTAATTTCGAGTTCACCGCCAACTACGACTTCGGCGGCGCCCAGCTCGACACGGTGACTATGTTCCGCGACCGGCACGGCGAGAACGCCTACGACCGCGACGCCTCCTCCATCGACTTCGCGCGCGCCGCGGTGGCGGCCGGCAAGGTGGCGCCGACCGCGGTCAACGCGGTGCTGGCGGCCGACTACGCCCAGGGCGGCGACCAGCTCGACCACGCCCGTATCGTCTATCAGGACGCGCACTTCAGCGGCTCGGGGCTGGGCGCGCTGTCGTCCCTGAAATGGGTCGCTGGTGGCGAATACTATCTCCTGCACGACACCCCCGGGAACGTGCTTGCAAAGTCGCCGACAACAGCCAGCCCTTCGACCGGAACCTTCGACAAGGGCCGCCTGCGGTTCGAATCCTGGGCGGTCTACGGATCAGCCGCCTACGACATCACCGAGCGGCTGAATCTGTCGGCGGACATGCGCTACACCCACGACGACGAGGTGTTTTCCACCCGGCGCTATGACTTCGGAACGGGCGTTCTGGGCGCCGCGGCCTTCAACATCGACGCGACGCGCAAGGCGGGCAACACCTCCTACACCGTCACCGTCGCGTACAAGCCGATCACCGACTGGCTGGTCTACGGCAAGGTCGGCACCGGCTACCGCGCCGGGGGCTTCAACTCTTCGCTGGGTGATCCACGGCAGCCGACGCGCGTGCCGGCCGAGTTCGACAACGAGACGGTGACCGCCTACGAGGCGGGCTTCAAAGGCAACATCACCCGCGAAATCTACGTCACCGCCACGGGCTACGAGAATCACTTCAAGAGCATCGTCATCCAGGGCGACAACGGGTGCGCGCTCGGCAACCCGGTCTGCCCGGTCCAGGCCACATCGTTCGCCTTCAACGCCGGTCCAGCGACCCTCTACGGCCTCGAAGTGGAAGCCGTCGGCCGCTTCAACATCCTGGGCGGCCCGCTCAAGGTCACGCTGGGCGCGGCGCACCAAGGCGGCAAGGTCACCGGTGGCCTCTACAAGGGCCGCCACCAGCCGCAGCAGCCGAAGAATACGCAGACCTTCAACCTTAACTACCGGCACGACCTGATCTCAGGCGTCACGGGCTTCATCAACCTGCAAGGGTCCAGCCGTCAGGGCGGCGTGCAGGAAGTCGCCCAGACGCCGCCGCTTCACGACTACACGCTGGTGAATGGCCGGGTCGGCGTGAACTGGCAGCGCTATGAGGTCAGCCTCTACGCCAACAACCTCACCAACGAGAACTATGTGGTGTTCGAGGCCATCAGCGCGACCAACAATGTGCGGCGGTCCAACTTCCCGCTCACCTGGGGCGCGCAGCTTCGCTACCGCTGGTGATCGCCGCAGCAGCGCTTCGGCTGTTGTGAATCCGCGGCCGAGGCGCGAAGCTGGACCACAACCGGGCATACGGATGTGAAGTGGCCCTCCCAACCTGAGGATAGGATGGAGGGCATGGGGACAAGGGAGCAACAGGTGAAGCATAGGCAAGCCCATGGCCGCGCCATCATCGCCGCTGTGATCGCCATCGGAACCGGTGGCGCGGCGCTGGCCGCCGCCACACCGGCGTCCGCGCCCGTCGCGCCGGCAGCCACCGCGAGGCCGGCGGGGCGCCTCCCGGGCTACAGCGCCGACCGCAACGCCTATTTCGGCGACCTGCACGTCCACACCGGCCTGTCGTTCGACGCCTATATCTTCAACGTCCGCGCCACACCCGATGACGCCTACCGCTTCGCCAAGGGCGACACCATCGGCCACGCCTCGGGCTTCAATATCCGCCGCTCTGGCGGGCCGCTCGACTTCACGGCTGTGACCGACCACTCGGAATATATGGGCGGCATGCGCGAGGCGAACGACCCATCGAGGCCGCTCTCCAAGAGCCCCCTGGTCCAGGGCCTGTTCAGTCCCGATCCCAAAGCGATCCGCGCGGCCTTCGACAAGGTCGTCGCGCTCAGCCACGCCGGCCAGATGCCCAAGGAGTTCAGTGCTCCCGACGTCGCCGGCCGCGCCTGGACCGACGTCAAGGCGGCCGCCGCCCGCAACAACGATCCCGGCCGCTTCACCACCTTCGTGGGTTACGAATTCACCTCCGCGCCGGACGGCCGAAACCTGCATCGCAACGTGATCTTCCGCACCGCCAAGGTCCCGACCCTGCCCTACACCTCCACCATGTCAGCCAATCCGGAGGACCTGTGGAGAACCATGGACGGCTGGCGGGCCAAGGGCATCGATGTGCTGGCCATCCCGCACAACTCCAACGGCTCCGACGGTCTGATGTTCGAGCCCACCAAGCGCGACGGCACGCCCATGGATCGGGCCTACGCCGAACTGCGCATGCGCAACGAGCCGCTGGCCGAGATCACCCAGATCAAGGGCACCTCCGAAGTCCATCCGTCGCTCTCGCCCAACGACGAGTGGGCCAATTTCGAGATCATGGAGCGCTACATCGGCGGCAATAAGCCGGTCACCAAATTCAAGGGCAGCTACGTCCGCGAGGCGCTGAAGGACGGGATCCTGATGCGCGAGACCAAGGGGTTCAATCCCTTCAAGTTTGGCTTCATCGGCTCCAGCGACACCCACAACGCAGCGCCCGGATCGGTGGAGGAGCGCAACTTCTTCTCCAAGGTCGGGCGCTCGGACGGCACGCCCGCGCAGCGCGGCTCGATCCCGCCGGGCGGCGCCAGGACCTGGCCCGCCGACACCCCGGACTCCGCCCATGCCACCGGCCCCTATCAGGCCTGGGGCGCCTCGGGCCTGGCCGGCGTATGGGCGGAGGAAAATTCCCGCGAGGCGATCTTCGCGGCCCTGCGGCGCAAGGAGACCTTCGCCACCTCGGGTCCGCGCATCCGGGTGCGGTTCTTCGCCGGATACGACCTGCCCGACGATCTCGCCAAGCACACCAATCTGGTCCACGAGGCCTACGCCAAGGGTGTGCCCATGGGCTCGGACCTGAAGCCCTCCCCTAGTCAAGGAAAAGGGGCTGGCAAGGCGCCGAAGTTCCTGATCTGGGGCGTTCGCGATCCGAACTCCGGTTACCTGCAGCGCGCCCAGGTGGTGAAGGGCTGGGTCGAGAACGGCGTCGCCAAGGAACAGGTCTTCGACGTGGCCTGCTCCGATAAGCTGGCGCTTAACAAGACCACCTGGCGCTGCCCCGACAACGGCGCGAGCGTCAACCTGACCACCTGTGAGCCAGAACCCTTCAAGGGCGATGTGGAGCTTCGGACGCTCTGGACCGATCCGACGTTCAAGCCGAAGCAGCGGGCGTTCTATTATCTGCGAGTCCTGGAGAATCCTTCCTGCCGCTGGTCAACGTGGGATGCGATCCGCAACGGCACGCCGCCCAACCCGACGCTCGCCAAGACGGTAATGGAGCGGGCCTGGTCCTCGCCGATCTGGTACGAGCCGAAAGCCTGAGACCGGACCTGAGGCCCTGCGCGTGATGACCTTCCTCCGCCGGGTGGCGCGCGAGCCGCTGGCGCATTTCCTGGTCGTCGGCGCCCTGCTGTTTGGCGGCCTGAGCATCGTGAAGGCGACGCAACGGCCGACGGTCACCCTGGACGCTCAGGACCTCAATCAGCTCGCCACATACTGGGAGGTCCAGATGCAGCGGCCGCCCAACAAGGTCGAGCTCGCTGGTATCATCCGTGACCGGATCGACGAGGAACTGCTGGCCCGCGAGGCGCTCCGCCTCGGCCTCGACAAGGGTGACATGATCATCCGCCGGCGGCTGGCGCAGAAAGTGGCCTTCGCCACCGACGACACCGCGGAGGTCGCCGAGCCCACCGACAAGGCGCTGCGCGAATACTACGCCAAGACATCGGACCATTACGCCGCCCCGGCCCGGGTAGCCTTTCAGCAGGTATTCTTTTCGGGGGACCGGCCACACGGCGGGGCCCAGAAGGCCGCGGCCCAGGCGATAGGGCGCGCCGAGGAAGGCGGCCGCGAGGATCCGACGGGCGATCCGTTCCTCTTCCCCCTGGCCTATGACGACGTCAGCATCGCCGACCTGCTGCGCGACTATGGCCCGGCGTTCGTGAAAACGCTGGAGACCGCGCCGGTCGGAAGCTGGCAGGGCCCGGTGCTGTCCCCTTACGGCTGGCACATCGTCAAGGTCACCACGCGCCATCAGGCGGCGTCTGTCGCCTTCGAGGCCGTCCGCGACCAGGTGCGCGAGGCCTATCTGACCGAGCGCCGCGCCGAAGCCAACGCGGCCTTCCTGAGAACCTTGCGCAAGCGTTATCGCGTGGTGGTGGCCGGCGTGCCGGAGAACTGATCGGGCTGCTCGAACTTGACGAAGCCTGCGATGCGAGACCATTTCGCGCCATGGCCGACGCCCCTGTCCTGACCCGTCCGTTGATTGGCGATTTCCCCGCCGCCACCGAGGCCGACTGGCGCGCCCTGGTCGACAAGACCCTGGGCGAGGCGCCGTTCACCTCCTTGGAGAAGACCACCGCCGAGGGTCTGCCGATCGCGCCGCTCTATGCGCCGGCGCCGCAGCCGCGGGCGCCCGCCCGCGCGGTCCCAGCTGACCGCGCGTGGGAAGTCGCCACCCTTACCGCCCATCCCGACCCGGCCCGCGCCAACGCCGAGATCCTGGGCGACCTCCGAGGTGGCGCGGCGTCGGCGGTGATGCGCATCGACCCCACAGGCCAGGCGGGCGTCGCCATCGGCTCGACGGCGGACCTGATGCGCGCGCTCGACGGCGTGATCCTGGAGTTCGCGCCGGTAGCCCTGGACGCGGGCTTCCTCGGCCCGGCCGCCGCCGACTGGCTGGGCGTCGTCGCCAAGGCCTCGCCCGCCGCCCTCGTCCGTTTCCATCTCGACCCCCTGAGCGCCTACGCCCAGGCCGGTGCTAGCCCCGGGCCCATCGAGGCCCACATCGCCTCGGCGGCCAACGTCGCGGCGCGGCTGGCCGAGACCTATCCGACGGCGCCGCTGTTCCTCGCCTCGGGGCGCGTGGTGCATGAGGCCGGCGGCGGAGAGGCCGGCGAGGTCGCCTTCGCAGCCGCCGCAGCGGTCGCCTACGCCAGGGCCCTGGTCGAAGCTGGCCTGCCGATGCCCCAGGCGTTCGGCGCGATCACCCTCGGCCTCGCCGCCGACGCCGACTACTTCCTGACGATCGCCAAGCTGCGCGCCGGCCGCGCGGTCTGGGCGCGGATCGCGGCGGCCAGCGGCGCTGACCCGGTCGCGCGCCTTGAGGCCCGCTCCTCGCGGCGGATGCTGACGGCCAAGGACGCCTGGACCAACATGATCCGGCTGACGGCCGCGGGCTTTGGCGCCGCGGTCGGCGGGGCCGACACCGTGATCCTGGGAAATTTCACCGATGCGCTGGGGCTGCCCACCGAATTTGGCCGCCGCCAGAGCCGCAACGCTCAGCTGGTGCTGATGGAAGAGGCTCACATCGGCCGGGTCGCCGACCCGGCCGCCGGCGCGGGCTATGTCGAGGCCCTGACTGACCAGATCGCGCGCGCCGCCTGGGCGGACTTCCAGGCCATCGAGGCCATAGGCGGCATCACAGCCGCCCTTGCCGCCGGCTACATCGCCAACAGCGTCGAGGCTGCCAAGACCGCCCGCCCAGAGCCGCGGATCATCGGCGTCACCGCCTTCCCACCGGCCAAGGACGCGCCCGTCGAGGTCGAGATCGCCGCCGCCAAGCCTGCCGCCGGCGCGCCCTCCGCCCGACTGCCTGGCTCGGACAGCGCGTGCGCGCCGCTCAAGCCCATGCGGATCTCGGAGGCGTTCGAATGAGCCACTTCCCCGACTTCGCGACCCTGCCCTTCGATGTGCTCCCCGCGACACCCATGCCCGCCGGCGAGCCCTGGCAGACCCCGGAGGGGATCGCCGTGCGCTCGGCCTATCGCCCCGGCGACGTGGCCGGCCTCGACACACTGGCCGGCTATCCCGGTCTCGCGCCGTTCCTGCGTGGGCCCTATCCGACCATGTACCTCACCAACCCATGGACCATCCGCCAATACGCGGGCTTCTCCACGGCGGAGGACTCCAACGCCTTCTATCGACGCAACCTCGCCGCCGGCCAGATGGGCCTTTCCATCGCCTTCGATCTGGCGACGCACCGCGGCTACGACTCGGACCACCCGCGCGTGAGGGGCGACGTCGGCATGGCGGGCGTCGCCATCGATTCGATTCTCGACATGCGCACGCTGTTCGACGGCATCCCGCTCGACAAGATGAGCGTCTCGATGACCATGAACGGCGCCGTCCTGCCGATCCTGGCGCTCTACATCGTGGCCGGCGAGGAACAGGGGGTGCCGCACAAGGCGCTCTCCGGCACCATCCAGAACGACATTCTCAAGGAGTTCCTGACCCGGAACACCTACATCTATCCGCCGACGCCTTCGATGCGGATCGTGTCGGACATCTTCGCCTACACCTCGAAGGAGATGCCGCGGTTCAACTCGATCTCGATCAGCGGCTATCATATGCAGGAAGCCGGGGCGACGCTCGACCTGGAGCTGGCCTACACCCTGGCCGACGGCATCGAATATGTCCGTGCGGGCGTCGCCGCCGGCCTGCCGGTGGACAGTTTCGCGCCGCGCCTGTCGTTCTTCTGGAACGCCGGCATGAACGCCTTCATGGAGATCGCCAAACAGCGGGCCGCGCGCCTGCTTTGGGCGAAGCTGATGAAGGCCGAGTTCGATCCGAAGGACAGCCGCAGCCTCAATCTGCGCGCCCACACCCAGACCTCCGGCTGGAGTCTCGCGGCCCACGACGTGTTCAACAACGTCGCGCGCACCACCGTGGAGGCCATGGCCGCGGTGGGTGGACAGACCCAGAGCCTGCACACCAACTCGCTGGACGAAGCCCTTGCTTTGCCTACAGATTTCTCCGCGCGGATCAGCCGAAACACTCAGCTTTTTCTACAGGCGGAGAGTGGACAGACGCGGGTGATCGATCCCTGGGGCGGCAGCTATTATATCGAGCGGCTAACCGCCGACCTGGCGGCCCGCGCCCTGGAGCACATCGCCGAGGTCGAGGCGCTGGGCGGCATGGCCAAGGCGATCGAGAACGGCCTGCCCAAGCGTCGTATCGAGGAGGCCTCGGCCCGCACCCAGGCACGCATCGACGCCGGTATCCAGAGCGTGGTCGGCGTCAACCGCTACCGCCCCGACAGAGCCGACGAAATTCCGATGCTGAAGGTCGACAACAGCGCGGTGCGCGAGCAGCAGCTCGCCAAGCTGCAGCGCCTCAAGGCTGAGCGCGACCCCGCGGCCGTGGCCTCGGCGCTGGCCGCGCTGACCCGCGGCGCCGCCGGAAACGGCAACCTGCTGGAACTCTCGGTCGACGCCGCGCGCGCGCGCGCCACCCTGGGCGAGATTTCCGACGCGCTGGAGACCGTGTTCGGCCGCCACAAGGCCCACGCCAACGCCGTCTCGGGCGTCTACCTGCGCGAGAGCGGTGTCACCGACCAGGCCCGCCGCGCCCAGGACATGGCCAAGGCCTTCGTCGCCGCCGACGGCCGAAAGCCCCGCATCCTGGTCGCCAAGATGGGCCAGGACGGCCACGACCGCGGCCAGAAGGTGATCGCCTCGGGGTTCGCCGACCTGGGCTTCGACGTGGAGATCGGCGATCTGTTCCAGACCCCCGCCGAAACCGCCGCCCAGGCCGTGGCCGACGGGGTCCATGCGGTGGGCGCCAGTTCGCTGGCCGCCGGCCACCTGACGCTGGTGCCAGAGCTGAAGGCGGAACTCCAGAAGCTCGGCCGCGCCGATATCATGGTGGTGGTGGGCGGCGTGATCCCGCCGGAAGACTTCGCCGCGCTGCGCGACATGGGCGTCGCGGCGATCTTCACGCCGGGCACGACGGTGCCCGACGCCGCGATCCAGGTCATCGAGCGCCTGAACGAGCTCATGGGCTATGCCCAGGAGCAGGCGGCGCAATGACCCCATCCGACGAGACGCTGGAGCGCTCGACCGTACGCAAAATCAGCTGGCGGCTGCTGCCGCTGATCGCGCTGGGCTATGGCATCGCCTTCATCGACCGGGTGAACATCTCTTTTGCCTCGCTGCAGATGAACCGCGACCTGCACTTCAGCGCCACCGTCTATGGGCTAGGCGCGGGCCTGTTCTTCGTCAGCTACGCGGCGCTGGAGGTGCCCTCGAACCTGGCGCTGGTCCGCTTCGGCGCCCGGCGCTGGATCGCGCGGATCATGCTGACCTGGGGCCTGCTGGCCGCCGGCATGATGTTCGTCCGCACGCCGCTCCACTTCTACGTCATGCGCTTTTTGCTGGGCGCGGCGGAGGCCGGCTTCTTCCCGGGCGTGATCTACTACCTGAACCAGTGGTTCCCGGCCCATCACCGCGGCCGCGCCATCACCCGCTTCTATATCGCGGCCCCCTTGAGCGGCGTCGTCATGGGCGCGGCCGCCGGCGCGTTGCTGGGTCTGCAGGGCCACCTGGGCCTTGCGGGCTGGCAGTGGCTGTTCCTGGTCGAAGGGTTGCCGGCGGTGCTGATCAGCCTGCTTTTCCTGCTCTTCCTGCCCGACCAGCCCAGCGGCGTGACCTGGCTCTCGGCGGCGGAGAAGGCGTGGCTGGAGATGCGTCTGGCGGCCGACCGCGCCCTGGCCACCACGTCCGGCGACCACGGCGTCTTCAGGGCTCTGCTCGATCCACGGATGCTGGCCTTCACCGCCGTCAACTTCTGCTACCTGGGCTCCTACTACGCGTTCAATCTGTCGGCGCCGGCGGTGCTGCAGGGCGCGACCGGGCTCAGCACCACCCACGTTGGGTTCCTGGTCTCGGCGGGTGGGCTGGCCGGCGCGGCGGGGATGATCTTCATCGGCTGGCACGCCGATCTACGGCGCGAGCGCTACCTGCACCTGGCCGTGCCGCTGATGATCGTGGCGGCCTGCTTCGCGGTGATGGCCTTCGCCCACGGCCCAATGCTGATCGGCGCGACCTATCTCGTGCTCATGGCCGCCTATTTCGCCGTGTCAGGCGCGTTCTGGACCGTGCCGGGCGAGATCATCGATCCGCGCTCGCTGGCCGTCGCCGTCGCGGCGATCAACGGCCTGGGCCAGGTGGGCTCGTTCCTGATGCCGTTTGCCTGGGGCGTGGTCCGCGACGCCACCGGCGGCTTCCGTGCGGGCCTTACGGCGCTCATCGTGCCTTACGTCCTGGCCGCGGTGATCGTGCTGTGGCTGCGCCGCGACCACCAGCGACGGTTGGCGGCGGCTTAGAGACTGTTAGGAACTGCGGCTGAGCGGGCCGATTTGAAGGCTCCTTCCTCCTCGATGGAGGAAGGTCGGGATGGTGGTGCGAGCAGAGCCATGAAGCGAAGGCTAAGGTCGGCGCCGACCTTGCGTTGTTGCGTCGCCTCAGCGGCCACACCACCACCCAACCCTCCTCCATCGAGGAGGAGGGCTACCTTTGGCCGCCGGGCTTTCAGGAACTCGCGCACGCTGTGCCACGGCTTTGGCTTGTGGATATCCATGGACCGGGCCGCCCCCCAAGCGGATCGCTGAAGCTCTACCGGTAACCGGACTCTCCGACCGGCGGCAATGGGTGGAAGGCAGACCTCAATGTGAGGGTTGTCTGCTGACGGCTTCCTTTCCATCCCGTGCCGCAGCCGATGCGTCACCAGCAGCTCTAGTCGCTTCGCCGCGCCAGTATCGTTCTAATGCCTCAGGAGGACCCGCCGGGTCCGGGCTCCCAGGCGCGGCAGCGGCGTACTGCTTAAGCCACTTATCGGCTTCGACGTTGTTGCGCGGTACGCCCTCGCCCCGCCGATAAGCTCTCACCAGGTCACCCATCGCAATCACGTTGCCATTTTGAGCGGCTACTAGTTCCCAACGCACGGCCCCGGCGAGATTTGGCGGTCCCCCTTCGCCGACGCGATATGCTCTGATCAGCATCGATATGGCCACGGGATGCCCCCGTTCTGCTGCCTTCTGGGACCAGTATGTCGATTGAATGAAGTCGCGAGGAACACCGCTGCCGTTGTGATAGGCGACGGCTGTTTCGAACATAGCTTCCAGATTGCCCGCCTTTGCGGTGACCAGCATGCAGGGGAAGCCCGATGGCCCTGACATGGGCCGCCAATGGCAATCGGCATCCCCTTGCGCCGACGACGCTGACGCCCAGGCAAGAGCCAGAAGAACCATGGCCACAAGCAGCGCTGGGGGCGATCCACGTCGCGTCATTTGGATAGCCTAGGGTGAGGCAGGGCAACGTCAATCCCGACGTCGCCCAAGGTCGAACGGGGAGATCCCTGTCAGCGCCGAAAACTGAACGAGCCCTTGCCAGGGCGACCGACCCGAACCCCAAACGAAAAACGCCGGGGCGTGAACCCCGGCGTTTCCCAATCCTTGGAGCCTCAGCCCCTATTGGTTGGTCGGGGCGGCGTTGAAGGCCGCGGCCTGTTCGGCGGCTTCCGACTTCGGCCTTGCCGACGGCGGCGCGGCGGCCGAGCGGCGCGAGCCGCCCATCATCGCCTGGGCGGCGGCGAGTTCGTCGGCGTCCAGGAAGCCGTCGTGGTTCTTGTCCAGCACGTCGAAATACTTGGCGATCTGGGCGCCCATCCGGCCGCGCAGCTCGGCCTTCGAGACCTTGCCGTCCAGGTCGGAGTCCAGCATGCCGACCAGACGGGTCTTGCCCATCGCCTCTTCATAGTTGACCCGGTGCTTGGACGTTTCGTCGACCCAGCGGTAGCTCAACGAGGTGAACAGCATCTCCTGGAACGACTGCTCGCCCCAGCTGACGTTGATCTTCGGGTCCGGGTTGGACGGGTTGCGCGCCGAGTTGTCATAGACGTAGTGCGCCACCAGCTTCGAGCCGGCCGGAACCTTGATCGGCTCGGCGAAGGTGTAGCTGCGCTGCCAGTTGAAGTCATAGCGCGGCAGGCTCAGTAGCAGCTTCTGCGTGCCGTCCGGATACTGGATCCACAGGTCCGACGAATAGGCGCGGTAGTGGGCGTGCGGGAAGGCCGAGTAGAGCAACGCGTCCTTGGGGAACTGGACATAGGCCACTTCCTTGTGCCGCGCCTCGCCCGCCGGGATCTGGATGTTGGTGTTGATCACCACCACCGAGTGCATGATCAGTTCCGGCGGCTTGTCGTAGAAATAGAGCGCGACCTGGCTCTTGTCCTCGACCGCCTTGCCGAACGGCGTGTAGTGCATCTGGAAGCCGTAGGCGCCGCCCGGCGGCAGATAGACGCCGGCGTTTTTCGGCTCCATCGAGCTTTCCGCGCCCACCGCATAGCCCGCGCCCAGCGACGCGGCCCACTTGGTCTCCGACGATTTGCCGTCGGCGGGCGCTTCTTCCATCCAGCCTGTCAGGAGATGGTGCACGCCCTGGCGCGAACCCGGCTTGACGGTGGAGGCGCGGACCCACTTGCCCTCGGTCAGGGCGCCCGGCACCCACGGACGCTGATAGTCCACCACGCCCGAGGCGGGAATCTTGTAGGCCGGGACGTCGATGATCAGGTCCGGCTTGCCCAGCGGCCATTCGGCGGCCACGTGCTGGACGGCGCCCAGCGGGTCCTTGCCTTCGCCGCGCGGCGCGCCGGCTTCCACCCAGTGGACGATGGTCTTGGTTTCCTCGGGGGTCAGCCGCTTGTCGTCGGAGAATTTCCCGACGTGCGGATCGGCGTGATAGGGCGGCATCCGGTCGGTGCGGATGGTTTCGCGGATCATCGGGGCGAACCCCTTGACCGTGGCGTAGTTGGTCATGGCGAAGGGGCCGATGCCGCCGTCCTGGTGGCAGGCCACGCACTTGGCTTCGAGGATCGGCGCCACATCCTTGGCGTAGGAGACCTTGGTGGCCCCGCGTTCCGGGAAGGCGGTCGCCGCCCCGGTGCTGGGCGCCGCGGCGGACATGGCGACCTGTTGGCCGGCGGCCAGGGCGTCCAGCGCCTTGGCGGCCGAGCCGTCGGCCAGGGCGCCGCGGTAAGCGACGGTCCAGGTCTTCGGATTGACCACCACGACCTCGGCCGAGCGGCTGACGCCCAGGCTCTCGCCGACCAGCTGGAAGCTGTCCATCAGGATCGGCGTGTCGTAGCCGGCCTTGGCCATCTCAGCGAGGATCGCCTCGCGGCTGTCCTTCAGGTTGGAGTTCAGCATCATGAACTCGACGCCCTTGGCGGCGTAGGCCGCTTTCAGCGCCTTCAGCGCCGGGGCCTGGCTCCGCATCACCGCGTCGCCGTTCGCCTGGGTGACGATCACGACGGCCTTGGCGTCAGCCAGGCGATAGAGCTCGTGGGCTTCCATGTTGGCGTCCACCAGCATGAAATTGTCGACCTTTGCGGCCACCATTGGGGCGCTCGCCGAGGCTACCGCGCTGTGGGTGAGCGCGTTTGACGCCGTCGTGCTGGTGCAGCCGTAGAGGGTGGCCGTGCCGGCCAGCAGCGCCAGGACGCCAAGCTTTGCACTGTTCATCACCATTGCTCCCCAGATTCCCGGCCGGCGATCCCCCGTGGAATCACCAGCGTCATGACGCGCGAACCGCGCGCCCTTACGTCGTATATTGACCACCAACGTTACACGAATATTGCCGCTTGCGTGCCGCGGCGTGGTGTCAGGGCTTAGTCGCCGCCGCGTCCACGGTTGGAGGCGGAGCCGGCGCATAGGGTGACGGCCGGCCTATCGGGCGTCTTCGGCCAGACTGGCGAACTCATCGCCCACCAACTGATGGCCCGCCAACTCATGGCCCCGCGACGAGACGCCATCGAAGAAGTAGCCGATCGACACCCCCAGGGCGTTGGCGAGCTTCCACAGGCGGCTGGCCGAGATCGCCACCGCGCCGCTCTCGTACTTCTGGATTTGCTGGAAGGTGACGCCGCAGGTCTGGCCCAAGGACATCTGCGACAGGCCCAACAGTCGCCGGCGGCTGCGCAACCGCTTGCCGATGACCTGCATCACCTGCCCCACGCCGTCCAACTCGCACTCGGCCATCTCACTCACTCACCCACCCAGCTTGTACTGGGGCGAGACTAAGGGGCGGTCAGCGCGCGGCGCATGGTGCATCTGCACTATGAGCCGGTGGCCTAGATAGGCAGACGCCTCGGCATGCAGATTGTGGGCGGCGAAAATTGCCCTGCGTCTGCCAGTGGTGGCGCGCTCGCCTCTTAGGCGAATTCTGTCGCACGCTAGCGGCCCGCTCGCCCAACACCGGTCCGACAGAAAAAGGCCCCGACTCTGGACGAGCCGGGGCCTCTTGATTTCAACCGTGCCGACCCGAAGGCCGCCGAGGTCAGGCCGCGAAGGCGACGGCGCGGCGGCGGCGCAGAGCCACCCCAAGGCCGCCGAAACCGACGAGCATCATCGCCCAGGTCGCCGGCTCCGGGACGCCGCCGGTCGGGACGATGTCCTGCGACGCGAAGGTCCAGTTCTCATACCGGGACCCTTGATCCAGATCGGCGATGGAGACGAAGTTGCCGTTGATGTCCCACTTCGACACTTTGTGGGCTTGTTCGTCGGAGGTGTAGAAATTGGTGCCGTTGAAGGCGATGCCGTTGGAGCCGCTACCCGCGCCGATGAAGCCCGCCGTCACCAGGGTCAGCGCGCCATTCATCGAGCCGTCGAGGGAATAGAGGTCATAAGGTCCCTCTTGGTCGCCACGGTTGGTGACCACCTTGTTGCCGAACACCACAGAGCCGTCGCGATAGGAATCGGCGTCGGTGGGGAAGGCGTGAGCTCCGAGGAAAACGCCGGCGGTGCTATATTCCTGCAGGTTACCGTTCCCGCCGTCCGCGAACCAGAGATGGCCGGCCGCGTCGGTGGTGATGCCGTTGGTGTAGCCGACCGTGCCGCTGATCGTGAAGGCGACGCCTTGGTCGGCGTGCGTGGCGAGATCGAACTTGTGGATATTGTTGTCGCCAAGCTGCGTGTAGTAGCCAGTCGCGCCAACAATGGCGACCGAGGCCGCGGCGCCCGAAAGGCCGGGTACAGCGAAGGAATCGACCACCGCTCCGGTGTCGCCGTTCAGCTTCTGAATGGTCGCGAACTGGTTGATCGCCCAGAAGTAGGAGTCGGCGCGCGCGCTCTGCGCGCTGACCGCCGTCAGGACCGCGACTGCCGCCATGGCGGACTTGAGATGCAGGGGTTTCATGTCGTCGTACCTTTCAGGTTCTCCGCGGGAAACGTCCCCCAGCGATGAAGGACCGATCCAAACAGCGTTACGAACAGTTAACCACTAAGGCGAAACGGCGCCAATCAGGTTCAACTGACAGGCAAACACCCCAGCAATGACCGTGGCGCGGCCTAGCGCATTGGTGGCTGAAAAGAGATTGGGCTTCCACCCAATCGGTCTCGCTGGCGCGCCCGAGACGCTTCCCCCTCAACCGGACTTTGCCCTGAGGGCGGCGATCTTGGGCGCTCGGCAGATGCGCAGGTGGACCTAGCCGGGCAGTTGCTCGCCAAGCACCTTGAAGCCCGCCAGGGTGTTGGGCCCGAAGCAGGTGGTGATGGCCGCGTCGGTGGCGTCGCGCCCGCGCGCCATCAGGATGCGGCCGACGCGCGGCTTGTTGTGGCGGGCATCCAGGATATGCCAGCCGTTGCCCAGGTAGACCTCGAACCAGGCGCTGAAATCCATCTCGCCGACCACGGGCACCCCGATGTCGGGCAGGTAGCCGGTGCAATAGCGCGCCGGGATGTTCATGCAGCGGCAGAGCGTGATCGCCAGGTGGGCGTAGTCGCGGCAGACGCCCAACCGCTCCTCGTGCGCCTCGAAGGCGGTCTTGGTGGGCCGCGCGTGTTCGTAGCCGAACTTGATCCGTTCGTGGGCGTATTTGACGATCGCCTGCGCCCGGCCCCAGCCTGGCGGAATATCGCCGAACAGGCTCCAGGCCAGATTGCTCAGATGTTCGGTCTCGCAGTACCGGCTGGCCAGCAGGAAGACGATCACCTCGTTGGGCAGGTGCTCAACCGGATGCTGGATGGCGTCTTCGCAGATCGGGTCCGGCTCGCCGCTGTCGCGCACCACGAAGTCCGACGAGATCACGGTGCGGCCCGCCGGCAGTACGAACCGGCTGCACAGGTTAGCGAAGCCGTCGTGATACTGGATGACCGCCAGTTGCGGATCGGTGCGGATCAGGTCCGGTGTCTCAAGATTCTGATATCGCGAGGAATGGACGTTCAGCAGCGCCAGCATGGGCGTCGGCCGCGGACACTCGTAGGTGATCTCGTAGCCGCATCGAATACGCATGGGTGTCCTGAAGTGAAGGGTTACCCTTGCGCAACTCTCCGCAACGGGGCCGGTTGCGTACCTGCGCAGGCTTCCACGGAAACCTCCACCTCAACGTCCATGCCGAGATCGTCGCCGGGCAGGCCTGACCAAGTTCCGTGCAATGGCATGGCCTGGCGCGGATCGCGCGCGATCGCCACGCGCACCAGGTCGGTGTTGCCGACGATGCCGTTGGTCGGATCGAACTCCACCCAGCCGCAGGTTGGCAGGAAGACGCGAGCCCAGGCGTGGGTGTGGCCGCCGCCCTTCCTGCCGGGACCTGGACGCCCGGCTTTCGCAGAGGCGGAATAGACGTAGCCGGAGGCGAAGCGCGCCGCGAGGCCGAGACTGCGGACCGCCTCGATCATCAGCATGGCGAAGTCGCGGCAACTGCCGGTCCCCAGCGCCAGCGTCTCCAGCGGCGCCTGCGGGGCGCCAGACAGGCGCGTACCGTAGGTAAATTCGCCATGGATGGCTTGGGTCATGTCGCTGAGCAGGGTGCGAAGCTGGGTCCGCCCGCCAGTGTGGTTCAGGGGCCGCAGGAACCGCCGCGCCCAGGCGGCAAGCTCGCCCGCCGGGTCGGCATATTGCGGCTGCATCGAGAGCGCCAGGTCCGGCAGGTCTTCCGGCGCATAGGCGGCCGGCCAGACGGCGCCGTCGAAGTCCAGCACCGGCTCGGGCGTGTGGTCGAGCGTCATGCGGCTCTCGACGACCAGCCGGTCAGTGCGGCCGGTGAACCGGGCGATGGAAATACAGTTGCCGAACACGTCGTGGACGTTGCGGCGCACCGCAGGCTCCGGGGTGATGGCGATATCCGCGCTGATCAGGCGCTGGTCATAGCTTTCCAGAGGCCGCAGCAGCATCCGATGCTCGCCCAGCGCCACCGGATTGCGGTAGCGGTAGGCCGTCAGGTGGCGAATGGAGACCAGAGGCATTGGTTAATCGTGCGGGCGATTCCGTGAACAGTTCCAGCACGCTGCTTGCGCCCGACGAGCGCGGCGTGGCCGTTGTGCTAAATCCCTGCGCCAACTCACCTTTTCTGCTTCTAGGCGACCACGCCGGCCGGGAAATTCCGCGGGCCTTGCGAGACCTGGGCCTGCCCGGCGCCGAGCTCGACCGCCACATCGCCTGGGATATCGGGGTCGCAGGCTATGGCGCCCTGATCAGCCAGGCCCTGAACGCCACGTTCATCCGCCAGCGGTTTTCGCGCCTGGTGATCGACTGCAACCGCGACCCGGCGCGCGCCGACGCCTTCCCGGAGATCAGCGATGGCGCGCCGATCCCGGGCAACCGGGACCTGCACCTGGCCGAGCGGCTGATCCGCATCGCCGATATCGCCGCGCCCTATCACGCCGCCATCGCCGCCGAGCTGGACGACCGGGCCGCGCGGGGCCTGCCGACCACCCTGATTTCGCTGCATTCCTTCACACCGCGCATGGCTGGCTTCGACCGACCCTGGCGGTTCGGGGTGCTGCACGCGGGCGACAGCCCCTACTCCGCCGCGGTGCTGGCCCGGCTGCGCGCCGAATTCGGCGCCACGGTGGTCGGCGACAACCAGCCCTACACGATGGATGAGGTCGACTTCACGATCCCGCACCATGCCGGCGGCCGCGGCCTCGACTATCTGGAGCTGGAAGTCCGCCAGGACCTGGTGGCCGACGCCGGAGGCCAGGCCGAGATCGCCGCCATCGTGGCCCGCGTCCTGCCGGCGGCCCTCGCCGACCTCTAGCCTGCTCCCCTAGCCCTGGGCCGGCTTCCAGCGCAGGATGGCCTCAACACGCGAGAGGAAACCCCATGAGCGACACGATCAGCGCGCCCGCGCCCACCGCCACGCCGGCCATCTCCGTCCGCATGGGCTTTGTGAAGTTCGTGGTGAAGGACTTGCCCGCCATGCGCAGCTTCTATGAGCGCGCCCTGGGCCTGGCCGTCGCCCAGACCATCGATCTGCCGGACATCATGGAACTGGTCATGCGCCGGCCGGGCGAGGAGACCGGCTTCAGCCTGATCCTCTATTGGAACAAGGACGGCCGCGAGGTGACGGTGGGCACCGGCCACGGCCCGCTCGGCCTCTATGTCCGCGACGTGGATGTGGCCTTCGCCCATGCGGTCAAGGAAGGCGCGACGCCGCACCGCGAGCCCTGGGACGCCACTGGCATGCGGGTGGCCTTCGTACTCGACCCGGAAGGCCGCGAACTCGAGCTGATTTCCATGGCGCGGCGGTAGGACGCGCCGCCGAGACCCTCGGTTTGCAAGGAACAGCGCGCCGGCCCGCTCGTTGAGCGTCCAACGATCGGAGCCCTGACATGTTCATCCTGCCCAAGCTGCCCTACGACTATGCTGGCCTGGAGCCGACGCTGTCGGCCGACACCCTGCACACCCATCACGACAAGCATCACCAGACCTATGTCGCCAAGACCAATGAGCTGGCCAAGGCGTCGGGGCTGAATGGCAAACCGCTCGAGGATGTCGTCCGCGAGGCGCAGCGGAAGGGCGACACCAAGCTGTTCCACAATGCCGCCCAGGCCTGGAACCACGCCTTCTTCTGGCAGTGCATGACACCGACGACCGGCGCGCCCTCAGGCGACCTGAAAGCCGCCATCGAGAAAGCCTTCGGCACGCTCGACAGCTTCAAGGACGCCTTCGTGGACGAGGGCTCAACCCACTTCGGCTCGGGCTGGGTGTGGCTGGTCACCGGCTCAGACGGCTTGCAGGTGATCTCGACGCACGACGCCGACGATACCCTGATCAAGGACGGGCTCTTCCCGCTGCTGGTCTGCGACCTTTGGGAGCACGCCTACTATCTGGACTACAAGAGCGACCGGAAGGGCTTCCTGCAGGCCTGGCTGGACAAGGTGGCCAACTTCGCCTTCGCCGCGCAGCAACTCGCGGCTTCCGAGGGCAAGGGTGACGGCTTCCGCTACCCGGCGCCGAAGTCCGGCGGCGACATCGCGGAGACCCGCGACATCGCCGAGGATGGTCCGCGCGCCTAGGCGGCGGTCGGACGCAGGGCGCGGCGGCGGCGCAGGCCCGCCCCGGCCAGTCCGAAGCCGCTGAGCATCAGGGCCCAGGTCGCCGGTTCCGGCACGCCGACGCCGTTCACCACGGCCGAGTCCGCGGTGAACGCGAAATCGGGATCGCCATAGGTGCGCGATGTCACCCCCACCGGCTCGTCCGCGTTGTTCGACTGGTAGGCGTTCAGGATGCCCTGATAGCGCAGGCCGCCGAAGGTGATGGCGCTGGGCAGGGCCGCGAAATCACCCGGGCCAAAGAATTGACCGAAATGCGCCGCGCCCTCGCTGTCCGTCAGACTGTTCGACGACAGGATGACCGCGCCGTTGACGTCCAGCAGCTGCAGAGTACCCGTCGCATTGACGTCTTGCGCATCGCCATTGGTCACGAAGTTGAACAGCCAGAGCGTGCTGATGTTGGTCAGCGTCAGGGTCTGGGCGCCGAGGAAGTCGACGGTCATGTCAACGCTGTCGCCCACGGCGAGGTCGAAGGAATAGGTCGGCGAGAACGGACCGAAGCCGCGCCAGCCGCCGAACGCGCCACCGTTTTGGGGCTGGCTGATATCCAGGGTCTCGTTGAGGGTGACCGTCGCCGCCTGGGCGGCTCCGGTTATGGCGAGGGTCGCGGCGGCGGCCGCGGCGAGCAGAGCGAGTTTACGCATTGTCCAGGTCCTTAAAGCAACATCGACAGCCTTCGACGCTAGGGACTGGCGGCGCGCCGCACATCCCTCATATGAACCAGTCCCGAAAATAATCTCAGCGTGCGGCGTCAGGCCTTGGAGAGGCCGATATAGTCGACCAGGGCCGTCGGGCCCTGCCCGGTGATCCGCGCCTCGATGTCGAACACCTGGCGCAGCAAGGCGGGCGTCAGGGTCTCGGGTGTTGGTCCGAAGGCGAACAGCCGGCCTTGCCGCAGCGCCAGCAGATGGGTCGAGAACCGGGCGGCGAGCGTCAGGTCGTGCAAGGCCGCGATCACCAGCTTGCCGTCCGCCGCCAGCCCGCGGAGCCGGGTCATGGTGTCCAGCGCGTGGGACGGGTCGAGGCCCGAGATCGGCTCGTCGGCGATGACCAGCTGAGGGTCACCGATCAGGACGCGGGCCAGCATGGCGCGGGCAAGTTCGCCGCCGGACAGCGTCGTCGCCGGCTGCGCGCGCTGCGCCGCCAGGTCCCAGGCCGCGAGGGCCTCGGTCAGGCGCGGCTCCAGGCCGCCCGGCAGGCCGCCAAACGCCGGCAGATGCGGCGTCAGCCCCAGCGCCACCAGCCGCTCGGTGGCGATCGGCCATTCGGCGCGCGGGCTCTGCGGCAGGTAACCCCGCCGGCGCGCCAGATCGCGGCGGTCGAGGCTCGCCATCGGCGCGCCGTCGAGGCGGACTTCGCCGGCGTCGGGTGTCGCCAGTCCGGCCAGCAGATTGAGCAGCGTCGACTTGCCGGCCCCATTGGCCCCGACCACGGCCACCAGCGCCCCGCCGGCGATCTCGAAGGCGACGTCGTCGAGGATGGCGCGGCCACCCCGCCTGACGGTGAGGTTGGATGCGGAGAGCAGGCTCATGGCGCGACCCTGCGCAGCCGCATCACCAGCCAGAAGAAGAACGGCGCGCCCAATAAGGCGGTGAGCACCCCCAGCCTGAGCTCGGTATTGGTGTGGATCACCCGCGTGCCGATGTCGGCCACCAGCAACAGCATGGCCCCCAGCAGGGCCGAGGGCAGCAGGGTGCGGCTCGGCTGATAGCCCACGAAGGGCCGCACCAGATGCGGCGCGGCCAGACCGATGAAGCTCACCGAGCCCACCACCGACGTCGCCGCCCCGACCGACAGCCCAACGCCAAGCAGCGTGAGCACGCGCACCCGGTCGATCCGGAATCCCAGGCTCTCGGCCTGCGCCTCGCCGAGCGTCAGCGCGTCCACTGCCCGCCCCATGGTCGCCAGTATGGCCATCCCGGCCAGGATGAAGGGCGCGGCCAGCGCGATGTGATCCCAGCTGCGTTCCGACAGAGAACCCAGCATCCAGACACTCATCTCATAGGCCGCGTAAGGGCTTGGCGCGAAGTTGAGCGCGAGCGCCAGGAAGGCGCTCATCAGGCTGGCGACGGCCGCGCCGGCCAGGATCAGGGTGAGCGTGCTGCCACGCCCGAAGGCGAAGGTCAGCGCGCCGGCGATCATCGCGCCGGCCAGGCCCAACAATGGCGTCGCCAGCGGAAAGACGTGCTGCAGGCCGAAATAGATGGCGATGACCGCGCCCACCGCCGCGCCGTTGGAAATGCCCAGCAGGCCGGGGTCGGCCAGGGGATTGCGCAGCAAGCCCTGCATCACCGCACCCGCCAGCCCCAGCGCGGCCCCCACCAGGATCGCCAGCACGGCGCGCGGCAGGCGCAGCTCGATCAGCACCAGCCCCGCCAGGCTGTCGCGCGGTCGCGAAAGGCCAGCGATCACGTCCGACGGGCTGAGGTTCACCCGGCCCAGGAACAGCGACGCCACGGCCACGGCCACCAGCAGCACCGCCGCGAGGACCGGCAGGACGAAGCCCGGCCAGGGGCGCCGCGCGCTCACGGCGCGGGCCTCCGGTCTGGCAGGGCGTCGAGCGCGCGGCGCAGGTCGCGGGCGCTGTCGGCGGACTGTGGCAGGCCGCAGGTGTGGGCGATGTCGCGATAGGCGATCCGCCGACCAGCGTAGGCTTGGCGCACCGCCCGGTGCTGGCCCCCGTCGCTGAGCAGCGAGGGCTGGCCCAGGGTCGCGCCACCGAACAGCAACGCGTCGGGCTTGGCGGCCAGCAGTTCCTCGACGCCGAAGCTGGACTCGGCCCGCCCCGGCTGGGCGGCGATGTTGACGGCGCCGGCCGCGGTGATGATCGCGTCGGTCAGGCTGCCCCTGCCCGGCACCGCCGAGCCGCCGCTCCAGGCGACCACGCGATAGACGTGCTTCGGCGGGTGCGCCGCCAGGTCCGCCAGGGTCGCGTCCATCTCGGCGATCAGGGCGGTCGCGCGGATCGGCTCGCCCGCCGCGTCGCCGACCTGGCGCACAATGTCGCGGATGTCCTGGAAGCTGTTGGCGTTCTTGACGTCGACGACGCGCGCACCCACCCGCCGCGCCAGCGTTCGGACCAGGGGCGAGGACAGGCCGCTGTCGAGGATCAGGTCAGGCTTCAGATTGACCACATCCTCCGCCGCGCCGTGGTTCAGCGCGATCCCCGCCGCGCGGCCCGGAAACAACGCCTTGGCGCCGTCGGGGGCCATGAAGGTCACCGAGACGATCTTCGAGCGTGGCGCGATCTGCAGCAGCAGCAGGTCGGTGCAGACGTTGGTGGACATGATCCGTTGCGCGGACCCGCGCTCCGCCGCACACGCCAAGGGACCGCCGGCCACCGCGATCGCGGCGGCGGCCAATCCCAGGACGATACGGCGGAGCGCAGGCGCCATTGGCTAGAACCTCAGCCGGACGCCGCCGTAAGCCGCCCGGCCTGGCGTCTGATAGCCGTAGACGTCCTGGTAACGCGCATTGGCGAGGTTCTCGACCCGTCCATAGATCTCAAGGTGCGGGTTGAGTTTCAGCGCACCGGCGAGGTTGACCAGCGTATAGGCCTTCAGCGCCACTGTCCGGGCCGGGAAGGCCGAGAAATCGCGGTCGGTCGCCTGGCCGTTGTAGCGCACGGTCAGCGTCATGTTCGCCGCGTCGCTAGGCGCGCGCCAGGTCAGGTTGGCGCTGGCGATCGTGTCGGGGCGCCGGATCTCCTTCACGCCGTTCTCCTTGGCGTTCAGATCGGTGTAGGCCGCGTCCAGGGTGAAGGCGTCCGACAGCCTGGCGTTGGCGAATAGCTCGACGCCCTTCTGAGTGGAATCGGTCGCCCGGTTGCCTGTCGTGCTGCAGCTGGTCGGCACGGGGAATCCGGCCCGGGTACAGAGCGCCACCGGCGCGCCGAACACGCTGTAGATCTCGTCGTGCAGGGTGGAGTCGAAATAGGTCGCGCCCAGCCGCACCCGGCCCTCGTTGAACGCGAAGTCGGCGCCGGCTTCCCAGCCCTCCGAGCGCCCCGGCTTCAGGTTGGGGTTGCCGACGAAGGGGAACGCCGTGGCGTTGTAGCCGAACAGCTGGGTCTGGCTCGGGTTCTTGATCCCCGACCCGGCGGCCGCGCGCACCCGGACCATGTCCGTGATCTTGTAGTAGCCTTGCACGCGGTAGGTGGTGGCGTTGTCGAAGAGGTCGTTCCGGTCGTAGCGCACCGCCGCCATCAGCCCGGCGCGATCCGCCACGGTCAGGTCGTACTGCCCCACGAAGCCGTCGTTGCTCACCGCCCGCCTGGTGGTGTCGGCGGCGAAGGCGCCGGGCGGGTTGGTGTTCTGATAGGTCTCGCGCTCGTGGTCGTAGGCGCCGGTGAACTTGTGAGTCAGGTCTCCGGTCTCGATGCGGAAGGTCGTGGCGTAGGACCACTTCACCCGCGTGCCCTTGTCGCCGCCGGTGCGCGCGAAGCCCGACGTATTGTCGCGGGTCGCATCGACCCCCTGGACCGACAGGCTGTGGGTCCAGCGGCCCTCCAGCAGGTCGTAGTCGGCGGCCAGGAAGCCGTACTTGCTCTTCGCCTCGGTTTCGCTGCCCGGCGAGTCGGTCGCAAAGCCCGGTGGGCTGAAGGCCTGGCCGTTGCTGTCCGCCCGGGTGTCGGTGTAGCGCGCCACGCCCCGCAACTTCAGGTGCTCGGTGACGTCATAGGCCACCTTGGCCGCGATGGCGCCCAACTCGGAGCCGATGTCGCGGCTGCCGCCGGGAGCGACCACATAGCCATCGGTCTTCTGGTAGCCGGCGCTGACGGCATAGTCGAAGCCGCCCGCGTAACCGGCGGCGCGGCCATGGGCGCCCCAGGTTCCCATCGTGCCCAACTCACCGCTGGCGCTGACGCCCGGCTGCTGGCGGCCGGTGGGGGTGATGTAGTTGATCACCCCGCCGATGGCGTCGGAGCCGTAGATCGCGCTCTGCTGGCCGCGCAGCACCTCGACGCGGGCCACATCGTCGGCCAGCAGGGTGGCGTAGTCGAACTCGCCGAAGAACGGGTCCGACGCCTTGATCCCGTCGATCAGGGTCAGCACCTGGTTGCCTTCGGTTCCGCGGATGCGGACCTGGGTGAAGCTGCCCACCGCGCCGGTGCGGCCGACCGCGACGCCCGGCACATCGCGCAGCACGTCGGAGACGATGCGCACCTGGCGGTCTGCGAAATCCTGGGCGGTGATCACGGTGATAGAGCCCGCGATCTTGTCCGCCGAGGCCCCCTCGGTGTCGCGGGTGCCGGTGACGATCAGATCGTCAACGGTCGTGGGCTTGGCCGCATCGGCGGCGAAGGCCGTCAGCGGGATAGCGGTCGCCAACGCCAGAAGGCTGGCGCTTAAAAGGTATCTGGGCATGAAAGCCCCTCCGTTGCCTGCGTCTGAACGACAGGCGGAGAGCCTCCCTGCGGGTGCGAACCCGACGGGCCGACGGGCCGGGCGGCGCTGACGCGTGAAGGCGCCGCACCGGACCGGTCGAAACGGCTCTCCACCGCTTCTGCTCGTCGCTCAGACGGAGTTCCGCGCCTCGGATTCCACTGATCCGAAAGCTCGAGCGACACGCACCGACCGGTTTCCTGGCTCGCGGGTCGTCACGTCATACGCAGACCTTCCCGGGCCGCCTTCTCACGAAGACTTTCGCCCAGTGGCTGGAGAGAGATCTGGCCCCTCACCCAATGCGTATGCGCTCGCCGCTCACAGTTGCAGGGACAGCCGCGGATCGGACCCAGAGAGGGGCCCTACCGCGTTCCCGATTAAGCCCGAAGGCATCGGTGCGCATTTCGTCACCCGCGATAGCCTGCGGGCGGTCCGGGCCGAACCTTGGCCTTGACGGGCCGTTCTTTGATCCGGTTCTGCCGCGATGTCCACGCCTCACGCGGCGTGGCCGGCGCTCAGGCCACGACGGCGTTCAGATAGTCGCAGCTGATCCTGATGGCTTCCAGGCGTGGCTTTTCGTAGGGCGCTTCCTGTTCGACGAAGAAGCCGCGCACGCCGTGCGCATAAGCCGCCGGCAGCAGCTTCTTCCAGTCGATGATGCCGGAACCGACCTCGGTCGGATCCTGCTCGAAGGCGAAATTAGGCTTGGTCGTCGCCTTCACGTCCTTGACGTGCATCTGCCGGAAGCGCCCGGGGTTGGCCTTCATCAGCGCGAACGGATCGACACCGCCCGCCACCACCCAGCCCACGTCCATCTCGAACTGCACCAGCGCCGGGTCGGTGTTCTTCAAAAGAATGTCGAGACCGGTTCCCGGCGTTCCAGCGACCGGCGCGAACTCCACATTGTGGTTGTGGTAGCCCATGGTCAGGCCCGCGGCCTTCAGCGCCTTGCCCTTGGCGTTCAGCAGGTCGGCCACGGCCTTCCAGTCGTCCACGGTGATCTGGGCCGCGAGGCGCCGGCGGACGGTGCGCGTGTCCTCGCCCGGCCTGGGCTTCATGTCGACATGGTCGGGGATGGCGAACATCGGCAGCACGATGTGCTGGATGCCGATCACGTGGGCGTCGGCGATCAGCCGGTCGAGGTCGGCCAGGGTCGGTTCCGGGCCGGCGCCCTTGGCCTGGACGTGGCTGCTGGTGCAGGCCAGGCCCGCCTTGTCGAAGGCCGCGCGCAGATCCTGCGGCGTCCGGCCCAGATAACCGGCCATCTCGACCGTCCGATAGCCGATCTTCGCCACCTGCCCCAGCTGCCCGTCCAGGTCCGCGCGCAGGTCGGGGCCCAGAGTGTAGAGTTGCAGCCCGATCGGCAGCTTGGCGCGCTTGAAGAACCGTGCGCCCGCCGAACCCCAAGATGAGCCGGCGGCAGCCGCCGCCAGACCTAGACCCAAGGCTGCTCGCCGCGACAAATCATTCATCTCCGAATTTCCTCCGCCGGCTCTCTGTCCGGTTGTCCAATCGATGCGAAAGTTGCGCACAGGTCTGGGACAGGCGAAAGTCATATCGGCCCTGCCCCGGCAGGCGACGATGATGAGTGGGCTTGCCGATGCGCGCGACGATAAAAGACGTGTCGGCGCTCGCCCAGGTCTCGACCAAGACAGTCTCCCGGGTGCTGAACAAGGAACGCTACGTTTCCGAAGACGCGCGCCAGCGGGTCGAGCGCGCCATGGCCGACCTCAATTTCCGCCCCAGCGCCGCGGCGCGGACCCTGGCCGGCAAGCGCAGCTTCCAGATCGCGCTGATCTACGACAACCACAGCCCGCACTACATTCACCAGATCCAGACCGGCGTCTGGGCCCGCTGCATCGAGGAGGGCGTGCGCCTGCTGGCCCAGCCCAGCGACGCGGCCTCGACCCAGCTCGCCGACGAGGTGGGCGGCCTGATCGACCAGACCCAGGTCGACGGCGTGATCCTCTCCTCGCCGGTCACCGACGCCCTGGCGGCGCTGGACGAGCTGGAGCGGCGCGGCATCCCCTACGTCCGCATCTCGCCGGGCACCGAGCATGGCCGCTCGTCCTCGGTCTCGATGGACGACGTCCAGGCCGCCGACGACATGACCGGCCACTTGATCGCCCTGGGCCACCGCAGAATCGGCTTCATCATCGGCCACACCAATCACACGGCCAGCGACCTGCGGCTGTTCGGCTACCGCCGCGCGCTGGACCGCGCGGGCATCGACTTCGAGCCCAAATATGTCCGCCAGGGCCACTTCGATTTCGCCTCGGGCGAGGCCGCCGCCGATGTCCTGCTGGACCTGCCGCAGCCGCCCACCGCCATCTTCGCCAGCAACGACGACATGGCCGCGGGCGTCCTGACCGTCGCGCACCGTCGGGGTCTGTCCTTGCCTCGCGACCTCTCCGTGGCCGGTTTCGACGACACCGCGCTGGCCAGCCAGCTCTGGCCGCCGCTGACCACGGTGCGCCAGCCGACCCGCGAGCTCGCCTACGCCGCCGCCACCCTGCTGTTCGAACGGCAGGAAGATCCCGTGCATCGCCGTCTGGCTCACGAGCTGGTGCTGCGCGCCTCCACCGCCGCGCCCGCGCCGGAGTAGCCGACGACGGCTTCGCGCCATTGTCAGGCCGAGAACCGCTGTTAGTATGACAGCGATGTCAGAACTCGCCGCGCCACTGCCGACCCGACCGCTCTATGAGGGCGGGCCGTTGGTCTCGTCGGTCGCCTGGGGCATGTGGCGGTTCGCCGGAGACGACCTGGCCGCCGCCGCGGCGCGTGTTACCGCCGCTCTCGACGCCGGCGTCACCCTGTTCGACACCGCCGACATCTACGGCCCCGACAACGGCGAGGCGTTCGGCGCCGCCGAGGCCCTGCTGGGTCGAGTGCTGGCGGCCGATGCGTCGCTGGCCCCGCGTATGCAGATCGCCACCAAGGGCGGGATCGTTCCGGGCACGCCCTACGATTCCAGCGGCGCCTACATCGCCTTCGCCATCAACGCCTCCCTGCGCCGTCTGGGCGTCGAGCACGTCGCGCTCTGGCAGATCCATCGCCCCGACATGCTGACCCACCCAGCCGAGACCGCGCGCGCACTGGCCGACGCCCATGCCGCCGGCAAGATCGGCGCGATCGGAGTCTCCAACTTCACGCCGGCCCAGGTCGAGGCGCTGGCGGCCCACCTGCCGCTCCCCCTCGTCTCGACCCAGCCGGAATTCTCAGCCCTGGCCGTCGAGCCGCTGTTCAACGGCGTCCTGGACCAGGCCATGGCCAAGGGCCTGACGGTGCTGGCCTGGTCGCCGCTCGGCCAAGGTCGCCTGGGCAATCCCACCGACGACCGCGCTCATGCCGTTGCCAAGGCCCTCGACGCCAAGGCCGCGGAGGCCGAGGTCTCCCGCGCCGCCGCCGCCTACAGCTGGATCATGGCGCACCCGGCCCGGCCGATCCCCATCGTCGGAACCCAGACGCCGGCCCGAATCGCCGAAATCCCCGACGCCTACCGCCCACGCTGGACGCGGGCGGAGTGGTACGCCGTCCTGCAAACCGCTATGGGAGAGTCGCTGCCGTGACCCGCAATCCCTGCGAAATCAGCTGGTTCTCTGCCCTTTGCGACGACGACTACGAGTTTCTGGGCGTTCCCGATCCGATGCTGAAGTCCAGCTGGGAGCACTGCCGCGACATCGTCGTGCAGGCCGAGGCCGGCGGCTTCGACAATATCCTGCTGCCGTCCGGCTATGACCTCGGCATCGACACCACGGCCTTTGCCGCCGGCATCGCGCCGATGCTGCGCCGCATGCGACTGCTGATGGCCGTGCGGATCGGCGAGACGTGGCCGCCGCAACTGGCGCGCCAGATCGCCACCATCGACCAGATGCTGGGCGGCCGGCTGACCATCAACATCATCTCTTCCGACATGCCCGGCGAGAAGCTGGCGTCGGCGGCGCGATACGCGCGCACCGTCGAGGCGATGAGCATCCTCAAGACTTTGCTGAACGGCCAGCCGCTCGACCACGACGGCGAGTTCTGGAAGCTGAAGCTCGACCCGCCGCGCATCGGCACTGTCTCCGGCAAGGCCCCCCTGCTCTACTTCGGCGGCCTGTCGGAAGACGCGCGCGAGGCCGCCGCCAAGGGGTGCGACGTCTTCCTGATGTGGCCCGACAAGCGCGAAACCGTGGCCGCGATCATCGCTGACATGACCCTGCGCGCCGCCAAGTACGGCCGCACGCTGAAATTCGGCTACCGCGCCCACATGATCGTCCGCGACACCGAGGCCGAGGCCCGCGCCGCCGCCGAGCGCCTGCTCTCTAAGCTGGACGCCGCCGCCGGTGAGGCGATCCGGGCGAAGTCGCTGGATTCCACGTCGGCCGGCGTCGCGGCGCAGGCGGCCTTGCGCGAAAGTGCTTCGGACGACGGCTATGCCGAGGCCGGCCTGTGGACCGGGGTCGGCCGCGCCCGCTCCGGCTGCGGCGCCGCCATTGTCGGCGACCCCGACCAGGTGTTGGCGAAGCTCAACGATTACCGTGACATGGGCATCGAGGCCTTCATCCTCTCGGGCTATCCGCACGCCGCGGAGGCCGATCTGTTCGCCCGTCACGTCCTGCCGCACCTCGACCACGGGCCGCTCGGGGCCTGAGTCCGCTTTCGGAAAACGGGACAGAAACGGTCAGAGCGTACCTAAGAGCCGATCTGGCCGCTCAGAGACAGCCATTGGACAGCTACGGGACAGCTCGAGGCCAGACCACAGGACATATGGTCGGCCCCGTAATGCCCGCCTGAGCGCGCCGGCCCGGAATTTTTCACGAGCCTTGCCCGAGGGTTGACGGCCCGCTCGCCACGCCTAATTCCTATAGGGCGAGTAGAATTTCTGCATTCCCGCGGACCCTCGATCGCGACTTTCTGCTTGCCGGAACGCTCGGCTGGGAGGAAAACGTGAATAAGACAGCGCTGTCATATGAGAATCCGGGGCTGTCATATAAGAATCTAGGGGAGTGAGACTTGGGCGACGTGGTCCGCTACGGGCTTGTCGGCGCTGGCCTGATGGCCCGCGAGCACATCCGTAACCTCGCCATCACGCCGGGCGCGGTGGTGACCGCTCTTGCCGACCCCGTGGAAAGCTCGCTGGCGCTGTCGCGTGAGGCCCTGGGCGACGCCGCGTCCGGCGTCAGAGCCTTCGCCGATGGCGCGGATCTGGCCAGAAGCGGCCTCGTCGATGCGGTGATCGTCGCCAGTCCCAACCATACCCACCGCCGCGTGCTGGAGCCGTTGTTCGACGCGGACCTGGCCATCCTCTGTGAAAAGCCGCTGGCCACCACCATCGAAGACGCCCGCTGGGTCGCCGAACGCGCGGCCCAGGCGTCGGCCCCGTTCTGGACGGCCATGGAATACCGCTACATGCCGCCGGTCGCGGAATATATCCGCCAGATCCACGCCGGCCGCATCGGCGCGCTGAAGATGCTGTCGATCCGTGAGCACCGCTTCCCCTTCCTGCCGAAGGTTGGCGACTGGAACCGGTTCAACCGCAACACCGGCGGCACGATGGTCGAGAAGTGCTGCCACTTCTTCGACCTGATGCGGCTGATCACCGGCTCCGAGGCGGTGCGCGTCTACTGCTCCGGCGCCATGGACGTCAATCACCGGGACGAGACCTACGACGGCCAGACGCCGGACATCCTGGACAACAGTTTCACCACCGTCGACTTCGCCAACGGCGTCCGCGCCATGCTGGACCTGTCGATGTTCGCCGACGGCGCGGAGAACCAGGAAGAGGTCACCGCGGTGGGCGACCGCGCGCGCCTGGACGTCTTCATTCCCGAGGGCGCGCTGGTGTTCTCGCCGCGTGTCGGGTTCCGCAATCCGAAGGCCGTGTCACGCGAAGTCGTCGAGACCGACCCGGCCGCGCTGAAGGCCGGCAGCCACCATGGCTCGACCTTCTACGAACATCAGAAATTCAACGCCGCCGTGCGCGGCGTTGGCCCCGTCGAGGTGACCGCCGCCGACGGGCTGGCCGCCGTCGCCATCGGCGCGGCCGCGGAGATCAGTGCGCGTGAAAAACGAGCCGTCGAAATGGCCGAGCTTGGGCTCTGAGCAAAAACAAGAATTTTCGGGGAAAATGTCATGACCAATCACCGGCTCACCACCTCCAGCCGCAACATGGGCGGCCTGCGTAGCCTGCTGCTGGCCACGGCCGCCCTGATCGGCGGCGCTCACGCCGGCGCCGCCTATGCCGCGGACGCCGCGGCGTCTGCCACCGCGACGGTCGACGAAGTGACCGTCACCGCCCGCTTCCGCGAAGAGTCGATCAGCAAGGTGCCGATCGCGGTCAGCGTGGTCAGCGGCGACCAGATCGCGGCCAAGAACCTCAACAACCTGCAGGATCTGGCCGCCGCCGTGCCCTCGGTGGAATTCCGACCGGGCGCGTCCAACAAGGACCGCACCGTGTTCATCCGCGGCCTCGGCACCATCACCACCTCGCCCGGCGTCGAGCCCTCGGTCTCCACCGTGCTCGACGGCGTCGTGCTGGCCCGGCCCGGCCAGTCGACGCTGGACCTGGTGGACGTGGAGCGCATCGAGGTGCTGCGCGGCCCGCAAGGCACGCTGTTCGGCAAGAACGCCTCGGCCGGCGTGGTCAATATCGTCTCCAAGAACCCCACCGACGAGGTCCACGGCTACCTCGACGCCTCCTACTTCACCGGCCAGGAATATCGCCTGAAGGGCTCGATTTCCGGCGCGATCATCAAGGACAAGCTGGAGGGTTCACTCTCGATCCTCGGCGCGCATTTCGACGGCAACGTCAACGACGTGCTGCGCCACTCCAAGGTCAATGGTTACGACCGCTCCGGCGTGCGTCTGAAGTTCGTCGCCAATCCCATCGACAAGTTGAAGCTGACGCTCACCGTCGACTCCTCGCAGAGCAAGGACGACACGCCCAACGGCGTGTTCATTTCCACGCAGCGCATTGCCTACCCGACCGGCGTGGTGACGCCGAACGCGGCGCTGGCCGCCCTGCTGTCGTCCTATGGGATCAACACCCCCAACGGTAACAACAAGGACGTTGTCGCCGGCGTCGGCACCTTTGTGAAGGACCGCAACGCGGGCTTTGGCCTGCAGTCCGACTACACCGCGGGCGACTACACGCTCACCGCGATCACCGGCTATCGGACCTGGAAGAACCACCAGATCCAGGACTTCGACGCCCTGCCGATCCCGACGGCGACCTTCCCGGAGGCGCGCGATGACGGGGTCGTCGATTTCATCCAGCGCAGCCAGGAATACCGCATCACCTCGCCGAAGGGCGAGCGCTTCGATTTCGTGGCCGGCCTCTACTACATGGAGGCCCAGACCAAGGAGATCTATCGGCGGAACCTGACCCGCATCGTCGCCGGCGCTCCGGTGAACGACAGCGGCCTCGCCCACTACGGCACAGACGGCAAGAACTACGCGGCCTATGGCGAGGCCAACTTCAATTTCACCAAGGATCTGCACATGATCCTCGGTGGCCGGGCCATCCGCGATGACCTGTCGTACTACCACGACCGCCTGGCCACGACGCTGGTCGCCGTGACCGGCATCCGGCCGGAGCACCATTCCGCCGGCTCGACCAAGAAGGACGGCTGGAGCGGCCGCGTCGGCCTGCAGTACGATCTCAGCGATCACCAGATGATCTATGTGACGGTGTCTCGCGGCTACAAGGGCCCGGCCTACAACGCCTTCTTCAACATGCAGCCGACCGATGAGATTTCGCTCAATCCGGAAACCTCCAAGGCCATCGAGATCGGCATCAAGGGCAGCGCCTTCGACGGCCTCTTGTCCGGCAGCCTGGCGATCTATGACGAGCGGTACGACAACTATCAGGCCAACTTCACCGACCAGACCGGCAACCCGCCGGCCCTCGTCACCCGCCTGATCAACGCCGGCAAGGTGTCGTCAAAGGGCATTGAGGGCGACATCACCGTCCGGCCGGCCCGCGACGTCCGGGTGAGCCTGTCGTTCACCAACTCCGACGCCAAGGTCGACACCTTCAACTGCCCGGCCGGCGCGCCGGTGAGTTGCAACATCAACGGTGAGCCCCTGCCCTTCGCGCCCAAGTCGAAGGTCTATGTGGACGCGCAATACACCTCGCACCTGATCGACAACTACGACCTGCGATTCTCAACCGACTACAGCTACCAGTCGCTCACCCAGTTCTCGCTCTCCCAGACCCCCGACACCGTCCAGAAACCCTATGGCATCTGGAACGGCAGCGTGGCGCTGGTGGGGCTTAACAACGGCTGGACGGTGCGCGGGATCGTCAAGAACATCGCCAACCAGCACTACTCGAGCGCCGTCGGCTATGGCGCCTTAGCGGGCGTCGTTCGCTTCGTGCCGCGCGACAACGACCGCTACGCCGGCGTGATCGTCCGCAAGGACTTCTAGCAAAAGCCTCGACGGGCCGGCCGGCGATTTGCCAGGCCGGCCCGCCAGGCGCGAAGATAGCGGGCAGGAGAACGACCATGGGCTTCGAGGCGCAACGCGAGCAGTTCGCCACGCAGGGCTACGCGGTCTTCGAACGCGTGCTGGTGGGCGAGCTTCTCGACCTGCTGCGCGAGCAGTGCGCGGCCTTCGTGGCGCGCGAGGACGCCCGCATGGATGCCAAGGGCGTCGATAGCCTGGGCCTCAGCCATCGCGGCAAGCGCTACTTCGCCAACGAGTGCCAGCGCGAGGCGCCGGCGCTGCGCAAGATGCTGTTCAGCGAAACGATGGCCGACGTCTGTCGCGCAACGCTCGGCGACGACGCCTACTTCTTCTTCGACCAGTATGTGGTGAAGGGCCCGGAGGGTGGCCTGCCCTTCGGCTGGCACCAGGATTCCGGCTACGTGGTGGGTAACGGCGGCCCCGTGGACCACGCGCCATACCTCACCTGCTGGTGTCCGCTTGACGATGCGACCCTCGAGAACGGCACGGTCCGGGTGCTGCCTTTCTCCGAGGCGCCGCTCAGCCGCGACTGGATCCTGCCGCATGAGCGACAGCCGAGGACCAACGACCTGGTCGGCTGGAAGGGCAATGAGGAAGGCGTCGTGCTCGAGGTCCCGGCCGGCAGCGTGGTCGCCTTCTCCAGCCACCTGCTGCACACCACCGGCGCCAACATGACCGACGCGATGCGCCGGGCATACCTCGCCCAATACACGCCCGAGGTCATGTTGAACCCCGGCACCCGGAAGCTGCGCCGCAACGCCATCCCGCTGGTCCAGAACGGCGAGCAGGTCACGCGTGGCTGAGGCCACCGCCCAAGCACCGGGGGCAGAGGCCTTTCCAGGTGCCGCCGGCGTCAGCGCAACCCGTCGCTGGCTCTTGCTGGCGCTGCTGATCGCAGCGGGCATCCTCAACTACGTCGACCGCCAGGTGATCGCGGTCCTGAAGCCCCTGATCGAGGGCGACATGGGCTGGACGGACGCCGACTATGGCAGGCTCGCCTCGCTGTTCCAGCTGTCGGCGGCCGTGGCCTATGTCGGCACCGGCTGGATCGTCGACCGGCTGGGCGTCAAGTGGGCGACGCCGGCCGGTGTGTTCGCCTGGAGCCTGGCGGCCATGAGCCACGGCTGGGCCATGACCATCGGCCAGTTCTCCATGGCCCGCATCGCGCTCGGCGCCACCGAGTCCATGGGCACGCCAGCCTCGGTGAAGACCATCGGCGCGCTGTTCTCCGCGCGGATGCGCTCGCTGGCTTTCGGCATCTCCAACGGCTCGGCCAATGTCGGCGCCATCGTCACGCCCCTGGTCCTGCCGATGCTGGCGCTGGCCGTCGGCTGGCGCGGATCCTTCATCCTGGTGGGCGCCCTCGGCCTGATCTGGACCGCGCTGTGGCTGGTCGCCACGCGCGGCGTGAGCTTCACCCGCGCCGTCGCCGCCAAGGTTTCCGTCCGCTCCACCGCTTCGGGCCTGAAGACCCTGCTCAGCGACCGCCGGACCTGGGGCGTCGCCGGCGCCAAGGCGCTGTCCGACCAGGTCTGGTGGCTGCTGCTGTTCTGGGCCCCGGACTTCTTCCATCGGGTCTTCCATCTGAGCGTCAAGCAGCTCGGCGGCCCCCTGGCCCTAGTCTACACGCTGGCGGCCATCGGCTCGCTCACCGCCGGCTGGATCGCCTCGCGCCTGCTGGCCCGGGGGCTCAGCATCAATGCCGTCCGCAAGGGCATGATGCTGGTCTGCGCGCTGCTGGTGACCCCCGTCCCGCTTGCCCTGTACCTGCACAACGAATGGGCCGCGGCCGGGCTACTCGGCCTGACACTGGCCGCCCACCAGGGTTTTTCCGTCAGCGTCTTTTCGACCATCGCCGACATCATTCCCAAGTCCCGTGTCGGCACGGTCACCAGCTTCGGCGCGCTATGCGGCAACCTCGCCGGGATGGGCATCGTCCTGCTGGCTGGAGAGATTCTCACGGCCGGCCTGGGCTATGGGCCGCTGCTGATCATCGCGGCCGGCAGCTACCTCGCCGCGCTGGGCTGGCTGCAGCTCTGGCTGCCCCGCCTGACACTCGCCGAGGAGCCCGCCGACCAAACCGCCACCGCCTGAGCGATCGATCCGCCGCCGCCCTGCGGGCTGTGGCGCGACAGCCTTCGCGTTGGCGGGCTTGCCAGGCCGAAGCGCCGCAGGCGCGAAGGCTGGTGGGGACTCCGGGAGTCGAACCCGGACGGATTACTCCGAGCGATTTTAAGTCGGTTCAGGAAAACGTAA
>JANYET010000003.1 GCA_025359785.1 Alphaproteobacteria bacterium | reverse complement strand
CTATCATCGGCCGACCCTGTTCACGGCCGACCCGCTTCTCGCCGACGATCCGCAAGCCGGGGGGTTCGACCGACACTTCACGCATCCTTCGGCGGGCGGCCTGGAGAGCCAGCTCATCGTCTCGACGCCGGAGCGAGCCCTGCTGGAGGTCCTGGACCTCGTTCCGCAGGTCGCCTCCTTCCAAGAGGCCGACGTCCTGATGCAGGGCCTGTCATCGCTCAGCCCACGTCGCCTCTATGCGCTCCTGGCCGACTGCCGAAGCGTCAAGGTCAAGCGCCTCGCGCTGTGGTTCGCCGATCGCCACGGCCATGCCTGGGCGAGCCGCCTCGAGCGCGGCGCCATCGACCTTGGCAGCGGCAAGCGCGTCCTTGAGCTCGGCGGGCGCCTCGACAGCACCTACAACATCACCGTTCCGCGCGAGATGGGGGACGCATGACCGCGGCCCGCCACTCATGCCCACAGAACCACGCCGGCAGTGCGCCTGAAGGCGCTGCTCCGGCGAGGTCCGCGGCGGGCGTTTTCGGAGAAGTTGCCAATTGGCAACTTCTGGGGTCAAGGCCCCTGCCCTTCCCCAAGATCGTCGCTCGTGGTGGGGTTGGTGATGTCTAAGCGCGCGATTCGACAGCAGGAGTTTGATCTGTTCGTCCCTCGGATGAACAGCCTGCCGCTGAAGGATCAGCGCGAGGTCATGGAGCGACCGTTCTTCTCGCTGTCGAAGCGCAAGCGCCTGAAGCCGATCGAATACACCAGCCCCGATGGCGAGGTCTGGGTCCACGTCAGCGCCAACCCCGCCTTTGGCATCGCCACCATCTGGGACGCCGACATCCTGATCTGGGCGACCTCACGCATCAACCAGATGCGGGAGGCGGGCGAGAACGACCTGCCCCGGACCCTGCACACTACGACCTACGATCTGCTCAAGGCGATCAAGCGCGACACGGGCGGCAAGGGCTATCGCGAGCTGCAAGCCGCTCTTCAACGGCTGGAGGCCACGACGATCCAGACGTCGATCCGGGGAACCAAACGCAACACGAAGGCGCAGTTCGGCTGGCTCGACGAGTGGATGCTGGAGTCGGACGCGGTCACTGGCGCCCCGAAGGGCCTGACACTGACCTTGTCCAACTGGGTCTATGAGGGGGTCATCAAGGATCGATCGCTGCTGACCCTGCACGCTGACTATTTCGCCCTCTCCGGCGGTGTTGAGCGCGCCATCTACCGGATCGCCCGCAAGCACGCCGGCGACCAGGCGTCAGGATGGACCTGTCGGGTGAGCGTCCTGCACGACAAGACCGGCAGCGAGAGCCCGCTGAAGCAGTTCAACTACCTGCTCAAGCGGATCGTCGCCGCTAACGATCTGCCTGAATACGACCTCAGTTTCGTCAACGCCGCGGACAATTCGCCGGCCGTCCATTTCATCCGCCGCGACGCCGCGGAGCGCGCCGCGATCAAGGCGGATCTGGCCCGCCTCGCGGCTGATTCGGAGCGCCGGACCCGCGAGGACGCCCGCACGCTCGCCGTCGATGGCATGTTTGAGAAGCGCAAGGTTCCACCCTCGGGGGAACGGTGACCTATTCCACGGGGGATCGGTGACCCCGGGCACGGGGTTTCAGTGACCTTGGGCTCGGGGTATTGGTGACCATGGCTTTTCAGAAACCCCTGTGGCGTATGGGTTTTCCGAGCGTTTCTCGACCTCTAACTCTGTCTAACTTTGTCCCTAAGAAATTCTCTAACGGGGCGCGGCGGACAGGCTGGCTTGCCGTCGCCTTGAACCATGAGGGTTCAGGCTCGGCGCGCTGTTAACTCAAAATTCATTGTATCCGACCAGAAACTTGGCAAATTCCAGCTATCACGTTGGATATTTGCAAAGGAGGAGGCCATGGCGAAACTTGCACTCGCGGAAAGTGCGGCCTCGGGACCCGTCCTCCTCGACGCCATGACCGCGCTCAGCGACCGGGCCCATGACGTCATCACCCGGCTGCGGGCCACGGTGTTCGCGCCCGGTGAAGAGAAGATCGTCGATCTGCGCTTCACGATCACCAAGGCCGCCGAGATGGTGGGCCGAACGTCCGAGGCGATCCGCCAGGCCGAGGCCGATGGCCGCCTCCCCGCCCCCAGGCTCAGCGCCTCGAAGCGGCGGGAAGGCTACAGCCTGGCCGAGATCAACCAGATGCGCGACGTCTTCGGGACCCGGCCGCGTCGGGGTCCCGAGGATCCTCCGATCGTCCTGGCGGTCCAGAACTTCAAGGGCGGCGTCGGCAAGAGCACCCTCACCTGTCATGCGGCGCAGTATCTCGCGCTCAAGGGTTATCGGGTCGCTGTGATCGACTGCGACAGCCAGGCGAGCACCACGACTATCTTCGGGTTCAACCCCGACATCGATATCGACGACGAGCAGACCCTCCTCCCCTTTTTCCGTCATGGCGGTGAGCCGGATCTCAAGTATGGCCTGCGGGCTACCGCTTGGCCGGGCATTGATCTGATCCCTGCGAACCTCGGATTATACCAAGCGGAATACGAGGCGGCGGCGCGGCTTCGCGGGAATCCAGACGCCCTGGATCGGCTGCGTCGCGGCGTCGAGGGTTTGGCCGTCGATTATGACGTGGTCCTACTGGATCCGCCGCCGGCGCTGGGGATGCTGTCGCTGGCGGTGCTGCGCGCCGCCAATGCCCTTTTGATCCCGACGCCGCCGTCGACCGTGGACTTTGCCTCGACCGCCCACTTCCTGCGGATGATCGTGGAAACCCTGGAGGTCATGCAGAACCATCTGGGTGCGCGGGGCTATCATTTTCTGCGCGTCGTCGCGACCAAGGTCGACGAGGGCAAAAGCGCCCACACCCAGATCCGCGACATGATGGAGGCGGTATTTGGCGCCGACATGCTGTCGGCCTCGCTGCTCGACTCCGCCGAGATCGACAATGCCAATGTGCAGCTGCGCACCGTCTATGAGCTGACGGGTCCGGCGACGAAGACCTATGAGCGCTGCCGAAACAACCTCGACCGCCTGAATGGCGAGATCGAGCTTTTGATCCGCAAGGCGTGGCCCAGCCATCGGCCGGACCTTCGCCGGCTGGGTCTAGGGTAGGGGAGGGCGGTCATGGCATCCACAACAGGCAAGAACCGCTCCATCCTCGCGGGCCTGGTAGGCCCCGCGGTCACTGAAACCCCGACGCCGGAACGCGGCGCGCCCGCCACCGAGCGCTTGAGCACGCGGCTGACCGGGCTTGCCCGCGTCACGGCCGGCGACATCAAGGAAAAGACGCTCAAGCTGGTTGATCCGGCTCGATGCCGGATGTGGGAGCGGCACAATCGCCGCTACGATCTACTCAACGAGAGTGTCTGCGGCGACCTTCTTGAAAGCCTTCGCTCCCAGGGGGAGCAAGAGTTTCCCGCGATCGTGCGGCGGGTCGAGGGTGACCCGGCCTTCGATTTCGAGGTCATTTGCGGCGCGCGCCGCCACTGGGCCGTCAGCTACCTCAAGAATGTCGAGCATCGCGATATTCGCTACCTCGTCGAAGAGCGCGAGCTCACTGATGAGCAGGCCTTCCGTCTGGCCGATGTCGAGAACCGGTCACGCAAGGACATCAGCGACTACGAACGGGCCCTGGACTACCGGCACGCCGTAGAAACTTTCTATGGCGGCACCGCTCAGCGGATGGCTGAGCGGCTTGAAGTGCCAAAGGCCTGGCTTTCGCGCTTTCTCGACCTCGCCAAGCTGCCGACCGATGTCGTCGAGGCGTTCGGCGATGTGCGGCAGCTCCGCGAGAACCATGCCCGCGAGATCAAGCCCCTCCTGGCCGACGGAGCGTCGCGCCCTCGGGTGATGGCCGAGGCCAAGCGCCTGGCGGTTCAGCAGGCGGAAATGATCGCCAAGGGTCAGGGACCTTTGGACGCGCCGAAGGTCATGGTGCTGCTGAAGCGCGCTGCGGCGGGCGACGCGAAGTCCATGATCAAGTCGGGCAAGCCGGGTACGGCAGTGACCAACGCGGCGGGCGCGACCCTGTTCACTCTGGCGACCAAGGGATCCAAGAAGGTGGTTCTGGAACTGGCGCTCGACGCCGCCGCCAGCAACGCGGATTTCGCCGAGGCCTTCCAGCGCGAGCTACTCCGGATGCGGCCCAAGGGCTGAAGTTGCCAATTGGCAACTCTCGAATTGGAGCACCAAGCGGCTCCCTGGCGCTCCCCCGCCATCGCTGAGTTGCCAATTGGCAACTCTGCAAATCGTCGGGGTTTCAGTGACCGGCTCCCGACAGCGCCTTGCGCGGTCCTGTCCCGATCGCGCGATCCGCACCACCCCAGAACCGATCGGTCAGCTCTGGTAGGGCAGGGGACTTTTTGCCATAAAAGGCACTCAAAGAAAGCGCATCCTGCGCGGTCTCCCAGTGCGCCCGCCCCGTGGCTGATCGCAAGCAGGGGGCGTCAACATAGGGCTGAGACATGATCCATGGCCTTGTGAGACGCAGGCTCCTGGTTATCGCGGCGGCATTGGCTCCGGCCGTGCTGCTGGGCGCCCTGGCCCTGGTCGTTCAGGGTCCGTCGCTGCTGTGGAATCGCTCGGATAGTGAGCCTAGGGGCCTCTACATTCGCAGCGCCGCGGCTCCAAGCCGGGGCCAGATCATCGCGTTCCCAGCCCCGCCCTCGGTCCTGACCTACGCCAGCGGTCGCATGGCCTATCTGCGCCATATGCCGATCCTAAAGGAGGTCGCGGCGATGTCGGGAGACACCGTTTGCACCCTCGATGGCAAACTGGTGATCAACGGCGTGTGGCGCGCGCCCGTGCTCGCCCACGACAGCGAAAGCCGACCGCTACCGCGCTGGCGCGCCTGCCGCCGTCTGGGCGAGGGCGAGTTCTTTGTGTTCTCCAACCGCATCCCCAACAGCTTTGACAGCCGGTACTACGGACCGGTTCGGCGCGAGGCGATCGTCGGCGTCTTCCGCCCGATCATGACCCGGGCCGACCGCCCAGGTGACGCCTGATGGACGCCGCCGCTCTCGCGGGTCTGTGCGCCCTTCTGGCCCGCGGAATGAGCGCTCAGCCGCTGCCGGCCGGCGTCAATTGTCCGGCCGCGATGGCCACGTCGCCTTCCATATCGGCCGCAGCCGCACCCCCGTCAGGATCCACGTCATTGGCCGCCCGGCTGGGTGGACCAGAGGCTCGCGACGCCATCGCCCGC
>JANYET010000073.1 GCA_025359785.1 Alphaproteobacteria bacterium | reverse complement strand
CGCCTCGATCCGCGGCCAGTACACCAAGGGCGTCGCTGGCGGCAAAGAGGTCCCCGGCTACGAGACCGAGCGTGGCCAACCCACCCGAACCGAAACCTTCGCGGCCCTGCGCGTCGACATCGACAACTGGCGCTGGGCGGGCGTCCCCTTCTACCTGCGTACCGGCAAGCGCCTACCCGAGCGCCGCACTCAGATCGCAATCCAGTTCAAGCCGGTGCCGCACTCGATCTTCGGCAACGCCGCCAAGGACGATCTGGTCGCTAACCGCCTGGTCATCGACCTGCAGCCGGACGAGGACATCGCGTTGACCCTCATGAACAAGTCGCCGGGGATCAGCAAAGGCGGCATGCGCCTGCAATCCATGCCGCTGTCGCTTTCGCTGCTGCGCGCCTACGAGGGCCCCGGTTCGCGCCGGCGGATCGCTTATGAGCGCCTGCTGCTCGATGTGATGCACGGCAACTCCACGCTGTTTGTCCGCCGCGACGAGGTGGAGGAAGCTTGGCGCTGGGTCGATGGCGTCGCCGACGCCTGGGCTGAGGCCGGCATGGCGCCCAAGCCGTACGCCGCTGGGTCCTGGGGCCCATCCGGCGCCTTCGCGCTCATCGAACGCTCGGAGCGGGCCTGGCTGGACTAGCCCTGCGCGCCAGTCAGAGGCGCTTGCCGGGCGGCAAGCTCTATCGCACGCTCGACCACGGCCGTGACAGCAGCGTCGCGCAATTGATCAGGCCGACCAGCGAGTAGGTCTGCGGGTAGTTCCCCCAGAGCTCCTGGCCGTCGAAGGTGATGTCTTCCGACAGCAGGCCCGCCTTGGTCCGCCGCCGCAGCATCTCCTCGAACATGGCCCGGGCTTCGTCGCGGCGGCCGGTCAGCTGCAACGCTTCGATCAGCCAGAAGGTGCAGAAGTTGAAGGCGGTCTTCGGCTCACCGAAATCGTCCGGAAGGGCGTAGCGCAGCATGAACTCGCCGCGCCTCAGGCCGTTTTCCACCGCCTCCATGGTGGCCAGCATGCGCGGGTCGTCCGGCGCGCAGAACCGCACGTCCACGAGTTGCAGCAGGCTGGCGTCCAGCTGGTCGCCGCCGAAGGTCGAAGCATAGCGGCCGAGTTTCTCGTTCCATGCCTCGCGCTTGATGGTGGCGCGGATCTGGGCGGCGCGGGCGTTCCAGTGCTCGGCGCGGTCGGTCAGGCCCATTCTCAAGGCCGCGTTGCCGAGCCGGTCGCAGGCCGCCCAGCACATCACCGAGGAGTAGGTATGCACCGCCTCGCGGCCGCGGAATTCCCACAGACTGGCGTCCGGCTGGTCGTGCATCTCGAAGGCCCGGTCGCCGACCGATTCCAGAGATCGAAAATCCTCCACGCTGGCTGGCCGCATCAGCCGCTCGTCGAAGAAGGCCTGGACGGTGGAGAGCACGATCTGGCCGAAGACGTCATACTGCTGATGCTCGTGCGCCTGGTTGCCCACCCTGACCGGACCCATGCCGCGGTAGCCGGCAAGCTGGGGGACAATGCGCTCGGTCAGCACCGGCTCCAGGCCCACGCCATACACCGGCTGAACGTGGCCGACCTGACCCACCTGGTCGACCAGGTTGCGCAGGTAGACGAGGTAGTTCTCCAGCATGTCTGCGGCGCCCAGCCGGTTCAGCGCCTGGACCACGTAGTAGGCGTCCCGCAGCCAGCAGTAGCGGTAGTCCCAGTTGCGGGCGGCCTCGCCGGGTTCGACCGCGTGCTCGGGGATAGAGGTTGTGAGGGCCGCGACGATCGCCCCGGTGTCCTCGTGCGCGCAGAGCTTCAGCGTGATGGCGGAGCGGATGACCGCCGCTTGCCATTCCAGTGGAACGGACAGGGTGCGGACCCAGCGGCGCCAATAGTCCGTCGTCTCCCGGAGCATCCGCAGCGTCGTGGTGGTGACATCGGCGCCGAAGCCCTCGTCGGGACCAAGGAACATGGCGATCGGCTCTTCCAGTCGGAAGGTGCGCTCGTCCAGCACATGGCTGACCGTGCCGTCGGTGGTCAGCCTCAGCGTCGTCTCGCCGCCCACATAGCGGAGGTGGTTGGAGCCCATGGTGG
>JANYET010000005.1 GCA_025359785.1 Alphaproteobacteria bacterium | reverse complement strand
GGCTGCAATTGCCGGCCCGCTCACCCAGACCATTGATCGTGCACTCCACTTGGCGTGCGCCGCCGATCTTGACACCTGCCAGGGAATTGGCGACCGCCAAGCCCAGGTCGTTGTGGCAATGGGTCGACAGGATGATTTTGTCAGCCCCGTCCACGTGCTCAAGGATATCGCGGAACATCTCGGCATATTCGCTCGGGTAGCTATAGCCGACGGTATCGGGCAGGTTGACCGTGCCGGCGCCGGCCTTGATCGCGGCGTCGACGCAGCGGCGCAGAAAGTCCTGTTCGGTGCGGGTGGCGTCTTGGGCCGACCATTCCACGTCGCCACACAGGTTGCGGGCGTGGCCCACCGACTTGGTGATCATCTCCAGGATGTCCTCTTGCGAGGCATGCAGGATGTGGTCGCGGTGACTGGGGCTGGTGGACAGAAAGGTGTGGATGCGGCCGCGCTTGGCCTTGCGGATCGCTTCCGCGCAGCGGTCGATATCGGCCATGCCGGCGCGGGCCAGGCCGCAGACAGTGCTTTCGGTGACCAGCTCGGCGATCTGACGGACGGCCTCGAAGTCGCCGTTCGACGCGATCGGAAAGCCCGCCTCGATCACATCGACGCGCATTTCCTCAAGGATCTTGGAGAGTTCGATCTTCTCTTCCAGCGACATCGACGCGCCGGGCGATTGCTCGCCGTCGCGCATGGTGGTGTCGAAGACGATGACCCTGTCTTGCGGGGAACCTTTGGCGCGTTCCAAGCCGGGCGCTGCGGATTCATCAGCGGGGCCATTAGCGGCGGCGGTCGTCATGATGTTCTGGTCTCTTCGCGGAAATTGCTGGGGTCAGGCGATGCGGAAAACCCCTGAACGCCCGGCCGCGAAGACGCGCAGCCTAGTAAGGCGCCCAGGGGCGGCTAAGCCCCAGCGGAAGAAGAAGCAGGCTGGCAGTGCGCGTGCGCATGACGTAATCCTCTACCGAAATGACCCCATCGGCGCAACCATCTTGCTCGGATTGCGACCCTAGGCCGCCCGCCGCGCAAGAACCTTGCGTACCGCTGGCCGCGCGGCGACGCGCTCGGCATGCGCCGCGACCTTTGGGAACTGGCCGATATCCACGCCGTCGCCAGCCAGCCAGCCGCCGACCGTGAAGAGATAGCCGTCGCAGACCGAATAGGCCTCGCCCAGCACCCAGGGGCCTCGCAGCATCTCCGCCTCGATCAGCCGGAAACAGGCGATTTCGTTCTTCGGCACGGCGGCGGTCATGGCGGCCTGCGCCATCGGGTCGTCGGTCCAGCGGTGGCCGCGATGTTTGTGGGCGTGAGCGACGTGGACCGTGGAGCACAGGTAGCTGTTGAACGCCTGGGCCCGCGCGAAGGCGAAGGGGTCGCCGAGCGGCGCCAGGTTGGCCTGCGGATAGCTCTGGGCGATGAAGGCCAGGATCGCCGGCGTTTCGGTCAGGATGCCCCGGTCGGTGACCAGCGCCGGAACCCGGCCCTTGGGGTTCACCGCCAGATAGTCCGGCCGCCGCTGATCCCCGGCCGCGGTGTCCATGACCGCCAGGTCGTAGTCGGCGCCCGCCTCTTCCAGCGCGATCAGCGAGGCGAGCGAACAGGACCCCCAGGCGTGGAACAGTTTCAGCATCAACCCGTCTCCTTGTCCCGACGGCGCAACCAGTCGCGCGCGATCCAGCCCAGCGCCAGCCAGAGCGCCGCGATCAGCACCAGCCAGAGGGCGTCCTTGCCGACCTCGCCCTTCAGGACCCGCATGATCGAATTGCCGGCGAAGGCGGTCAGCACGATCTTGGGCACGATCCCGAAGGCCGTCCCCAAGCTGAAATCCAGCACCCGCATCGGTGTGACGCCCGCCGCCATATTGACGACGATGAACGGCGCCGAGGGGACCAGCCGCACGATGAAGCTCGCGAAAAGGCCGTTCCGCGCGATCAGAGAAACGAACCGCGCCACGCCCTCGCCGGAGAACCGCTCGAGCACCTTGCCGCCCGCGAACCGGCCTAGATAAAAGCCGACCAGCGAGGAGACCATGGTCCCAACCCAGCTGTACAGGCAGCCGGTGACCGGTCCGAAGGCCACGACCGCCGCGGCGATCAGGATGATCTGCGGCACGCCCACGAAGGCCAGGACCGCGAAAGCCAGCACCGCCACCGGCAGCGACCATGGCCCGGGCGCCGCTTGCATCCATTCCTGGACGGTCCGCTCACCATTCAGGCCGAGCAGCGGCGCGCCGAACACAAAGACCACACCGACCCCGCCAAACAGCAGGAACGAGATCAGCAGCGTCCGCCACGCCTGCGCGTCCATGTTCGACAGGACCTGGAAGAGGCGGCGCATGGGCGCTTGAGGTCGCTGATCAGCCGGCAAGGGTCAAGCTGCTCGGGATAGTGCCAGCCTCAGACAATCGCCACAGCGCCAGAAGCGGAGCCGGAAAAGCGTCACCAGGGCCTTGGCGCGCTGTGACGGATTCTGGAGCAGCGGGGTGGTCAAAACCTTCGGCGTATGGGCGACCGCCGATAGCGGGAACACCAGCGACCGGACGATCCAGCGCAACTGGGCGAGCGGGCCGCTGCCCACCAATCCATACATTTCCAGGTCCAGCCGTCGCCACTTCTTCAGCAGCTCTTCCCAGGTGCGCCGCGCCGGATGGGCGACCCGCGCCTTGGCTTCGTAGGCCATGCTGAAACCGGCGGCTAGCGAGCGATGGCCCCATTCCATGTCCTCAGAGACACCTACCCGGAACCCTCCAACCGCGTCGAAGACGGCGCGCGGACAGAACAAACTAGCGGTCACCGAATAGCCAGTCTTATTGACGTAGAACTCGTTGTCGAACCCGAAGACGATGTCGAAGGCCTCTACCAGGGTGACCGCTGCTGGATCTTTAGGGAAAACGTAGAGATAGCCGCCAATGACGTCAGCGCGTTCGAGCGCCGCGACACCGCTCGCCAGCCAGTCAGGCTCGGGCACGCAGTCGGAATCGGTGAAAGCTAATAGGCCGCCCGCCGAGGCTGCGACCGCGGCGTTGCGCGCAGGCCCCGCGCCCTTGTCGGTAGCGACGACCAGCCGGGCCCGGCCAGCGACAACTTTCGCCACAGCCGCTTCGCCCTGCGGGGAAGCGTTATCGGCAACCACGATGTCGAAGTCGCCGTCGAACCGCTGCGCCTTCAGCGCCGCGAGGCAGATGTCAAGACGTTCAAGGTCGTCGTAGTGGGGGACGATGACGCTGACGAGGCCTTCCCTCATTCGGGTCTCGCGGTGATCGGAAAGCATCCTGCTCGGCGGCGGCCAGCGGCGTTAGTCAACATGCTGCAGGCGCCCGTGTTTCACGCCAAGCTAGGTATCTGATCGCCCCAATATCGGCAACCGCGCGCGGCGAGCGTCCGCGTCGGGTTCACCCATGCGCCGGCTTAGGCTAAAGCAACGCCCTCACCCTGCATCTTGGGAGTTCGCCCCGCCATGTCGCTTGAATCCGCCGCCCTTTCGCGCGTGAAGCCGTCCGCCACCCTGGCGGCCGACCAGAAGGGGCGTGAGCTGAAGGCGGCCGGACGCGACATCATCAGCCTGGCGGCCGGCGAGCCCGACTTCGACACCCCGGACAACATCAAGGACGCCGCCATCAAGGCGATCCGCGACGGCAAGACCAAATACACCAACGTCGACGGCATCGTGGAGCTGAAGGAAGCCATCGTCGGCAAGTTCGCCCGCGAGAACGGCCTGACCTACAAGACCTCTCAGGTGAACGTCTCGCCCGGCGGCAAACCAGTGATCTGGAACGCCATGATCTCGACGCTGAACCCCGGCGACGAGGTGGTGATCCCGACGCCCTATTGGGTCAGCTACTGGGACATCGTGCGTCTGGCCGGGGGCGAGCCCAAGGCCGCGCCCACCAGCGCCGAGACCGGCTTCAAGCTGGGACCGGCGGAGCTGGAGGCGGCGATCACGCCAAAGACCCGCTGGCTTATCCTGAACTCGCCGTCCAACCCCTCGGGCGCGGCCTACACCCGCGCCGAGCTGAAGGCGCTCGCCGAGGTCCTGTTGCGCCATCCGCACGTCTGGATCCTCACCGACGACATGTACGAGCACCTGGTGTTCGGCGACTTCGAATTTTCGACCATCGCCCAGGTGGAGCCCGCGCTCTACGACCGGACGCTGACCATGAACGGGGTCTCCAAAGCCTACGCCATGACCGGCTGGCGGATCGGCTATGCGGCCGGGCCGGAGCCGCTGATCAAGCTGATGGCCAAGGTGATGAGCCAGACCACGTCGAACCCGTCGTCGATCTCGCAATGGGCCGCCGTCGAGGCGCTGAACGGGCCGCAGGACTTCATCAAGCCCAACGCCAAGCTGTTCGAGGGTCGCCGCGACCTGGTGGTCTCGATGCTCAATCAGGCGACCGGCATCCAGTGCCCCACGCCGGAGGGCGCCTTCTACGTCTATCCCTCGGTGGCCGGGCTGATCGGCAAGACCGCGCCCTCGGGCAAGGTCATCGGGTCGGACGCCGACTTCGCCGTTGAGCTGCTGGAGACCGAGGGCGTTTCGGTGGTGTTCGGCGCGGCCTTCGGCCTCTCGCCCCATTTCCGGATCAGCTATGCGACCTCGAACGCGGCGCTGGAAGACGCGTGCTCCCGCATCCAGCGGTTCTGCGCGGCGGTGAAATAGCGGCGATGCCCGGGCCGCGGGACCCTCCGCAGGAGTCTGGGATTGAGGCCGCCTACGCGGCCTATCAGCCGGCGGTGCGGGCGGCCCTGCTCGACCTTCGCGGGCTGATCCTGGAGACCGCGGCGGCGACGCCGGGCGTTGGGCCGATCACCGAGGCCTTGCGCTGGAAGCAGCCGTCTTTCCTGACCGAGCAGTCGAAGAGCGGCACGACGATCCGCATCGACGCGGTGAAGGGCCAGGCGGACGCCTACGCCCTCTACATCAACTGCAAGACGAGCCTCGTGGAGAGCTACCGCCACCTCTACCCGGACGCCTTCCGGTACGAGGGCCAGCGCGCGTTGCTGTTCGACACCAAGGCGCCGCCGCCGGAGGCCGCGCTGCGTCACTGCATCGCCATGGCGCTGACCTACCATCGGGCGAAGGCGGGCGCGGCTTAGGGCTTCTGACCCGGCAGCCACTCCGGCTGGAAATCCGAGTCCAGCAGCCAGGTCACCGGCCCGACCATCGAGCTGATCACCGCGTCCATGAACGCGAGATCGACATGCGCCAGGTCGTCGGTGGGCGCGTGATAGGTCGCGGGCAGAGGAGCGGCGCTGACCGTCTGGGCGATCACCCCGCGCAGGGCCAGTTGGTAGTTGTCCGACCGCTGGAAGAAGTGCTGCTCCGGGTAGGCGTCGGGTCCGACGCGGGCGCCGTGGGCCTGCAGGGCCGGGCCCAGCGTCGTGCGCTCCCAGCCGGTGAGCATCAGCGCGCCGGGGTGCTTGGCATCGTCAACGCCGATCATCTCGAATTCCAGATTGGCCATCAGGTCGCCGATCGCCATCGGCAGGTGGGCCTGGACATACTGCGCGCCCAGTTCGCCCTCTTCCTCGCAACCGAACAGGCCGAAATAGACGGTGCGCCTGTGCCGCGCGCCCGAGCCCAGGATGCGGGCGAACTCCAGCACCGCCGCCGTCCCTGAGGCGTCATCGTTGGCGCCGTGGAAGATAACCCCGCTGCGCACGCCCAGGTGATCGTAGTGGGCGGTCAGCAGCAATGCGTGGCGGTCGGCGTCCGCCGCCTTGCCGTGCAGCACACCCATGACATTGTAGGTGGTCCGCCGACGCGGCTCGCCACGCGGCGCGGCCAGGCGAGCCTCGCCCTCACTGACGGCCCGGAGCGCGGCCATGGTCTCGGGCTTGGCGAAGATGATCGCGCCGCGCGCCGGCCGGCTGGCGGAGGGGACACCCGAGACCTCGGTCTGGCCCGGCGGCCGAGCGGCCAGCTCGCTCCAATGCTGGGTGATCTGGTCGCTGACCGGGCTGATCACCGCCGCGGCTCCGGCGCGCAGCAGCGCCTGGATGCCCGGCTGATCGAAGACCGCGCTGTCGTAGATCACCACCTTGCCCTTGACCGCCTCCGGCGCGGGGTGGGCGTCGGCCACGCGCACGATCGGGGCGGCCAGCGACTCCGGCGGCTCCATCGCCAGGATGTCGCGGCCCTGGATGAACGAGAGCGACGTGGCCCCGCTGGCGATCTCCAGCGTCGCGGGCCTGGCGGCCGTCGGCGTCAGCAGTTCGACCGGCTGCAGATAGACGTCCGGTCGAAACGCCGCGCCGATCTTCGAAGCCTTGAGCGCATCGGCGATGTAGCGCGCGGCCGCATGCTCGTCCTCCGTCCCGCAGCCCCGGCCGCGCAAGGCGTCGCCTGCCAGAAGTTCCATGTTGGCCTTGACGCACTCGGCGCAGACCACCGGCCGCGCCGCGCTGGGAGCCGTGGGCGCGATCGCAAAAACAGCGGCCGTGAAGGCCGCTGCCGAGAGGACTGAAAGCTTCACCGACGCTCCGGGTCATGTCGGGAGCGACCGCGTCGCCCCATGCCAACGGCGAAGTTGGCATGGGGCCTGGCGTTTCGCCAGCGCGAGCTGGGGGTTCCTAGTGCTTGGTGCGCCAGGCGGCCTTGGCGGCGTCCTTGGTCAGGTTGAGGCGCAGGGTGTCTTCGTCGACCACCGCCACCCAGCTGATCGGGATCAGGTGGTGCTTGAGGCCCGAGGCGATATCCAGCTTGGTCAGCTCGATCTCCTCGCCCATCACCTTGTCGACCCGGCCGACGTGCTTGCCGTCAGAGCCCACGACTTCCATGTGCTCACGGATTTCGGATAGTTGGATCATTGTCATGTCTCCTGAAGCGGTTGAGGCTTGGGAAACACCGAACAGCGCGGGAGGTTTCGCCGATGGTCGAACCGATCAATCTCAACCGGGAACGCAAGGCCCGCGCCAAGGCGCAGGCCAAGGCGAAGGGCGCGCAGAACCGCACGCTGTTCGGTTTGAAAAAGACGGAAAAGATCGTCGCCGAGATGGAAGCCGCCCGAGCGCGGCGCAAACTCGATCAGACCAAGCGCGAGGACTAAGCCGCTTTCGGCAGGGACTCGTCGCGGGCGCCGGCCGGGATGGCGTCGTAGATCGTGGCGGGGGTGATGCCGAGACGCCGCCGCGCACTCTCCAGGGGCTCGGCCATCAGGCGTTCGTAGTCCTCGCCCAGCAGCCACTTGGCGGCCTTGCCGCGCTGGTAGCCCTGCCAGATCGCCTTGACGTAGGGCTGCTCTTTCGACTTCCGCGCGCGGCTGGCCGCGCCGAGGCCGATCAGGGCCCAGCCGAGGCCCCGGGTCTGGGCGTAGGAGAAGGCCACCAGACAGGCCTCGCCCAGGCCGTCGCGGTGATAGCCGGACAGGATATGCCAGATGTCGTGCACGTCGCGGGTGCGGCGGCCCATCCAGGCGTAGGGGTGCGGTTCATCGACGTCAGTCGAGCCCTCCCGGCTGATCTCGGCGAGACCCTCGGCGGAAAGCTGTTCTTCGCGGATGAAGCCGCGATAGGCGGCGCCGACGCTGCCGTCCGGCAGGCTGTCGAGCCACGCGTCGTCCATCAGCAGCTCGGCGAATTCCGGTCGGGCGTAGGCGATCCGGCCGCCGTCCCGGGTGTCCAGGAGTTTGAGGTAACCCTTGGCCGTGGACGAGCCGTTCAGCGCGCGCATGATCTCGAACACCGCGGTGGTGTCGTCCTTGTCGTTCAGCAAGCGGCGCAGCGAACGAAGGGCGTTCGGCCAGTCGAGCTTCGTGGACATCGCGCGGAAAGCGGGCGCCGGTGCGGTATCGACCATGGACATGGGAGCCTCATTCGCTGTCGAGATCAAAGATGACGCCGCCGTCAACTTAACGCAAGTGAAAAGATGACGCCTGCGTCAACTTTATCGCCGCCGTTTGCTTCGGCCCCCGGAACAGCCGCATGATCCTGGCATGGCGACCTTAAGAAAACGCTCGGTGCAGCTGTCCGGCCACGCGACCTCCATCGCGCTGGAGCCGGAGTTCTGGGCGGTGCTGGAGGCGATGGCGCAGGCCGAGGCCTTGAGCCTCGCCGCCCTGATCGGCCGGATCGACGACGCGCGGTCGGGACGCCCCCTCGCCTCGGCCTGCCGCGTGGCGGCGCTGGTCTCGGTTCAGGCGCGCCCGCGCTGAGCGGTGCGCCGCATGTGGCGCACGCTGAAAATCCCGAACCGCCAGGTCAGCCAGCCCAGCAAGACGGCAAGCCCAAGGCCGATCGGCACGACCCACCAGCCCAGCAACTCCTGGCCCTGCGGATGGTTGGTGACGCCCATGACGTAGTGATAGGCGCCGTGGTCGTCCGGCCAACGCCAAAGACCGGCGCGGGTGCGGCTGATCAGCTTCGAGATCGCGGTGATCAGGAAGCCGGCCGCCAGGACATAGCCGGTGAAGGACACCAGGCCCGCGAACATCCCATAGAGGCTGAGCCCAGCAAGCCGGGCGACCCCGCGCAGCACGGTGAGCGGCGAGCGGTCGGCCTCCAGCTCCACGGCAACCCGTTCGGTCAGATTGATCCGCGCCACCTCGCGCGGGCTGCCGAGGGCGGCGATGGCCTCTTCGACCCGCTGCGGGGTGGGGGCGCCCTCAACGCGGTCCAGTACGTGGCTGCGCAGTTCGGCGACGATCTCGTCGCTCTCTGCCGCAGGCAGGCCGCCCAGGTTGCGACGAACCTGATGGAGGTAGGTCTCCAGATGCGCCTTTCCGGCGTCGTTGCTCATGCGGGGTCTCCTTCCAAGGGGGCGAGCAGACGCTCCAGCCCCTGGGCGAAGGCGCGCCAGCTCAGCGCCATTTCGCGCACGCGTCGGCGGCCGGGTTCGGTCAGACGGTAGTATTTGCGCGGGTGGCCGGCCCCGGCCTCCACCCACTCGGACTCCACCAGACCCTGGGCCTTCAAGCGGCTGAGCAGCGGGTAGATGGTGCCTTCCGGGATCGACATGCCGGCCTGGCTGTCGAGCCGTCGCAGAATCTCCAGGCCGTAGAGCTTCTCGGGCCAAAGGATCGCGAGCACCGCGAGACCCAGCCCGCCCTTGCGGACCTGGACCTCCCACTTGCCCAGGTCGTCGGGCAATTCGTTTCGGTTGGGGTTCATGCACGATACCCTGCGTATCTAGGTATCGTGCGTCAAATTACTTCGCTGTCATGTGCGGTCGCCAGACCCTCAAGCGGCCTTGGACTTGGCAGACCGGCGCCGGTCGATTGAGGATTGACGCCAAGCGGCGCCATGGCGCATCCTCAGATTGGGTGACAATAGAAACACACGCTTTGCGCGCATTGACGGTGGTCGCGGCGGCTTGCCTCTGCGACGGGTGTGCTTTGCAGATCGTCGATGGCAGGTCGGCCGAACTGGTTCCGCTGACCAGGATGGAGGCGGCCTCCAGCACCCCGGCCGTCCGCGATCAGCGCACGCTGACCGTGGGCGCCTGGGTCGTGACCAGGTCGGAGGGACCTGGCGTTGAGAGTGTCGGCCTGGGCTTTCGCCGCAGTCATCGGCTGGAAGCGCCGGCCGACTGCCGGCTGGTGATCCTCGTGCCGTCGGAAGCCGTGCTTAAGCGTGTTCAAGAGTCTGGCATCATCGAAGAGGGAAATCACGCATGCGCCGCACTGCAATCGCCGCCCTAGGCGCCCTGGCCCTGGGTGGCTGCGCGACGGATAACAACACCCTGATCTTCGGCACCAACACCACCGTTGGGCTCGACGTTTCGTCCGCGGCGACAGAGGGCGGATCGCCCCACATCACCATCGGGTACAAACGCGCCGAAGGCGTCTGGATGCCGCTGCGCCAGGTTCCGGCGCCCCTGGCCAACGGCACGTTCGACAGCGCGACGGGCCTCTATCAGTCCGACAATTCCGACACCGGCAAGTCGACGCGGAAGGACGCCTATTCGGTGTTCGCGAGCATCGGGGCAAAATTCAACGGCGTCGGCAAGACGACGGAGGTGGATGCCGGGGCGGGCATAGCCCAGTTCTTCGCCACCGGCGCCGCGGCGGTGAATATCACGGCGAACCCCGCCTTGGTGACGTCCCTGAAAGTGGATAGCGCCGAGGGGACGAAGGCGCAGGCAGATGCCGTCAAGACCGTGGCCGAAAATCAGACCCTGGCTTCCGTCACCAAGAGCATGACGACCGCCGATATCGACGCGGCCGAGCAGGCGCACCGCGTGCGCGCGGCCAAGGAGCTTCGGATCGTGAACCTGGCGGTCGCCTGCGCGACCACAGCGGACGGGGCTTACCGATGGGCCGATATCGTCGATAAGACCCCCTACGACGACGAGCAGAAGGCGGGCCTGAAGCAACTCAAGGCAGGCGAACTGACCGCGACGCTGACCAACAACCCCGCGCTGGCCAAACGGGCGCTGGCCGCGGGGGCGCAACCTCCCTTCAACTGTCCGGGTGCCTAGATGTCGATCAAGATTCACATCGTCAAAACGCAAGCCGAGGCGGATAACGCCATTCGCGACTGGGGTGCGGCGAACCTCGTCGATACGGGCCCGCAGCCGTCTCGGGACTGCCAGGTCTTCGAAACCGATGACCGCACCGATCCCAAGTTGGACTACACGGGCCTTAGCCGCTGGGTGCTGGTCTTCAACGTCTAAGCGGGCCTTAAACTCACGGCCGGGCGTGCTACATTCGTTCTTCTTCTGAGGAACGATGCGTGCCCGACTCTCCCTACGAACCGCCTGCTCCGCGCATAAGCGACCTGGCCCGCGCCGATGCGCGGCCGGCGGACTATCTGGACGGGCTGAACCCCGAGCAGCGGGCGGCGGTGGAGGCGACTGAAGGCCCCGTGCTGGTGCTGGCTGGCGCCGGCACCGGCAAGACCCGCGTGCTGACCACGCGGCTCGCCCACATCCTGGCCACCGGCAAGGCGCGGCCGTGGGAGCTGTTGGCCGTCACCTTCACCAACAAGGCCGCGCGCGAGATGCGCGAACGGATCACCCACATCATCGGGCCGCAGGCCGAGGGGCTGCGGTGGCTGGGCACCTTCCACTCGGTGGCCGCCCAGATTCTGCGTCGCCACGCCGAGCTGGTGGGCCTGAAGTCGAACTACACGATCATCGATCAGGACGACGGCGAGCGGCTGTTGAAACAGGTGCTGGAGGCGGAAAACGTCGACACCAAGCGCTGGACCCCCAAGGCGCTGGCCGGGATGATCGACCACTGGAAGAACCGTGGCTGGCGCCCCGACCAGGTGCCGGCGTCGGAGAGCGCGCACTTCGCCCCGTCTTCTGGAGGAGGGGGCAAGGGCCAGGCGCTCTACCGGATGTACCAGGAGCGCCTGCGCGTCCTGAACGCCTGCGATTTCGGCGACCTGCTGCTGCACAACCTGACGATCTTCACGTCGAGCCCCGATGTGCTGGCCGATTTCCACGACCGGTTCCGCTATCTGCTGGTGGACGAGTACCAGGACACCAATGTCGCCCAATACCTGTGGCTGCGGCTGCTGGCCCAGAAGCGCCAGAACGTCTGCTGCGTGGGCGATGACGACCAGTCGATCTATGGCTGGCGCGGCGCCGAGGTGGACAACATCCTGCGGTTCGAGCGCGACTTTCCGGGCGCCAAGGTGATCCGGCTGGAGCGTAACTACCGCTCCACCAGCCACATCCTGGCCGCCGCCTCGGGCCTGATCGCGGCCAACAAGAGCCGGCTCGGCAAGACGCTGTGGACCGAGGACAAGGGCGGCGAAAAGGTCGTGGTGCGCGGCGTCTGGGACGGCGAGGCCGAGAGCCGGCTGATCGCCGACGAGATCGAGCGCGCCAAGAAAGGCGGGCGAGATCAAAACGGGGGTGACAAGACCGCGCGCAAATACCGCGACATGGCGATCCTGGTCCGGGCGTCGTTCCAGATGCGGGCCTTCGAAGAGCGGTTCGTGCTGCTGCAGATCCCCTACACGGTGGTCGGCGGTCCGCGGTTCTTCGAGCGGGCCGAAATCCGCGACGCCCACGCCTACCTGCGGCTGATCCAGTCGCCGGACGACGACCTGGCCTTCGAACGGATCGTCAACACGCCCAAGCGCGGCATCGGCGAGACCACGGTGGCCAAGCTGCTGCACGCCGCCCGCCTGGGCGGCGTGCCGGCGGTGGTCGCCGCCCGCCAGATCGTGCAGACTGACGAGCTGGCCGCGCGGACCCGCACGGCGCTGTCCAACTTCCTGCGCGACCTCGACCGTTGGCGCGCCGAGGCCGAGCGCACCGCCCACCCGCGCCTGATGGAGGCGGTGCTGGAGGAAAGCGGCTACACAGATGCGCTGCGGCTCGATAAGGGCCCGACCTCGCAGACCCGGCTGGAGAACCTCAAGGAGCTCGTCCAGTCGATGGGCAATTTCGAGACGCTGCAGGGCTATCTGGAGCATGTCTCGCTGGTCATGGACCTCGACCGCGGGCCACAGGCCGATGCGGTGCAGATCATGACCCTGCACTCGGCCAAGGGGCTGGAGTTCCCGCTGGTCTTCCTGCCCGGCTGGGAGGAAGGCGTCTTCCCGTCCCAGCGCAGCATGGATGAGAGCGGCGAGAAGGGCCTCGAGGAGGAACGCCGGCTGGCCTACGTCGGCATCACCCGGGCGCGCGAGGAGGCCCGCGTCTCCTTCGCCGCCAACCGCCAAGTCTATGGCCGCTGGACCAGCCAGCTGCCCAGCCGGTTCGTCGATGAACTGCCGCTGGAGAACGTCGAGGCGTCATCGGAGACCGGCTACTACGGCGGCGGCCCCGGCATGCAGCAGCACGGCAGCCGCTGGGACGAGACGCCGTCGTTCGGCGGCGGCTATTCCTCGCCCGGATGGCGCCGCGCCCAGGCCAATGGCTACAAGGGCAGCCATCCAGGCCGACAAGCTGTCATCGAGGGCGAAGGCCGCCTCGTGGCGACCTCCGCCGAGAGCGCCGCCAGCGACTTTGCGCGCGGCGACCGGGTCTTCCACATGAAGTTCGGCTACGGCGCGGTGAGCGGCGTGGAAGGCAACAAACTGACCGTCGCCTTCGAACAGGCCGGCGAGAAAAAGGTCATCGACAGCTTCGTGGAGAAGGCGTGAGGGGGAGCCTCTGATTTCCTCTTGCTCGTCTTGGCCGGGCTTGTCCCGGCCATCCAGAAACACCGACGCTGACAGTTTGGCAGAGCGGTCGCTGCGCTTCACCTTCGGATCCGGCGCGTCTGGATGGCCGGCACAAGGCCGGCCAAGACGATCATTGGGTGGGTTGGGTCTAGCGGGTGAGGATTACGGATGGAGTTGATCCACTCAACCACGGCAGTCTACATGATGGCGAGCGGTCAGCATGGCACGATCTACATTGGGGTCACCGGCCATTTCATCCAACGCATTCAGCAACATCGCGAGGGAACGAGAGAAGGTTTCACCCGCCGCTACCGGGTTAAGCGCCTCGTCTGGTTCGAGATGCACGAGGGCATCATGACCGCGATCCAGCGAGAGAAATCGCTGAAAAAATATCGACGCGACTGGAACGTGAATCTGATCGAGAGGGAGAACCCGTTGTGGGCGGATCTCTATCCGGCGTTGATGCGCGAGGCCGGGCCGTTGTCCCATTTGCAGCCGCCGGAGCGATCGCTCTAATTCTCCGAATTTGCTCGTCATAGCCGGGCTTGGCCCGGCTACCCAGAAGCGCCGCCCTTAAAGGGTGCGCACGGCGCGAATGCGGCCAGGCAACCAAGGCCTGCGTATCTGGGTGGCCGGGACAAGCCCGGCCAAGACGTTTCATTGGAGTTACACACCCGCCACCGTGAACCAATCCCGTGTCCGGGCGCTTTAGCTGCGACCTCTCGCTTAGATCGGACAGCAGCCCCGTGAAACTCTTCTTCGCCGGTGATCTGAAAGTCTTCCTTCCCGGTGCGGGCGTGGCGCTCGCGACCGGCCTCTTGCTGGGTGGGGCCATGCAGCCGCATCTGGACGCGGACAACCGTCCCGCCGGGCCTCAGATGCTGGCCGATCAGGCTGGCCCGCGGTCGGGCGACACCGTCGATCCGGGCGTCACCCTGGCCGCCTATCACGGCAATCCGCCCGACTATGTGCTGGGCACCGACCAGAAGCGGTCGATGACCTGGCCGGTCGAGCGGGCCGCCGTTTCTGAACCGCACGAAAGCGTCACTGAGGCGCCGGCGTCGGCGGAGGACCTTCCGGTGATCACCCGCGCCACCTATGAGTCGCCGAAGCCATCCCATGCCTATCCGTCGCTGGGCGCCGGCGCGGCTGCGGCGGCCGATGCTGGCGTCAACGACGACACCTTGCCCACCGTCGAAGGCTGAAGCGGCTCGCCTTTCGCCCGCCCGCCCGCTAGAGGCGAGCGATGAGTCCCAACCCTGCAAATGGCGACGCCGTCCAGACCATCGCCCGCGGACCCCGCGCTGAGGCCGAAGCCGCGGCGCTGGCCATCGACGCCGATCTCGCCACCGAAAGCCTGACCTATTCCATCCTGGAGGAGGACGAGGACCGCGACGTCTGGCGGATCGACGCCTTCCCGACGACCGAGGATGAACAGGCCGCCCTGGTCGCCATCCTGGCCGGGTTCCCGAAGCTGCGCACGGTCACCGAAAAGCTCGCCGACGCCGACTGGCTGGCCATGGCGCTGTCGGGTCTGCCGCCGGTCCACGCCGGCCGGTTCTTCGTCTACGGCGCCCACGACAAGGGCCTGGCGCCGCCCAGCGCGGTGAACCTGCGCATCGAGGCGGGCGCCGCCTTCGGCACCGGCCACCATGGCACGACGGTGGGCTGTCTGCTGGCCTATGACACGCTGCTCAAGCGCCGCCGGTTCGCCCGCGTGCTGGACGTCGGCTGCGGCACCGGCGTCCTGGCGATCGCCGCGGCGCGGACCGGCTCGAAGGTCGCGCTGGGCACCGATATCGATGGCCCCTCCGTGCGCATCGCCAACGAGAACGCCCAGTTGAACCGCGCCAAGGCCCGCTTCGTCCACGCCAGCGGCCTGAACGATGCGCGTATCCGCAGGCCCGCACCCTATGACCTGGTGTTCGCCAACATCCTGGCCCCGCCGCTGGTGGCCCTGTCGCAGGACATCCGGCGCGCGCTGAAGCCCGGCGGGATCGCCATCCTGTCGGGCCTGTTGCGCACCCAGGAACGCCGGATCATCGCGGCCTATGTCTCCCGCGGCTTCCGGCTGGAACGCCGCATCCGCCGCGACGCCTGGTCGGCGCTCGTCCTGCGGCGCGGCTAACCGACGATCTTCGTCGCGCCGATAGCCTCGCGCCAATGAGCGGCGCGCGCTTTCACGAGGCTGTCGCGGCCCACCGGACCCAGCTCTTCGGTGTCCAACTCTTCGAGCACCTCGAAGGAGAACGCCGCCTCGCCGTGCGCGGCCCAGGCCGCCTTGAGCGCCGGATTGGGATGGCCGCCCTGGCGCAGGCCGAACCACAGCCGGTTCTGCATCTGCGCCACATTCGGCGTGACACCGACCCAGGCCTCGCCGCTGGCCGCGCAGCGCACCGCGAACACCCCATGGGAGACCTTGCGCTCCTTGTAGTCACGGATCGCGTCGCGGCGGCTCTGCTTGTCCATGGCGGCGATTTAGGGCGCCGGGAAGCGGTTGTCAATTTTACCCGGACAAAATACTTTCAAGGAGCGAGGCGCCTTGAGACCCGTGGCGGTTGTGGCAAGGCGTCCCTTGGCCAACCCCTCTTTGCCGGGGGCGCCGGAGCGCTTACATCCTTGCCATGCGCCAGACCTTCGATGAATCCACCGACCGCTCGTTCGGGCCCCGCCACGTGCCGCTGATCCGCAAGGCGATGGCCGATCAGGGCCTGGACGGGTTCGTCACGCCGCATGAGGACGAGCATCAGAACGAATATCTGCCGGCGGCCAACGACCGGCTGGCCTGGGCGACGGGCTTCACCGGCTCGGCGGGCGCGGCGGTGATCCTGGCGGACAAGGCGGCGATCTTCGTGGATGGCCGCTACACCTTGCAGGTCCGCGATCAGGTGGATCAGGGGACCTTCGAAATCCGCGATCTCGTGGAGGGCGGCGTGCCTGCCTACATCGAGGCCGCCACCGCTCGCGGCCAGGTGATCGGTTATGACCCGCGCCTGCACAGCCCCGACGCGCTCGACCGCCTGAAGGCGGCGGCCGCCAAGGCCGGCGTGCAGCTGCGCCCCGTCTCGCCCAATCCGCTGGACGCCGCCTGGGGCGCGGCCCGCCCGCCGCAACCGGCCGCGCCGATCGTGCCGCACCCGCTGCAGTATTCCGGTGAGGACTCGGGCTCCAAGCGCCATCGGCTGGGGCAAGGCCTGGCCGAGCGCGGGGCGCAGGCGGCGGTGATCACCGCGCCCGCCTCCATCGCCTGGCTGTTCAACGTGCGCGGCGGCGACGTCATCCGCTCGCCCCTGCCCATCGGCCAGGCGATCCTGGGGGCCGACGGCTCGGCGCGGCTGTTCCTCGACCCGGCCAAGGTGACCCCGGAGCTGCCGGCCTGGCTGGGCAACGAGGTCCGCCTGGAAAACCCGTCCGACCTGCCGCAGGCCCTGGCCGACCTGCGGGGCAAGACCGTGCTGGTCGATGCCGGCGTCTCGTCGTCCTGGTACTTCGAGGCGCTGGCGGGTGCAGGCGCCGAGGTGCTGCGCGGGGAGGATCCCTGCGTGATGCCCAGGGCGTGCAAGAACGCCGTCGAGATCGAGGGGACCAAACGCGCCCACGCCCGCGACGGCGCGGCGCTCACCCGCTTCCTCCACTGGGTGGCGACCGAGGGCCAGATCAACCCGCCGGACGAGATCGAGGCCGTCTCCAAGCTGGAGGGGTTCCGCGAAGCGACCGGGGCGCTGAAGGACCTGTCGTTCGACACCATCGCCGGCGCGGCATCGAACGGCGCCATCGTCCACTACCGCCCGACCGAGCGGCTCAACAAGCGCACCGAAAGGGGCTCGCTGCTGTTGGTCGATTCCGGCGCCCAGTACCTGGACGGCACAACGGATGTGACCCGCACCGTGGCCATCGGCGAGCCCTCGGCGGAAATGTGCGAACGCTTCACCCTGGTGCTGAAGGGCCATCTGGCGCTGGCCCGGGTGCGATTCCCGGCCGGCACGACCGGATCGGCGCTCGACGCGCTCGCCCGCATGGCGCTTTGGGCTCATGGCCTCGACTACGACCACGGCACCGGCCACGGCGTCGGCTCCTACCTGGGCGTTCACGAGGGCCCGCACCGGATCGCCAAGGCGCCCAACATGGTGGCGCTGCGCCCCGGGATGATCGTCTCCAACGAGCCCGGCTATTATAAAGAAGGCGCCTACGGCATTCGCATCGAGACCCTGCAGTTCGTCACCGAGGCGGCGATGATCGATGGCGGCGAGCGGCCGATGCTGGGCTTCGAGACCCTGACCCTGGCGCCCATCGACCGCCGGCTGGTGGCGAGAGCGCTGATGACCCCCGAAGAGATCGCCCAGCTCGACGCCTATCACGCCCGCGTCCTGGCGGTGATCGGGCCGCAGGTTCCAGCCGAGGTCGGCGCCTGGCTGGCGACCGCCTGCGCACCGATCTGACGGCAAGGCTCGCCGGGCTTAGCAACGGCTGGACTGCGGCGCCCTGTCGCAGGTCAATCGCGTTTGGGGGCCGTCTTGCCGGAGTGTCGGCGCGCCCTTCCAGGCGGCGCAATCAATGCCGGCGCACCGAAAATCTCCGCAACCGGCGGGCGACTCTGATCGCGTGGTCAGCGAGAACAAGTCTAGGCCAGCGCAGCGGCAGTCTGTACTTTGTTACAGGAAATTTACGTTGCGATATATTGAAGTAGTCGAAGAATGTCGAGAAAGCTTACGCCACGGCGACAACAGCCAAGCTTCATAAGCCGTAGAGCCCTTGGCGATCAGCGTTCGCCGTAATCTTCCGCCGCGACCCCCCAACCGCTTCCGAATGTTTGCGATCCTCGGTCTCGGGACACGGTCTTGCTGTGTCCATTATGCGACATAGTCGCGACAGGATCGCCAAAGACTTCGCAATCGGCGTTGACCGCAGAGTCTAGTCGAAGCTAACTCCGCCGTAATCAGCGCCTTCGTCGGCTCTGGGCTGGCATTTATTTGGGGAGCGGACCCGCCGTTATCGGCCGCCCGCTGGAGGATATAGACCTTGAGAATCCAAAGCACCCGGGAGCGCCTGTTGGCCTCTTCGATGATCTGCGGCGTGGCCTTCCTGGGCCTGTCCGCCACTCAGGCCGCCGCCGCGGCCGCGGCGGCAGCCGGCGGCGAAGTCTCTGAAATCGTGGTCACCGGCACGCGTATCCCGTCGCCGAACCTGACCTCGATCGCGCCGGTCACCACCATCGGCAACGCCGACATCAAGTCGCAAGGCGTCACCCGGATCGAAGACATCACCAACTCCCTGCCGCAGGTGTTCGCCGGCCAGGGCTCGATGATCTCGAACGGCTCCACCGGCACCGCGACGGTCGATCTGCGTGGCCTCGGCCCGTCCCGCACCCTGGTGCTGATCGACAGCCGCCGTCTGAGCCCGGGCGATCCCTCGGCGCCCTCGGCCGACCTGAACTTCATCCCGGCTTCGCTCGTTGAGCGTGTCGACGTGCTGACCGGCGGCGCCTCGGCGACCTACGGCGCCGACGCCGTGGCCGGCGTCGTCAACTTCATCATGCTGAAGAACTTCGAGGGCGTGCGCATCGACGCGCAGTACTCGGGCTACCAGCACACCCAGCAGGAAGGCGCGATCCAGGACGTGATCCGCGCGAAGGCCGCGTCCGCGACCGACCCGAGCCAGTTCAGCTTGCCGGCGCACAACGTCTTCGGCGGCGAGGGGTCGGAAGTCAGCATGGTGCTCGGCGTCAACGCGCCGGACGGCAAGGGCAACATCACCGCCTACGCCACCTATCGCCAGAACAACGCCATCCTGGAAGGCACGCGCGACTACTCGTCCTGCGCCCTGAACTCGGGTGACACCTTCGCGCAGAACGGCTGCGGCGGTTCCGGCACGGCCTACCCGGCCCGGGTCGGCGGCTTCCTGGTCGATCCGACCACCTTCAACACCTTCCGCGTGCGCACCGCCGGCGACCGCTTCAACTACGCGCCGCAGAACTTCTTCACCCGGCCGGACGAGCGCTATTCGCTGGGCGCCTTCGCCCACTATGAGATCGCGCCCTGGGCCGACGCCTACATGGACACCATGTTCATGGATGACCGCTCCACCGCCCAGATCGCGGCCGGCGGCATCTTCGCCGGCACCTTCTCGATCAACTGCGCCAACCCGCTGCTCAGCGCCCAGCAACGCGCCTCGATCAGCGCCACGGCGGCGACCGGCGGCGGCACCTGCGCCGCCAACCCCGGCGGCACCTTCACCGGCATCGTCTCGCGTCGTCTGCAGCCCATCGAAGCCGGCGGCCGCCAGACCGATTTCCGCCACACCGACTACCGGATCGTGATCGGCCTGAAAGGCGACCTCGGCAAGAACTGGAACTATGACGGCTACCTGCAATACGGCTCCGTCCAACTGGCCGTGGCGCAGACCGGCAACCTGAACAGCAACCGCATCACCCAGGCGCTCAATGTCGTCAACGGCCCCACCGGCCCGGTCTGCGCCCCCGGCGCCGAAGCCGGCTGCGTGCCCTTGAACCTGTTCACCAGCCAGTTCATCTCGAAGGCCTCGCTCAAATTCCTGGACGCCACCAGCTTCCAGAACGGCAACACCAACGAGCGGGTGGCGAGCCTGGCCTTCACCGGCAAGCTCGGCGACTACGGGATCAAGAGCCCGCTGGCGTCGGAAGGCGTCGGCGTGGCCCTCGGCGCCGAATATCGCCGCGAGCACCTGGATTCCGTCGCCGACTTCCTGTCGAGCAACGGACTGGTCAACGGCAACGGCGGGGCGAGCCCGCCGGTCAACGGCGGCTTCGACGTCTACGAGCTGTTCGGCGAAGCCCGTGTTCCGCTGATCAACGACATGCCCTACGCCAAGAGCGTCGCCATCGAGCTGGGCTACCGGTTCTCGAGCTACTCCTCGGTCGGTGACACCAACACCTACAAGGTGGCTGGCGAGTGGGAAGTGATCGACGGCCTGCGCTTCCGCGCCGGCTACAACCGCGCCGTCCGCGCGCCGAACGTCATCGAACTGTTCTCGCCGCAGAACGTCTCCCTGGACGGCACCAGCGACCCCTGCGCCGGCCTGACCGCCGCCAACCCCCTTGTCGCCACCTGCGCGAAGGTCTTCAACCTGAGCAATGCCCAGGTGCTGGCCATCGAAAAGAACCCGGCCAGCCAGTATAATGGTCAGTTCGGCGGCAACCCGAGCCTCAAGCCGGAAATCAGCGACACCTATACCGCCGGTGTCGTGTGGCAGCCGAGCTTCGCGCCCGGCCTGAACGTCAGCCTCGACTACTTCAACATCAAGGTCGATCAGTTCATCGCCGGCATCGGCGCGAACCTGATCATCACCCAGTGTCTGGCCACGCAGCAGCCGTTCTTCTGCAGCCTCGTGCATCGCTCGCCGGGCACCAACTCTCTGTGGCTGGACCCCAACGGCTTCGTGCAGGACACCACGCTGAACACCGGCTCGCTGAAGACCACCGGTGTCGACCTCAACGTCAACTACCGCACGGACCTGTCGCGTCTGGGCCTCGGCGACAACGGCTCGGTCGCGGTCAGCCTGGTTGGCACCTGGCTCGACCAACTGGATACCCAACCGTTGCCGGGCGGCCAGACCTACAACTGCAAGGGCCTCTACGGTACGGTCTGCGGCGTTCCGGCCCCGGAATGGCGTCACAAGCTGCGCGTCACCTGGAACACGCCCTATTCCTATGGCGATTGGGTCAAGAGCGTGAAGGTCTCCGCCCAGTGGCGCTACTTCGGCAAGGTGGGCCTCGACGCCTACTCCAACGATCCGCAGCTGAACAACCCGGGCCTGCAGTACCTGACCGACAAGGCGTTCTCGTCGCGCAGCTACGTCGATCTGACGGCCAACTTCACGGTGCACAACAACCTGAACTTCCGGGTCGGCGTGAACAACGTGTTCGACAAGGATCCGCCGGTCGTCGGGGCCTCGAACTGCCCCGCGGGCCCCTGCAACGGCGGCACCTACCCGCAGGTCTACGATGCCCTCGGCCGCTACGTCTTCGTGGGCCTCAGCGCCGACTTCTAAGCACACCTTTCGATCAAGGCTTTGGGGGCGGCGGAGCGATCCGCCGCCCTCTTCTTTTGTCGCCTCTCCTTTTGTGGCCGCCGCTCACATCGGCTAAGGGGATCGCAGAGACCTCTCGACACCGAAGGATAGCGCCTTGCCCCCGTGGAAGGTCGGCCAGATCAGCGTGAAGCTCGGCGGGCTGACCCCGGCGCCGACGGCGCCGCTGTCGCCACTCGGGTCGCCACCCCCGCCAAACCCGGCCTTCGCCGAGATCCGCGCCGCGGTCGAGGCCCGCGACTTCGCCCGTGCCGGCGAGCTGGCCGAGCGCGCGCTGGCGGCCGGCCTGGAGCACCCCGTGGTGCTCAACCTGGCGGCGCTGAAATGCGAAACCGAGGAGCGGTTCGACGACGCCGTGGCGCTGCTGGAGCGTGCTGTTGCGCTGGCCCCGGACGATGTCGCGGCCCGCAATGCGCTGGGGCTCTGCCTCACCCGCCTGGAACGCTACCCCGAGGCGCTCGCCCAGTTCGACCGCGTGGTGGCGACCGCGCCTGACTTCGCCGGCGCCCACAGCGCGCGCGGCGGGGCCCTGGAGGCCATTGGCCGGTTGACCGACGCCGGCTCAGCCTTCCGCCGCGCCATCGCGCTGCAACCCGACAACCTCGGCGCGCTGTCCGGCCTCGCCAACCTGATGAGCCGCCGGGGCGCGCACGCCGAGGCCCGCGTCATGGCGATGCAGGTGCTGGCCGCCCAGCCGGACTTCCCCGACGCGGTCAATGTGCTGGCCGCCGCCGACCTCGCCGAGGGCGCGGCCCCCGCGGCGCAGGCCCGCCTGGAGGCGCTGATCGCCGACCCGCGCCTCAACGCGCAACAGCGCGCGCTCGCCCAGGGCCTGCTGGGCGACGTGCTCGACGCCCAGGACAAGGTCCCGGAGGCCTTCACGGCCTATGCCGCCTGCAACATGGGCCTGTGGCGCGCCTATGCGAAATCCTTCGGCGGCAAGCCCGGCGCGCTGGACTTCGCCCAGGCGATGATCGCCCGGCTGGACGAAATCCCCACCGCCGCCTGGCGCGGCGCGGGCGAGCCCCTGCCATCCGGCGTGAAAGGCCATGTCTTCCTGCTGGGTTTCTGGCGCTCCGGCACGACGCTGCTGGAGCAGGTGCTGGCGAGCCATCCTGACGTGGAGGCCCTGGAAGAACGCGACACCCTGGCCACGGCGACCCGGGCCTATCTGTCGAGCCCCGACGACCTTCACCGCCTAGCAGAGGCTGGCGAGTCCGAGCTTACGCCCCTGCGCGAGGCCTACTGGGCCCGGGTCCGCGACGAGGGCGCCGATGTCCGAGGCAAGGTCTTCGTCGACAAGCACCCGTTGAACACCCTGCGCCTGCCGCTCATTGCCCGGCTGTTCCCGGACGCCAAGATCCTGTTCGCGCGCCGCGACCCGCGCGACGTGGTGCTGAGCTGCTACCGCCGCCGCTTCGCGATGAGCGGACCCGCCTACCAGCTGCTGACGCTGCCTGGCGCGGCCGGTTACTATGACGCCGCCATGCAGATCGCCGAACGGATGGCGCCGGCTCTGGCGGCCCAGACCCACGTCGTTCGCCACGAGGCGCTGATCTCCGACTTCGACCGCGTGGTCGGCGAGGTCTGCGGGTTCCTCGGCCTGGGCTGGACCGACGCCATGCGCGAATTCGCCGCGCGCACCCAGGATCGCGGTATCGCCACACCCTCGGCCGCACAGCTGGCCGGCGGCCTCAGCGCCGAGGGCGTCGGCCAGTGGCGGCGCTATCGCCAGCAGATGGCCCCAGCGCTACCCAAGCTGGCGGCCTGGGTGGAGCGTTTCGGCTACGACGCGCAATGACCGATCCGCCCGCGGAGCCCGTCGACGCCGCCGGCTGGGGTGCGTTGGGCGATCGGTTGCGGCTCGAGGGCGATGCGCGCGGGGCCGACAGGGCCTATGTGCGTCAGCTTCGCGCCGACCTGACCGACCCGGACCTGATCGCCGCCGCCGACGCGCTCAGCGCCGATGATGCGGCGACGGCCCACCGCCTGCTCAGCGCGCTCCTGGCGCGGCGGCCGTCCGATACCGCGGCCCTGCGGATGTTCGCGGACCTTGCGGCCCGCAGCGGGCGCCATCACGACGCCGAAATCCTGCTGGCGCGCTGCCTGAACTCGGCGCCTCAGCTCGCTGCGGCGCGGTGCGCCTACGCGCTCGCGCTGCACCAGCAAGGCAAGTCCGCAGAGACCATCGCACAGACCGACATCCTGTTGCGGGACGATCCGCACCATCCACTATACCGACAGCTGAGAGCCGCGGCCCTCATGCGGATCGGGGAAGACGCCGCGGCCGCCGAAGCCTATGGCGCGGTGCTGGCGGCGGAGCCCGGTCTGGCCCTGACCTGGATGGGCTACGCTCACGCGCTGAAGACCATCGGGCGGCGCGAGGACGCGGTCGCCGCCTACCGCGAGAGCCTGCGCCTGAGACCCGAGCTTGGCGAGGCCTGGTGGAGCCTGGCCAATCTGAAGACCGTCGCGTTGGGCCCGGCGGATATCGCGCGCATGGAGGACACGCTCTCCGGCCCGGCGCTCGATGAAGATGACCGCTTCCACCTGCTGTTCGCCCTGGGCAAGGCCTACGAGGATACCGGGGCCTACGCGCGGGCCTTCCAGTGCTATGCCAACGCCAACGCCCTGCGCCACCAAAGCCTCGACTACGAGGCCGAGGAGACCCGTCTGCATGTCGACCGGTGCAAGGCGCTGTTCAGCCCGAGCTTCTTCGCGGGGTTCGCCGGTGGGGGCTCGCCGCGCCCCGACCCGATTTTCATCGTCGGCCTGCCGCGCTCCGGCTCGACCCTTATCGAACAGATCCTGGCGAGCCACAGCCTGGTGGAAGGCACGCGGGAACTGTCGGACCTGGAGGCCATGGCCTCACGCCTCGGCGGCCATGCCGCGCGGCCATCCGAAGGCGTCTATCCCGACATCCTGGCCGCGCTCTCCGGCGCGGAATTGCACGCGCTCGGCGAGGAATATCTCGACCGCGCGAGGGTCCACCGAAAGACCGCCGCGCCCTTCTTCATCGACAAGACGCCGAACAACTTCGCCCATCTGGGCCTGATCCAGCTGATCCTGCCGAACGCGCGGATCATCGACGCGCGGCGCCACCCCGTCGGCTGCTGCTTTTCGGCCTTCAAGCAGCATTTCGCCGTGGGCCAAGCCTTCACCTACAGCCAGGAGGACCTGGCCCGGTATTACCGCGACTATGTGGCGCTGATGGCGCATTTCGACGCCGTCCTGCCCGGCCGCGTCCACCGGGTGATCTATGAACAGATGGTCGCCGAGCCGGAGGCCCAGGTGCGGCGCCTGCTGGCCCACTGCGGCCTGCCGTTCGAGGACGCCTGCCTGCGCTTCTACGAAAATCCCCGCCCCGTGCGGACCGCCAGCTCCGAGCAGGTGCGGATGCCGATCTTCGCCGACGCCACCGATCACTGGCGGCATTTCGAGCCCTGGCTGCAGCCCTTGATGCTCGGGCTTGGCGATGTCCTGGAGGCCTATCCCGACGCCCCGGATGTCTGACGCCGCGCCCGCACGCGTTCGTGATCTGACGCGCCCGAAGCTTGCGGCGTAAGGTTCCATCCAGAGGGCGGCGCGAGCCCTAAGGCCCGGTCCGCGACCGTCCCAAACCGCGCCACGGATGCCGGCCATCCCAGAAGCCTTCAGGGGGCCGGCGTCCTTGGCGCCCGAGGTGATGGGAGAGACGACCGTGGCAATCCAGACAGCGGGGACCGTGCGCGCGCTGGCGCTCGTGGGCCCCACCAGTTCCGGCAAGACCACCCTGATGGAAGCGTTGCTGCAGGTCACCGGGGCGGCCGAGCGCCGCGTGGGCGGCGACAAGGTCGGCGATTCCAGTCCCGAGGCCCGCGCCCGTGGCCACACGGTGGAGCTGAACCTCGCCGGCTTCGAGTTCATGGGCGATCGCTATTCTGTCGTCGATTGCCCCGGGTCGCTGGAATTCTGCGCCGACCTCGACGCGGCCCTGCCCGCCGTTGACCTGGCCATCGTGGTCACCGAGCCCGAGCCGGCCAAGGCCGCCCTGCTGCAACCGGCGCTGCGCGAGCTGGAGCGCCTGGGCATTCCCCACGCGCTGTTCGTCAACAAGATGGATCAGGCGCGCGGCTCCCTGCCGGAGCTGCTGGCCGCGCTCGCGCCGGTCAGCGCCGCGCCGCTGGTCGCCCGCCAGATTCCCACCTGGGACGGCGAGACGGTCACCGGCTTCATCGACCTGGCGCTGGAACGCGCCTTCGTCTACCGGCCGGACGCGGCCTCGACCCAGATCGAGATCCCAGGGAACCTGCGCGACGCCGAGGCCGACGCCCGCTTCCACATGCTGGAGCAGATCGCCGATTTCGACGATGACCTGCTCGAACAGCTGCTCTCCGACGTGATCCCGAGCCGCGATGCGGTGTTCGCCGACCTGGTGCGGGAAATGAACGACGGGCTGATCGTGCCGGTGTTCTTCGGCTCGGCGCTGAACGGGTTCGGCGTGCGCAGGCTGCTGAAGGCGTTGCGGCACGAAGCCCCGCTGCCGGACCGCGCCGCCCAGCGCCTCGGCATCGAGACCGGCGCCTATGTGCTGAGGGCCGCCTATGCCGGCCAGTCCGGCAAGCTCGCCTACGCCCGCGTGTTCGGCAAGGCCCTGGCCGACGGCGCGGAGTTCGTCCTGCCGGACGGTGAGCGCTGCCGGGCCGGCGGCCTTTCCACCGTGCAGGGCGCGGCGATCCGCAAGACCGCCCAGGCGCCGGTCGGCGAGATCTGCGCCATCGGCAAGGTGGAGGCGGCGCAAGCCGGACAGATCCTGTCCACCACCGGCCGCCCCCAGGCCGCGGCGACCACCGCCAAGCCGCGCCGGCCGCTGTTCGCGGTCGCGCTGTCGGCCCGCAACCGCAAGGACGATGTCCGCCTCTCCGGCGCGCTGGGCAAGCTGATCGAAGAGGACCCCGGCCTGACGCTTACCCACGATCCGGAGGCCCGCCAGATGATCCTGGCCGGTCAGGGCGAGGGCCATGTGCGGCTGGCGCTGGAGCGTCTGAAGCGCCGCTTCGGGGTGGAGATCGATACCGAGCAACCCAGGACGCCCTACCGCGAGACCATCCAGCGCGGGACGACGCAACGCTCGCGGCACAAGAAGCAGTCCGGCGGTCACGGCCAGTTCGCCGACGTCACCGTGGAGATCCGGCCCCTGCCCCGCGGCTCCGGCATCGTCTTCAGCCAGCGCGTGGTCGGCGGCGCGGTTCCGAAACACTGGATTCCGGCGGTGGAACAGGGTGTCCGCGAGGGGCTGGCGAAGGGCCATCTGGGCTTCCCGGTCACCGACCTGGAGATCATCCTTACCGACGGCCAGACCCATAGCGTCGACTCATCCGAAATGGCCTTCCGCCTTGCCGGGCGGCTGGCCATGGACGAAGGCCTGCCTGGCTGTGGCGCGATCCTGCTGGAGCCTATCGAGAAGCTGGTGGTCTATTCGCCCTCGCCCAGCGCCTCGAACGTGACCTCGGCGCTGACGGCGCGGCGGGGCCAGATCCTGGGGCTCGCGCCCCGCGAGGACTGGCGCGGCTGGGAGCGGATCGAGGCCTATCTGCCGCAGTCCGAGCGCCAGGGCCTGATCGCCGAACTGCGCGGCCTGACGCAGGGCCTTGGCGCCTTCGAAGCCGACTTCGACCACATGGCCGAACTGACCGGCCGTCTGGCGAGCGAGGCCAGCGAGGGCGCAAGGCCAGGAGCCTAGAGGGCAGCTTCCCCCGCGGCCCAAGGCGCCGACCGGGAGGAACCGGCTTACGCAAAGCGCGGGGTTGCGATACCCATTCCTCTAAGCGCGGGACCACGCCGCGCATCGGGGAGACCAACCATGACCGCAACCGCCGCCGCGCCCGCCGCCAAGATCAACATCGCCAAGGTCGCCGTGACCTCGCTCGCCGCGTCGAGCATCGAATGGTACGACTTCTTCATCTACGGAACCGCCGCGGCGCTGGTTTTCCCAAAGCTGTTTTTCGCCTCGACCCTGCCGCCCGCGGTGGCGCAGCTCGCGGCCTTTTCGACCTTCGCGGTGGGGTTCATCGCCCGGCCGGTGGGCGGGGTGATCTTCGGACACTTCGGCGACCAGTTCGGCCGCAAGAAGGCGCTGGTCACCGCGCTGCTGATGATGGGGCTGGCGACCACGGCCGTGGGCCTCCTGCCCTCCTACGCCATGGCCGGCATCGCCGCGCCGCTGATGCTGATCGCGCTGCGCTTCGTGCAGGGCCTGGCGGTCGGGGGGCAGTGGGGCGGCGCCATGCTGCTGGCCTTTGAAAACGCCCCGCCCAAGCAGCGCGGGTTCTACGGCAGCTTCGCCCAGATGGGCGTGCCGGCCGGCGTGGTGCTGGCGAACCTGATCTTCATCGTGATCGACAAGCAGGTGGCGCCGGAAAGCTTCCTGGTCTGGGGCTGGCGCATCCCGTTCCTGCTCTCGATCGTGCTCGTCGGCCTCGGCCTCTATGTGCAGCTCAAGCTGGAGGACACGGCGGAGTACCAGGCCCTGCAGGCGCTGGAGGCCAAGCAGAATGACACCGCGGCCCGGGCGCTCGCCGCCGAAAAGGCGATCAGCGTCGATCAGGCCGCAGCCCAGCTCCGCGCGGCCAAGGGCTCGCCGATCCTGCGGGTGCTGGCCAAGCATCCCAAGGAAATCCTGCTGGCCGCCGGCGCCTTCGTCGCGGCCAACGGCACCTTCTACCTGATGATCAACTACGCGCTGGCCTATGCCACCGACAAGCACCACGCGCCGCACGTGGAGCGGCCGACGATCCTGTGGGCGGTGGTGCTGGGCAGCCTGATCTCGGCGCCCTTCCTGCCGCTGATGGCGGCGCTGTCAGACAAGGTCGGCCGGCGCACGGTGTTCATGAGCGGCGCGGTGCTGATGGGTCTGTGGTCGCTGACGTTCTTCAGGCTGATCGACACCGGCGCCTTCCCGATGATGCTGCTGGCGATCGCCGTCGGCTCGATCTTCAACAACGTCATGTATGGCCCGCAAGCCGCTCTGATGGCGGAACTTTTCGACACCGAGTTCCGCTATTCCGGGGCCTCGCTGGGCTACCAGATCGGCGCGATCTTCGGCGGTGGCTTCGCGCCAATCATCGCCACGGCGCTCTACAGCAAGTACGGCACGTCGATGGCGGTGTCAGGCTACATGGCGGTGCTTTGCGTCATATCCCTGGTCTCGGTGTTCCTGCTGGCCGAGACGCACAGCAAGGCCCACCGCGCGGCGATGAACGGCTAACGCGCCGTCCGCCAGTCGGCGGCGGTGGCCGCGTAGAGTTCGACCAGATCGCTCATCCGGCGGCCCTTGGCTTCCACCAGGGCGCGGCGCGCGCGGCTTAGCGTCCGCTGCGACTGGACCACATCGACCATCGGGCCGCCGCCCAGGCGGAGCGCGTTCTGCGAGTCCGCCGCGCCCTGTTCGGCCGCCCGGTTGACCAGCTCGAGGGACTCGATCGCCAGCCGGTCCGCGCCCAGGTCGGAGAGCACGTCGGACACCTGCACGAAGGCCTTCAGCACCGTCTGTTCGTAGCGGGCGAGCGCGATCCGCGCGTCGGCCTCGGCGGCCCGCCGCTCGGCCTTCAGGGTCCCGCCGTGGAACACCGGGGCGGTGACGCCGCCCAGGATCGTCCAGGCCGCGCTGTCGGCCTCGAACAGCTTGCCGGGCTGCAACCCCTCCTGGGTCAGGACCGCGGAGAGCCGGATGTTCGGATACTGCGCGGCCACCGCCACGCCGACCGCCGCGGTCGCCGCGTGCAGGTCGGCCTCCGCGGCCTGGATGTCGGGCCGGTTGCGGATCAGTTGCGAGGGCAGGCTGACCGGCACATCAGCCGGGACCGTCAGCCTGGCGAGGTCGAAGTCCGGCGCGGTCCACGCCGCCGGTGACTTGCCGGCCAGCAGCGCCATCTGGTGGCGCGCCCTGTCGAGGTCGCGCTGCAGCGGCGGCAGCAGCGACTCGTCCTCGGCGAGTTGGGCCACGCCGCCGGACAGCGCCGAATGGGCCTGGCCACCGGCGGCCTCCGCCCTCTGGACCATGTCGATGACCCGGCGGTCGTCGGCGATGATCGCCTTGGTGGCCTGAATCTGGCCGCGCAGGCTGGCGATCCGCATGGCCTGCAGGGCGATATTGCCGGACAGCGAAAGGTAGGCGGCGTCGGCGTGGCGCGCGGCCGACTGGGCCTTGGCGTTGTCGCGCTCGGTGGCGCGCCGGCGCCCGCCGAACAGGTCGAGGTCGTAGCTGACCGATCCGCCCACCTGATAGAGATTGATCGTCGGGTTGGAGACCGAGCCCTGTCCCGGGAAGCCGCTGAAGCCGAAGGCGGCGAGGTTGATCCGCTCGCGCTCCGCCAAGGCCTTGGCGTCGGCCTGCACGAACTGGGCGCCGCGGGTCGCCCGCGCCTGGGCCTGGGCCTTTTCCAGCGTCGCGCGCGCCTCGTCGACCGACGGGCTGTCAGCCACCGCCTGGCGGATCACCACGTCCAGTTCAGGCGAGCCGAAGGCCTGCCACCAGGGCCCAGCGACCCGTGCGTCGGGGCTCAGCGTCACGCCCGGCGCCGCGCTGTCGCCGGCCATGGCGTATCCGCCCGCCGCCGCGCCCCGCGGGGCCTCGGGCGGCTTGAAGCTGGGGCCGACGGTGGCGCACCCGGCCAGCGCGAGCGCCGAGGCGGATGCCGCCAAACGGCGGAGAGGCTTAATCGATAACGGCATGTAGGGGCTCCCCGCCGGCACGTCTCGGTTTGCGCATGAGCAGCAGCATGGGCATGCAGGCGATGGTGATGATGAGCATGAGGCGGAAGTCGTCGATATAGGCGACCATCGAGCCCTGGCGGGTGATTTCGCCGTTCAGGGCGGTGATCCCGGCGGTCGTCGAGGGATCCAGCATTCGGGGCAGGGACGCGCGCACGACCGCATCGGTGGCCACGACCCTGCCAGCCAGCGCGGCGTGCAGGGTCTGGGTATTGGCCACGACCAGGGCGTTCATAATCGAGATGCCGACGCTGGACCCGAGATTGCGGGTCAGGGTGTAGATGCCGGAGCCCTCCGGCCGCAGGTGCGGCGGGACCGTCGCGAAGGCCAACGTCGAAAGCGGCACGAACAGCAGTCCCACGCCGAGCCCCTGGATGACCCCCGAGATGACAAACGGCCAGACCGTCATCGACAGGTCGAAATTCAGCATCTGCCACAGCGCCGCGCAGCTGATGGTCAGGCCCACGAAGAGGATCAGGCGGGTATCCACCTTGCCGATCAGCCGGCCCACCAGGAACATGGCGACGAAGGAGCCGACGCCGCGCGGCATGCTGATCAGGCCGGACGTCAGCACCGGATAGCCCATCAGGGTCTGCATCATCGGCGGCAGCAGCGCCATGGTGGAGAACAGCAGGATGCCGACGAAGAAGCCGAAAACGCTGGCGGTCACGAAGTTGCGGTCGCGCAGCAGCGCCCGGTCGAAGAACGGATGGTCGGTGGTCAAGGTGTGGATCACGAAGACCCAGAGGCCGACGGCGGCCAGGATCGCCTCGGTCCAGATTTCCCTCGACTGGAACCAGTCCTGGCTGGGCCCGCGGTCCAGCACCATCTGAAACGCCGCGATGAACAGGGTGAGCATCCCAAAGCCCAGGAAGTCGAACCGCTTGGCCTTGGCGAGCCGGTCGCCGGAGATGAAGAACAGCACCCCCAGGAAGGCCAGGATGCCCACCGGCAGGTTGATGAAGAAGCACCAGCGCCAGGAGAAATACTCCGTGAAATAGCCGCCAAGCGCCGGGCCCAGCACCGGCCCCAGGATCGCGCCGGCGCCCCAGATCGCCATCGCCTGGCCGTGCTTCTCCGGCGGGTTGATGTCGAGCAGCACCGCCTGCGACAGCGGGATCAAGGCCGCGCCGAACACACCCTGCAGGACGCGAAAGGCCACGATCTCCGGCAGGCTGGTGGCCAGGCCACAGAGCATCGAGGCCGCCGTGAAGCCGCCGATGGAGATCAGGAACATCCGCTTGCGGCCGACCCGGTCAGCAAGCCAGCCGGATAGCGGCGTCATGATCGCCGCGGCGACGATGTAGGAGGTGAGCACCCAGGTGATCTGTTCCGGCGAGGCCGAAACCGAGCCCTGCATATTCGGCAGGGCCACGTTGGCGATCGTCGTGTCCAGCGAGTTCATCACCGTCGCCAGCATGATCGAAATGGTGATCGGCCAGCGATTCCGGGCGTCGTGTGCGGTGACCATGGCCGTCAGGCCCTAGCGCGAGCCAGCCGCGCGGCCGGTCGCCTGCCCCGAGGCCTGACTAGGGGCCTGACCGGGGGCCTGGACATCGACGATGACCTTCGCGGAAAGCCCGGCGCGACCGGCCATGTCCGGCGGGGTCTTGTCGAAGGTGATCCGGACCGGCAGGCGCTGGACGACCTTCACCCAGTTGCCCGTCGCGTTCTGGGCCGGAAGGGCCGAGAAGGCCTGGCCGGTGCCCGGCGAAAAGCTCGCCACGTGGCCCTTGATGCGCGCGTCGGGATCGGCGTCGACCTTGATCGTCACCGGCTGGCCGACCTTCATGTGGGCCAGCTGGTCTTCCTTGAAATTGGCCTCGATCCAGGGCTCGCCAGAAAGCAGGAAAAAGCCTGTCTGCGCGGCGTTCAGGTAGGTCCCCACCGGCATCTGGTCGACGCGGGTGACGATGCCGTCGGCCGGCGCGACGACGGTCGCGTAGGACATGTTGAGCCGGGCGCGGTCGAGCTGCGCCTGGGCTTGCATCACCGCGGGCGCGGCGCCGGGCGCCAGGTTCGGGTTGCCACCGAGGTTGGCCAGCACCTGCTGAGCCTGCTGCTGGGCGGCGGCCAGCTGGCTGCGCGCGGCCAGCACCGCGTGGTTGGCCTGATCCACCTGGGCCTGAGAATCGACGCCGACATTGGCGAGCGCCTTGGCGCGCGTCGCCTCGGTCGTGGCGAAGGCCAGCTGGTCCTTGGCGGCCTGCACCAGGGCCTGCTGCTGCTGATAGCTGGCGCGCAGCGCGCCCACCTGCATGGCGGCGTTGGCGACCTGCGCCGAGGCGGCCTCGGCGGTCGCCTGCATGTCGCGGGCGTCCAGGCGGAACAGCACCTGGCCGCGCTTCACATATTGGTTCTCGTGGACGTAGACGTCGGTGACCCGCCCGGCGATGGACGGCGCGACCGGCGCCTTGGCGATCTGCACATAGGCGTTGTCGGTGGTCTGGGTCTTGCCGCCGGTGACGATGAAATAGACGACGATCGCGGCGATCAGCAGCGGCCCGCCGGCGATCAGCGGCCAGCGCATGCGGCGCATGAAGCTCTGCCTCGCCGGGGGCTCGACATCGGCGTTACCGCGGAGCGGGATGACTTCAGGTTCGCTCACGCGAGCCCCTTTCCGAATGTAGATGCCGCAAATGGAACAGAGGACGCAGGCCATGCTTGGCCGCGCCGGCGTTCCCGTCGAGACCTGAGATAGGACTGCCACGCCGATGACCCAAATGATATGTTGTCACGCGTCAAATGAACCAGGCTCATAATCTCGATCTCAACCTGCTGCGCGTGTTCGACGTTCTGCTCGAGGAGCGGAGCGTCACGCGGACCGGCGCACGCCTGGGCCTCACCCAGTCGGCGGTGAGCCACGCCCTGAACCGCCTGCGCTACATGCTGAGCGACGACCTCTTCGTGCGCGGGACGGCCGGCATGCAGCCCACGCCCAGGGCGGTGGAGATGGGTCCGCAGGTGCATGCCGCCCTGAACCAGCTGCAGGCCGCACTCGCGCCCTCCGACTTCGACCCGGCGATCAGCGAGCGGCGGTTCGCGGTGGTCACCGGCGCCTACGCCAGCGCCATTCTGGCGCCGCCGGTGGCCAGCAGGCTGGCCGAGGTCGCGCCTCACGCCGAGCTGATGATCGCCGAACTGGCGCTGGACGTGCTGGAGCGCATGGATGCGCGCCGCGCGGACTTCCTGGTTGGCAGCGTGCTGGCCGCCCCCGAGCGCTACGCCCGCGAGACGATCTTTACCGAAGAGCTGGTCTGGGTGGTCCGCGCGGCACACCCGGCCTTTCAGAGTGCGAGGATCGACATGGCGACCCTGGTCTCGGTTCCGCACATCGTGATCGCCCGCAACCTGCCTGGCCTGATCGAGGAAGGCGGGGAGCGCCGCCCCTTCGTCAGCCGCGCCAGCTGGGAGGATGCCGGCGCCTTCGAGGCCGCGCTGGCCGCCGGCGGCCTCACCCGGCGCGTCGGCGTCTCCGTGCCCGACACCTATACGGCGCTCGCCGTCGCCGGCCGCACGGACATGGCGACCCTGATCCCGCGCCGCCTTGCCCTGCTCTCGGCCCGGGTGCAGCTGATTGATCCGCCCTACGAAAGCCCGCGAGTGAATGTCAGCCTGCTCTATCTCAAGGAACGGCTGGCCGAGCCCGCCATCGCCTGGATGCACGAGCTGATCCGCTCCGTCGCCGCTACGCTCTGAGGACCTCGCCATGACTCTGCGCCTTGCGCTCACCGCCCTGCTGGTCCGCGACTACGACGAAGCCATCGCCTTCTTCGTGGACGGGCTCGGCTTCACCCTCACCGCCGACACCGACCAGGGCGACGGCAAGCGCTGGGTGGTGGTGACGCCCGGCGCCGCCGGTTCGGGCCTGTTGCTCGCCAAGCCCACAGATCCCCCCCAGGTTGCCCGCATTGGCGACGCCGGCGCAGGCCGGGTGATGCTGTTCCTGGAGACCGACGATTTCGCCGGTCAGCACGCCCGCATGCTGGCCGCTGGCGTCCGCTTCCTTGAGGCGCCGCGCCGGGAGCCCTACGGCGTCGTCGCGGTCTTCGAGGACCTCTACGGCAACCGCTGGGACCTGATCGAACCCAAGGCTTAGGAAGCCGGGCCGATCTAGTGTCCCGATTCCAAAGGTCGCAAGCGCTGGTGGCGGGCTCTGGCGAACTTCAGAACCAGCACACTACGCCGGCTGCGGCTGGGCGGGCAGCAGGGCGTCGTCGATCGCGCGGGCGCGGATCGCGGCGGGCCGCTTGAACAGACGGTCCCAATAGGCCTCGAACGCCGGACGCTTCTCGATCCCGCCGAACTGCATGCCCCAGCCGAGGTGCGACCCGAAATAGACATCCGCCGCCGTGAACCGGTCCCCGGCGACAAACTCACGGTCGGTGACCGCGAGTTCGAGGGTATGCAGCAGGTCCTTGGTCGAGCCCCAACCGACCATCATCTGCTTGTCGGCCGGCACCTCGATGCCCAGGCTCTTGACGCTGACCGCGGCCTCGACTGGCCCCGCCGCGAAGAACAGCCACCGATAGTAGTCGCCGCGCTCGGCCAGCGGCGGCGCCAGGCCCGCCTCCGGAAAGGCGTCAGCCAGATAGGCGCAGATCGCCGCCCCCTCGGTCACCACCGTGTCGCCATGCTTGATCGCCGGGATCTTGCCCATTGGGTTGATCGCCAGATAGTCCGGGCTTTTCAGGGTCGTCGCATAGTCGAGGATTTCGGTGCGATAGGGCTGGCCCAGCTCTTCCAGCATCCACCGCACGATCCGTCCGCGCGACATCGGGTTGGTGTAGAAGACGAGTTCCCTGGACATGACGGCTTCCTCTGATCCGCGGCGGCATGGGCCGCGGCGATCTGCGGACCCTATTGTGGCCCAGCTGACAGCATCCTGTCAGCAGGCCGATTGAACTGGCCGCGCAAGGTTCGCCAGTTCAGGTAGATCTCCGCGGCCGCGAGGTTCGGGGCCCAGGCCAGCCAGGAAATCCAGCGGTAGCCCTCGAGGAAACTCATGTGAAGGAAGATCGGCGGGATCGGCAGATAGAGCCTGAGCGTCACCGCCGCGAAGGTCATGGCGAAGGACCGCACCATCCAGCGGCGATGTTCGGCGATGCGGCCCTGGGTCGCCAGCCAGAAGGCTCGCGCCGTCACCGAAAACCACAGCACCGCCAGCGTGCCGAAGCCCCATTGCGCCATCGTCCCGGCGTCGGTTCCCACGGCCAGCAACAGGCCCGCGGGCGCGCTGCCCAGACAGGCCGCGACATAGATCTTGCCGAGCGTCCGATGCAGCCTCGGCGCGCGGGCCCGCAGGCTAGGCAGGAACTGGAACGGCCCGATCAGCAGCGCGGTGGCGGCCAGGCCGGCGTGGATCGCCAGCCAGGGCCGGCGCATCAGGTTGGCCAGCACGTCGGGGCCCACAACCGGCGGATTGGGCAGCACCACCCGGTAGGAAAACAGCGCCACGCCCAGGCTGAGGAAAGCGGCCAGAAACCAGAGGCTCTTGGAAACACGAACCATCGTCGAACTCCGTTGGGAACGACGTCGCCTTGCCAGCCGCCTGGACGGTGCGCGAGCGCCAACCCGCGAACGGCGCCCATTCTGCGTGAAAGGGTCGCGCGGCCCCCTTGGCGCGTGCCAGACTGACGGGGCGACTCGTGACGGAGCGGCGATGCCGAAGCCCAGCAGCCCCATCCCGATCCGCCGCATCCTGGCGGAGACCGCGCTGCTGGTCGGCGCCGGGGTGTTCATGTCCTTCCTGGCCCCGTTCGGCACGGACGAGCGCCCGGTCCTGGTCCGCATCGCCTATTGGCCGACGGTGATCGTCGGAGGCGGCGTCATCGGCATCGCCATCGACGTGCTGGCCGGCCGCCGCCTGGGCGGCTTCTGGCCACGCCTGATCGCCGACAGTCTGTTGATGACACCGCCGGTCGCCGCGCTGGTCTACGCCGTGTCGTGGGGCATGCTCGGACCGCAGTCGGCCCAGCCGCATATCGCATCGCTCCTGGTCCAGGTGTTCGTGGTCAGCTTCGGGGTCATGCTGCTGCGCCAGCTCGCCTGGCGCGGAGCCTGGAACGCCCGCGCGAAGGCGCCGGCGCCGGACGAGGCCATCGATCCCTCCAGCGCCTTTCGCCAACGGCTTTCGGCGAAGCGCCGGTCGGCCCGGCTGATCGCAGTGGAGGCGCAGGACCACTACCTGCGGGTCCACACCGACGCCGGCGACGAGCTGGTGACCGCCCGGTTCAGCGATGCGCTGCTCGAGCTCGCGAGCCTGGCCGGCTACCAGACCCACCGGTCCTGGTGGGTCGCCGCCGGCGCGATCGAGGCGGTGCGCTGGCGGCGCGGCCGTGGCGAGCTGCGGCTGACCTGCGGCCTCACCGTCCCGGTCAGCCGGACCTATTCGGCGGTGCTGAAACGCGAAGGCTGGTTCTGAGCCAGTCGCTCGGGAAAACGCATCTGCATATCGCTGAGTCTCTTGCGTATCGTCATCGCCGGCTTGTTCGAGGGATGACGACCACAAAGATGGCTAGCGAGTCAGCCCCCTACGCCTTGTGCGCGGCGATGTAGTTGTCGACCACGTTCTCCAGCACGGTCAGCGGCATGGAGCCGGCCAGCAGCACCGCATCGTGGAACTGGCGGATGTCGAACTTCGGGCCGAGCGCCGCGCGGGCCTTGGCGCGCAGGCGCAGGATGGTGACCTTGCCCACCATGTAGCTGCAGGCCTGGCCCGGATTGACCGCGTAGCGCTCGATCTCCTGACCGGCGTAGTCGGCGGAGTCGCCCTCGATGCCGCTCAGCGTGGCGACCGCCTTCTCGCGGCTCCAGCGCAGGGCGTGCAGCCCGGTGTCGGTGACCAGCCGGCCCGACCGCAGCAGAGCGTCGTGGATGTAGCCCAGCTCCCACGCCGGCTCGTCCTTGTAGAAGCCCATCTCGTCGGCCAGCTGCTCGGAATAGAGCGCCCAGCCCTCGATATAGGCCCCGAAGCCGCCGGCCTTGCGGATCATCGGCAGGTCGGCGTCCTGCTGCAGGGTGATCTGCAGGTGGTGCCCAGGAATGCCTTCGTGGAAGGTGGTGGTCGGCATGTCCCAGAACGGCGCTTCGGCGGTGGTGCGCAGGTTCAGCCAATAGATGCCGGGTCTGGTCCCATCGAGGCTGCCGTTGGTGTAGTGGGTCGAGGCGCCCTGCTCGGTCGCGACGGGGATGCGACGGATCTCCAGCGGCGTCTTCGGCAAGGCCCCGAAGTAGGTCGGCAACCGCGCCTGCATCCGCTGCACCAGCTGGTTTAGGTCGGCGACCTCCTTGGCCTTGCCGGCGTCGTTGTCCGGATAGAGGTACTTCGGGTCCTTGTAGAGCTCGGCGTAGCGCGCGCCGACGGTTCCCCGGCTGAGGCCGATCTTCTTGAACAGCCCATCGGCCCGCGCCGACAGCTCGGCGGTGATGTCGAGACCGAGCTTGTGCACCTCCGCGGGGCTGAGGGTCGAGGTGGTGCGCCCCTGCAGCGCCTGGGCGTAGTAGGCCTCGCCATCCGGCAGGCGCCAGACGCCGGCGTCATGCGCCGCCTTGGGCTGAAGGCTTTCCATCAGCGCCATCTGGCGCTCCAGGGCCGGCAGCACCTTGCCAGTGTAGACGCTCGCCGCCTGCCCGGCCCAGTCGCCGGCGACGCCCTTGGCCTTGGCGCGTTCGGCGAGCGAGGAGACCAGCGTCGATTGATCGGCCGGCGCATGCAGCACCTTCATCTGCTTAAGCGCGCCGGCGATGGCGAAGTCCGGCGGAATGACCCCCAGGCCCGCGTCATGGCGCACCCGCTCGCATTCTTCGTCCATCACGCGGGCAAAGGCGTCGAGGCGGGCGATATAGGCCTCGCAGTCGGCCTTGGTGGCGATGGTGTGCTGGCTGTCCAGGAAGTCGGGAACGTCGCCCCACGACCCGTTGATCTGGCTGATGATATAGGGGCTGCCCGCGCCCTCGTGGCCGTAGGCGAAGGCCTTGTTGCCCCGCTCGGTGGTCTCCAGGTCGTAGAGTACGCAGTCATAGTTGACCGCCGCCATGCCGGTGAGCGCCTTGCGGTTCACGCCGCGCAACCGGGCGAGTTGGGCGGTGTTCAAGGCTTTGTTCCGCGCCAGGTTGGCCAGCGACGCGTGGCCGAGCTTCGACTTGTCGGCGGCCCGCGCGCCGACATCCAGGCCCAGCGAGGTCGACAGTTCCGGGTTCAGATCGAGAATCTCGGTGAAGAAGCCGTCGAGCACCGTGTTGAGCTGGGCTTCAGCCCCGGTGGCGGCTTTCGCGGCGGCGGATCCGGCGAGCGCCAGCGTCGCGCCGGCGGTGAGAAGGACGTGGCGGCGGTTCAGCAAGGCGATGCTCCGATTTGGCTTTGGCGAAAGGCTTATGGGGTCTGGCGCGCCCCGCCAAGCCGGCGCCGTCGATCCAGGGGCTAAAAATCCGGGCTGCGGCGCACCTCGGGGTGGGATATGCCGGGCGCGTCGCTATCCCAGGGTCCGCCATTCCATGTCCGCCGTCCGTTTCGCAACCGTCGTTCTCGCCATCCTGGCGAGCCGTTGAGCGCCGTCGCGGTCATCGGGGCTGGACCCGCCGGCCTGATGGCCGCCGAGCGGCTGGCGGAGGCGGGCTGCACGGTCACCGTCTATGACCGGATGCCGTCGGTGGGGCGCAAGCTGCTGATGGCCGGCCGCGGGGGCTTGAACCTGACCCACTCCGAAGCGCTGGAGGCCTTCCTGCCGCGCTATGGGGCGGCGACCACCCCGCTCACGCCCCTCATCGAAGCCTTTCCGCCAACGGCGCTGATCGCCTGGGCCGACGGCCTGGGCCAGGAGACGTTCGTCGGCTCCTCCGGCCGGGTCTTCCCGAAGAGCCTGAAGGCCTCGCCCCTGCTCCGCGCCTGGCTGGCGCGGTTGCGGACCCTGGGCGTGGAGATCCGGCCGCGCCACGACTGGACCGGCTGGGACGCCGAGGGCCGGCTCAGGTTCAACACCCCGGACGGCGCGGTCACCGCCGCGCCCGACGCGACGATCCTGGCGCTGGGCGGCGCGAGCTGGCCAAGGTTGGGCTCCAACGGCGCCTGGGCCCCCGTGCTGGCGAAGGCCGGCGTGGCGGTCAGCGCGCTGCGGCCAGCCAACGGCGGCTTCGACGTGGCCTGGAGCGATATCGTCCGCGAGCGTTTCGCGGGCGAGCCGCTGAAGGGCGTCGCCGTCACCTTCGGCCGCGTCCGCCTGCGCGGCGAGGCCATGGTCACCCGCCATGGGCTGGAAGGCGGCGCGATCTACGCCCTGTCCGCCGCCCTGCGCGACGCCATCGAGAAGGAGGGCTCGGCCCGCCTCTGGTTCGACCTGCGGCCCGACATGACCGAGGGCCAGCTGACCACCCGCATCGCCCAGACACCCGCCAACCAGTCGCTCGCCAACCGCCTGCGTAAGGCGCTGCACCTGACGCCGCTGGAGACCAACCTGCTGCGCGAGGCACACGGCAAGGACCTGCCCTCTGACCCCGCGGCGCTGGCCACCGCCATCAAGGGCGCGCCCCTGACGCTGACAGGCCTGCGGCCCATCGCCCGCGCGATCTCCACTGCCGGCGGCGTGGCCTTCGCGGCGGTGGATGCCCGCCTGATGCTCACCGCCCGCCCCGGCGTGTTCGTGGCCGGCGAGATGCTCGACTGGGAAGCCCCTACCGGCGGCTACCTGCTCCAGGCCAGCTTCGCCACCGGCGTGGCGGCGGCGCGGGGGGTGCTAAGCCGTCTGAGTGGCGCGGCGAAGGCCTGAGTTCGCCGCCTCAACCGGCCACGGATCGACCGTCACCCGGCGCATGTGCCGGCGGTGGCCATGATAGTCGTTGAGCGCGAAGTGCCAGACCGAGCGGTTGTCCCAGAAGGCCACCGAGCCCGGCGCCCAGGTGAAGCGGCAGGTGAAGCCCTCGTAGCGGCAATGGGCGAATAGGTAATCCAACAGAGGCTTGGATTCGCTGGTCTTCCAGCCTTCGATCTTGAGCGTGAAGGCTGGGTTCACATAGAGCGCCTTGCGGCCGGTCTCTGGGTGGACCAGCACCATCGGATGGACGTATTCGCCCACCAGGCCGTCGGCCTCGGCGATGGCCATCGACTTGCGCTTCTGGGCGGAATGGCCCTGCGCCGAATATTCCCGCGCCGCCGAATGGACCGCGTTCAGGCCTTCCAGCGTCCGCCGCAGGCCGGGCGACAGGGCCTCGAAGGCGGCGGCCTGGCTGGCGAACAGCGTGTCGCCGCCGAACTCGGGGGTCTCGACCGCATAGAGGATCGAGCCGATCGCCGGCCGCTCCAGAAAGCTCATGTCGGAATGCCAGCCGCCGCCGAAATTGGTGCGGTCCTCCGGCTCCTTGATCACCTCCATCACCGCGGGATGGTCGGCCATGCCGGAGACGTAGGGATGGATGTTGAGCGGCCCGAACCGCGCGCCCAGCGCGGTCTGTCGCGCCGGCGTCAGCGCCTGATCGCGGAAGAAGATCACCTGATGCTCGACGAAGGCCTGGCGGATCGCCGCGACGGTCGCGTCCGGCAGGTCCCGCGAGAGGTCGACGCCGGACACCTCCGCACCGAGCGCGCCGGCCAGACGACGGATCTTCAGGGGGTGAGTCATGGCGATCTCCGGGCAGGCGTTCGAGCCATGCTACAATAGGTCTCCGGAGGCCGCGACATGGATGCTCAGACCGCCAGCTTCGACGTCGACGCCCACGTCGCGCAGATGCGCGATCGCGGCTACACCATCATCGAAGACTTCATGAGCCCAGCCACTTTGGCCGCCGTGCGCGGGGCGCTCGCGTCCTACCTGCGCAGCCATCACGGTCGCAACGACTTCGAGGGCTTCAAGACCGAGCGCGTCTACACGCTGGCGGCGCGCGGCAAGGTGTTCGAAGACCTCGCCGAGGAGCCGCGGCTGATGGCCCTGCTGGACCGGGTCTTGCAACCCAACTTCCTGCTCACCGCCAGCCAGGCGATCAACATCGAGCCCGGCGAGACGGCGCAGTCCATCCACACCGACGACAGCTTCTACCGGCAGCCCAGGCCCCGGCCCGCGATCAGCTACACCGTGATCGCCGCGGTCGATGCCTTCACCCAGGCGAACGGGGCGACCGAAGTTATTCCCGGCAGCCATCTCTGGGGCGACCACGGCGCGCCAGGACGGCCCAACGACCTAGCCGAGATGGAGGCGATGCTCACGCCCCTGGAAATCCCCGCCGGGGCCGCGTTCGTCTTTCCGGGAACCCTGCTGCATCGCGGCGGCGCGAACCGGACGGAGGAGCCCCGGCTGGCCTTCACCAACCAATATTGCGAGCCCTGGGCCCGGACGCAGGAAAACTTCTATCTTTCGATCCCGAAGGATCAGGTCAGGGCCATGTCACCCAGGCTGCGGTCCCTGCTGGGCTATGAGATCTGGCCCTCGTTCATGGGAATGGTGACAGGTTCGCACCCCGCCAAGGCGCTCGATCCCGACTTCGTCCCGCCCATCGTCGCCCAGCGGCCCGCCGACTAGAAATCCCCCCGACGTGCGGCGATGGGGGACTTGAGCCGGTCTGGCCTCGGCTTAGCGGCTGGGCGCGATAACCAGGGTCTGCCTACCGCAGCGTCCGCCGCCACAGCGCGAACAGCCGTTCCCAGTGCCGCTCCGCCGCAGGCTTGTCGTAGACCGCGCCGCGGTCGGGAAAGGCGAAGCCGTGATGGACGCCCTCGTAGAGTTCGACCTCGGCATTGAGATTCTTCGATTTCACCGTCTGGTCCAGCGTCTGGACCATTTCCATCGGCGCGTAACTGTCGTGTTCGGCGCAGGCGAAATAGAGTTCGCCCTTGGCGGTCTGGGCCGCCAGGTGCGGGCTGTCGGCGCGGTCGGTGACCAGCTGCACCCCATAGATCGAGGCCGCCGCCCCGACGCGGTCCGGATAGCGGGCGGCGAAGTTGATCGCGTACTGGCCGCTCATGCAGTAGCCGAGCGTGCCGATCTTGCCCTTGCTGGCCGCCGGATCACGGTCGGCGTAGGCCAACAGCGCATCAGCGTCCGACATGATCATCGGGATGCTCAGCGAGCCCATCAGCTCGAACATCCGCGCGCGCCACGCCTCGGGATTGGGTGGCGGCGGCTGCAGGTCGGCCAGCTCCATGACGCCCGAGCGGTAGTAGAGGTTGGGCAGCATCACATAGTAGCCAGCCGTCGCGATCCGCCGGGCCATGTCGCGCAGCTCCTCACGGATCGCCGGCGCGTCCATGAAGAACAGCACGATCGGATAGGGCCCTTCCCGCTCTGGATGAACGATGAAGGTGGTGGTCGCCCCGTCCTTGGTGGCGATGTCGACGGTCTGTTCGATCACGTTTGCAGGCTCCGCAAAGTCAGGCGCCGGTGGGCGCATGGGATTTGGATTTGGGTTTGGACTTGGCGAGCGCCGCGCCGCCGAGCGCGCCCAGCAGCGCCAGGCCCATGGATCCGGCCATCTGAACCGAAAGGATCGCCTGGACACTGCCGCTGGCCGCGCCGCTGCCCACATCGATGATGACGTAGGAAAGCCAGGCCATGCCGGCGAACCGCAACCCGTCGCGCTCCGGCCTGCGCCGGGCCAGCAGCCAGGTCGCCGCCAGGAACATCAACGCCCCGCCGAACGGCGCCGACCAGCCGGCGATCGCCGGCGCGGCGGCGGTATAGAACGCCTGTGGCCGGCCCGGCGCCACGAGCGTCGCGTAGACGAACACCGCGGCGAAGGCGAGGCCCAGGTTCAGCGCCATGATCAGCACGGCCAGCCCCACCGCCTTGACCGCATCCAGGCCCTTCATCGGCGCGCGTCCTAGACCAGTTCCACCGGCGCGATGGCGAGACCCTTCAGGAAGGGCTCGGCGTAGTTGATCGTGCCGGTGAGCGTCTTGGGGTCGGCGATCGCCAGCTGGTAGACCGCCTCGGCGATATATTTGATCGGCTGGACCCGGTCCTTGGTGGCCTCGGTGATCAGGCCGTGAACCGCGACGCCGGGGGTATCGACCAGGCCCGGCGAGACCACGTTCACCGCGATCCCGTCGTCCTGCACCTCCGAGGCCAGCCCCGTGGTGAAGCGCTCCAGCGCGGCCTTGCACATCCCATAGACCGCGCCACCGACCCGCCCGCTGTAGGGCGGCTTGGGATGCAGGCCGGCGCCCGACGAGATGTTGACGATCCAGCCCTGCTTGCGCTCACGCATCGACGGCAGGACCAGCTGCGACAGGTGGAACGGCGCATAGACCTGCACCTCCATCATCAGCTTGAAGCGCTTTTCCGGGAAGTCGGCGACCGGGATGAAGTAGGTAATAGCGGCGTTGTTGACGAGGATGTCGATGGGCCCGTAGGCGGCCGCGGCTTCCTCCACGAGGCGCTCGCGCTCCACCGCCTGGGCGAGGTCGGCCTTGATGAAGGTCGCCTGCCCGCCGGCCCGTATGATCCGGTCCACGGTCTCGTGCAGCGTGCCGGAAAGCCGGCTCTCGCCCGCCTCGGCGGTGCGGGCGGACACGACAACACTGGCGCCCTCCATGGCCAGCCGCGCGGCGATGGCCTCGCCGATGCCACGGCTCGCGCCGGTGACCAGCGCGGTCTTGCCCTTGAGTCGGCCGTCCGGATTGATGCGTGGCGCATTCATGATGCGGATCCTCCAAATGTCTTTTGGTCTAATGGCCCAAGGCTCGCGCGGCTGACCGCCCAAAGCAAGACAAGACGATGCGAGGCCGGGTTGCGTATCGGCCCCCGCGGCTGTTCACTGATCGCCGGGTCATCCGAGGTTTTCCATGCGCATCCCCGACGAGAAGCTGGCCGAGGTTTTCGACCAGGGCTTCACCGTGGTCGAAGGGTTTCTCGATAAGACGACGCTGAAGGACGCCCAGGACGCCCTGTGGGAGATCTATCCGCGTCCGGAGGCCTATTTCGCCGATCCGCAGACCTACGCGAAATTCACCCGCAGCCAGTTCGCGGGTCTGCGCTTCTTCCCGTACCCATCCTGGGCGCTGAACAAGGTGCCGGTCTATCCGGACCTGATCGACGCGGCCGAGCGGTTCCTCCAGACCAAGGAGGTCGACTGCTACAAGATCGAGCTCTGGGCGAAATACGCCGGCGCCATCGACTACGACCAGACCCATCACCGCGACTACGACAACCACACCATCGTAGTGCCGCGCGCCGACCAGGTCATGCCGCAGATGACCTGCTTCATCCTGCTCTCCGATGTCACCGAGCTGGACGGGCCGACCAAGGCCGTGCCGCTGGACAAGTCCCGCCACATCCCGATCGGTATCAGCCAGACCAAGGTCGGAGACTTCGCCGCCGACGAGGTCGCCGTCACCGGTCCGGCCGGCTCGATGCTGATCTACAAGACCGACGTCTTCCATCGCGGGTCGAACTTCCAGGCGCCCGGCCGCTCGCGCTTCGTCATGCCGGTGGACTTCAAGGCCCGTGGCTGGCGTTGGCAGGGCAAGCTCGCCTGGCCAAACCAGGCCATCAACCCCGGCTGGAAACAGGCGATGGTGAACATGACCCCGCGCCAGCGCGACGTGTTCGGCTGGCCGCCGGCGGGCGACGCCTATTGGAATGATCAGACGCTGTCGGATGTGGCGCTGCGCTACCCCGGCATCGACCTGACGCCCTACGGCGCCAAGGCCCCCGCCATCGCCGAGGCCTGATCCTCGCCGGCGTTACGCGCCAGCCGCGAAAACTACCCTAGATAGTTGTATGAGAGGAATGGCTTGGCAGCCATTGCTCCTTAGCGAGCCTGCCGAATTGCGGTGTCGAAAACGCGTTTCCGTGAATTACGGATGAAGCGTGTTGCAACGCTAAGTAGTATGTGCGCCAATGCGGCGTCGGGAGGGGGGTTGCTTTAGGGGCCGGTCAGCTGGCCGGACTGGGAGACTTGGCTATGAAAAGACTGCTGTTCGCCGCCGGCGCGGTGCTGCTGAGCGCAGGCGCCGCAAAGGCCTCCATCACGCCGGTGCTCGACACGATCACACCGGACGGCTCCAACTTCACCTTCAACTACCACGCCACCCTGTCGGGCGACGAGGGCCTGACGGCCGGGTCGATCCTGGTGATCTTCGATTTCGCCGGCTACGTGGCCGGAAGCATCTTCGCGCCGTCGCCCGACATCGCCACCAGCATTGTGATGACCGCCAACTTCAACACCGCCGTCGGCGGCGTCCAGGTGAACCCGATGTTCACCGACGACCCCACCATCCCGGACCTGGTGTTCACCTATACCGGCCCGGATTTCCACACGAGCGGCGGGCCATTTTCCGACGTCGTGTTCAACGGCCTGAGGGCGACCTCGACGCTGGGCGGCCTGGCGCTCGACGGCTTCAGCTCGCGGGCGATCAGCAACAACGGGATGGGCACGGTCGGCGCCGCGTCGTTCAACAACGGCGCCGTCGGCGTCGCCGCCGCCCTCGTCCCCGAACCGGCGTCGTGGGCCTTGCTGGTCGTCGGCTTCGGCGGCGTCGGAAGCATGTTTCGAGCCAGGCGTCGCAAGACTGTCCAGTCCTTCGCCTGACACGGACCTGCGCGCTTAAGCGGCGCAGGAGAGTCCCGGCGTTTCCAGCCCGGAACGCCGGGACTCATTTTTGCTACGGAAGGCCGAGCCGGCGCGGCGGTGATCCGTTCGCCGGCTGTCCCGCCGCCTCGCACACCTGGGCCACCACGCTCGCCCAGTCGCCGGGTGTGGGCTGGCGGAAGATGCGGATCGACGGATACCAGGGGCTGTCGGCGCGCGCCGTCAGCCAGCGCCAGTCGCCCTTGTAGGGCAGCAGGAGCCAGCAGGGCTTGCCCATGGCACCGGCCAGATGCGCCAGGGCTGTATCGACGGTGATCACGCTTTCCAGGCCTCGGACGATCTCGGCGGTGTCCTGCATGTCGTCGGCGCCGGTCGCCTCGCGGTCGAGCGCGAGGACGCCCGGCAGGGACCTCAGGCCCGCGGCCTGCGGGTCGGCGATGGAGCGGTTGTGGTCGTCAGGATGGGTCGGCGCGCCGCGGGTGACGAGGCCGATGCCGGTCCCGCCTACCCAGCCCGGCAGGTAGGGCGCCGGCGGGATCGTCTCCAGCGTCGTGCCCATCCGCCAGGGTAGCGAGGCCGACAGCACCCAGGCGTCGTGGGTCGGAATCTGGATCGCGCCCTCGGCGGCGATCACCGCGCAGCCCAGGGGCTGGAACAGCCGCTTCAGCGCCGGGGCGCACATCAGGGTGACCCTGATCCCGCGCGCCATCAGCGGCGCCACATAGCGGGCGTACTGGATCTGATCGCCAAGACCCTGTTCGTGCCAGATCAGCAGGGAGCCCACCGGCTCGCCCTGCCATTCCGGAAAACTCAAGGCGGGTTTGCGGTTCTGGCCGTCCTTGATCATCCGGGCTTCGTAGTAGGGCCAGCCCTCGGCGTAGCGGCCCAGGCGCAGCAGCAGGAAGGCGAGCTGGCGCTGCATCACCGGATCGTCCGGCGCGGCCTTCAGCACCTCACGATAGCAGGCCTCGGCGTCCGCCCAGCGCGACTGGTCCTCGAGCATCAGGCCCAGATTCAGGCCGGTGGGCGAGGTTGGCCGCGTCGCCTGCAGGGCACGATAGAGCCGCTCGGCCTCGGCCGTGCGGCCGGCCTTCTGCGCGGCGAGCGCCATCTCCCAAACCTGCACGGCCGTCATCGTCGAGGGTCTGGCGGGCGGCGGCTGCGTCACGGCGGGCTTTCGGATGGCGGTTCGCGAAGGTCGGCGAATGTTTGGCGAGGCGATGCCGCCAAGGCAAGCGCGTCCCTCTCACGCGGCCTTCTGCAGCTCCTGCTTCACGCGTTCGGCCAGGGTCTTGATGTCGATGGGCTTGGGCAGGAAGGAGACGTTGACCTCGCCTTCCAGCAGGTCGGAGAACTCACTCTCGGCATAGCCGGAGATGAACATCACCGGCGCCGCGCCCAGGTAGCCTCGGGCCTGTTTCAACAGGTCCGGCCCCTGCATGCCGGGCATCACCACGTCGGAGATCATCAGGTCGATGGTCCCGGCGTGGGCCTCGGCGAGCCGCAGGGCCTCCTCGCCGCTGGCCGCCTCGATCACCTCGTAGCCACGCAGGCGCAGCAGCTTGGCGGCGACCCCGCGCACGGCGTCCTCGTCCTCGACGAACAGGATGCGGCCGGCGCCGGACAGGTCGCGCGCCACCGGCCGCTTCGGCGCGGCGGGAACCGGCGCCGCGGCGACGCCGGGCACGGGGATGTGCACCGGCAGGAAGATGCGGAAGGCCGCGCCCTCGCCCGGCTTGGAATCGACGCTGATCCAGCCGTCCGACTGTTTGACGATGCCGTAGACGGTGGCGAGGCCCAGCCCCGTCCCCTCGCCCACCGGCTTGGTGGTGAAGAACGGGTCGAAGATCTTGGTCATGACCTCGGGTGCGATGCCCGGGCCGTCGTCGCTGACCTCGATCATCGCCTGGTCGCCGAGCGCGGTCGGATAGCCGAGGTCGCGGGCCTGTTCCTGGGTCACCCGGGCGGTGCGGATGTTCACCGCGCCGCCGCCATGAGCGCGGACGCTGTCGCGAGCATTGACGGCGAGGTTCATCACCGCCGTCTCCAGCTGGCCCCGGTCGGCGCGCACCAACGGAAGGTTGCGGCCATAGTCGGTGGTCAGCTTGACGTCCTCGTAGAGCACCCGGCGCAACAGCACCTCGAACTCGCTGACCAGCTCGCCCACGTCGAGGATTTCGCGCTGCACGGTCTGTTTGCGTGAGAAAGCCAGCAGCTTGCGCACCAGGTCGGCGGCCCGCGTCGAGGTCTGTTTGATCTCGTTGAGGCCTTCGTAGGAGGGATCGCCGACCGGATGCCGGGTGGCCAGCACGTCGAGCTGCATGAAGATCGCGGTGAGCAGGTTGTTGAAGTCGTGCGCCACGCCGCCGGCCAGCTGGCCGATGGCCTGCATCTTCTGGCTCTGGGCAAGCTGCAGCTCGATCTGCTTCTGCTCGGAGACGTCGACCAGATAGGCCACCCAGCCGGCGCCCTTTTCAGACGGGGCGTTCCTCGACAGATAGAGGTGGGCGATGCGGGCCGGGTCATGCGCCAGTCGCACCTCGACCGGGGCGCCGGAGCCCTGGCCCAGGCTGAGTTTCTGGGCTGCGTCGGCGCGGCTGGCGGGCTCGATCAGGCTGCCGAAGACCTGACCCTTCTCGCCGCCGCCGGCCACGGCGGTGAGCGCCGGATTGGCCTCGACGATGGTCGCTTCGAAGGGGTCGTCACCGACCAGCAGGCACGCGCCGAACGGCGAGGCCGCGGCGAAGGCGTCCAGCACCTTGGGCGGCGGCGGCTGGGCGGTGGAGAAGGCCGAGAGCACCTCCATGGCCGCCGACGGCAACGCCAGAGCGCCCGACCCCGGCCCGTTCAACCGCACCAGGAAGCGCCGCGCGCCGAGCGGCGAGACGATGGCGTCATGCTCCGCGCCAGCCACCTTGAGGGTCGCGTGGCTGGTCTCACCGCGCCGAGCGGCGGTCAGGGCGGCGAACAGGCTGGAGCCCGAGGCGCCGGACTTGGGCAGGCGCGCGCTGAGCCCGATGGTCGACTTCCAGGCCGCGTTGGCCGCCTGCATCCGCCCGTCCGGCGCGGCGATGGCGGCCGGCTCGCTGAGCGCGTCCACCAGCAGCTCGGCGCCCGGCTGGGCCTCGCCCGGCGGCTCGGCCGAACCCCGCAGCACGAAGAGGCCCAGACAGGCCACGCCCGCCAGGCCAATCAGCAGCAGCAGGCCGGCCAGCGTCGTCGGCCCGGCGTTGAGCGCCGGCGCGGCGGCGAACACCACAGCCATCAGGAAGAAGACCACGGCGCCCGCGATCAACGGCTCGAAGCTCTTGCGGCCTTTGCGGACCTGCGGCTCGGCCATGCCTTGCGACAGCGCCTCCTGGTTGGCTCGGCTCCTCTGGGATGAAAGGGAGCCTCGGACCTTTGCGCCCGGCGAATCGGTCAACTGCATTCTGTCACAGGCGTCATCGGGTTACAGGGCGCCGCTTTTAAGCGTGCGGGCGGCGGCCTTGCGGCCGGCGCTCAGGATGAAGCCGATGATCTTGGCGACGGCTTCATAGTGGGCGGGCGGAATGATCTCGTCGATATCGACGGCGGCGTAGAGCGCGCGCGCCAGCGGCGCATCCTCGATCACCGGCACGCCGTGGGCCTCGGCCACCTCGCGGATCTTCAGCGCCAGGCTGTCCAGGCCCTTGGCCACGCACTGCGGCGCGGGCGTCTCGGACGCGTCGTATTTCAGCGCCACGGCATAGTGGGTCGGGTTCATCACCACCACCGTCGCGGTGGGCACCGCCGCCATCATCCGGCGGCGCGCGCGCTCGTTGCGCAGCTGCTTCTGGCGGGCCTTGATATGCGGATCGCCTTCGGACTGCTTGAAGTCCTCCTTGACCTCCTCCTTGGTCATCCGCATCCGGGCCAGGAACCGCTGGCGCTGCCAGAACCAGTCGGCGCCGGCGACGAGCAGCAGGAAGCCCGCGACGGCGAACACCAGCCGGCGCAGGATGTCGCAGGCGAAGTCCAGCATGGCGATGGGCTCCATGCCCGCCAGGTTCTCCAGCTCGTGCAGATGCGGGTTCAGCACCCACCAGGCGAGCAGGCCGGTCAACGCCACCTTCAACAGCGACTTCAGGAACTGCACGAAACCGTCGATGCCGAAGATCCGCTTGAAGCCCGCGACCGGAGAAATCTTCTGGAGGTCGAACGACAGCTTCTCCGGGCTGAACAGGAAGCCCGTCTGGATCACGTTGCCGAACACCCCGGCCGCGCAGGCCGCCAGCATCACCGCGCCGCCCGGCGCGGCGGCCAGCATCGCGGCGCGCAGAATCTGCACCCCGCCGCCGCCCTCGAAGCTCATCGAGTCCGGGTGAGCGAAAAACGGTGTCAGCGTGGTGGCGAGGTTGCGGCAAATCCATCCCCCGGCCAGCGCCGCCATGGCGGCCGCCCCGGTCAGCGAGGCCAGGGCCCCGAGGTCCGGGGTCTTGACCACCTCGCCCCGCTCGCGCGCCTGCTGCAGTTTGCGCGGGGTGGCGTCTTCTGTGCGGGAGGCCGCATCGCTGGTGTCGCTCATGTCGCGCGTTCCATGGGCGCTAGCCGCCGAACGGCGCGAGCAGGTCGCGGTAGTGTTCGATCCAGACGATGCCGATCAGACCCAGGCTGAGCGCGAAAATCGACAGGCCCAGCAGCACCATGAGCGGCGAGGCGACGAAGAAGATCTGGAACTGCGGCATCACCCGGCCCACGAGCCCCGTGGCGATGTTGAAGATCAGCGAGAAGGCCACCACCGGCGCCGCCAGTTGCAGGCCGAGCGCGAACGAGCGCGACACCGTCTGGATGGCCAGGGCATTGGCGTCGCCCACCGCCAGCGCCTTGGTGAAGGGGAAGATCGTGTAGGAGTGGACTATCGCCGAGAGGAACAGATGGTGCAGGTTGGTGGTCATGATCAGCACCACGCCCATCAGGCCCAGGAAGGTGCCGATGGTCGTCGACGGCGCGGCCTGGGTCGGGTTGGCGGTCTGGGCGAACCCCAGCGTGGTCTGGATCGAAACGATCTCGCCGGCCGCCGCCAGCGAACTCATGAACATCCGCAGGATCGTGCCGATCATCAGGCCGATAGCGGTCTCCTTGATCACCGCCAGGGCGATGCCGCTGACGTCGACCGGGATCGGCGGCACGCTCGCGCCCACCAGGGGAAACAGCACCAGGGCCAAGAGCAGCGCCAGCGACAGGCGCACCCGCACCGGTACGAAATTCTCGCCGAAGCCGGGGATCAGCATGACCAGCGCGCCCAGCCTGGCGAAGATCAGGCCACCGGCGAACACCTGCTGGGCGGTGGCGTAGTGCTCCATGCGCGATCCTGGGAGCCCGCGGCCCTAGAGGCTCGCGATCCGCGCGGCGATGTGCTGCATGAAGCCGCTCATCAGAGAGCCCATCAGCGGCAGGAAGACCAGCAGCGAGACGAAGATCGCCACGATCTTCGGGGCATAGACCAGGGTGGCTTCCTGCACCTGGGTCAGCGCCTGCAACAGGCCGATCCCGACGCCCACGACCAGGCCGACGATCAGGCACGGCGCGCAGAGCTGCAGGGTCAGCCAGATGGCGTCGCGGCCGACGTCGAGAACCTCGGCGCTGTTCATGGGGACCTCTTGGAAAGCTTGACGAATTCGCTCGTCAGCGAACCCCGTCAAGATGGCCCGGCATGGTTAATGAAAGCCTACGGGCGCGGCAGAATCTGCCGCCTCAGCCGGAGCCGCGCCAGGCGAGCGCGCGGGGCGCGGCATCGTCCGGCGGATCGCTGAACGGCTCGTCCGGCGGGTCGGGAAGCTCACGCCAGCGGCGGGCGAGCCCGAGGTCGAGGCCAAGCGAGCGGCAGAGCGACACCACGTGGTCGTCCAGATCACCCGCTGGACAGAGCCGCGGAGCTCTTCCACCCGCGCCGCGATGGCCGCCTCGTCGCGGGGAACCGGTGGCGGCGCGGGCGCGGACGGATGATCGGCCCGCGCCATCTCGCGCGCCAGCCGCACCTTCAGCGCCAGGCTCTGGCGGCCTCGGCTGGGCTGGCCTTGTCGCGGTCGCGGTCGCGGTCGCGGTCGCGGTCGACGCTGTAGTTGGCGGCTTGCATGGCGGCGACGTCGATCTTGCCGATCAGAGGCTGTAGCACGGCGATCAGTCGCTTTTCGCCCGCCCGCCTGGGCGAGATCAGCACCAAGGCGTCATAGGGCGGGATGGCGCCCTTGGGCGAAGCGCCCCTATCGATCAGACGACTGCAAGGTTTCGACGACGGCGTAGGCCATATCCGACCACACCGAAGCCGGTGATCATGAGCGCCCAGGTAGACGGTTCTGGCACGCCAGGCGCGGCGTCGAGCTTAACGAACCTGCCCAAGGCGCCGGTCGTCGACGTCGCTCCGCCGGTGTTCTGGCCGTTACCGATGTTGATCCACCTGAGGGTCTCGGAATCGGACGTCCCGGAGTCGAACAAGAAGTCCAGTTCGTCCTGCGGCAGGGCGGCGATGTCGGCGTGGCCACTGATAAACCAGGCGGTGATATTGTGCTGGCCGTCGGTGGTGAAGAAGGCATGGCCCAGCAGCGCCGCGATATCGGTGGAACTGACGCTGGACTGCGCCTTGCCCCCGGTCACCGCCCAGGAGAGCATCGACGCCTTGATGTCGGCGCCGCTGAGGTTCGCGGCGATATCGGTGGCCAGGGTGAAGTCGAACTGGATGGGCGCATTGGCGTCGATGAAGTTGACGATCCCGCCGTCCCGCGAATTCACCGGCGGGACGGAGCCGCCATAGTGATAGGTCACCGCCGCGAGCGCCGGAGATGCGGCGCAGAATGCAGCGGCGACCAAGCCCGCGGACGCTGTGTGCAGTTGGTATCTCGACATCTTCACAGATCAACTTCCTGAAAACTACTGACGATCTTGGCGCGTGTCACGGACAGCTATCGCAGCGAGGACGTCGCCGCATAGTGCGTTTGCACTATGCGGACACATCTCCGTCGCTATCCCAACGCGGGGGTTACGGTGACGCAACCCCCGTGGCAGAGCTCGCCCCCCTGCGGTCCTTCGGTGCGTCCACTTTCGGGTGCGACCCGACGGGGCGCCGGCGAGACGCGTTCCCAAAACGGCGGACACAGCTAAGCTCGCTCCAGCCGACTCCGGGAGAGCGACGTGCATCCGTTCGATTTCATTCTGCTGTTCTTAAGCTTCATCTATGCGGTCGCGCTGACACACATCCTGTTCGCCGCCACGCGAATGATCCGGCACAGGCGCCAGTTGGTCTTCTCCTGGCCCCATGCGCTGTGGATGGCGGGCATCTTTCTACTCTTGTCGGCGAATTGGCTCAGCCTGTGGGATCTGAGGACGGTCGCCAGGTTCGACCTGGAAGTGATCGCCTCGAACTTCGTCTTGGTGATCGCCCAATATTTCCTCGCCGCACTCGTGTCTCCCGACTTCGAGGACGGCGACGGCTACGATCTTCAGGCGTTCCATGGGCGCGAACGGCGCACCTATCTTGGCGCCTATATCGCCATGATGATCGTCGGCGTCGGGCTCAATTTCGAGGGGGCGTTGCGGTATGGCCTCACATCCTGGGGATGGCAGAACCTGATAGCGATCCCAATGTTGGCCGCTGGCCTGGCGGCGTTCTTTGTCGACCGGCGTTGGGTGCAGATCGCGGCGCCGCTGGTCCTGGGCGGCACGATGATCGCCTATCCCATCCTCTTCTACCCAGTGCTCAAGTGAGTTGAGGAGCCACTCAGCGCCCTAGCCGGCTTTCCAGCGCCTTGGCCGCCTCGGCGGGGCTGGCCTTGTTCTGGTCGCGGTCGACGCTGTAGTTGGCGGCTTGCATGGCGGCGACGTCGATCTTGCCGATCAACGGGCGCAGCGCGTCCAGCAAGCGTTTGTCGCCGGCTCGCCTGGGCGAGATCAGCACCACGGCGTCGTAGGGCGGGATGGCGGCCTTGGGGTCGGTGAGGATCACCAGCTTGTCGGCGGCGATCCGACCGTCCGACGAGAAGGCCGAGATCACGTCGGCCTCGCCACCCGCCAGCGCCCGGTACATGAAGGTCGGCTGGTAGGACCGCTTGGTCTTGAAGTTGAGCCCGTAGGCGTCCTCGATGGCCTTCCATTCCGGGCGCGAGAGGAACTCCAGGTCCGAGCCCAGGGTGAGCCTCGGCGCCGCGCGAGCGAGGTCGGCCAGCGAGGCCACGCCCAGCGCCTTGGCCCGGTCCGGGCGCATGGTCAGGGCATAGGCGTTCTCGAACCCCAGCGAGCCCAGCACCACGACGCCGTCACGCTTTTTGAGCTCGGCGGACAGTTGTTTCAGCACCTCAGCGCGGCCCGGATTATCCTTGCGGTTCAGCGCGTTGGTCCAGAGTGTTCCGGAGTAGTCGACGTAGACGTCGAGCTCGCCGGCGGCGAGCGCGCGGTAGGCCACCGCCGAGCCGAGGTCCTCCTTGCGGCTGACCTGGGCGCCGGCTTTTTCCAGGCGGCCGGCCATCAGTTCGGCCAGGATATATTGCTCCGAGAAGTTCTTGGCCCCGACGACGTATGCGCCGGTCTTGCCCAGCCCGGCGAGCGGCGTGACGGCGGCGGCGACGCCGATCAAAAGGCCGATGGCCCCGATCAGCACAAGCCGCAGGCTGCGCCGGGCAGCGCCCGCCTCGATCAGCCCCAGCAGTTGGTCGGCGGCCAGCGCCAGGACCGCCGAGGCCGCGCAGCCGAACAGCACGAACACCCAGTTCTCGGTTTGCAGCCCCGCGAAAATGTAGTTGCCGAGACTGGTCTGGCCGACCGGCGTGGACAGGGTCGCCGCCCCGATGGTCCAGACCGCGGCGGTGCGCACGCCGGCCATGATCACCGGCGCGGCCAGCGGCAGCTCGACCTGCAACAGGCGCTGGCGCGAGGTCATGCCGACGCCATCGGCGGCCTCGCGGATCGCCGCGTCGATGCCGAGGATCGCGGCGGCGCCGTTGCGCAGGATCGGCAGCATCGAATAGAGCGTCAGGGCCAGCAGCGACGGCAGGAACCCCAGCGCCGAAAAGCCGTGGCCAAGCGTCGCCTTGCTGAGCGTCGCGAGCGCCAGGAGCAGCGGGTAGAACAGCGCCAGCAGCGCCAGGCTGGGGATGGTCTGGATCAGGCTCGCGCCGGCCAGCAGCGGCCAGCGCAGCCGCGCGCTGCGGCTCGCGGCCACCGCCAACGGCAGGCTGATCGCCACGCCCAGCACCAGCGCGCTGAAGCTCAGCAGCACGTGCCAGCCGAGATATTCCGGCAGCAGGGCGAAGGCGGCGGTGAGCTTCGGGCTCATGGCGCGGCGTCCGACGCCTGGGCCAGCTTGGCGCGCAGCCGCTCGGCCTGGCGCTTCGGGGATTCCAGCAGGGCGCGCACGCCGTCGTCCTGGGTGCTGGCCAACAGGTCGGCAGGGCTTCCGTCGGCGACGATCGCGCCGTCGCGCAGCACCACGATCCGGTCGGCCAGCAGCACCGCCTCGGCCATGTCGTGCGTGACCATCACCGTGGTCAGGCCCAGCCGGTCGTGCAGCGCCCGGTAGTCGGTCCCCAGGGCGTCGCGGGTCAGGGGATCGAGCGCCCCGAACGGCTCGTCCAGCAGCATCAGCCTGGGCTCGGCGGCGAGCGCGCGGGCGACGCCCACCCGCTGGCGCTGCCCCCCGGAAAGCGCGGCCGGAGCCCGGGACGAAATCTCCAGCGGCAGGTCGACGAGGCCCAGCAGGTTGGCGACGCGCCCATCGATGCGCTTTTTGTCCCAGCCGAGCAGCTTGGGCGTGATGGCGATGTTCTCGGCGACGGTGAGGTGCGGAAACAGCCCGACCTCCTGGAACACATAGCCGATCTTGCGGCGCAGCATGTGCGGCAAGGCGGTGGCGACATCTTCGCCCAGCACCCGCACTGCGCCGGCGTCGGGCGTCACCAGCCGGTTGATGGTCTTGAGCAGCGTGGTCTTGCCGGAGCCCGATCCGCCGACCAGGGCGGTGAACTCGCCCGGCTGCACACATAGGCTGACCCCGGCCAGGGCCGCGTGGCCGCCGTAGCGTTTCTCAACCCCCGAAAGCTCGATCGCCGGCCCCGCCATGGGACATGGCCTAGCACGGGGAAAGGTCCTCCCCCAGCGCGAAGCGCGGTCAGGGCGAGGTGGCGCGAAGCGCCGGAGGGGGTTTCCTCCACGGCGGTGCGTGACCCGGAGCATCCCGAACGTTTGAGCGGAAACCCCTCAGTCACCTTCGGCGACAGCTCCCCCTAGGGGGAGCAATGGCTCAGATCGGCATCCGCATGATTTCCTGGTAGGCGCTGATCACCTGGTCGCGGATGGCCATGACGGTCTCCAGGCTCTGTTCGGCGGAGGACACGGCGGTGACCACGTCGACCAGCTGGGCCTTGCCCTGCACCTGGTTGGCCATCTGGGTCTCGGCGGCCTTTGACGACTTCATCACATCGGCCATCGCCGACTTCAGCAGGTCGCCGAACCCGCCGCCCGGCGACATGGCCTCGGCGCCCGCGCCCGGCTCGGCGGCCATGGCCTTCTGTGTGGTGGCGTAGGCCTTGGCGGCGGTCAGCGCGGTCATCATGGCTCAGAAATCCCCGCCTAGCGCTTCAGGATATCGAGCGTGCGCTGATCCATGGACCGCGCGGCTTCGATGACGTTGAGGTTGGCTTCGTAGGCCCGCTGGGCGTCGCGCATGTCCATGGCTTCCACCAGGGGATCGACGTTGGGGGTCTTCACATAGCCGGTGGCGTTTGCCGAGGGGTTGCCGGGATCGTAGGCGGAGTTGAACGGCGCCTTGTCCGGCACGGCGCGCTCCATCCGGACGCCCTTGCCGGCGCCGCCCGCGACCGGGGTCGTGCGGAACACCGGGGCCTGGCGGCGATAGGGGTCGCCGCCGGCGGTCTTGGAGGTCGAATTGGAGTTGGCGATATTCTCGGCGATGATCCGCATGCGCGACTGCTGCGCGCGCAGGGCGGAGACCGCGATGGACTGCGTCGTGCTGGTGATCGAGGTGTCGTTGGCCATCTAACCGCTCCTCGTCATGCGCCTGAGCCGGGCTTGCGGATCGCCATCCGCAGCATGCCCAGCGATTTCTGGTAGAAGGTGATCGCCGCGTCGTAGTCCATCCGGGCGTCGGTCAGCTTGACCATCTCGTCCTCCAGCACCACGCCGTTGCCGTCGAGGGTGCGCTCGGAGTCGGGGCTCTTCCTGACCACGACCCCGGCCTTGGAGCCCTTCGGCTGCAGGTGCGCCGGATTGGTGACGGCCATGGTTCCGGCCGGGGTCATCGCCACCGCCGAGCCGCCGGCCATGCCGCTGGCGGCGTGCACGTGGCTCTCGAAGCTGAACGGCTTCAGGTCCTGGGCCTGGTACTTCGGCGTGTTGGCGTTGGCGATGTTCTCGGCGATCACCCGCTGGCGGTCGGAGAGATACCCCAACCGGCTCTTCAGCATCGCGAAGATCGGAATGTCGCCCGCTTCCATGGGCCACATGGTGAATAAACAGGGTTAACCCCGACTTAAGGGACTCAGACGTCTCCTGCGGCCTGACCCCTGTTCGCAAGCCGCAGAAGCGCCGATGGCCGATTTTCTCAGAGCCGTGTTCGCCCTCATCCTCACCCTGGGGCTGATCGGCCTGACCGCCTATGCGCTGCGCCGCTGGGGCCCCGGCGCGCTGCTGCGGCTCGGCGCGCCCAAGGCGGACCGCCGCCTGGCGGTGATCGAAACCCTGGTCCTGGACCCCGCGCGGCGCCTGGTGCTGGTGTCCTGCGACGGCAAGGAACGGCTGCTGCTGCTGGGCGAAGGCCAGTTCGTGGCCCACGACCCCGTCCAGAAGGGCCGCGGCTGATGCGCGACCTCTGGAAGGCCATCACCACCCTGCCCGCCACCGAGTGGCGCCGCGCCGCCGCGCTCGCAGCCCTGGTCACCGTCGCCAGCCTGATCTTCCCGGTCGCCGCCGCGGCGCAGGCGCTGAACGTCAACCTGGGCTCGGGCGCCGGCCTCACCGAGCGGGTGGTGCAGCTGATCGGCCTGATGACGGTGCTGTCGCTGGCGCCCTCCATCGTCATCATGACCACCGCCTTCGTGCGCATCGTGGTGGTGCTGAGCCTGCTGCGCACGGCGCTCGGCCTGCAGCAGAGCCCGCCCAACTCGGTGATCATCTCGCTGTCGCTGTTCCTCACCGCCATCGTCATGGGCCCGACGCTGGAGCGGTCCTACAACGACGGCATCAAGCCGCTGATGAACCAGCAGATGGAGCTGCCCGCCGCGTTCAACGCCGCCGGCGGCCCGGTGAAGCAGTTCATGCTGCAACAGGTGGACCAGGAGGATCTGGCGCTGTTCATCAAGCTCTCGCGCATCCCCAAGCCCGCCACCGCCCAGGCCGTGCCGATCCAGGTGGTAACGCCGGCCTTCATGATCTCGGAGCTGAAGCGCGCCTTCGAGATCGGCTTCCTGCTGTTCGTGCCCTTCCTGGTCATCGACCTGGTGGTGGCCAGCGTGCTGATGAGCATGGGGATGATGATGCTGCCGCCCGTGGTGGTGAGCCTGCCGTTCAAACTGATCTTCTTCGTGCTGGTCGACGGCTGGCGACTGGTGGCCGGCAGCCTCGTCGAGAGCTTCCACCACGGCGCGGGGACGTAAGGCGCCGATGTCGGAGCCCCGTGGCCCCTGGCATCGGGACGCGCCGCCGCCGGCCCCGCCGCGCGCGCCGCGCCGCGGCTGGCGGCTGGTCGCGCTCCTCGCAGGTGTCGGCGTTCTGCTGTTTCTGCTGTCCGCGGCGTTTCCGGGCCGGCTGCACACCGCCGACGACTGGAGCTGGCTGGCCCAGGGACTGGGCGCGCTGGTGGTGGTCTCGGCCGGGGTGCTGTCCGCGCGGCAGATCAACTGGGGTCAGAAGGCGCGCCACGCGGCGATCTGGATCGGCATCGTAGGGGTGCTGTTCGTGATCGCCGCCTACCGCGACGAGCTGGAGGGCGTCAGCCAACGCCTGCGCAGCCAGCTTTCCGGCGCCTATCCGGTGGCCGCGGGCGAGCGCCGGCTGGTGGTCACCCAGGACGACCAGGGCGGCTTCTTCGTCATGGGCAAGGTCAACGGCCAGCCGGTCCGTTTCCTGGTCGACACCGGCGCCAGCGACACGGTGCTGAGCCCCGACGACGCCCATCGCCTGGGCCTCGACACAGGCCCCCTGCGCTACGACCGCTCCGCCGAGACCGCCAATGGCATCGGCCACGGCGCGCTGGTGAGCGCCAACAGCGTCGCCGTGGGGTCCATCGAACTGCGGGGCCTGCCGGTGCTGATCAACCAGGCGCCGATGACCAGTTCGCTGCTGGGCATGACCTTCCTGAGCCGCCTGGAATCCTTCCAGGTCCGCGGCCGCAGGCTCTATCTGACGGGGCGGCCGTAGGACGGGCTGGTATTCAGCGCGCCAGCCTCCTCTCCCCCAACGCACCGCGCGCGAGGGGAGAGGGCAGGATAGCGCTGCAAATCGTCGCTAAAGGTCCGGAACTTCACCCTTGCCGCGGGCCATCCGGGGGCTGGGCATGCCCTTGGACAGTTCGGCCGCGTCCAGCTTGCCGTCGTGGTTGGTGTCCAGCGCATCGAACCTGGCCCGCAGATAGGCGAGCGGCCCCTTCAGCTCGTTCTTCTCCACGAAGCCGTCGAGGTTCGAGTCCAGCGAGCCCATCATCATCGAGCCGTAAAGCTTGGACTGCAGGTCGTTGCGGAGGTGGGTCACGGTCTCGTCGGCCCAGCGGTAGTTCACCCGGAAATACATCATCTCGTCGGGCGTCTGTTCGCCCCAGGTGACATTGCGCTTCGGGTCCGGGTTGGCCGGGTTGTGCTCGGAGTTGTCGTAGACCCAGGTGGCGACCAGCTTGGTCCCGGCCTTCACCAGGATCGGGGTCACCGGATCGTAGTCCCGCTGCCAGTTGAAGTCGTACTTCGGCAGGCTGAGCAGCATGGTGTCCTTGCCGTCCGGCGTCACCGCCTTCAGCTCCACGTGATAGCCGCGGTAATGCGAGTGCGGGTACAGCGTGTAGAGATAGGCGTCGGCCGGGAAGGTCAGGTAGGCGACCTCCTGGTGGCGCGCCTCGCCAGCCGGAATGTAGAGCGCGAAGGTCGAGATCACCGTCGAGCGCTTGATGTACTGCGGCGGCGTCTTCAGCGTGTAGAAGCCGACCTGGGTGACGTCCGTCGTCTCCTTGCCCATGGTCGTATAGTGCATCTGGAAATGCAGCTTGCCGCCGGCCGGCACCGGGGCGCCGGAGTCATCGGCCATGACCTGCGGCTGCGAGCCCGGGGTGTAGGAGCCCACCGAGCCGCCGGGAATGGTGTTGGCCGGCTGGTTCGGACCGGGCACGTGGTTGGAGATCACATGGTGCAGCACGCGCCGGTCGCCCGGCCGCATGGCGATCGCCTTCAGCCAGGTGTTCTCGGTGAACGGGTTGGCGACCACCGGGTTCTGGTACTCGATCAGGCCGGTGGCCGGCACCTTGAAGGCCGGCAGGTCGACCACGACGTCCGGCTTGCCGAGTTCCGGCGGCCATTCCGGCGCGCGCTGGCTGGCGTTGGCGAGCAGCGGATCGGCGCCCGTCCCGCGCGGCGCGCCAGCCTCGATCCAGTGGATCAGGGTCTTGGTCTGCTCAGAGGTAAGGCCCTGGTCGTTCTTGAACGCGCCGATATGCGGGTCGGCGAAATAGGGCGGCATCCGCCGCGTGCGCACCGTCTCGCGGATCATCGGAGCAAAGCCGTGGACGATGTCGTAGCTGTTCATCGCGAACGGCCCGATGCCGCCGTTGATATGGCAGGACACGCACTTGTCCTGGAGGATCGGGGCCACGTCCTTGGCATAGGAGATGTTGGCGAAGTCGGCGGCGTGGGCCTTTGCCGGGAAGGCGATCGCCTTGCCGCCGGTCACCGAGACCCGCGTCCCCTGCGGCGCGTGGCCGGCCAGCAGGGCGTCGAGGGCCGCGTCAGCCCGGGCGTCGAGCGGGCCGCGGTAGGCCACCGTCCAGGTCTTCGGGTTGATCACGAAGACCTCGCCTTCGCGCTGCACGCCCAGCTGCTCGCCGACCAGCTGTTGCTCGTCGATCAGGATAGGCACACTGAGGTGCGCCTTGGCGGCGACCGCGGCCACCGCGTCGCGGCTGTCGGCCAGGTTGGAATCGAGGCCCCAGACCACGACGCCCCTGGCCTTGTAGGCCGCGTTGAGTTTTTCGAGCGCGGCGTCGCCGGCGGCGGAATAGGCGGTGCCGTTCGACCGGCTCATCACCACGATCGCCGGCGTGTAGCCGAAGTAATAGAGGTGCTGCGCCAGGCGCGTGTGGTCGGTGAGCTGGAAGTCATCGACATGCTGCGGCGTCGCGTTCGGCGTCTCCGCGGCGACCCCGGCCGGAGCGGCAAGCGCGGCGACAGCGAGGCCCGCAAAAACCGCGGCGGTGGCAAAAAGGGCTCGTTTCATGGTGCAGGCTCCCAGCTTATGGCGGTTCGGATATCACGGTTTCCATGCACGAATGTTGCAAGCCACACGCGTCGCGGCGGCGACAAATTCCTGCGGAAGCGCAGATGAAATCCGGTTTTGAAAATATTAAGTCGTTGATAATTAAATATAATCTGAAATCTGTTGGCATCGCCCACCAAGAACGCGGCGGTGCGAGGCCTAGTGATAGACTGGGCTCATTTGCCAGGCGCGTCAAAAGCCTATCGCGGCCGCGCCGCTAACCCTTGGCCGCCTTGCTCGGCGGCGCGGCCTGGGCCTGCTTGGCGGCCGTGGCGGGTTTGCCGGGTGCGGCGATGGCCTTGCCGGCGCCCACCGGCGCGGGGGCGGTCTTGAAGCGGACCTTCATCTTGGCGACCCAGCCGGTGAAGGCCTCGTTGTCGGCGCTGACGCGGCCGAAGTCGGCGACGCTGAGGCGGTTGGTGGAGACCCCGGTGAGCGCGATGCGCAGCGCCTCCGGATTGTGCGCGGCGTCGAGGAAGCCCCGGTACTGGCCCGACAGCCGCGCCAGCGCCGCATCGTCGCCGGCCAGGCTGTAGGCGACGCCGGCCCGCAGCAGCTTGCCCTCTTCGTCGGCCGACAGCGCGGCCGGCGTCTTCCAGCGCTCGCCCAGTGACTTCTCGAACTGCGGCCCGGCCTTGGCCCAGTCCTTCTGTTTCCAGGTGATCTCGCCGCGCAGCTCCTGGCCCTCGCGGCTGTTGTCCTTCTCGATGATTTCCAGCGCCGAGTCGTAGCGGCCGACGCCGGCCCAGGCGCGGGCCTCGATCAGCCGGCGCTCGGCGTTCAGCGCGCTGGGCAGCACGGTGGTGCGCGAGCTGTTGATCGCCTCGATCGCCTGCTCGGGCTTCTTGTCCATCAGGTAGATGACCGCGAGATCCGTCGCGACCTGGGCGCGCGGCACCCCGTCCAGGCGGTTTTCCGCCTGGTACTTCAGCAGCACGGCGGCCTGGTCGAGCAGGTCGACGTCCACCAGCCGGCGCACCAGCTTGCGGACCATCAGGTCGCCGTCGGAGCCCTGAGGGATCAGGTCCTTGGCGAAATCGTTGAACAGCCCCAGCGCCTGGACGGGCTCCAGACCGTCGGCGCCGCCCTCGAGGAACAGCGAACGGAAGGCGACGTTGAGGTCCGAGCGCAACTGCAAGGCCTCGGGCAGGTCCGGCAGGCGGCTGCCGGCCGAGCGCAGCGCCTCCAGCGCCTCGCGATAGCGGCCCTGGCCCAGATAGAGCTGGCCCAGCGCGCGGATGGTCTCCAGCTCCGTCGCATCGCCGCGCCAGCGGTAGCGCAGGCCGTCGAACACCTGAGCCGCCTGCGCGGGCGTGGCCTTGCCGGTTTCCAACCGGATGCGGGTGGCGCGCAGCAGCGCCGGCGACGACAGCGACTCGCGCGGCACGGTGGCGATGGCCGCGTACATCCTGAGCGCGCGGTCCTTGTGGCCCTGCAGTTCGATGATCCGCGCCTGGACCAGCCGCGTCGCCAGCTCTTCCCAGACGTCGGTGTTGTCGGCGAGCGCCAGATGGATGCGGGCCTCGGCGCTGGGCAGGTCGCCCTGCGCCAGGGCGGCCTCGGCGTCGGCGCGGGCGAAGCGCGCCTTCCAGGCGGGCGAGAACATGTTGAAGGCCTCGGCGCCGCGGGAGAACTGCGACCGGGCCTCGGACCACTGGGCCAGCTTGGAGGCGATATAGGAGCGCCAGAGCGCGCTCGACCGATCCTCGACCAGCACGGGAGAGGAAAAGTCGGCCTCGGCCTCCTTGTAGCGCCGCGCCATGACGCGCGCGATGCCGCGCAGACCGCGGAACTCCGGGTTCTCCGTCTGCCGGGGGCTGGCGCGGGCCACGTCGTTCAGCACGCCAATCGCCTCGTAGGACAGTTCCGAGCCCACCAGGAAGCGGGCCAGCGCCATCCGCGCGCCGACCGGGGCGGCCTTGTCCTTGTTGGCGCTCTCGACGGTCGCGGCGTCCAGCAGGTGGTGGTAGCGATCCAGGAAGCCCTTGGGCCCGGTCTTCGACCAGTCGGCGAAATTGATCAGACCGGGCATCAGCGCGGGCTTCGGCGCGTCGATGGTCAGGCGCGCGGTCTCCTGGGTGGCGAAGCTGGGCGACAGCGCCAGGCCCAGCGGGCGGCCGATGCGCACGATGTCGCCGTCGCGGGTGACCGACAGGTCCTCGATGTGGGATTCCACCGCCAGGCCCTGCACCGAGGGCAGCACCGCCATCTGCGCGAAATCGTGGCGGCTGGGCAGGCCCTTGGGCGGGCCGAGCGCGGTGACCACGCTCAGCGTGTCGCCGGCCTGCGGGTCGGCCATCTGCACGACCTTGGTCGCCCCGGCGACGGCGGCCTTGAGGGTCGCGGGCCCCTCGGCGTCGTCGCGGGTCATCCGGACCACACCGGGCGGGCCCTGGTCGCCGGGACCCAGCGCGATGGTCCAGGTATTGCCGGTGGAGGTCGCGAAGACCGGCACGCCGTGGGCGGCCTCGATGCGGATGGCGGCATAGTCGGCGCCGCGCGTGGCGGAGATCGCGGAATACTGCACCAGCCCGCGCGGCGCGTGGCCGACATCGAGCACGGCGGGCGCATCGAACACCACCCAGACCGCGTCGCCGCGGCGGAACACCGCGGCGCCGGCCGGATTGGCCCAGGCGAAGCTGAACTGCACCTGAGCGTTGTCGACGCGGCTTTCCATATGGACCACGCCGCCGGCCGGGATCGGATTGGGGCGTGGCGGTTCCGGCGGCCCGGCGTGGGCCGCGGCGAGCTCGGCGGCGGTCGGCGGGGCTTTCTGGAAGACGTTGACGAACATCGCGCCGTCGGACGCGCCCACCTTGTAGTCGGCGTCGTCGGAGAGCGTCAGGACGATCTGCAGATGACCGCCGGCATGGCGCTTCTCGGCGGTCTTGATCCACTTGGGCGGCGAGGTGCGAAGGCGCGCGATATCCGGGTCGCCGTCGCGCGGGAAGTTGAGGGTCACCACCTGGCCGTCGCGCTTGACCTGGGCCTGCGGCGCGCCCTGGAACTCGATGCGCGAGAAGCCGTCGGCCTGGGCGACGCGCACGTCGATGCCGGGCGGCGCGGCGCGCCCAGAGCCAGCGCCGGCGGACCTAGCATTGGCGGACCCAGCATTGGCCGACCCGATACCAGCGGGCGCGATGACGGCGGCGACGGCGATGGCCGCCACACCCGCGCGCAGGGTCTGGCGCAGGGTCACGAGCCTAGCCGGCCTTGGCGGGCGCGGGCCCGGCGGCTGGCGACGGACCGGCGGGCTTGTCGGCCGGCGGCGTCGCGGCGGCCCCCGATACCGAGGCTTGGGCGTCGGCGGGCGCCGTCTTGCGCGCGACGGCCTTCTTGGCGGCGCGGACCGGCTTGGCCTTGGCGGGCGCCTTGGGGTCGGCGGGCGGACCGGGCGTGGCCGAGGCCACGGCGTTGGCCTGGGCCGAGGCGTTCTGGGCCAAGGTCTGGGCCGCCGAGAACCGGTGGGCGAGGGACTCGGTCAGCTTCTTCGCATCCGGCGGCGACATCAGGCCGATGATGGCGGACAGCGAACGCGGCTTGATCTTGGCGGCGATCGGCAGGCGGACGCCGTCCTCAAGGATCGCCATCCGCGCGGCGGCGTCCTTGGGCTTCATCCCCTCATAGACCTTGACCAGCCGGTCGACCTCGGCGGCTTCGCGGCCATCGGCCTGGGCCAGCAGCGCCTGGACGTCGGCCTTCAGCCCGGTCAGCACCTTGACCTTGACGTCGAGCTTGGCCTCGGCGGCGGCCAGCAGCGCCACCTGGGTGGAAAGGTCGGACTCGCGCTGGTCGAGCTGGCCACGCCGGACGCCGAGGTTCTGCAGGACCTGCAGCTCGGCGGGCGAAAGGCCGGCTTCCTTGGCGAGTTCGGCGGCGGTGGGCGCGCACACCGCCTTGGCCTGGATGGTCGGCGGCGGCAGGCCGGCCGTGGCGACGGCGTCCTTGCCCGCCGCGTCAGCGGGGGTCGCGGCGGTGGCGCCGCCCGGGATCGCGGGCGCGGTCGGACTGGGGGCCGGGCCGGGCGCCGGGGTCGCCGGATCGGCCGGCTTGGCCTTGGCGTCGGTCTTGGCGGCCTTCGACTTGATCGGCTTGGCGGCTTCCTCGGCGAAGGCCTTCGCGCCGGCGATCATGTCCGGCAGGCTCCGGGCGCCGGCCAGGGCGTTGATCGCCAGCACGCCGCCGACAGCGATGCCGACCAGCGGCAGGATGCGGGGCATGTTCTTCACCGGCGGGCTCCACGCACGTCGCTCAGGGTCAGGGGCTCGTCGTCGAACAGATCGTCCTCGACCGCGCGGCGCGGCCGCAACTGGGGCCGGGACTCGAGTTGGGCGCGCTCGGGCGGCGCGTGCTGTGGCGGCTGGCGCAGCGGCGGCATGGCCCGCTCGGGGCGCATCTCGCGGGCGGCGGCCAGCAGGGCGCCCAGCCGGCGCTCGGCGACCGGGTCGTCGCTCTGTACCGGCCCGAGCGTTACCGACCCGGGGCCCACTGCGGCGCGCAACGGCACGTCGGCGTGGTCGATCAGGCGCTCCAGCCGCGACGCCAGGGTGCGGCCCTTCTCGATGCGGTCGCCCAGGATATCGACGGCCTCATCCGTCGCGGCGCGCAGGTCGGCGAGGCCCTGTTCGGCGCGGGCCGCGGCGATGTTCAGCTCGGCCACGGCGACCGCGAAGCCGTCATGGCTGTCGCGCAGCGCCTTCAGCCGGCGGTTCAGCCGCCAGCCCATGCCAAGCGCGGCCACCAGCAGGCCGGCGAGCAACAGGTTCAGCGCCAGTCCGATAAGGCTCATCCTACTTCGCTCCTTCGAGAGCTACGAAGGATCGGATGAATGCTGCGAAGCCTTGGCGAAGCAGTATCATAGGGATCCCTGCACGGCTTGCCGGGCGTTGGGCGTCAGAGGCGCCTCGACGCGGACGGCGATGTGAGCGTTGCGGCGGCCCATGCGGCCGCGGGTCAGTGGAATGACGCCAGCGCGCAGCTCGATCAGGCTGTCCGGCGTGGCGTTCAGCATGAGCGTATCCCCGACCTTCAGCTCCAGGACCTTCTTCAGGCCGATCTGCTGTTCGTCGAGGACGGCGCGGACCTCCATCTGGGTGGTCCAGAGCTCGGTGGCCAGGTGGCCTTCCCAGATGTTGTCGCGGCCGAACTTCTCACCCATGAACTGCTGCAGCAGCATCTTGCGGATGGGCTCCAGCGTCGCATAGGGCAGCAGCAGTTCGATGCGCCCGCCGCGGTCTTCCATGTCGATGCGCAGCTTCACCAGGATCGCGGCGTTGGCCGGCCGGGCGATGGCGGCGAACCGCGGGTTGGTCTCCAGCCGGTCAAGCGTGAAGGTCACCGGGGTCAGCGGTTCGAAGGCTTCGCGGGCGTCGGCCAGCACCACCTCGACCATCCGCTGCACCAGCACGCGCTCGATGGTGGTGTAGGGCCGGCCCTCGATGCGCATGGCCGCGGTGCCGCGCCGGCCGCCCAGCAGCACGTCGACGATCGAATAGATCAGGTTGGAATCGACGGTCAGCAGGCCGTAGTTGTTCAGTTCCTCGGCGCGGAACACCGACAGGATCGCCGGCAGCGGGATCGAGTTCAGATAGTCGCCGAAGCGGATCGAGGAGATGTTGTCGAGGCTCACTTCCACGTTGTCGGAGGTGAAATTCCGCAGGGAGGTGGTCATCAACCGGACAAGCCGGTCGAAGACGATCTCCAGCATCGGCAGGCGCTCGTAGGACACCAGGGCCGAGTTGATGATCGCCCGGATACCGGTGCGCTCGCCACCCTCCTCCTCAGAGAGGTCGAAGCCCAGCAGGCTGTCGATCTCATCCTGATTGAGGATGCGTTCGCCGCCAGCGTCGTCATCGGCGCCCCAGGCATTGGTGTCCTCGCCGCCAGCGCCTTCGGGGGCGGCGGCGGCCACGGGGTCTTCGGCGGGAGCTTCGGGTTCGTCGGCCATGCGCGATTGCGATGCTGGCGTCTCTGGCGAGACGTCAGTTGATCAGCATCTCCTCGATCAGGACTGCGTTGGCCTTGTTGGGCGCCATCACCAGATTGACCCGGCGCAGGATTTCCATGCGCAGCTGGTAGGAGCCCTGGCTGCCCGAGAGATCCTCGGGCCGCAGCTCGCGCAGGAAGGTCTGGAACATGTCCTGCAGCCTGGGCAGGTTCGGCTCGAGTTCGTCGACCGTCGCCTGGTCCGGCAGTTCTAGGGTGAGCTTCAGCTTCAGGAAGGTGGGCCGGCCGTCGGCGGTCTGCATGTTCACGACCACGTCGGGCAGGGTGTAGAAGAGGATGCCGTCTGGCCCCTCGCGGACCTGGCCCGCGGCCTTGTCGTCCTTCTTGCCCTTCTCTTCCTTCTTGCCCTTCTTCTCGGGCTTCTTCTTGGCGTCCTTGCCGGCCGCGGCCTCGGGCTTGGGCTTCAGCAGGAAGAAATAGGCCGCCCCGCCACCGCCACCCAGCACCAGCACGAGGGCCGCCGCGCCGGCGATGAGAAACATCAGCGGCAGCTTCTTCTTGGCGGGCGGGCCCTCGCCCTCCTCGCCTTCGACAGCCGCCTCCTCGGGAGGGGCTTCCTTGACCTTGGCCTCGGCCACGCGCGCGTTCCTTGAGAAACCTAGGCGTTCACCGATGGGGCAAGTTGGTTAACGCGCGGTTTTTAACGCTCGTTAATAGGTGAAAAGCCTGCCCGGCATTTTCCGCCGCCGGGCACGCGTTAACTTTGTTATTCTTTGATTTTCCTCAACTTTTGGGTTGGCCCAAAGCTTGCAGCCCTGGACGGCGAAAGTGTCGCGTCCCTGCAAGCCGAAGAAAAATCCCGATGGACAACGCCCTCTACGTCGGACTGTCGAAGCAGATGGTGCTGAAGCGCGAGATGGATATCGTCGCGAACAACATCGCCAACGCCGACACCACCGGCTTCAAGTTCGAATCCCTGCTCACCAAGGAGGTGGAAGGGCCGCCGGCTTTCACCGCGCAAGGGCCCCGGCCGATCAAGTTCGTCGGCGCAGACGGCGTGGCGCGCGACTTCGGCCAGGGTAATCTGCGCCGCACCGACGCCCCGCTCGACCTCGCCGTCGAGGGCCAGGGCTTCTTCAAGGTCAACACCAAGGCCGGCGAGCGCTTCACCCGCGATGGCCGTTTCCGCACCGACGAGGCCGGCCGGGTGACCAGCCAGAAGGGCGACCCGTTGGCCGACGAGGGCGGCGGCGAGATCACCATCGACGCCACCAAGCCCGGCGAAATCTCCATCTCGCCCGACGGCGTCGTCAGCCAGGGATCCGAGCGGATCGGCAAGGTCGGCGTCTTCAGCTTCCCCAGCCTGTCGGCCCTCGAGAAGACCGGCGACAATCTCTACCAGAACGCCTCCAACCAGCCGGCCAGCGCCACGGCCGACGCCAAGATCCGGCAGGGGATGCTGGAGAGTTCGAACGTCAACCCGATCGTGCAGATCACCCGGATGATCGAGGTCAGCCGGGCCTACGAACAAGTCACCCAGATGATGAACGCCGAGGCCGATCTGTCGCGCAACTCCGTCGCGCGCCTCGGGCGGCTGCAATAGTGAGGATTTAAGCGATGCAAGCGCTTCGAACCGCGGCGACCGGCATGGCCGCCCAGCAGATGAACGTCGAGGTCATCTCGAACAACATCGCCAACATGAACACCGTCGGCTTCAAGAAGCAGCGGGCGGAGTTCCAGGACCTGCTCTACCAGACGGTGGCCCAGGCCGGCGCCCAGTCGTCCGACCAGGGCACCATTGTGCCGACCGGCATCCAGATCGGCGCGGGCGTCAAGACCGGCTCGGTCTACCGGATCGCCACCCAGGGCGCGATGACCGCCACCGGCAACAAATTCGACCTCGGGATCTCCGGGCGCGGCTACTTCCAGGTGCTGACGCCGTCGGGCGACACCGCCTACACCCGGGCTGGCAACTTCGCGACCAATGACCAGGGCCAGCTGGTCACCCAGGACGGCTACCAGGTGCAGCCGGCGATCTCGATCCCGCTGACCGCCACCGACGTCACCATCTCCCAGTCGGGCCAGGTGCAGGTGACCCAGCCGGGGAGCGCCACGCCGACCATCGTCGGTCAGCTCGAGCTCGCGAGCTTCACGAACGAGGGCGGTCTGTCGCTGCAGGGCGCCAACCTGTTGAAGGAGACCGCGGCCTCGGGCCCGGCCACCACCGGCACCCCGGGCGCCCAGGGCTTCGGCAACCTGCTGCAGGGCTATACCGAAGCCTCCAACGTCGATCCGGTGACCGAGATCACCGCCCTGATCGTCGCCCAGCGCGCCTACGAGATGAACTCCAAGGTGATCTCCACCGCCGACAACATGCTGGGCGTCGCCAACCAGGTGAAGACCTAGGCCATGCGTATGCTGACCGTTCTCCTCGCCGCCCTGGCCTTGGCGAGCCCCGCCTTGGCCGGTCAGGCCGTGAGCCTGAAGGCCGACGTGGCCAGCGCGGGCAGCCTGGTCACCCTGGGCGACCTGTTCGACGGCGCGGGCGCCGCGGCCCGCACGCCATTGGCCACCCGCTCCGGCGCCAGCGTGGTGCTCGATGCGGCCAGCGTCCAGCTCGCCGCGCGCCGCGCCGGGCTCGACTGGGCCAACGCCGAGGGCCTGCACAAGATCGTGGTCCGCGGCGGCGGCCTGGAAGCCGCGCCCGTCTCATCCGCCTCGCCTATTTCGCCCGGCGCCGCGCCGCCGGCCCGCGGCAACGTCGAGGTCCTGACCTATGCCCGAAGCCTGAACGCCGGCGAGATCGTCCAACCCACGGACCTCACCTGGATCAAGACCGCCGCGGCGCCTAGCGACGCGCCCAGTGACGCCGGCATGGTGATCGGCCAGGCCGCCAAGCGGCCGCTGCGCGCCGGCGCGGTGGTCATGGCGCACGACTATGGCGCGGCCCAGGTGATCAAGGCCGGCGACATCGTCTCCGTCAGCTTCGAGGCCGATGGAATCTCGCTCACCCTCGAAGGCAAGTCGATGGCCAGCGCCGGCGTCGGCGACATCCTGCCGGTCCAGAACACGCTCTCCAAGCGGGTCATCCAGACCATCGCCACCGGTCCCGGCCAAGCCGTGGTCGGCCCGGCCGCCGACCAGCTCAAGGCCGCCCGCTCGCTCCGCTACGCCGCCCGTTAAGAGGAAGACCTCGCATGCGTACCCGTTTCGCCGCCCTCATCGTCCTGGCCCCGCTGATGCTCGGTCTGGGCGCCTGCTCGACCGTCAGGGAAGCCGTTCGGGGCCCCGATCTCGCACCGGTCGGCTATCCGGCGGCGCTCGCGCCGATGGACCAGCGGATCATCTCGGTCTCCACGCCGGCCACCGCCAACTCGCTCTGGCGCACCGGCGCCCGGACCTTCTTCAACGACCAGCGCGCCCAGCACGTCGGCGACATCCTCACGGTGCTGATCAACATCGACGACAGCGCCAAGACCAGCAACTCGTCCTCCAGCTCGCATACCTCCGGCGTCACGGCCGGGATCCCGCACCTGCTGGGCCTGGAATCGAGCCTCGGGAAAATCCTGCCGGGCGGCTTCGACCCGGCCAATGCGCTCTCCACCAATTCGAAGACCTCGAACGACGGCGCGGGCGCGGTGAACCGGCAGGAAAAGATCAGCCTGACCATCGCCGCCGTCGTCTCGGCGATCCTGCCGAACGGCAACCTGGTGATCCAGGGCACGCAGGAGGTCCGCACCAACGCCGAGGTTCGGCAGCTGACCATCGCCGGCATCGTGCGGCCTGAGGACATCGGCGCCAACAACACCATCCAGCACACCCAGATCGCCGAGGCGCGGATCAACTACGGCGGCCGAGGCGACATCAGCCGCGTCCAGAAGACCCCGGCCGGCCAGTCCCTGATCGAGCGGTTCTCGCCGTTCTGAAGCGAGCTGAGCTCACTTTGACAGCATAGACTACACGTGTAACTTTATCGGCATCGCTCTCCGAGGTGGAACGTCGATGCGCCCCGCCGCCTTCTCCGGCTACGTGATTGGCAGCCCGGCCATCTGGAACGAGCCGGAACTGGTCACCCGGGTTGCGGCCGCCAAGGGTCTCGGCGAACCGATATTTGTGGCGGTCGGCGCCAACGAAGGGGCGCCGATGGGTTGATGCGCCAACTGACCCGCCCACTCAAGACGCCCGACGCAACTCACGTCATGATTGCGCGTCGCTTGGGCGCAACGCTTGCGACCTTCGACGAAACACTCGCCCGGGTCGCGGCAGACCTCGGCATTCCGTTGACCGAAGCCTAAGCCCGCCAGCCCTTCGCCGCGATGTTGTCGGCGCCGAGGGCGGCGAGCGCGCCGCGGACGATGCCGTCGGCGTCGAGGCCGGCCTGGGCGTACATGACCTCCGGCTTGTCCTGGTCCTGGAAGATGTCGGGCAGAACGAGGCTGCGGACCTTCAGGCCGCGGTCCAGCGCGCCGTGTTCGGCCAGCGCCTGGAGGACGAACGCGCCGAAGCCGCCGACCGCGCCTTCTTCGACGGTGATCAGGGCCTCGTGGTGGCGGGCGAGCCGCAGGATCAGGTCCACGTCCAGCGGCTTGGCGAACCGGGCGTCGGCGACGGTCGCCGAGAGCCCGCGCGCGGCCAGCATGTCGGCGGCCTTCAGGGCTTCGCCGAGCCGCGTGCCGAACGACAGGATGGCGACCGCCGTGCCCTCACGGACGATGCGGCCCTTGCCGATCTCGAAGGCCTCGGCCAAGGCGGGGATCGCCGCGCCCGTGCCCTCGCCGCGCGGATAGCGGAAGGCCGACGGGCGGTCGTCGATGGCGACGGCGGTGGCGACGGCGTGCGCCAGCTCGGCCTCGTCGGACGGCCCCATCAGGATCATCCCGGGCAAGGCGCCCATGAAACCGATGTCGAACGAGCCCGCGTGGGTCGGGCCATCGGCGCCGACCAGGCCCGCGCGGTCCATGGCGAAGCGCACCGGCAGGCGCTGAATCGCCACATCGTGGACGACCTGATCGTAGCCGCGCTGCAGGAAGGTCGAATAGATCGTCGCGAACGGCTTCATGCCGTCAGCCGCCAGGCCCGCGGCGAAGGTCACCGCGTGCTGCTCGGCGATGCCGACATCGAAGGTCCGGGTGGGGAACCGCTCGCCGAACAGGTCCAGGCCGGTGCCCGACGGCATCGCCGCGGTGATCGCCACGATCGTCTCGTCGATCTCGGCCCGCTTGATCAGCTCAAGCGCGAAGACCTTGGTATAGCTGGGCGCGGCGGCCTGACCCTTCGCCTGCTGGCCGGTGACCACGTCGAACTTCACCACCGCATGGTGCTTGTCGGCGGCGTGCTCGGCGGGGCCATAGCCCTTGCCCTTCTGCGTCACCACATGGACCAGAACGGGCTTGTCGGTGATGGCGCGCGCGTTCTGCAGGACATGGACCAGGGCGTCCATGTCGTGGCCGTCGATCGGGCCGACGTAATAGAAGCCGAGCTCTTCGAAGAAGGTGCCGCCGGTGACCATGCCACGGGCGTATTCTTCCGCCTTGCGGGCGGCTTCCTGCATCGGCTTGGGGAACACCTTGGCCACCGACTTGCCGACCCGGCGGATCGAACGGTAGCCGCCGCCGGAAACCAGGCGGGCCATGTAGGCGCTCATCCCGCCCACCGGCGGGGCGATGGACATGTCGTTGTCGTTGAGCACGACGGTCAGCTGACCGGTGGTGGTCTCGGCGGCCTGGTTCATCGCCTCATAGGCCATGCCGGCGCTCATCGAGCCGTCGCCGATCACGGCCACGACCTTGTTGTCCTCACCCTTCTGATCCCGCGCCGCGGCGAAGCCCAGGGCGGCCGAGATGGAGGTCGCTGCGTGCGCCGCGCCGAACGGGTCGTAGGCGCTTTCCGCCCGCTTGGTGAAGCCCGACAGGCCGCCACCCTGACGCAAGGTGCGAATGCGGTCGCGACGTCCGGTGAGGATCTTGTGCGGATAGGCCTGGTGGCCCACGTCCCAGATCAGAATATCCTTCGGCGTCTCGTAGACATGGTGCAGGGCGACCGTCAGCTCGACCACGCCGAGGCCGGCGCCCAGGTGTCCGCCGGTCTGAGAGACCGCGTCGATGGTCTCGACGCGCAGCTCGTCGGCCAGTTGGCGCAGCTGCGGGATCGACATCGCGCGGGTGTCGGCCGGCGTGGCGACGGTGTCGAGAAGAGGGGTTTCAGTCATGAATCAAGCCGGACCGCGCACGGGGAATTAGTTTCGGCGCTCTATCACGAAATCGACGCTCGCCCGCAGGAATTCCGCCGCCTCGCCGAAGGGTTCCAGGTGCGCCTTGATCTGGCTGGAGAGCAGGTCCAGCCGCTCGCGCGCGGCATCGACCCCCAGCAGGGTGACGAAGTTCGCCTTGCCCTTGGCGGCATCCTTGCCCACCGCCTTGCCGAGGTCTTCCGCGTCACCCTCGGCGTCCAGCAGGTCGTCGGTAATCTGATAGGCCAGGCCCAGATCCTGGGCGAACCCCATCATCGCGTGACGCTCGCTGTCCTTGGCGCGGGCCAGCACCAGGGGCAGCTCAAAGGCGCAGGCGATCAAGGCCCCCGTCTTCAGCCGCTGCATCCGCGCGACGCCGCCCATGTCGTCATGCACGCCCAGGATGTCGATCATCTGGCCGCCCGCCATGCCCTTCGCGCCCGAGGCCTGGGCGAGCTTCATCACCAGGTCGGCGCGGATCGCGCCATCCGAATGGGTGTCCGGGTGGGCCAGGATCTCGAAGGCCGCGGTTTGCAGGGCGTCGCCCGCCAGGACCGCGGTCGCCTCGTCATAGGCCTTGTGCACCGTGGGCCGGCCACGACGCATGTCGTCATCGTCCATGCAGGGCAGATCGTCGTGGATCAGGCTGTAGGCGTGAATGCACTCCAGCGCGCAGGCCGCCCGCAACACCGACCGCTCCGGAACGTCGAACATCTTGCCGGTCTCGAGCGCAAAATAGGTGCGAAGCCGCTTGCCAGGCCCCAGCGCCGCATAGCGCATCGCCTCGGTCAGCCGCGACTCCGGCCCGTCGGCGCGGGGCAGAAGCTCATCGAGGGCGACGGTGACGAGGTCGGCGGCCTGCGCGACCCTGTGGGCCAGCGGCCCGATCGGGCCGCTCGGCCCGCCTGGATCGTTGGCGGGCATCAGGTGAACTCGGCGGGCTCGCTGCCTTGGGCGCCGCCCGCGCCCACCACGATCTTCTCGACGCGCAGGCGCGCGGCCTCAAGCCGTGTTTCGCAGTGCGCCTTCAGGGCCGCGCCGCGCTCGTACATGGCGATCGAAGCCTCCAGCGGCGCCTGGCCGGACTCCAGCCGCGCCACGATCTGCTCGAGTTCGGCCAGCGCCTGTTCGAAGCTGAGAGTCGCAATATCGGCGGGTTCGGACATGGGGACTTCCTAGAACCGCTCGAAGCGGCGCGTCGACCAGTATTTGTAGCCCTCACGCAGCGTCCGGCGCCAGCCGCGCTTGATCAGGGCCCGCCCGATCAGGATGTTGAAGAACCCGTGCGCCAGCACCACCACATGCTGGCCGCTATCGGCCATCGCCTCGAGCTTGGCTGCGGCCTGATCAGCGCGGTTTTCCGAGGCCTTCCGGCTCTCCTCGCCTTGGTGGTGGTTGAAGAACCACCAGTGGAAGCGCGCCAGGAACCCCCAGACCTTCGGCGACAGCCTTATCCACGACGGCCAGCGCGGCGGCGGCAGCGGCGCCTCGACCAGCACCTCCTCGCGGACGAAATCGCGGCCCGGCCCCACGGCCGCCGCGCTCTCGATGGCCCGACGCCGCGTCGAGGAGATCAGCACATCACAACGCTCGACGAAGCCCACGAGCTGCGCCGGCGGCGTCTGGCCGGCCAGAAGACCCATGGTCTCGTAACGGGCCCAGAATTCGCGGTATTCCCGAGACGACAGCCGCACCTTGCGTGAAATCGCCGGTTCGCCGTGACGGGCCAGCGTGATGGAGCCAGCGCGGACCCTGGATTGGAGGACACTGGATTGGGGGACACTCTCAGCGGTCAAGGCGCGGGCCAGTCCATCTGAACTGCTAGCCTGTACCCCACCCGTATCGCCCCTAACCCTCGGAAAGAGCCCGCACGTGCGCTAGCGCCGAGCTGCCCAGAGCCTCTAGGTCGTAACCGCCCTCAAGCGAGGACACAACCCGGCCCTTGGCGTGGCGATTGGCCACCGAGGCGATGGCGCGGGTGGCCCAGGCAAAGTCTTCGGCCTCCAAAGACTGGCCACCGCCGCCCACGGGATCGCGCCGGTGGGCGTCAAAGCCGGCCGAGATGATGATCAGGTCGGGCGCGAAGGCGTCGACCTTCGGCATCAGGCTCTCGAAGGCCTTGCGCCAGGTCTCGCGGCTGCCGCCCTCCGGCGCCACGGCGTTGGCGATGTTGGCCGAGACCGGCTCGTCCGGATGGCCAGTGCCAGGCCACATGGGCCACTGTTGGATGGAGGCCAGAAACAGGCCCTGCTCACCGTTGAACGCGGCTTGCGTGCCGTTGCCGTGGTGGACGTCGAAATCGACCACGGCGACCTTCGCCAGGCCCGCCGCCTGGGCGGCGCGGGCGGCGATGGCGACGTTGGAAAAGATGCAGAAGCCCATGGGCAGGCCCGGCTCGGCGTGGTGGCCTGGCGGGCGCACGGCGCAGAAGGCGCGGTCCGCCTCGCCGGCAGCCACGTCGCGCACCGCCGCCACCACCGCGCCCGCGGCCCGCCGCGCGGCGTTGAGGCTGCCGGCCGACATGAAGGTGTCCTCGTCAAGCTTCAGCCGGCCCGCGCCCGGCCGGCCCGCGAAGATGGCGTCGAGGTAGGGCTGGCGGTGGACGCGGGCGAGATCGGCCTCTTCCACCAGCGGCGCATCGCGGACCATGAAGCGCAGGTCGCTGTCGCTCAGGGCGTCGGTGACGGCCTGCAACCGCTCAGGCCGCTCCGGGTGGCGCTCACCTGGACGGTGGTCGAGCATATCCACATGGGTGTAGAGCGCGACAGTCATGCTGCATCCTAACGTAGATTCTCCGCCCTCCCATGCCTGAACCCCTGATCCGCCGCGCCGGCGCCGCCGATGCCGAAACCGTCGCCGCCATCGGCGCGGAAACGTTCATCGAGACGTTCGGGCATCTCTACCCCGCGCAAGACCTCCGGGACTATCTGGCCGAGGCCTACAACATGGAGCGAACGCGCGCCGACCTCGCCGACCCCGCCAAGGCCACCTGGCTGGTGGAGGCGGACGGCGAGGCCATCGGCTATGCCCTGGCTGGCTCCTGCGGCCTGCCGCACGACGACGTCACGCCCGACTGCGGTGAGCTGAAGCGCATCTATCTGCGCCAGGCCCGGCAGGGCGGCGGCCTCGGCGGGCGGCTGTTCGCCGAGACCATGGCCTGGCTGCAACGCCAGGGACCGAGCCCCGTCTGGCTGGGCGTCTGGTCCGAAAACCACGGCGCCCAGCGGTTCTACGCCCGACACGGCTTCACCAAGGTCGGCGAATACAACTTCCACGTCGGCCAGACGGTGGACCTGGAGTTCATCCTGAGGCGCGCGGCCTAATCGGCCGCGGCGTGGGACGCCCCGGCCCCCAGCGCCTTACGGGTCAGCCAGACGCACGGCACCAGCAGCAGCATCAGGACGGCCGAGACCCGGAAGATGTCGTCGGTGGCCAGCAGATAGGCCTGGTTGGTCACCTGGCTGGTGACCGCGCCGAGCGCCTGGGTGGCGCTGAGGCCCGCGCCCTGCAGCTTTTGCAGGGTCGTGGTGAAGGCCGGATCGCCCGCACCCATGATTTCGGCCAGCCGGCTCTGGTGGGTCGTCGCCGACTGCTCCCAGACCGTGGTCACCACGGAGGCGGCAAAGCCCCCGGCGGTGATCCGCATGAAGTTGTAGAGCCCCGAGGCCTGCGGCACGAGCGCGCCGGGAACGCCGTTCAGGGTCAGCGTCACCATCGAGACGAAGAAGACGCTCATCGCCACGCCCTGCACCAGCATGGGGACGACCAGCGTCGCGAAGCTGACGTCGGTCGTGTAGAGCGAGCGGAGCCAGAACGAGGCGGCGAAGGCCAGCAGCGACAGGCTCGCCGTCCAGCGGGCGTCGACCTTGTTCATCAGCCGCGCCGCGAACGGGGTCAGGAACACCGCGACAAGGCCGGACGGCGCGGCGACCAGGCCGGCCCAGGTCGCGATGTAGCCCATCCGGGTCTGTAGCCACAGCGGCTGCAGCAGGTTCGCGCCGAAGAACATCGCGAACCCCAGGCAGGACACCACCGTGGCGATCACGAAGTTGCGCGACTTCATCAGCGACAGATCGACGATCGGATTCTCCTCGTTCAACTCCCAGATCAGCCAGGCGACGAAGGTCACCACCGCGATGATCGCCTCGACCACGATGGCCGGGGAATTGAACCAGTCGGCGTCCTTGCCGGTGTCGAGCATGACCTGCAAGGCGCCCACCCAGGCGAGCAGCAGGACGAAGCCGGTCCGGTCGATCGGGACCACCCGGGTCGGCGTCTCGCGGCTGCGCATGTTGCGCCAGCAGAGCACGCTGCAGACGATCCCGACCGGCAGGTTGATCAGGAAGATCCACGGCCAGGAGATGTTGTCGGAGATATAGCCTCCGAGGATCGGACCGGTGATCGGCGCGACCAGAGTGGTCATCGACCAGATCGCCAGCGCCGTGCCCCGCTGGGCCGCCGGGAAGATCATGATCAGCAACGCCTGGGACCCAGGGATCATCGGTCCGGAGACCGCGCCCTGCAACACCCGGAAGGCGATCAGCGACGGCAGGTTCCAGGAGATGCCGCAAAGGAACGAGGCGGCGGTGAACAACACCACCGAGCCCACGAAGGTTTTCACCACCCCGTAGCGCATCATCAGCCAGCCGGTGAGCGGCACCGAGACGCCGTTGGCCACGGCGAAGGAGGTGATCACCCAGGTGCCCTGGCTGGTCGAGACGCCCAGGTTGCCGGCGATAGTCGGGATCGAGACGTTGGCGATGGTCGAGTCCAGCACCTGCATGAAGGTGCCGAGCGCGAGCGCGATGGAGGTGATCGCCAGCAGCGCGCCGGTCATCGGGGGCGGCATGCCGGGCGCGGACGGGTTGGCCATGGCGGCGCGCTCCCTAGTTCGCGTCGGCGATGTCGACGGCGACCTTCATCGAGAGGCCGACGCGCAAGGGGTGCTGCGCCAGCTCCTTCGGATCGAGGTCGATGCGCACCGGCAGGCGCTGCACCACCTTGATCCAGTTGCCCGACGCGTTCTGGGCCGGGATCAGCGAGAAGGCCGAGCCGGTGCCACCGGACAGGCCGCGCACTCGACCATGGAACGTCACCGTCTTGCCGTAGAGGTCGGAGGTCAGCGTCACGGACTGCCCGGGCCGGACCTTGGCGAGCTGCACTTCCTTGAAGTTCGCGTCCACATAGGCTTCGGCCGCGGGCACGATGGCCATCAGCGGCGCGCCGACCGCGACCTGCTGGCCGACCTCGACCTGCTTCTTGGCGACGATACCGTCGCGCGGCGCCTTGAGGATCGTGCGGTCGAGCATCAGCTGGGCTGCGTCGAGACGCGCCTTGGCGGCGGCGACTTCGGGATTCTGGTCCAGGCTGACGCCGGCGATCAGCACGTGGTTGGCCTCGCGGGCGCCGGCCGCGGCGGTGCGGTTGGCCTGGGCCTGGGCGAGCGAAGCCTGGGCCTCGGAGAACTTGTTCTTGGCGTTGGTCAGTTCGTCGCCGGACACCGCGCCGGAGGCCGCCAGGGCCTGGCGGCGATCGAGGTCTGTGCGGGCGCGCGTCAGGTCGGCGTTGGCGCGGGTGATGTCGGCGTCGCGGGCGCCCACCTGGCCAGCCAGCGCGGCGTCGTTGGCGCCATAGCCCTGGACCTTGCGTTGCGCCTGGCCGAGCGCGGCCCGGGCCTGCTCGACCATGATCTTCGCATCGGCGTCGTCGATGACGATCAGCGGCTGACCGGCCGTCACCGTCTCGGTCTCGCGGACCAGCACCTTGGCCACCGGCCCGGCGATCAGCGGGGTCACCTGGGCCACCTCGGCGCCGACATAGGCGTTGTCGGTCTCCACCGTCTTGCCGCCGAACAGGAAGACGTAGGCGCCGTAGATCAGCACGCCCACGACCACGGCGACCGCCAGCCAGATCAACAGGCGCCGGCGGCGGGCCTTGGCGGCCGCGACACTGGGCGCGGCACTGGGCGCGGGACCGGCGGCGGCGGGCTTGGCGAGGTTGGCGGTATCCGACATCGGGGTGGTCCTTGGAGGAATTGCAGGCGTCGAAGAGATGGCGTCAGGCGGCGGCGCGATAGCCGCCGCCGAGCGCGCGGATAAGCTGGACATCGAGGACGAGCGCGCGGGCGTCGAGGTCGGCGATGGTGCGCCGCCGCTGCAACACCGCCTGCTCGGCCAGCAGCACGGCCGGGTAGGTCGAAAGCCCGCCCTGGTAGCGCAGCTTGGCGATCCGGTAGGCGTCCTCGCTGGCGGCCAAGGCGGCGCGCGACGAGACGATCTGGGCCTGCACCGCCCGGTTGGAGGCCAGGACGTCGGCCACCTGGCGGAAGGCCTCGGTGACCGCCGCGTCATAGCTGGCGACGGCCGCGTCGCGGTCGGCCTCGGCGCCGCGCAGGCCAGCCTTGAGGCGGCCGCCGTTGAAAATCGGCAGGCTGACGGCCGGACCCGCCTGACCGATATCGGAGCCGGCGTCGGTGAGCCGCTTCAGGAACAGCGACTGGACGCCGACGAAGGCCACGAGGTTCACGTCGGGATAGAAGGCGGCCCCGGCCTCGTGGATCCGTTGGACCGCCGCCTCGGCGCGCCAGCGCGCGGCGGCGATGTCGGGCCGGCGGCCGACGAGGTTGGCGGCCAGCTGAGCCGGGATGCCCATCGGCTTGAGCATCGTCACGGCGGGCCGGGCGATCGACAGGCCACGGTCGGGCCCCGCGCCCGCCAACGCCGCCAGTTGGTTGCGGGCGAGCGCGATCTGCTCGTCGATGGCCGCCAGATCGGCCTTGGCCTGCAGCGGATTGGCCTCGGCCTGCCGCTGCTCGCCCAGGGTGTCGAGGCCGCCCGCGACCCGGTCGGCGACCAGCTTGCTGGTCTCGCCCTGCACGGTCATCGACCGCTCGGCCACATCGCGTTCGGCATAGAGGCGCGCCAGGCTCGCATAGGCGGCGGCGACATTGGTGGACAGCATCAGGCGCGCCTCGGCGGCCTCGGCCTCGGCGGCGCGGGTATCGGACACCGCCGCGGCGACAGCGGCGCGGTTCCGGCCCCAGAAGTCCAGCTCCCAGCTGAAATCGAGGGTCGCGCGGCCGTAGTCGTTGTAGCCCTGGGGCACGAACTCGGCTGGAATGCCGGCGTTGTAGCTCTGCTTGGATTGCTCGACGCTGGCGTTGGCGCTGATCGTGGGCCCAAGGCGGCCATGCATTTCCAGCGCAGCGGCCCTGCGGACGCGGGCGTCGGCCGACGCCAGGCCGGGGGATCCGGCGAGCGCTTCGGCCATCAGGCCATTGAGCTGCGGGTCTCCGTAGGCGGTCCACCAGGCATCCGCCGGCCAGTCGCGGCTGGGCGCGGCAAGGCTTTGGGCCGTGGCGTAGCTTTCGGGCGCCTTGGCGACCCGGACGACCCCCGTCGGCGGCAGGGTCGCGCACGCACTGAGCGCGGCGCCAGCCAGCAGGCTCACGGCGGTCAGGGGGGTCCGGGCGCGAAGAAACAGTCTCATGAGCCGACTCTTGTCATACCGTACCGTACGGTCATATATTGTGCCTAGCGATATAGCGAGCGGCCCCCTGCCGCGTCAAGACTGACCATACCGTACGGTTGGAGAAAAGATGAGCCTGGCGAAAACCGTACTCGACCGCCCCCGCCTGGACAGGGACGCCCGCCGCGAGCTGATCCTCGACGTGGCGCAGGATGTATTCCTGGAGGAAGGGTTCGCCAACGCCTCGATGTCGACCATCGCCGCCCGGCTCGGCGGATCGAAGGGCACGCTCTACAACTACTTCAAGAGCAAGGACGAGCTGTTCAACGCCTACGTCGAGCGCCGCTGCCTGTGGCAGGATGATATCTTCGCCGCGCCCACGGTCACCGAGACGCCGGACGAGACCCTGCGCCGGGTCGGCCGGGCATACCTGACCCGCGTGCTCACCGACTTCAATCTGCGCAACTTCCGCCTGATCGCCTCGGAAGCCGAACGCTCGCCCGCCATCGGCGTCACCTTCTATGACGCGGGCCCGCGCAAGGGCGCCGAGCGGGTGGCCGAGCTGCTGTCCGCCATGGCGCAGGCTGGCCACCTCGATCTGGAAGACTCCCTCGAAGCCGCCCATCAGTTCCTGGGCCTGGTCCAGAACCGCTACTTCAAGGCGCGCCTCTGCAACGCCATTCCGGAATTGACCCCGCAGCAGGTCGAGGACGAGGCGGCGCTGGCGACCCGCACCTTCCTGCGCGCCTTCGGGACGCGAAACCAATAGAGATGGTCATGGCCCGGCTTGTCCGGGCCACCCATGATCTCCGCGCGAAAGAACGATATTGATGGGCGCCGCCGCACTCCTCACAGCCTCGCCGTGATCATCGGTCGCCCGGACAAGCCGGGCGATGACGAGCAAAGGTAGAGTGATCTGATCACCACCCCTCCGCCCTTCGCCGCGCCTGCACGAAATCTATGAACGCCTTCAGCGCGGACGGCGGGTGTCTGCGGCTGGGGTAGTAGAGCAGCGGCCCCGGGAACGGTTCGGACCAGTCGTCCAGCACGCTGACCAGGCGCCCCGACGCCAGGTGCGGCGCCGCGGCGCCGTCGAAGGTCTGCAGGAAGCCTACGCCATCCAGGGCGGCCCGCATCAACAACCCCGGGCTGGTGGTGACCAGCGGCCCGTGCGGCGGGATCCGCACGACCTCGCCGGCCCGCTCGAACTCCCAAGGCGGCTCCGCGCCGCTGGGAAACCGCACGTGCAGACAGGGCCGGTCCATCAGCTCGGCCGGATGCCCGGGCGCGCCATGGCGGGCGACCACCGACGGGGCTGCCACCACCACGAACCGCTGCGGCGGTCCGAGCGGCACGGCGATCATGTCCTGCGCCAGGCTCTCTTCCCAGCGAACGCCGGCGTCGAAGCCCTTGGCGACGATGTCCACGAAGCCGGTCTCGGAGATCACCTCCAGCCGGACCGCCGGATAGGCCGCCAGGAACGCGGCGACCATGGGCGCCAGCACCAGCTCGACCGCCGGCTCCGGCGCGTTGATCCGCAGAGCGCCGGACGGGGCGTCCTGGGCCGCGCGGGCCTCGTCCACCGCCGCCGCGATCTGGCCCAGCGCCGGCTGCAGGGACCTGAGCAGGGTCGCGCCGGCTTCAGTGAGGGCCACGCTGCGGGTGGTGCGGTTCAGCAGCCGCACGCCCAGCCGCGCCTCCAGGTCCCGCAGCGTCTGACTGAGCGTCGACGGCGAGACTCCGCGCTCGATGGCCGCGCGGCGGAAATTGCCGTGCCGCGCGATAGCCGCGAAGCTGTCGAGGGCGCTGAGGTCGATCCGATCCATTGTTCGAAATTCCGCACAGTTCGTGCGGGATTATGCGGCTTATGCTCGCGAAGCCCCAGGCTTAATTAGCGGACCACACCGGCGATCCGGCCGGCAGGAGGTCACCCCATGCAGATGCGCAAACTCGGAAACACCGGCCCCGAAGTCTCGGCCATCGGCCTGGGCGCCATGGGCATGTCGGGGATGTACGGCCCCTCCGACCGGGCGGAGAGCCTGGCGACCATCGCGGCCGCGCTCGATGCCGGGATCAACCTGATCGACACCGGCGACTTCTACGGCATGGGCCACAACGAGATGCTGATTGGCGAGGCCCTGAAAGGCCGCCGCCGCGAGGAGGTTGTGCTCAGCGTCAAGTTCGGCGCGCAGCGTGCGCCCGACGGGTCGTGGATCGGCTTCGACGCCCGGCCGGCGGCGCTGAAGACTGCCTGCGCCTACAGCCTGCAGCGGTTGGGGGTGGACTATATCGACGTCTATCGCCCGGCCCGCCTCGACCCCAACGTGCCCATCGAGGACACCATCGGCGCCATCGCCGAGCTGGTCCAGGCCGGCTACGTCCGCCACATCGGCCTGTCCGAGGTGGGCTCGGCGACCATCCGCAGGGCCGCCGCCGTCCATCCCATCGCCGACCTGCAGATCGAGTATTCCCTGATTTCGCGCGGCCTGGAGGATCAGATCCTCGCCGTCACCCGCGAGCTCGGCGTCGCCATCACCGCCTATGGCGTCCTGTCGCGCGGGCTGATCGGTGGCCATATCCAGGGCGGGATCGCCACGACGGGCGTCCACGGCCAGGGCGACTTCCGCGGCCACAGCCCGCGCTTTCAGGGCGAGAACCTGACGAAGAACCTGGCGCTCGCCGATGCGCTGCGCGCGGAGGCCGAAACGCTCGGCCTCTCCACCGCCCAGGCCGCCATCGCCTGGGCGCTGGCCAAGGGCGCCGACATCGTCCCGGTGATCGGCGCCCGCACCCGCCAACGCCTGGCCGAGACCCTGGGCGCGCTCGACAAGCCACTGACGCCGGACGCCGTCGCGACCCTGGAAGCGTCCGTGCCTAAGGACGCCGCGGCCGGCGACCGCTATCCCGCGCCGCAGATGGCGTCGTTGGACAGCGAGCGGCGCTAGCGGAGACGCGCGACTCTCACCTCCCGCCGCTTCGCGGGGGAGATAGAACATATCGGGAACCCTTTACAGCTGCTCGTCAAGCTGATTTGCAGGGCCTCCACTGGACATCGGCCATCTCAGACCGCATCCTCTGGGTTCAAACAGACGTTCGTCGCGCGAGACCCCACCCATGTTCATGCGTTTCTTCACCGAGCTTCGCCAGGCCAAGGTGCCGGTGACGCTGAAGGAATACCTCATGCTCATGGAGGGGCTGGACAAGATGGTCATCGACCGCTCGGTCGACGATTTCTACTACCTGTCCCGCGCCGCGCTCGTGAAAGACGAGAAGAATATCGACAAGTTCGACCAGGTCTTCGCCCAGGTCTTCAAGGGGCTGGAGCGGATGGGCGACGACGTCGCCGTCGACATTCCGGCCGAGTGGCTGAAGAAACTGTCCGACCAGTTCCTGACCGAGGAAGAGAAGGCCCAGATCGAGGCCATGGGCGGCTTTGAGGCGCTGATGAAGGCGCTGGCCGAGCGGGCCAAGGAACAGGGCGAGGAAGACAGCGACCAGAAGGAAGGCAAGGGCCGCGGCCAGGGCGGCAACAACTCCCCCTTCGGCGCCAACGGCTATCACCCTGAAGGCATCCGCGTCGGCCAGGACAAGGGCCGCCACGGCAAGGCGATCAAGGTCTGGGACAAGCGCGAATACAAGAACCTCGACGACCAGGTCGAGCTCGGCACCCGCAACATCAAGGTGGCGCTGCGGCGCCTGCGCAAATGGGTCCGCGAGGGTTCGCCCGACGAACTCGACATGAACGGGACGATCCACGGCACCGCCGAGAAGGGCTATCTCGACATCCACATGCGCCCCGAGCGCCGCAACAAGATCAGCGTCCTGATCTTCTTCGACATCGGCGGCTCGATGGATAGCCACATCAAGATCTGCGAGGAGCTGTTTTCCGCGGCGCGGAGCGAGTTCAAGAACATGGAGTTCTACTACTTCCACAACTGCCTCTATGAGAGCGTGTGGAAGGACAACCGGCGCCGTCATGCCGAGAAGCTGAACACCTTCGACATCCTCCACAAATTCCCCCACGACTACAAAGTCATCTTCGTGGGCGACGCCACCATGAGCCCCTACGAGATCACCTATCCGGGCGGCTCGGTGGAGCACTGGAACGAGGAAGCCGGCGCCATCTGGATGGACCGCGTAGCCCAGATCTACAGCCACATGATCTGGCTGAACCCGACCGCCGAGCGGCACTGGGACTACACGCCCTCGGTCGGCGTGATGAAACAGCTGGTGGGCGACCGGATGTACCCGCTCACGCTGTCGGGACTCGAGAAGGCCATGAAGGAGCTCGCCCGCTAGGCGCAGAGCCATGTCTGACCTGACCCCTGACACGCCCGAGATCACCGCCCCAGAGGTCGTTTTCGACGAAGAGACCCACGCCGCGACCAAATCGGCGGTGTTCAATGCCGCCGAGCGGCTGTTCGCATTGCAGGGTTTCCAGAACGTCTCGGTGCGCGACATCACCGCCGAGGCCGGCGTCAATCTGGCGAGCGTCAACTACCATTTCGGGTCCAAGGACGCCCTGCTGTTCGCGATCTTCCGCCGGCGGACCGGCGAGCTGAACCGCGAGCGGGCCCGCATGCTGCACGAAGCCAGCGACCGGCACGCGGGCAAGCCGCCGGTGCGCGAGATCCTGGCCGCCCTGTTCGCCCCGCCGCTGCGCTGGGCCGACCCGGCCAACGACCGGCGGATCAGCGTGCAGTTCATCATCCGCGCGCGGTCGGAGGGCACGGCGGAGATGCGCGACGCCCTGCAGAACGACGTCAGCCACCTGGCCCGCTTCGCCGAGGCGCTGAAGACCGCGCGCCCCGATCTGGCGCCCGAGACCGTCTACTGGCGGCTGCACTTCGTGCTGGGGATGATCCACAACAACCGTTTCGCGGAGTTCGACCGCCTGCACCACCTGTCCGGCGGCCTGACCCGCGAGGGCGATGTGGCGGCCCTGCTGACCCGCATGCTCGACTTCGCCGAGGCGGGGTTCATGGCGGGGTGAGCGCTTAAGCCCTCCTCTCTGATCGTCATGGCCCAGCCTGTCCGGGCGATGACGATATTCGATCTTTTCCGTGAGTTGATCGGCCGCTATTTCGGATGCGCCGCCGGCAAGGTCACGCCGATGGCGGCCGCGGCCTGACGGCAATCCTCCTGCTCGCGGGCCTCCCAGGCGCCGGTCTCGGCCTTTTCGCGGGCGTCGGTATAGGCGGCCACCACCAGCTTGGCCTTCACACAGCGGTCGAGCGGCGCGCGCGCCTTGTCATAGTCGCCGACCGCATCCTTGATGCGCAGGGTAAGAACCAGATTGGCCTGGGCGTCCGCGACCTGGCCACAGCCGGCGCAGAGCAGGCCCATCGCCAGGATCGCCGCACGCCGCATCGTCCCCCCGTTCTCTCGGCCCATTCCCCGGGGTCCGCCCCCTTGGGTCTGCCGAAGCGTGACCGTGGGCAGGTGAACGCGGATGTGTGGCCCAAACGTGGCGTCGCGGCGGCGCTCAGCGGGCCTTGGTGAGCACGATCGTGCCCTCCATCATCAGCTCGCGCTTGGCGTCGCGGGTGAAGGCGGCGTCGACCTCCGCCAGGATCGCGGTCGCCCACGCCGGGAACGCCAGGTCGCCCTGCCCCGTGCCCAGCCGCAGCTGCACGGCGCCCATGTCGCGATAAAGCGTCGGGTGCGCGCCATGCGGCTTGAACCGCGCCTGCGCGAAGCCCGCCTCGCGCGCCATGTCCTCAATCGCGGCCCGCGAGAACAGCCATTTGTCGTCCATGTGGCGGAAGGCGATGGTGTCGGTGTCAGGATCGCTGCGCGCGGCGATATCGGCGATGGTGGCGCGCAGCAGCGTGTCGATGGCCGGATCCAGCGGCTCGCCGCGCAGCGCCGCCTCGGCGAGAATCCACTGAAAGCCCAGCCGCATGATCCCCCAGCCGTTGAACGGCTCGAAGAAGATCGCGTGGCCGCCGGGCTTCAGCGCGCGCGCCGCCGCGGTCAGGCCGGCTTGCGGGTCTTGCAGGTGATGCAGGATCGAGGCGCCGGTGACCAGGTCGAAGACGCCCGGCGCCACCAACCCGCTCATCGCATCCATCTGCACGCAGACGATGGCGTCGGCGGCGGCGCCCTCGAGGCGCCCCTCGTCGGCGGCGACCTCCTCTGCGGCGCCCTCGTCTGCGGCGTACGCGCCCAGCATGGCCAGCAGTTCGGCCGACAGGTCGGTGGCGACCATCCGCGCGCCGGGGAAGATGCGCTGGCAGGGCACGATGGAATTGACGCCAGAGCCACTGCCCAGATCGAGGATCAGCGGGGCCTCGGCGACCGTGATCCCGGTGGCCTCGATCCCTTGCCGGAACAGCCGTTCGAAGTGGGCGCTATGGGCGTAGCGGCGGTGATATTCCTCGGCGTTGGCCTTGAACTGATCGGTGATCGCCGCCGTGGAGCCTTGGTCCTCGATGGTCCACACCAGCACCGCGCCGTCGTCGCGCCGAAGCTGCGGCGCCAGATCGGCGGCGAACAGCGGTCTGACCCATGCCGGGGCCAAAATCGGAGCCTCGGGCCCTGGCGCGGCCTCCGCCGGGGCCGGGGCCGGGGCCGGCTTGCGGCCGACGCGCAAGAGATCCCGAAGCGACGCCATCAAAAACTCCGCGAGCCCCGCCGTTCCACGGGGGCGCCTAACCCGTAGGCGATGCGCCATCGGCAGGCAATCAGCCCGCCAGGCTCCAGGCGAACTTCAGGTCCTGAACGAACATCGCGTAGGCCCTGGCCTGGGCGTCAGGGTCCGGCAGGCGCAGCAGATAGGACGGGTGGTAGGTCACGACGCCCTTGACCTGGTCGGCGAGCGGCAGCGCCCGCTGGCGCGTCTCACCGATGGCGATGGGTTTGGCGAACACCGCCAGGGCCGCCGTCGCGCCCAGGGCCACGATCACGCGAGGCCGGACGATGCGGCGTTCGTTGTCGAGCCACCAGCGGCAGGCGGTCACCTCCCCGGTGTTGGGGGTCTTATGCAGCCGAAGCTTGCCGCGCGGCTCATGCTTGAAGTGCTTTACCGCGTTGGTGACGAACAGCTGGTCGCGGGGCGCCCCGGCCTCGGCCAGGGCCTGGTCGAGCATCTGGCCGGCGGGACCCACGAACGGGCGGCCCGCCAGGTCCTCCCGATCGCCCGGCTGCTCACCCACCAGCATCAGCCGGGCCTGAAGCGGCCCCTCGCCCGGAACGGCCTGCGTGGCGTCGCAATAGAGGTCGCAGCGGCGGCACAGCTGCGCGCCCACCCGCACCTCCTCCAGGGTCGAGAGCGCCTGGCCATCGTAGGGCGCGTCGCGGCTGGCGCGCTGGGCGGCGCGGACCACGCGGCGAGACGGCTCGGAGTGCGGTTGGGCGACCATGCTCGTGGTGCGGGCCTCGGCCTGGGCGATCAGCTCGGGAATCAGCCGGGCTTCGGGCAGGTTCCGCCAGTAGCGTTTGGGCATCTCCTTGCGCATCGCGCCGACCTTCAGCCGCGCCGGATTGAAGATCGAGGCGTAGTAGGTCAGCCAATAGTCCTCCAGCCGGTCCTCGGTGGGCGCGTCGGCCGCATCGGCGCCCGGCAGCACGACCAGCGCCTTGGTGTCCCAGTGGACGCAGGCGTCCGGCGTCAGGATCGAGAAGTGCATGCTGGCGAACCGCCGCACGAAGAACGGCGCGACCTTCTCGGCCACCCGGTGCGCCGGCTCGAACCAGGCGACGTAGCTTTCCAGCCCATCGGGGCCGGCGACCATCCGGAATCGCACGAAGGCCTTCATCTTGTGGGCCGCGAGACCGACGGATTTGGCGAAATGGCGCGCCTTCTGGACGTCCGGATCGGAGTGGATGTGCAGCAGGTTGGGCTCGCGCGACAGCCGCCAGAGCAGGCGATAGAGCAGCGAAAACCGCTCGTCGGACCGGTGCAGGATCACCCGGTCGGCGAGATCGACGAAGGTCTTAGGCACGGTAAAAGCGGGCGCTCCGGCTGCCGGCGCTGGCGCGGCCTCGCCGAAGAGGTCGGCGCCGGAGCCGTCCACGGTCCACAGCGTTTCTTCGGGCGCCACGTCGCGGCTCCGCAGGGCCCGCGCGGCCTGGCGCCAGCCCGTGACGTCGGTCTCGGACGCCAGGCGCACGACCGGCATCAGAACAGGCTCTGCTGCACGGGTGGCGCTTTCGCTGGCGCCAGGCGGTCGCGCAGGTCGGCCTTGTCGGTGAGCGCGCCCGGCGACCAATCGGCGGTGACGATGAAGGGCTTGAGCTTCTCCAGGCCCCGGGTCAGGCGCCGCACGTCCTCGAGCGTCAGCGCCTTGAACCGGCGCACCTGCAGCATCTTGTCCACCGAACGCACGCCCAGGCCTGGAACCCGCAGCATCCGCTCGCGCTCGGCGATGTTGAGGTCGAGCGGAAATTCGCCTCGGTTGCGCAGCGCCCAGGCCAGCTTCGGATCGATCTCCAGGTCCAGATCCTCGGTCTCGCCGACGATCTCGGCGCGGTCGAAGCCGTAGAAGCGCATCAGCCAGTCGGCCTGATAGAGCCGGTGCTCGCGGATCAGCGGCGGCCGTTGCAGCGGCAGCCGGGCCGTGGAATCCGGGATCGGCGAGAAGGCCGAATAGTAGACCCGCTTCAGGCGATAGGCGCCGTAGAGCCGCTCGCTGCGCTTCAGGATCTCGCCGTCCGGCGCGCCGTCCGCGCCGACGATCATCTGGGTCGACTGGCCGGCCGGCGCATACTTCGGCGGCCGCGCCTTGCGCCCCTTCTCCTTGCCCGCCTCGACCCCCAGCCGCACCGCGCCCATGGCCTTGCGGATGCCGGCGGCGTCCTTCTCCGGGGCCAGCGCACTCAGGCTTTCGTCGCGCGGCAGCTCGACATTGATCGACACGCGGTCGGCGTAGAGCGCGGCCTGGTTGACCAACCCGGGCGAGGCCTCCGGGATCACCTTCAGGTGGATGTAGCCGCGGAAATGGTGGACCTCGCGCAGGGTCTTGGCGACCCGCACCATCTCTTCCATCGTGTAGTCGGCCGTCCGGATGATGCCCGAGGAGAGGAACAGGCCTTCGATGTAGTTGCGCTTGTAAAAGCCCAGCGTCAGGTCGCAGACCTCGTCGACCGTGAACCGCGCCCGTGGCGTGTTCGACGACACCCGGTTCACGCAATAGGCGCAGTCGTAGACGCAGAAGTTGGTCAGCAGGATCTTCAGCAGGCTGATGCACCGCCCGTCCGGCGCATAGGCGTGGCAGATACCCATGCCGCCATCCACCGACCCCACGCCCCCATTTCCTTTTCCGGGCGCGCCCAGGCTGTCGCGTTTGGACCCGCCCGAGGAGGCGCAGGAGGCGTCGTACTTCGCGGCGTCGGCGAGGATCGCGAGCTTGCGTTTCAAATCTAGGGCGGCCATCCCTCGGTTCTATAGTTCTGTTTTTGTTCTGTCCACGCAAGGCGTGAAAACCAGCGGGGCGGCCGGGTTTCCCCGGCCGCCCCAGCGCAGGCCTTAGCCCGAAGGTTCGGTCTTGCGCGGCGCACACAGAGACCTGCATCACGACGTTATGCAAGTCCTCTCAACCTGGACGCTAAGGCTAAGGTTACTTCAAGCCTGTCGGGGGAACCGCGGGCAGCCCGGAACCGACCGCGCTTCCGACGGTTTCGCACCCGATGGTCCGCCTCTGCATCCGCCACGAGACGCTTTACACCTATGAGCGCCCCGTTCGTTTTTCGACGCACAGGCTGCTGGTGCGGCCGCGCGACAGCCACGCCACGCGCGTGATCTCCGCCCACCTGACGCTTTCCCCCAAGGGCGACACCCGCTGGCTCTATGACGCGCTGGCCAATTCGGTCTGCTGCTTCACGCCGCGCGGTGAGAGCACCGCGCTGTCCATCGTCAGCGACCTGACCATCGAGCGCTTCCCGGCCTCGCTGATGCGCCGCGACGTGGCCGACCCGCAGACGGTGACCCCGATCGTCTACGCCGCCGCCGACCGGCTGGTGCTCGCGCCGTTCACCCAACCGGTGACGGAGGACGCCGACGGCAGACTTCTCGGCTGGCTGCGTGAACAGGTCGGCAGCCTGAACGAGCCCGCTCTCGACTTCCTGCTGCGCCTCAACCGCAACATCCACGCCGGCTTCGAATATTCGGCGCGCGATCAGGGCGCCGCGCAGGATCCGGGGCACACCGTGGCGATCCGCTCCGGCACCTGCCGCGACTTCGCCTGGCTGATGGTCGAGGCCCTGCGCCGGCTGGGCTACGCCGCGCGCTTCGTCACCGGCTATCTCTATTCGGCCAAGACCGCCTCCGTGCGCGGCGCCGGGGCCACCCACGCCTGGTGCGAGGTCTTCCTGCCGGAGCTGGGTTGGACCGAGTTCGACCCGACCAATGCGCTCGCCGAGAGCCCGGACCTGATCCCGGTGGCGGTCACCCGCACCCCGGCCGAGGCCGCGCCGGTCTCCGGCGCGATCTATGGCGACGGCGGCCAATCGACCCTGACGGTTCACGTAGACGTGCGCCCGGCCGCCACAATCCCGGCCGCGGCCTGAGTCAGACTTCCAATGCGGGGTGCGAAGATCGAAAGGGAGACGCGATCATGACCCAAGGCTTCCAGCAGCAGGACGCGGGGCCGAACTTCAGCATTCCCAAGTCCGCGCCGTCGCCGCAGCATGGCCAGAAATCCGACCCGAAGGCCGTTCCGCCGACGCGGCCGCCCCGGTCTTTCGAGCCACGGCCCGGCCATTAAGCGCATCCTTAACCGATCGGGTTTCGTATCCTCGGCGAGATCGGCGCGTCGCGCGCCCCGAGCAGCGCCCAGAGCAAAGGTCCGCGATGACTGAACCCCCGATGACCCTGCCGCGCCGCGCCGTCCTGGCCGCCGGACTGATCCTGCCGCTGATACCGAAGCTGGTGCTGGCCGCGCCGTCCAGCCTGACCTTCGCGGTGTTCCGCAACGGCGCGAAGATCGGCGAGCATCACGTGGCCTTCGCCGGCGAGGGCGACGCGCTGACCGCCACCACCGACGCCACCATGACCGTCAAGATCGGGCCGGTGCCGGTGTTCCGCTATCACCACCACGCGATCGAGCGTCGCAAGGACGGCGCCTTCGCCTCCATGGAGACCACGACCACCACCAACGGCAAGCAGGAGCGGATCACCTGCGAGCGCAGCGGCGGCGCGCTGCGCATGGACTGCACCTACGGCAAGACGACGCTCAGCCCCGAGACCCAGCCGCTGAACCACTGGGACCAGCAGATTTTCGCAGGCTCGCCGCCGGTGTTCAATCCGCAGACCGGCAAGATTCTGAAGGTCCGCACCGCCAAGGCCGGACCCGGCCACTTCACGGTCCGCGGCGAAACCGACATCGACGACTTCTACGACGACAGCGGCGCCTGGAAGGCGCTGACCGGCAAGCTCGACGACGGATCGAAGGTCGAATACCGCCGCATCTAGGCATACCCGTCCGCGGGGCCTTTCAACGCCGCGCCGGACTCTGATAGACCAGCGTCATTGAACCCAAGCCTTTAAGCGAAAGGCGCCGCCGCCGGCCTGGCCGGCTGATCCGCGGCGTTGGTTATTTGGACGCCAAGATTGACCCCACGGCCGTGGTTGCGGGCGAGCCCGATCTCGCCACGCGTGAGGCGGCCTACGAGAAGTTCGTCTGGGACAATCTGAAGCGCAACTACCTCGGCAACTACCTGCACGGCATGCTGGGGATGACCGGCTTTCGGCTGGTCAACGCGCCCACCTTCCTGCCCGCCTATCTGCACATGATCTCCGGCTCCAATTCCATCGTCGGGCTAGGCCTGGCGCTGCAGCAGGTCGGCGGCGTGATCTCGCCGATCTTCGGGGCCAGCAAGATCGAGCACCGCACCAAGGTGATGCCCGCCGCGATGTGGATGGGCGGCCTGGCGCGGACGGCGGTGGCGGGTATCGCGCTCTCCGGCTGGTTCCTGAAGGGCAACGTGCTGGTGACCTCGATCCTCGGCTTCATGCTGATGTTCGGCATCTTCATGGGCGCCCAGCGGGTGGTGTTCAGCCTGCTGATGGCCAAGGTGATCCCGATCAGCCGGCGCGGCCGCCTGCAGGCCTGGCGCAACGCCACCGGCAGTCTGATCGCCGCGGCCCTGGCCTACGTGGCCGGCCGCTACCTGATCGGGCCGAACATCTTCGGAAACGGCTATGGGACGACCTTCGTCCTGGCGGTGATCCTGACCACGGCCGGTCTCACCGCCCTGCAGCTGCTGCTGAAGGAGCCCGAGCCACCGACCACACGCGCCCGGGGCAAGTTCCGCGACCGCCTGCGCGAGTTCCCGCGGCTGATCACCGAGGACCGCGCCTATGCCTGGTTCCTGGTGGTGCAGATGTTGTCGAGTTCGGCCCGGATCGCGACGCCGTTCTACATCCTCTACATCGGCTCCTCGGTGCACATGACCGGCAAGCTCCTGGGCGCGCTTTCCTTCGCCTTCATCGGCGCCGACGCGCTGTCGAACCTGGTCTGGGGTTATCTCGGCGACAAGACCGGCTTTCGGCTGGTGCTGCTGTTCTCGCTGCTCTGCTGGGCCGCCTCGACCGTCCTGCTGATCGAGGTTCACACCTCCTGGGCGATCTTCCTGGCTTTCTTCGGCCTGGGCGCCGGACAGGCGGGCTACAACATGTCCGCTCAGACCATGATCCTGGAATTCGGGGCCCGCGACGACCTGCCCATGCGGATCGCCGTCTCCGCCACCGCCGAGAGCATCACCGCCACCCTGGCCCCGCTGATCGGCGGCCAGATGGCCGACCTGTTCGGCTACAACATGGTCTTCGGCCTGTCGATCGGCGTGCTGGTCGCGAGCCTGCTGCTGCTGATGGCGGCGGTGAAGGAGCCCCGGACGGCGCGGATGGCGGCCAGCTGAGGCCTGTCTTCAGGAGCTGGCGAGGTCAGCGACCGGCCACCACGCCAAGGACGGGGTTCGCCGCTAGCCGTCGTCGGCAGAGTCCGCATACGGTGTGGTCAAGGTTGAGCCATGGGGACGCGTTTTGGAAATCCATAAGCCGACGCCGTGGCATGGCTGGCGTGAACTGCTGAAGGAGGTCGGCACAATCGTGATCGGCGTCCTGATTGCCTTGGGGGGCGAGCAGGCGGTCGAGGCCTTGCATACCCAACATCTGGTTGGACAAGCCCAGGCGGCGATGCGCGCCGAAATCGTCGAGGACGATGGGCCGCAGGCCTACGCCCGCCTGACGGTTGCACCGTGCCTCTCAGATCAGCTCGATGGCCTGCGGCAAGCCATCGACACCAGGCTTGCGCCCGAGGCCTTCGGCAAGCTGGCGGCATCGTACGAACCGCCTCATCGGTCCTGGGACGACCAGGCCTGGAAGGCGGCTCAGTCGTCCGGGGTTCTGAGCCGCATGGGAGCCGCCGAAATCGATCGATGGTCGAACGCGTACGGGGTTATCCAGAGCATGCCCGAGGTTACCCGCCCTGAGGCGGAAGCGCGCGCGCACCTAAAACTCACGCGGTTCAGAGCCGGCCGTTGGACCCAAGCGCGGACGGACGAGCTCAACGACATCGTTGACGATCTCGAAAGTCGAAACCTGCAAATTTCCCGCGATGTCGCGCAGCAAATCTTCAATATGAAGGCGAGCGGCTTGGAATTGCCTCCACAGGTCCGCAATTCAATTCTGAAAGAGGCCAGGGCGAGTTATGGCGCCTGCGTGGCGGAGCCAGACTTGCGCGCCATCGAAGCGTTGCAGAGCCAACTCCATAGCCCTGAACAGGAAGCGCTTGTGTCCCAACACCTCGTTGGTCGTTAGGAGCTGGGCAGCAATCTAGCCCGCCCGACGCGCGCCAAGTCCGCTTAAGGCGGCTGGATTGGATTGCGGCTTTCGACCCCTTAGCCGGAGCGGCGAGGTTCAGGTCGGGCGGGGACCACCACCAGCGCTGAAGGCAAGGCCACCGCATGGTTGTCGGGCAGCGCCCAAGGTCCCCTCGCCAACCGCGCGGCGCCCATTCCTACGCACGCGCCGCCTGAGCCACGAGCGCCTCAGGGGAACATGACCTAAGCCGCTGCCCTCTGCTCCGCCGCCTGGCTGATCCTCGCCTTGGCCATTTCGTTGGCGACTTCGTGGGTGGGGCGGCGTTCGGCCTTGGAGCGGTCGAGGACTTCGCCCAGGGTCTGCATCAGGCGAGCGAGCTTCATCTCCACCCAGGCCGGATCGAAGGCTTCCTGGCGGTCGAGCGCGCGGATCTCACCGGCCACATTGATGATGCCCCCGCCGTTCAGCACGTAGTCGGGCAGGTAGAGCGTGCCGCGCTCGTAAAGCGCGCGGCCGATCTCGGGATCGGCGAGCTGGTTGTTGGCGCCGCCGGCGATCACCTTGGCCTTGATCCTGGGCAAAGTGTCGGCGTTGACTGCGCCGCCCAGGGCGCAAGGCGCGAAGACGTCGGCCTGGGCGTCGAAGATCAGGTTGGGAGCCACGACCTTGGCGCCGGTGGCTTCGGCGACCTGGCGCAGCGCCTCGTCGTTGACGTCGGTGATGATCAGCTTGGCGCCGGCGGCGTGCAGCTTCTCGGCCAGATAGGCGCCCACATGACCGACGCCCTGGATCGCCACGGTGACGCCGTCCAGGTCGCGGTCGAGCGCTCGGCGGACGCCCAGCACGATGCCCCGGAAAATGCCCTCGGCGGTCACCGGGCTCGGGTCGCCCGAGGCGGCCGCATGGCCGGTGAGGCCGGCGACATAGCGGGTCGATTTGCGGGCGTGCATCAGGTCGGCGGGTGAGACCCCGACATCCTCGGCCGTCCAGTATTTGCCGCCCACATCCTCGACCGCCCGGCCGAAGGCTTCGAACAGCGCCGGGGTTTTCTGGGTGCGGCTGTCGCCGATGATCACGGCCTTGCCGCCGCCCAACTCCAGGTCGGCCATGGCGTTCTTGTAGGACATGGCGCGCGACAGGCGCAGCGCATCGTCCAGGGCCGCGGCGGCGGTCGGGAACGGCCACATGCGGCAGCCGCCGGCGGCGGGCCCGCGGGCCGTGGAATGCACGGCGATGATGCATTTCAGGCCGGATTTTTCGTCAAAGAACGAGTGGACGCCTTCGTGGCCCTCAAAGGCGGGAGAATCGAACAAGGTCATGCCGCGGACTTCGCTGATGCTGGGGAAGGAATTGCTTGTTGCGTCTACGCCTGACCGGCCAACCGGACAAGCCCGCTCAGGCGCCGCCGGCCGCTGGCATCGGATCGCTGGCCGCCGGCGCGCTGGGGATTTTCGGGGCGCCGGAGGGCAGTGGCGCGGCCGGATCGCGGATGAAGGCCAGGATGTCGCGCCAGACCATCGGCCCCTGGCGGTCGCGGGTCATCAGGTGCCAGCCCTTGGCGTAGTAGACCGAGCGGTCGGTGGGCTTGAGCTGGGCGGCGGCCTTGAACGCGGCGGCCTTGGGGATGATCTGGTCGTGGGCGCCGTAGAGGTAGAGGGTCGGCGGCTTGGCCTTGCCGACATCGTCGGCCGCCTTGTCCATGGTGCTCACCAGCCCATAGAGGGTGTCAGAGCGCGCGCCCCAGATCATCAGCGGGTCACGGCCCATGGCGACCAGTTCGTCGCGGTTGTCGGTCGGGCTGACCCGCGAGGTCAGCCAGCGCGGCGGCTCATAGACCTTGCCGCCGGTGAAATTGGCCGCGAACCACAGCATCGTCTTGTTGGGCAGAGGCTGGGCGCGCCACCCCCAGACGGCGGGCGACAGCAGCACCAGCCGATCGGCGCTCGGCGGGCGGTCGGACGCGAAGGCCTCCGCGGCCACCGCGCCGCCCAGGCTCTCGCCGGCCACCACCACCAGGGCGTTCGGATACTTCTGCCGGACCAGCGCGGTGACCGTGCGCAGGTCCTCGGTCATCAGGTCGTCGCCGGCCCAGACACCGCGTCCCGGCGAGCGGCCAAAGCCGCGCTGGTCGTAGGCCAGCGTTGTCACGCCCTGCTCGGCCCACCACGGCGCGGCCATGTGGAAAGCGTTGGCGTAGTCGTTCATCCCGTGGACGCCGACGATCACCGCCCAGGGATCGCCAGCGGTGGCGTCCCATTCCGAAAGCCCGAGTTTGGCGCCGTCGAAGCTGACGATCGTGCTGGCCTCGATCCGTGGACCGCTGAAGCCGAGCGGCGGCATGCCGGCCTGCTGCACCATCAGCGGCGTGCAGCCGGCCAGCATCAGGGCAGCGAACAGGAGAGCCAGGCGGCGCGTCATCGGACCTCGATCTTAGCGCGGGTCCGACCCGCCGGCAGCGCGGCGGATCGTCCGCCCATCAAGCGGCGAGCTGGGCCTTTTCCTGGGCGATCAGCTTGGCGAAAGCAGGGCGGCCGCTGATCTTGGCGACATAGGCCGCCGACTTCGGGTGGCTGCCGTCGTTTACGCTGCAATCGGCCAGGCTCATGGTCACCAACGGGCTGACCACCGCGATATCGGCCAGGGTGAAGCGGTCCTCGACCAGGTAGCCGGAGGCCGGCAGCACCTTTTCCAGGTAGTCCATCAGCTTGGGGAATTCGGTGTTCTGCGCCTCGTCCGCGGCGGCGAGGTCGCCGGGCCGGCCGAAGAACTTGGGCGAGACCACGCGGTTGAAGAAGATCTTTCCGCCGCAGGCCGCCACGATGGTGTCGCCGAACTCCTCGTACCAGATCGTCCGCGCCCGGGCCTTGGCCTCGGTGGGGACCAGGTTCGGCTCGGGCTGGATGGTGTCGAGATAGGTGATGATCGCGGTGGAGTCGGAGATCAGGAAATCGCCATCCTTGAAGCCCGGCATCTTGCCGAAGGGGCTGGCCTCCTTGAATTCCGGCGGGCCGCCCTGGGCGCCGGCCATGATCAGTTCGAAGTCGAGCCCCTTTTCGGTCGCGAAGACCACGGTCTTGCGGACGTAGGGCGACAGGGTGGACCCGTAGATGATCATGACGCGTCTTCCTCTTCCTGGCGTGGTTCGGCGGCGGGCTGCGCCGGATCTCCGGGCATCGGCAGCCGGATGCGATAGACGCCCTTGAAGACGCCAGGGTCGGCCGGCTTGTTGTGGCGCAGGATCACCAGTTTGCCCTGGCGGGCGAGGCCGCGCGCGATGGCCCGCACATGGCCCAGCAGTCGCCGCCAACCCTCCGGATCGACGGCGCGGGCCACCTCTTCCGGCGAGACCGACTTGCCCGGCGCGATCTTGGCGCCCAGCAGGTCGAAGATGGCCGTTTCGATTTCAAGCGACATCAGCCGCCCCGCTTCAGGGTTTCGCGGGCGATGACCACCTGCTGAATCTGGCTGGTGCCCTCGTAGATGCGGAAGATGCGCACGTCGCGGTAGAGGCGCTCGATGCCGTGGTCGGCGACATAGCCCGCGCCGCCATAGATCTGCACCGCCCGGTCGGCGACGCGGCCGACCATCTCCGAGGCGAAATACTTGGCCGCGGCGGCCTCCATGGTGACGCTCTCGCCCGCGTCGCGCTTGCGGGCGGTCTCCATAGTCAGCGCCTTGGCGGCCAGGCTCTCGGTCTTGCTGTCGGCGATCATCCCCTGCAGCAACTGGAAGTTGGACAGCGCCTGGCCGAACTGTTTGCGCTCGGCCATGTAGCCCACGCAGTCCTTGATCAGCCGCTCGGCCACGCCGACGCAGACCGCCGAAATGTGCAGCCGGCCACGGTCCAGCACCTGCATGGCGACCTTGAAGCCCTCGCCTTCGCGGCCCAGTCGGTTTGCCACCGGCACCCGGACGTTGTCGAAGATCACGTCGCAGATGTGGGCCCCCTGCTGGCCCATCTTCTTCTCCGGCTTGCCGACCGACAGGCCCGGCAGATTCCGCTCCACCAGGAACGCCGAGACGCCGCCGGCGCCGGGCTTGTCCGGATCGCTGCGGGCCATCACCGTGAAGAGGTCGGCCTTGTTTGCGTTGGTGATGTAGCGCTTGGTGCCGTTCAGGACGTAGGCGTCGCCGTCGAGGATCGCGCGGGTCTGGACATTGGCGCTGTCGGACCCCGCCTCCGGCTCGGTGAGCGCGAAGGAGGTGATGATCTCGCCGGACGCGATGCCGGGCAGGTACTTCTGCTTCTGGGCGTCCGTGCCGAACATCACCAGGCCCTGGGAGCCGATGCCGACGTTGGTGCCGAAGGCCGAGCGGAAGGCGGGGCTGGTCCGGCCCAGCTCCACGGCCACCAGGCACTCGTCCTCCATCGACAGGTCCAGCCCGCCGTATTCTTCCGGGATCGACAGGCCGTAGAGGCCCAGCGCCTTCATCTCGTCGAGGACGTCCTGCGGCATCGCATCGTCGTCGGCGACCTTGGCTTCCAGCGGCCGCAGCCGCTCGGCCACGAACCGGCGGACGGTATCGATCAGCTGTTCGCGGGTTTCGAGATCCAGAGCCATGACTACGCCCGCTCGAAGATGGCGGCGATGCCCTGGCCGCCGCCGATGCACATGGTTTCAAGGCCGTACTTGCCGTCACGCCGCTGCAGCTCGCGCAGCAGGTTGGCGAGGATCCGCCCGCCGGTCGCCCCGATCGGGTGGCCCAGGCTGATACCGGATCCGTTGACGTTCAGCCGGTCGCGGTCGTCCCAGCCCCAGCCTTTCAGCACGGCAAGCACCTGCGGCGCGAAGGCCTCGTTGAGCTCGACCAGGTCGATGTCGTCCCAGCTCATGCCGGTGCGTTCGAACAGCCGCGCCACCGCCGGCACCGGGCCGATGCCCATCCGCGAGGGCTCGCAGCCGGCCGCGGCCCAGCTGACGAACCAGCCCATCGGATCGAGGTTCAACTCGGCGAGCTTGTCCTCCGACACCACCAGGCAGGCGGCGGCGGCATCGTTCTGTTGACTGGCGTTGCCGGCGGTGACGATCCCGTCTTTCTCGAGAGGGCGCAGCTTGCCGAGGCTCTCGGCGGTGGCGTCGGCGCGGACGCCTTCGTCCATGCGGAAGACGATCGGGTCGCCCTTCTTCTGCGGAACCGAGACCGGCACCACCTCGTCGTCGAACTTGCCGTCGGCCCAGGCCGCCGCGGCGCGCCTGTGGCTCTCGGCGGCGTAGGCGTCGGCGTCTTCGCGGCTGATCTGGTAGTCGCGGGCCAGGTTGTCGGCGGTCTCGATCATGCCGCTGATCACGCCAAAGCGCTCGATGGGCTGGCTCATCACCCGGCCGCGCGCCAGGCGGTCGTGCAGGGTGACCGAGCCCATCCGGGCGCCTTTGCGCATGTCGTTGGTGTAGTATTCGACGTTGCTCATGCTCTCGACGCCGCCGGCCACCACCACGTCGGCGACACCGGTCTGCACCATCATGGCCGCGTCGACCACGGCCTGCAGGCCCGAGCCGCAGCGGCGGTCGAGCTGGTAGCCCGGCACCTCGATCGGCAGGCCCGCCGCCAGCGCCGACCAGCGCGCGATGCAAGGCGCCTCGCCCGAGGCGTACCCCTGGGCGAAGATCACGTCGTCGATCTTGCCCGGATCGATCCCGGTCCGCTCCACCAGCGCCCGCAGCACCACCGCGCCCAGGTCGCCGGCGGTCATGTCCGACAGCGCCCCCAGATATTTGCCCACACCGGTGCGGATAGGAGAGACGATGGCGGCGCGTTTCATTATGGCTCCTTGCAGACGTGGGCGAGCGCTTGAGGCGCCGGCAAACTAGTGTTTGAACTCGCGCGGAGCAAACGCTTCGACGTGATCCGGGAGGGTGGATGGACGGCAGCGAACTCGACACCAACTATCAGTCCAAGCTCACGGTGGTCACCGAGGGCGAATGGGCCGGGTGGAGCCAGTATCCGGGCGGTGATCCGTTCGAGGACCTAGCCGGGCCGTTCTATTGCCGGATCGACGAGACGGGCGAGCGGGTCTGCGCCTTCCGGGCTGAGAAGAAGCACATGAACGGCGGCATGTTCATGCACGGCGGCTGCGTCATGACCTTCGCCGATTTCTGCCTCTTCTGGATCGCGCGCGACGATATCGAGGGTCAGAGCAGCGTCACGGCCACCTTCAACGGCGAGTTCGTCGGCAGCTGCGGGATCGGCGACCGGGTGGAATGCCGCGGCGAGGTGGTGAAGGCCGGCCGCAGCATGGTCTTCGTGCGTGGGATCATCTCCAACGCCTCGGCCGGCGGCGCGCCTATGATGAGCTTCTCAGCGGTCCTGAAAAAGACGACGCGGCGCGGCTAGCCCAGGATGCGGTCCAGGTGTTTCACAAGGGCCGCCGCCTCGCCAACGGCCGCCACATAGCCGTCGGGGCGCACCAGCACCCATTCGCCGGGCGAAAGGCCATAGGCGTCGCGCATGTGACCTTGGTGGTCGTCTTCGATGGCGTGGGCCCTGACGCCCTGGCGCGACGGCGGCGCGTCGCCGGTCTCATGGCCCAGCAGGGTCCAGTGCGGCCCTCGGAAGAGGTCGAACAGCCGCCCTCCCCTGACCGGCGCATCGGGCGCCCGGTCGCCGGCCGCGACGCCGGTCTTGCGGTCCGGCCCCTCCAGCGACAGCGGCGAGTCCGGATAGCCGATGTCCATCTGGTTGGTCTCGCGGCCGCGCCGCATGGCCGCGCCGGTCTTGGCGGCATCGAGCAGGCGGGTCGACAGGCCCAGAACCTCGGCCGCCACCGGCCGCCGCTCGGCCTCGTAGCTGTCCAGCAGGGCGTCGGGCGCGCCGTCCAGAACCGCAGCCAGCTTCCAGCCGAGGTTGTAGGCATCCTGCAGGCTGGTGTTCAGCCCCTGCCCACCGGTGGGCGGATGGATGTGCGCCGCATCGCCGGCCAGGAAGACGCGGTCCACCCGATAGCGGTCCGCCAGCCGGGCGTTCATGGAATAGGCCGAGGCCCAGGCGACGGCGGTCACCGTCAGGTCGCGCCGCCCGGTGCGGGCCGCGACCATGGCGTCCAGGCCCGCCGCCGACAGGTCGACCTCGCCCTCCAGCGCGATCGGTCCCTGGAGCTGGAAGAGGTCAGTCCCCCAGAGGGGGCAGAGCCCGATCATGTCCAGCCCCTCGCCCCAGCGATGCCAGGCGTCATCGGAGAGGCCGTCAATTCGCACGTCGGCCACCACCGCGCGCACGCCCAGCGTCTTGCCCGGGAAGTCGATATGCAAGGCGTGGCGCACGAAACTGCGCCCGCCGTCCGCGCCGACCAGATAGCGGCAGCGCAGGGTCTCGGGCTCGCCCGGTCCCGCCAGCGTCGCGGTGACGCCCTCGCCGTCCTGGGTGAAGCCGGTCAGTTCAAGCCCGAACTCGACCCGGCCGCCCAGCGCCGCCAGCCGTTCGCGCAAGGCCCGTTCGGTCAGGAATTGCGGCGAGAGCAACGGCATGGCGTAGGGCTCGGCCGGTGTCGGCTCGCGCGCCTCGGACAGGGCCTCCACTTCGAAGCCGCCGCCGGCGCGCCAGATCCGCTGTGGCGGATAGGGCCGGGCCGTCTCCAGCAGCCGATCCAGTATCCCCAGGTCGTCGAAGACTTCCTGGCTGCGGGGCTGCAGGCCCTTGCCGCGGGAGCCCTCGAACGGCGCCCTGGCCTTCTCGATGATGCGGAAGGCGACGCCGCGGCGGGCGAGGTCGACGGCCAGGGTCAGGCCCGCGGCGCCGGCGCCGCAGATCAGGATGTCGGGGTTGGTGGTTTCGACCATGGAGAGCCTCTCAATATGTGTATTATGCACATATTGAGAGTGGGATTGGCGGGGTCAAGAGAATTATGTGTATCATGCACATATGATCTCGCTGACTCGCCAGCTGCATGACGCCCTGTTCGACCTGGTCGGGTTCCTGAACGGGGCCGGGCCGGACGAGACGCTGATGCAGGCGGCGGGGGTGTCGCTGGACCAGGCGCTGTTTCCTCTGCTGGTGCGGATCGAGCGCCGGGGACCGATCGGGGTGGGCGATCTGGCCGATCTGGCCGGCCGCGACTATTCGACGGTGAGCCGCCAGGTCGCCAAGCTGGAGGCGCTGGGGCTGGTGGAACGCCGTCCGGGAAAGACCGACCGGCGGGTGAACGAGGCTGTCGTCAGCCCGCGCGGCCGGGCGATGACCCGGGCCCTCGACGCCGCCCGCGAGCGGGCCGCCAGCGCGCTGTTCGCCGACTGGAGTGAGCACGACCAGCGCGAACTGGTCCGCCTGCTGCGCCGCTTCGCCGACGACGCTATGGCGGCCAACGATCTAGACGCGCCAACAACCTAGACAGGGGCGGCAACCTCGGGTCCTTCTAGGCCTAAGAGGAAGCGCCATGATCGAAGCCGCCTGCCATTGCGGAGCTGTGAAGCTCACCGCCCCGGCCGCACCGGACACGGTGACGGAGTGCAACTGCTCCATCTGCCGCAAGCTCGCCGCGCGCTGGGCCTATTATTCGCCGTCCGACGTGGGCCTGCCCAGGGCCGGCTCGACGCAGCCCTACGTCTGGGGTGACCGTATGCTGGCCTTCCACCGCTGCAAGACCTGCGGCGTCACCACCCACTGGCAGAGCCTCGACGGCGCGCAGGACCGCATGGCGATCAACGCGCGTCTGGTGGACGGCCTCGACTGGACGGCGATGCGGGTGCGCCAGTTCGACGGCGCCGCCACCTGGAAATACCTGGACGAGGCGTGAGCGCGCCCCCACTTGAGCGCGCATGATCCTGTCTGCTCTCGACCTGTCGCCGGTCACCGGTGACGCGACCCAGGCGCAAGCCGTGCGCGAGACGATCGAGGTCGCCCGCGCCGCCGAGCGCCTGGGCTACCATCGCCTGTGGCTGGCCGAGCATCACAACATCCCCGGCCTGGGCTCGCCGGCCCCGGAGATCCTGATCGCGGCGTTGACCCAGGCGACGCGCACCATCCGCCTGGGCTCCGGCGGGGTGATGTTAGTCAATTATTCGCCGCTGAAGGTCGCCGAGGTGTTCATGGAGTTGGAGGCGCTGGCCCCCGGCCGCATCGACCTGGGCCTTGGGCGCGCCCTGGGAACCGACTCGCGCACCGGCGGCGCCCTGCGGTCCGTGGGCTCCGACGCCTTCCCGCAGTATTTCCATCTGCTGACCAGCTGGCTGCTGGATGCCTCCGGCAAGGCGCCGATCGGCGACGAGCACCCGCTGCACGACATCCACGCCAATCCGGCCGGACCCTCGCACCCCGACGTCTTCGTCCTGTGCACCTCGGAGGAGAGCGCGGCCTTCGCCGGCCAGATGGGCGTCGGCATGGTGTTCGCCGAGTTCATCGCCCGCGCCGACGGCGGCCCGGCCATCGCCGCCTACCGGAAAGCCTTCCAGCCCTCTCAGTTCCGCGCGGAGCCCTGGGCCGGGATCGCGCTGATCGCCTATGCCGCCGAGACCGCCCGGCGGGCCTGGGACGAAGACGCCCTGCGACGCGCGGGCAACGTCTCGATGCTCACCGGCCATCGCCGCCGGTTCCGCGACCTGGCCAGCGCCGAGACCTTCCTGGCCGAGCACGCCGGCACGCCGGTCCGCGCCATGGTCGAGAGCCGGTCGATCGCCGCGGACGCGGAGAGCGTCTATGCCCGGCTGGCAGAGAAGGCCCGGGAGGCGCAGGCCGACGAGGTCTTCGTCCTGGCCACCGGCCCGTCGCTTGAGGCCCGCATCCGCTCCCTCGAACTGATCGCCGAGGCTCACGGACGCGTGGATTAGAACGGCCGCGATCCGCGCGTGGCGGCTTTCGGGCGGCAGGCCTCGGACGGGCGGGCCTCGGGCGGGCAGGCTCTGCACGCCACAGGGGATTCCGCTTTATAACGCCGATATTTGAGAGATAGTTGGTCTCATCTGCCATTTGGGGGCGTGACCATGAAGGCTATCTGGAGGGCCGCGCCGCTGCTGGTGCTCAGCCTGGCGCTGGGCGGTGCGGCGCAGGCCTCATCCTACATCGCCGTGAACGGGTCGGTCAGTGTCGCGGAGCCCGGCCAGCTGGGCCGAGCCCTGGGTGTGAGCTACGACTCGCGGATCGGTGAGACGATCACCGACACCTTGCCCGGTGGCTCCAGCGTGGCCGTGTTCGGTCCGGCCTCAGCCCCGAGTGGCCTGACGTCAGCCGTGATCAACGGCGGTCTGTCGGGCGGACTCTACGATGGTCACGCCAGCTTCGCCACGGCGGCGGATCTTCGAAACGGCACGCTTCACGCCTCTGCCGCCAGCGGCGCGAGCTACGCGCCCTACAACGGCTACTCCAGCACCAACGCGACCATGGTCGACACCCTGCATTTCACGGTGGCAAGCGGCGGGTCCGCGAGCGTTGTCTTCACCGCCCACGTTGACGGCGCCATCGCCATGGCTCCCAGCATCTACGCTGAGGCCGGGTGGACCGATCAGGTCGGCTTCGGCGGCCCGGGCGGCCCGACGTTCATCTATTTCGGCGGGACGTCGTTCGATGCAGGATTGCAGGCGGTGGATTACGGGACCTACCTGGATGCCGGCCACGTCGATACGCGGGTTGGCTGGGACAGCGTCTTGTCCAGCAACCTGTCGAACACCGGACACGACTTCCGTGGGGTGTTCACGGTCAGCGATGGCCAGTCCTTGGACTTCACCCACCGGTTCGCGCTGCAATGCGTCGGGGGCGCGTGCGACTTCGGGAATACCGCGGCCGTCGGCCTGATCCTGTCGGATGGCGTGAGCTTCACCTCAGACTCCGGGGTGTTCCTGACGCAGGCCGGCGGCGTTCCCGAGCCCCAGGTTTGGGCGCTTATGCTGGTAGGCTGCGGACTAGCGGGCGCCGCCTTGCGCCGACGCGGGCGGGCCATCGCCGTCCGGTCGATCCCCCCGGGGCTCCAGGCTTAGCTCAGGCCGTCGGGCAGGCCGTTGGTGATCGGCGGCGCGGCGCACCGGCCCGCGCGCGCCTGGACCACATAGAGCAGCGCCCGCGAGGCGGCGAAACTGTTGTGTTCGGCCAGCGGCGTGGTCGGCAGGCCGGTGATCAGGCTGTTGGCCTCGATGTCCGATCCCGGCTGGCTGAGCGACTGCTGGTTCCAGCGGGCGAGCTGGACGTTGCAGGCCGCGACCACGGCCTCGGCCACGGTTCCGGCCGCGTCGTGGGAGCCGGCCAAGCTGTAGGCCCACTTGCGCACGCAGTCATCGAGCGGCGCCGCGCCCTCAGAGCCGGCGACAACCGGCGCGGCGGTGGGCTTGGCGGCCTTGAAGTCGGCGCAGACCTTCGAATTGCTGGCCATCTCGTGACGCTCGCCGCAGGCGCTAACGCCCAGGGCAACCATGGCCAGAACGGCCATGGCGGAGTTGCGGGTCATGGTTGAAACCTCGGTGGCGTGGGGCGGGACGGCGCGCGGCCGAGCGAAGCGATCGCGCACCTGGGGCCGGTATCAGCGATTGTAGTCGGGCGCCGGGCCGGTGACGCGGCTGCCGTACTGGTTGTAGTAGGTCTTGCGCACGCCTTCCCGCGGCTCAGCGGCGGCATAATGGCCGCGGCTGCCGCGATAGGCGGCGTGGCGGCTTGCGCCGCAGCCGCTCTTGGCGATCTCGTGGCCGACCACCGCGCCGCCGAGGCCGCCGATGACCGCGCCGCCGCCGCCGCGTGAGATGGAGTTGCCGAGCAACGCGCCGCCGACGCCGCCGATCAGCGTGCCGGTGTTCTTGCGGCCCTGGCAGGAGGCGTTGGCCTCGGTCGAGCCCACGACGAGGGGAAGGGTGAAAGCCGCCGCGAGGGCGGTCATGGCGAGGATTTTACGCATAATGCTGGTCTCGATTCCTGTGGTGTGACCACCGCAACGCGCGAGACCCATGTCGGGATGCAGACAGAACGCGAAAGGTCCTTAGGCGCTCGCCGCCGGCCGGGCGCGCATGGCCGCGGCCCAGCGGCCCACGTGGGTCAGCTCTTCCGGCGGTTTCAGCCGCACGATCCGGGCGAAGTCGATGCCGATGAAGGCCACGATGTCGGCGATGGTCAGCCGATCAGCGCCCAGCCAGGGACTCTCGCCCAGCCGCCGGTCGAGCACGCTCAGCGCCTTCAGGCCCGCCTGCTGGTTCCAGGTCCCGACCTCCGGCGCCGGGGTCTCCAGCGCGGCGAATCCGGGATGGCTCAGACGCACACCCATCATCAACGGCGTGGCGACCAGGAGTTCGGCGCGGCGGGTCCACATCTCGATGACCGCCGTCTCCTGAGGGTTCGTCCCGAACAGGTTCGGCTCCGGGTAGAGGCTCTCCAGATAGCGGCAGATCGCCAGGGACTCGGTGACCGTGGTCCCGTCGTCCATCTCCAGCATGGGCAGGTTCGGCAGGCCCGCCTTGACCAGATAGTCCGGCCGTTTGTGCTCGCCATCCGCAATGCTGATCGGCACGACCTCGATGTCGGTGATGGCTTTCTCCGCCATCACCCAGCGAACCCGGCGAGGATTGGGTGCGATGGGTGCGTCGTAGAGTTTCATGGCTTGCTCGCGGTCGCCGGTGAGCCGGTCGGTGGCGTAGCCGGTGGGCTGCCGGCGTTGGTGGTGTCGGTGGCGGCTGCGGGGTTGGGCGCCAGGGTCGGCTGCAGCACCGGCGGCGCGGGCCGGGCGGGCGGCGGCGGCTCGTGGCCGAACAGCTCGTTCGGCATGGCGCCCACCACCGAGGCGGTCAGGCAGGTGGCCAGGAAGCCCGCCATCATCGCCTTCCAGACCATGCCCATGATCTCCTGGCGGCGCTCCGGCACCAGGACGGAATAGCCGGCGACGTTTATGCCCACCGAGGCGATGTTGGCGAAGCCGCAGAGCGCATAGGTCATGATCACCCGGCTGCGCTCGTCGATGACGCCGGCGGGGATCGCGCCCATGCGGATGAAGGCGGTGAATTCGGTCAGCACCAGCTTGACGCCTAGCAGCGAGCCGGCGGTCGGCGCGTCGGCCCAGCGGATGCCAAGCGACCAGGCGAGCGGGGCGAAGATCACCCCCAGGATGCGTTCCACCGAGACCGGCTGGCCGCCGACCGGGGGGAACAGGCCCATGACGCCGTTGACCATGGCCACCAGGGCCACGAAGACGATCAGGGTCGCGGCGACGTTCAGGACGATGGACAGGCCGTCCGACGTGCCCTTGATCAGGGCATCGACCGAGCTCTCGTAGACCTTGTCTTCCACCGGGTTTTCCGGATCGTAGACCTCGGCCTCCGGCACGCGCGGCACCAGGATGCGGGCCAGCAGCACCCCGGCCGGCGCGGAGATGATCGAGGCGGTCAGCACGTGGCTGGCGGCGTTCGGCAGCACGTCCTTCAGGATCGTCGCATAGGCCACCATGGTTGAGCCCGAGACGCAGCTCATCCCCACGGCGATCAGCATGAACAGCTCCGAGCGCGACAGCGTCGGCAGGTAGGAGCGGATGAAGATCGGGCCTTCCACCTGGCCCATGAACACCGTCGCCGCGGTCGCCAGCGCCGGCGGTCCGCGCAGGCCCATGGTCTTTTCGAACAGGATGCCGAAGCCTTGGGTGATCCAGCGCAGGATTCGCCAATGCCAGAGCAGCGCCGCCAGCGCGCAGACCACCAGGATCACCGGCAGCACCCGGAACGCGAAGACGAACAGCGAGCCCGGATCGGTGAGCTTGTAAGGCTGGCTCTGACCGCCCGCGAGGAACCCGAATACGAACTCCACGCCCTTCTGCGTAGAGCCCGAGAGCCCGTCCACCGCCTGGCCGACGCCCTGCAGCCCGCTGCGCAAGGCCGGCAGTCCGAACAGCGCCAGCACCAGCACCGCCTGGACCAGCACCGCGCCGATGGCCAGCTTCCACGGAAAGCGCCCGCGGTTCTCCGATAACAGCCAGCAGACGCCGATCGCCACCGCGATGCCCACCAGGCTCTGCGCATTCTCCAGACGGAACATCGAACGCCAATCCCCCTACGGCCCGCGACTCCGGCGGCCCCGCGCCGATAGAGCGGCAGTTGCGCCCCACGCGCAAGATTGCGGCGTGTCCGGACCCGGCGGACTCTGTTAGGCTCGGCGTCTCAAAACGGACGGGCGCCCGGTCTATTGCGAGAGCGCCCGCTTAGGGAGCAGGGCTATGGGCAACAACGTCGCACTGGCGGCCGTCTTGGCGGGCGTACTGGCGTCCGGGTTGATGGTTGGATCGGTGGCTGCGGCCGCGCCGGCCGCCAAGCCCTGGACCACCCCGCGCACCAGCACCGGCAAGCCGGACCTGACTGGCGTCTGGTCCAACGCCTCGGTGACCAGCCTCACCCGCGCACCGGGCGCGAGCGCGCTGGTGGTCGGCGAGGCCGAGGCCGCCAAGCTCGCCAAGGACAGCCCTTTCCAGAAGCTGGCCGACGCCGAGGAAGGCCCGTCCAACCTCAACGACAATCTGCTCAAGGACGGCAACAACGACCGCGGCTACAACACCTTCTGGATCGACCCCGGCAAAAGCCTGGCCAGCGTGAAGGGCCAATATCGCACCTCGTGGATCGTCGCGCCGTCGAACGGACAGCTGCCGCTCTCCGAGGCCGGCAGGAAGCTCCTGGGCGACTACCGCGCCGAGCGGGCCAAGCACCTTTTCGCGGGGCCTGAATTCCTGGCGGTGTCGGAGCGCTGCCTGATCGGGTTCACCGGCGCCGGCGGGCCTGGGATGCTGAACACCATCTACAACAACAACTATCAGATCGTGCAGACGCCCGACGCCGTGGTGATCGACGTCGAGATGGTGCACGACGCCCGCGTCATTCCGTTGTTCAAGGACAAGGCCAGCGCACTCGCCCACCACCGTCCGGCGGCCATGAGCCTGTGGCTGGGCGACAGCGTCGGCTGGTGGGACGGCGATACGCTGACCATCGACACGGTCAATGTGAACCCCGAGCAAGGCCACACCGGGCCGATCTATCTGTCCGACAAGGGCCGGGTGACCGAGCGGTTCACGCGCGTCTCGGCAGGCCAGATCCTCTACGAATTTCAGGTGGACGACCCGGTCTATTACACCCAGTCCTGGCGCGCCGAGATGGGTCTGAACGCCCGCAAGGAGCGGGTGTTCGAATACGCCTGCCATGAGGGCAACTACGCCATGGCCGGCATCCTGGGCGGCGCCCGCAGCCAGGAAGCCCAGGGGATCAAGCCCAGCATGGGTCCGGGCATCTTCGGAACGCCTATTCCGACCAAGGCCCAGACCGGCGGAAAGCCTGGCGGAAAGCCCGGCGAGTAACCTCAGGCTCTGGATTACAAAGGTTTAATCCCGCCGGCCGCATCTGACGCGAACCCCTCGCGCCTCCTAGTCAACGAGCGCGTTTCTTCGCCGCCACGAGCCCGATGTTGCGTCCCGGTTACGGGGATTTAACTGGCTCGCGACGTGGCGGAGGACCATCCCGCGCTCCGAACGGGAGACGCAGACCATGTCGCTGGCCCTGGCCACGCTGCTCTACGAGTGGAAGCGCTACAGCGCCGCCATGGTCGCGCTGGCGTTTTCGGGCCTGCTGGTGCTGGCCCAGGTCGGCATGTTCACCGGCATCGTGCAGGGCGCCACCGCCTCGATCGACCGCAGCCGCGCGGACCTGATGATCCTGCCGCCCAAGAACGAGAGCCTGATGAACTCCGGCCCCAGCGGCCTGCCCGGCCGCATCCAGCCGCTGATCTACCTCAACCCGCAGGTGGTCGAGGTGGAGAGCCTGGACGGCGACGGCGCGCGCTGGGTCAACACGCCCGAGCCCGGCAAGAAGGCCGTCACCACCTACGTCAACATCTCCGACGTCGACCCGCGGCCTGGCGCGGTCACCCTGCCCACCGACTATCCGGAGGCCATCCGGCTCGCCCTGCTGGAACCCTATGCGATCGTCATCGACAAGACGGCGCTGGCCCGGCTCGGCACGCACCTGGGCGCCACGGCGACCCTCAGCGGCAAGACCGTGCATCTCCGCGGCATTCTGGAAAACTATCCCAACATCGACCAACCCACCGTCTACATGTCGCGCGACACCCTGCGCCTGCTGGGGATGGGCGCGAAGAACGGCAAGACCGGGCCCTTGATGGTGCGGATCAGGGACCCCCAGCAGGTCCAGGCCGTCGTCGACCAGCTGAACGCCAATTCGCACGGCCTCTATCGGGCCTGGACCCGCGAAGCGCTGGGCAAGGCCAATCAGAACGCGATCATGGGCGAGCAGATCATCGGCATCTTCCTGGGCTTCTCGCTGTTCCTGGGTCTGCTGATCGGCATCGGGATCACCTCGCAGACCCTGCGCGGCGCGATCCTGGCCAGCATCAAGGAATTCGCCAGCCTGCGCGCGCTCGGCGTCTCCATGGGCTCGCTCAGCAAGATCGTGCTGGAGCTGTCCCTGTGGGTCGGAGTGGCCGGGCTGATCGCCACGGCGGTCTTCACCTACGCGGTCTACCTGCTGGCCTTGAGCCTGGGGATGCCGATGGGCTTTCCGCTGCCCTGGGTGCTCACGGTGGCGATCCTGCTGGCGGTCATCTCCATCCTCTCGGGCGTCCTGTCCCTGGGTGTCCTGAAGAAGAGCCAACCCGCGGACCTGCTGCGATGAACGCTGAACTCATCATCCGACCCACCAACCGTCCTCCGGCCCTGGTCGCGAAAGGCCTGGTGAAGCGCTTCAAGACCGGGCGCACCCATATCGAGGTGCTGAAGTCCGTCGACTTCGAGGCCCTGCATGGCGAAGTGACCATGGTCATGGGCCCGTCCGGCTCGGGCAAGTCGACCCTGGTCGCGTCGCTTTCGGGGCTGCTGAAGCCCGACGCGGGCTCGGTCAGCGCCATGGGCGAGGACCTCTGGAGCTACCGGCCCGGCAAGATCGACCGCTTCCGGCTCGACCACTGCGGCTTCATCTTCCAGGGCTTCAACCTGTTCCCGGCCCTGACCGCCTTGCAGCAGGTCGAGATCATCCTGAAATACAAGGGCTATTCGCGTTCGGAAGCCCGCCACAAGGCGGCGATCGCGCTCACCGAGGTCGGTCTGGAGACGCGGATGAACTCGCGTCCCTCCGAGATGTCCGGCGGCGAGAAGCAGCGGGTGGCCATCGCGCGCGCCATCGCCAAGGACCCGCAGCTGCTGTTCGCTGACGAGCCGACCAGCGCGCTCGACGGCGAGAACGGCCAGATCGTGATCAAGCTGCTGCAGCGCGCCGCCAAGTCGTTCGGCGCCGCGGTGATCTGCGTGACCCACGACCCGCGCCTCGAATCCTATGCCGACCGCGTCATCCATATCGAGGACGGACACATCCTCAACGACCGGCGCGCCGACCCGCTGTCGGCGCCGAGCGATCGCGGCCATCACCACCAGCCCGCCATGGCGGGGACTTGAGGACCAAACGTCATGTTCGCCTTCCTCCGTAACCGCATCGTCTGGGTCGTCATCGCCCTGGTCGTGGCCCTGGGCGCCGGCGGCGTCGTCATGTCCAAGCAGGCCACCGCCAAGAAGGCCGAGGCCGCCAAGGTCGCCGCCGCCAAGGCGCCCAAGAGCCCCTTCGTGGCCATCGCCAACGGCAAGGCCGACGTGGAAGGCGGCGTGATCCAGGTCGCGGCGCGCACGTCCGGTGTGGTCCGCGAAGTGCTCGCCCAGGAAGGCGACACCGTGGTCAAGGGGCAGGTCCTGGCCCGGCTGGAGGACGATCAGCCCAGGCTGCAGGCCGACAGCGCCGCGGCCGACATGCGCATGGCCGAAGCGCAGATTCCGGTGCTGCAGGTCCAGCTCTCCACGGCCCGGCGCGAACTGGGCCGCCTGCAAGGGCTGGTGGCCGCCAACTATGTGGCCGGCCAGCGCATCGACCAGGCGCAGGACGCCGTTCGCCAGGCGCAGGCCGGCATCGAGGCCCAGAACGCCGCCGTCGGCGCGGCGCGGGCCAAGCTGAACCAGGCCCGCTATTTCCAGGAGCTGACGATCATCCGCGCGCCGGCCGACGGCCGTATCGTGCGCCGCTACGCCAACCCCGGCGCCGGCGCCTCGACCCTGAACGTCTCCAACATGTTCGACCTGGAGCCCAAGGCCAGCCGCATCGTGCGCGCCGAAATCACCGAGAGCGCCCTGCCCTTCGTGATCATCGGCCAGAGCGTGCAGCTGTCGCCGGAAGCCGACCCGAGCAAGGTCGTCACCGGCAAGGTGCTGCGCCGCGCCGCGGTGTTCGGGGCCCGCAAGCTGCAGTCCGACGATCCGACCGAGAAGTCCGACGAGCGGGTCGTGGAGGTTGTGGTCGGCACCGACGGCGCGCCCTTCCTGATTGGCCAGCGCGTCCTGGTGAAGTTCCTGCGCACCCAGCAGCAGGCCCAGGCCAGCACCCCGGCGGCGGGGTAAGACCTGCCCTCCCCGAATGGGGAGGGACAGATCGCGCAGCGATCAGGGTGGGGAAGTCGCGCTCAAGTTCCGAGTCAGCGCTCCGGCCCACACTTCCCCACCCGTCTCGCTTCGCTCGCCACCCTCCCCATCAAGGGAGGGGAGGGAGCGCCTTGACGCGACCGGCCTCTCCCCGCACAAGGCGCGCCGAATCCCAAGCGCGCTTTAAGGATAGGACTTTCCCATGGCGGACATCCGTTTCGACGGCAAAGTGGCCATTGTCACCGGCTCCGGTGGGGGCCTTGGCCGCCAGCACGCCCTGGAACTCGCCCGCCGTGGCGCGAAGGTCGTGGTCAACGACCTGGGCGGGTCGATGGACGGCTCGGGCGGCGGATCGGATGCGGCGAACGCCGTCGTCGCCGAGATCAAGGCGCTGGGCGGCGAAGCCATCGCCAACGGCTCCTCGGTCACCGACGACGCGGGCGTGGCCCTGATGGTCAAGCACGCCATGGACGCCTGGGGCCGGATCGACATCCTGGTCGCCAACGCCGGCGTGCTGCGCGACAAGACCTTTTCCAAGATGGAGATTGCCGACTTCGAGTTCGTGCTGGGCGTCCACCTGATGGGCACGGTGAAGCCCGCCAAGGCCGTCTGGGAGATCATGCGCGAGCAGAACTACGGCCGCATCGTCTGCACGACCTCCTCGTCCGGTCTCTACGGCAACTTCGGCCAGTCGAACTATGGCGCCGCCAAGCTGGGCATCATCGGGTTCATGAACACGCTGAAGCTCGAAGGGCAGAAAAACAACATCCACGTCAACGCGATCGCCCCGGTGGCCGCCACGCGGATGACCGAGAACCTGATGCCGCCGGCCATCCTCGAAAAGCTCAAGCCTGAGTATGTGACGCCGGGCGTGGTGTTCCTGTGCTCGGAAGAGGCCCCCACCGGCTGCATCCTGACCGCCGGCGCCGGGGTCTTCGCGCTGGCTCACATCGTCGAGACCGAGGGCGTCTACCTGGGCGACGGCGGCCTGTCGGTGGAAGAGGTCCGCGACAACTGGGCCAAGATCACCGATCCGACCGGCCAACAGCCCTACAACGCCGGCGGCGAACAGAGCGGCAAGGTGTTCCGCAAGATGCAGGGCGGCTAAAGCGGCCCCGGCGGCCGAGATTACGCCGAATCCACTTGCGTGGCGCAAGGCTGCCGGGCGTAACCTCTTGACCTGACCCCGCCCGCCAGAGGCTGGGCGCGAGGAGGTTCGACTTGTCAAAGGCCAAAGCCGCGACGCCGCCCGGGCTTTCCCTGCCCTCGGTGCTGGCCTTCGCCAGCGCCAGCATCCCGATCCAGGCGCTGGTCCTGGCCATCAGCGTCCACCTGCCGCGGTACTTCGCGAGCCACATAGGCCTGGAGCTGGCGGTGGTGGGCGCGGCGTTCGCGATGGTGCGCCTCGTCGATATCCCCATCGACGCGGTTCTGGGCATGGGGATGGACCGAACCCGGACCCGCTTCGGACGCTACCGGCTCTGGCTCATCCTTGGGACGCCGGTCCTGATGGCGGGCCTGTACCTGATCCTGAAGGCGAACACCTCGACCAGCCAACTCGGGCTGAGCGGCATGCTGCTGTTTCTCTACATCGGCTACTCGATGGTTTACCTGTCGCACCTGGCCTGGGGCGGCGTCCTGGGGCCGACCTACCAGCAGCGCAACCGGGTCTTCGGCGCGGTCATCGGCCTGGGGGTGGCCGGCGCGGTGGCGGTGCTGGTGATCCCGATCGTCATGCAGAAGCTGCACTATTCCGACGGCGAAGGCGTCCGCGCGATGATCTGGTTCATCATCCTGGCGCTCCCCGTCACGGTGTCGGTGGTGCTGTTCACGACGCCCGAGCCCCTGACGGTGGAGGCTCCGCACAAGATCAGGCTGAGGGACTATCTCGTGCTTCTGCGCCGGGGAAACGTGATCCGGCTGCTGGCCGCCGACGTTTGCGCGACGCTTGGCCCGGGTTGGATGGCCGCCCTCTACCTTTTCTACTTCAAGGACAGTCGCGGATTCGATACGACCTCGGCCAATCTGCTGCTGATGATCTACATCGCCGCGGGCTTCGCGGGCGCGCCGGGTGTGGCGTGGCTGGGCAACCGGATTGGCAAGCACCGAGCCCTGATGGCGGCCACGACCGTCTACTCGGTCGGCCTGATGATCCTGCCGTTCCTGCCCCGGAGCAATTTCCTCGCCTTCGTACCGGGCATGTTCGTGGTCGGGGCCATGCAGTCCGGAATTACCGTCATGATCCGCGCTCTTACCGGCGACATCGCTGACGAGATCCGGCTGGACAACGGTCGCGAGTGGATGGGGCTGATGTACGCACTGACCATCGGCTCCTCGAAGATCGCCTCCGGACTGTCGGCCCTGACCTTCGTGCTGCTGGCGACGATCGGATACCAGGCCAAGGCGGGCGCGGTGAACACGCCGCAAGCCATCGAGGCGCTTCAGCTGATCTACGTGACCGGCCCCATCTTCTTCGTGATGATCGCCGGCGCCTGCTTCATCGGCTACAAGCTGACCCCGGAGAGGCACGCGGATATCCGCGAGCAACTCGCCCGCCGCGACGCCACCTATGGCGAAAGCCCCGCGGTGCAAGGCCTGGCGGCCTCCACCGGCGAGCCGATCATCGGCCACCCCTGACCGATCGCCGGCCGGAAAGCGCTTGCGCCCCGGCGATCCGCAAGCTCTCCTGTCTGCATAAGAGCCCCATCAGAGGGTGACCTATTCATTTTGGGAGACGCACAGTGACTTCAGCCTCCGCGGCACGGGGGGGTCGACTTTCCACGCCCCGATTGCTCGCCTTTTCCCTCGGCAGTATCCCGGCCTATCTGCTGGTCAGCATGCTCTCGACCTATCTGCCGCCGTTCTACGCGGGCAGGATGGGCATCTCGCTGACCGCCATCGGACTCACCATAGGCGCGCTTCGGCTGGCCGACCTGGGCGTCGACCTGGCCCTGGGCTGGCTGATGGACCAGACGCGGACTGCGATGGGTCGCTACCGGCCTTGGTTCCTGGCCGGGCTGCCGGTGCTGTGGGTGGCGGTCTACAAGGTGTTCAACCCGCCGCTGCACCCCGATACCGGCTACCTCTTCACCTGGTACATCCTGCTCTATGTCGCCTATTCGATGCTGGTGCTGGGCCATTCCGCCTGGGCCGCCTCGCTCAGCGGCAGCTACAATGAGCGCTCCCGGATGTTCGGCTGGATGCTGGGGGTCGGCGTCGCCGGGTCCGCCCTGTTGCAGGCCACCCCTCTGCTAACCCAGGGCCGGATCCGCCCGGCCGACCCAGCCAGTATCCCGACCATCGGCTGGATCATCATGGTGGTCGCCACCGTGATGGTGCTGATCGCGACGATCTCGACGCCGGAACGTGTCGCGCCCTCAGTCGGCAAGGATCGCAACACGCTGAAGGACTACCTCGCCGTCTTCACCAACAAATCGATGCTGCGTCTGTTGGGCGCGGACCTCTTCCTGATCCTCGGCCCGGGCTCCAGCGCCCCGATTTATCTTTTCTTTTTTCATGAATCCAAGGGCTTCGCGCTTGGCGCTGTCAGCCTCCTGCTCATCCCCTACGGCGCTTCCGGAATCCTTGGCGCACCGTTCTGGGCGCGCGTCGCCCAGAGCCTCGGAAAGCACCGCACCGTGCAGCTCGCGGGCCTGGGTTACGCGATCACACAGACCATCCTGATGCTGGTGCCGGCCGGTCTGTTCTGGCCGACCTTCGTCAGCATGTTCAGCGTCGGCTTTTGCGGTTCGGCCTTTATCGTGCTCATCCGGGCGATGGTCGCCGACGTCGCCGACGAGGTACGCCTGCAGACCGGCCATGAGCGGTCCGGCGTGCTTTATGCCCTGGTGACCCTGACGCAGAAACTGGGGTCCTCACTGGCGGTGACGATCATCTACCCCATCCTCGACCTCGTCGGGTTCGTCGCCAAGCCGGGCGCGCACAACACGCCTGAGGCCATCCGCGGCCTGAATATGTGCTACGTCTTCGCGCCGATCATCCTGGTTGTGATCGGGTCGGTCTGCCTGATCGGCTACAAGCTCGACGCCAAGCGGCAGAGCGAAATCCGGGCGAAGCTCGACGAGATCGCCGGCGCGGAAAGTCTGTCGGGGCCCGGCGAGACCGCCGCTGCTGAATAGCGGCTCAGGCGAGCCGGCGGGCCATGTCCATGAAGACGTGGGCCGCCGGGCTGTCGGGCGAGGTCACCACCAGCGGCGCGCCGTCGTCGCACGCCTGACGCAGCGCCTGTTCGATGGGGATCTGGCCCAGCAGCGGCACCCCCAGCGCCTGGGCCTCGCGCGCCGCGCCGCCCTCGCCGAAGATGTGGACGCGCGCACCGGTCGCGGGATCGGCGAACCAGGCCATGTTCTCCACCACGCCCAGGATCGAAGCCCCGGTCTTGCGGAACATCGTGGCGCCGCGCCGCGCGTCAATCAGCGCGATCTCCTGCGGGGTCGAGACGATTACCACGCCGTCGAGCTGCAGGCGCTGAACCAACGTCAGCTGAATGTCGCCGGTGCCGGGCGGCAGGTCGATGACCAGCACGTCCAGCGGATCGTCCTCCGTGCCCCAGACGCTGTTCATCAGGGTGCGCAGTGCTGACGAGGCCATCGGTCCGCGCCAGATATTGGCCGTGCCGTCCTCGACGATGAAGCCGATGGACATCACCTTGACGCCCCAAGCCATGAGCGGGATCAGGCGCTTGTCGTCGTCGAAGGTCGGCTCCTCCTTGATGCCCATCATGTGTGGCGCCGACGGGCCATAGATGTCGGCGTCCAGGAGGCCGACGCGAAGGCCAAGGTGAGCTAAGGCCGCGGCCAGG
>JANYET010000069.1 GCA_025359785.1 Alphaproteobacteria bacterium | reverse complement strand
CCGCATGGACCGCCACGGCGATGTCGTCGAACTTGGTGGAGCCGGCGAAGCCGTAGATCAGCGAGGCGCCGTAGAGCAGCAGGCCCGACGACAGCGCGCCCAGCACGAAGTACTTCAGGCCGGCTTCCGAGGCCTTGGCGTCGTCGCGGTGCATGGCGGCCAGGACGTAGAGCGCCAGCGACTGCAGCTCGACGCCGATATAGAGCGCGATCAGGTCGCCGGCCGAGACCATCATGGCCATGCCCAAGGCGGCCAGCAGGATCAGCACCGGGAACTCGAAGTTGCGGATGTTGCGCTGGGCGAACCACTTCTGGCCCAGAGGGATGGCGATGGCGCTGGCGATGAAGATCGCAACCTGCGCGAAGGCCGACGCATCGTCGGCGACGATGCCGCCGGAGAACCCGCGCCCCAGGGGACCGGTGGCCGCCTGGAACGCCGCGGCGGCCAGCACCAGAACGCCGCCCCAGCCGACCGCGCGGGCGGCCTTCGGGGCGAACGCGCCGGCGACGAGCAGCACCAGCGCGCCGATGGCGAGGATCAGTTCGGGATAGGCCAGGCCAAGATCGGCGGAGAAGGTCATTCGAAGTTTAGCCCCCAATGGCCGCTTGGTAGGCCGAGACCAGATGGTCCACGGAGGCCTGGGTCAGGTTCATCACCAGCCCGGGCTGGACGCCCAGGATCAGGGTGGCGGCGATCAGGGGCGCGAAGATCGCCACTTCGCGCCAGTCGAGATCGGTGATGTCGGCAAGCTTGGTGTTGGTGATCGTGCCGAACACCACGCGGCGATAGAGCGACAGGGCATAGACCGCCGAGAAGATCACCCCGGTCGCCGCCACGATCGCCGTCCAGGTCGAGACGCCATAGGCGCCCGTCATGGTCAGAATCTCGCCGACGAATCCGCTGGTGCCCGGCAGGCCGACGTTGCCCATGGTGAACAGCATGAAGGTGGCCGCGTACCACGGCATGCGGGTGACGAGGCCGCCGTAGAAGGCGATCTCGCGGGTGTGCATGCGGTCGTAGACCACGCCGACGCAGAGGAAGAGCGCGCCGGAGATCACCCCGTGACTCAGCATCTGGAAGATCGCGCCCTGCTCGCCGACCGCGTTGCCGGAGAAGATGCCCATGGTCACGAAGCCCATGTGGGCCACCGAGGAATAGGCGATCAGCTTCTTGATGTCGGTCTGCCGGAAGGCGACGAGCGAGGTGTAGACGACGGCGATCACGCTGAGCGCGAAGACCAGCGGCGTGAAATAGTGCGACGCCTGCGGGAACATCGGCAGGCTGAAGCGCAGGAAGCCGTAGCCGCCCATCTTCAGCAGGATGCCGGCCAGGATCACCGAACCCGCCGTGGGCGCCTCGACGTGGGCGTCAGGCAGCCAGGTGTGGACCGGCCACATGGGCATCTTCACCGCGAACGACGCGAAGAAGGCCAGGAACAGCCAGGTCTGGACGCCCGGCGCGAAGTGATAGGCCATCAGCTCGGGGATCGAGCTGGTGTGGGAAATCCCGATCATCGCCAGGATCGCGGCCAGCATCAGCACCGAACCCAGCAGGGTGTAGAGGAAGAACTTGAAGGCCGCGTAGACCCGCCGCGCGCCGCCCCAGATGCCGATGATCAGGAACATCGGCACCAAGCCGAATTCGAAGAAGATATAGAACAGCACGATATCCAGCGCGCAGAAGACCCCGATCACCAGGCTCTCCAGCAGCAGGAACGCGATCATATATTCGAGGACGCGCTTCTCGATCGCCTTCCAGGAGGCGGCGATGCAGATCGGCATCAGGAAGGCGGTCAGCAGCACGAACAGCACGGAAATACCGTCTACGCCCATGCGGTAGTGGAGGCCCGCGAACCAGGGCGTGTCCTCGACGAACTGGAAGCCGCTGTCGCTGGGATTGAACTGCACGACCAGCAGGACCGAGAGCGCCAGGGTCGCCAGGGTCGCGATCAGCGCGATCCACTTGGCCGCGTTCACCGTCTTCGGATCGTCGGCCTTGCCGAACAGACGCAGCGCCAGGATGCCGGCGACGCCCAGGATCGGGGCGTAGGTGATGAGGGAGAGAATGGGCATACGACCGGCGCTCCCTTACGCGTTCCAGGCCCAGAGGGCGTAGGACAGGATCGCCGCGACGCCGAGCAGCATCACAAAGGCGTAGTGATAGAGAAATCCGGTCTGCAGGCGGCCCGCGCCCTTGCCCACCTGTATCGAGACGGCGGAGACCCCGTCGGGACCCAGGCCGTCGATCAGCTTCTGATCGCCGCCCTTCCAGAACAGGTCGCCCAGCAGCTTGGCGCCCTTCACGAAGGTCGCCTCATAGAGCTCATCGAAGAACCACTTGTTGTAGAGGAACAGGTAGACCGGGCCCTGGGCCGCCGCCCACCTGGCGCCGATGCCTTCCTTGACGATGTACATCCAGGCCGCGAACAGCAGGCCCAGCACCGAGACGATCAGCGGCGCCTGAGCGATCCAGAGCGGCGCCTCGACCTCGGCCAGGACGTGGTTGTTGGCGGCGGTGAAGATCGCGCCCTTCCAGAATTCCAGGTGCTGCTCGCCGATGAACTTGCCGGCGAAAACGAAGCCCGAGGCGATCGCGCCGATCGACAGCAGGATCAGCGGCAGGCGCATGGTCCACGGGCTCTCGTGCGGCAGATGGACATGTTCGCCCCCGTGGTCGCCGGTGTCGGGTTCCGAATGGCTCTCGGCGGCGTGAGCGTGGTCGTCGTGAGCCTGATCACCGTGGTCATGATCGCGGTTGTGCCAATGATGCTCGAGGTCTTGCGACGTCCAGCGGGCATGGCCGTTGAAGGTGAAGAAGGCCACACGCCAGGAGTAGAAGGCGGTGAGCCCGGCCACGAACACCCCCATGACGAACGCGAAATAGCCGATCGGATCGCCCGCGTGCCCGGCGCTGTAGGCTGCCTGGATGATCGAGTCCTTGGAATAGAAGCCGGCGAAACCGCCCAGACCCGGGATGCCCAGGCCGGTGATCGCGATGGTGCCGATGGTCATGACCACGAAGGTCACCGGCAGGTACTTCGCCAGGTTGCCGTAGCGGCGCATGTCCTGCTCGTGGGCCATGGCGTGGATCACCGATCCGGCGCCCAGGAACAACAGGGCCTTGAAGAAGGCGTGGGTGAACAGGTGGAACATCGAGGCTTGATAGGCGCCGACGCCGGCGGCCATGAACATGTAGCCAAGCTGTGAGCAGGTCGAATAGGCGATGACCCGCTTGATGTCGTTCTGCACCAGACCGACGGTGGCGGCGAACAGCGCGGTGATGGCCCCGATCACCACGACGATGTGCTTGGCGACCGGCGCATATTCGAACATCGGCGACAGCAGGCAGACCATGTAGACGCCGGCGGTGACCATGGTCGCGGCGTGGATCAGGGCGGACACCGGGGTCGGGCCTTCCATGGCGTCCGGCAGCCAGGTGTGCAGGAAGAACTGGGCCGACTTGCCCATGGCGCCCACGAACAGCAGCGCGCACGCAAGGTCCATGAGCCGGAAGCTGTGGCCGGCGAAATTCCAGGCGTCATTGGCGTGGCCGGCGACCAGCGGGAAAATCTGGGCGAACTGGATCGAGCCCAGCGACCAGAAGACCGTCATGATGCCGAGCGCGAAGCCGAAGTCGCCGACCCGGTTGACCACGAAAGCCTTGATCGCCGCGGCGTTGGCGGTGGGCTTGTGGTGCCAGAAGCCGATCAGCAGGTAGCTCGCCAGGCCCACGCCTTCCCAGCCGAAGAACAGCTGCATGAAGTCCGCAGCGCTGATCAGGCTCAGCATGGCGAAGGTGAACAGCGACAGGTAGCCGAAGAACCGCGGCTTGCCGTCGTCTTCCGCCATGTACCCCCAGCTGTAGAGGTGCACGAGGCTGGAGACCGTGGTCACCACGACCAGCATCACCGCCGACAGGCCATCCAGCCGGAACGACCAGTTGGAGACGAATTTGCCGACCTGAATGAACGGCGCGTAGGTGATGGTGAAGGGCTCGAGGCCGCCCCAGGTCCACTGGCTGAACACCACCCACGACAGGACCGCCGACAGCATCAGGAAGCCGGTGGTCACCGACATGGAGACGAGGGCGCCCAGCCGCTTGCCGAACAGCCCAGCGACGATCGCGCCCAGCAGCGGACCGTAGAGGATGATGGTGACGAGGAGCTTGGCGTCCATGCTCAGCCCTTCATCATCGAGGCGTCGTCCACGGCGATGTCGCCACGGTTACGGAAGAAGGTCACCAGGATCGCCAGGCCCACGGCGGCCTCGGCGGCCGCGACGGTAAGCACGAACATCGCGAAGATCTGGCCGGTGACGTTGCCGAGGTAGGCCGAGAAGGCCACGAGGTTGATGTTCACGGCGAGCAGGATCAGCTCCACCGACATCAGGATGACGATGATGTTCTTGCGGTTCACGAAAATGCCGAAGACCCCGATGGTGAAAAGGATCGCGGCGACCGCGAGATAGTGGGCGAGACCAATGATCATATGTCGATCCCTTCGCCGGGCTTGGGCGAGACCATGGTCATGCCGGTCGCGGGCGTGCGCAGCACCTGATCCATGATGATCTGGCGCTTCACGCCGGGCTTGTGGCGGAGCGTCAGCACGATGGCCCCGATCATCGCCACCAGCAGCACCATGCCGGCGGCCTGGAAGAAGTAGACGTAGTTCGTATAGAGCACGCGCCCGATCGCCTCGGCGTTGGAGACTCCGGCCAGCGAGTCCTTGCCCTGGGCCATTGGCGTATCGTTGAGACGGGCCGCGCCGTTGGTGGCGACCGTGGTGGAGACCACGACCATCTCGATGGCCAGGCCCCCGGCGATCAGGCCGCCCAGCGGCATGTAGCGGGCGAAACCCTGGCGCAGCTGGGCGAAGTCGACGTCCAGCATCATCACCACGAACAGGAACAGCACCGCCACGGCGCCCACGTAGACGACCACCAGCAGCATCGCCAGGAACTCGGCCCCGAGCAGCACGAACAGGCCCGCCGCCGAGAAGAACGACGCGATCAGGAACAGCACGGAGTGGACAGGATTCTTCGCCGAGACGACGGCCACGCCGCTCGCCAGCGTCACCGCCGCCATCAGATAAAATGCGATCGCCTGCAGGGCCATCGGCTGTTCCAGCTCCCGTCGTTTCGTCTTAGATTCGCTTGGCGCGAAGACCCGCGCGGGTCTTAGCGATAGGGCGCATCCAGTTCCAGATTCTTCGCGATCTCGCGTTCCCAGCGGTCGCCATTGTCGAGCAGTTTGGCCTTGTCGTAGTAGAGTTCTTCGCGCGTCTCGACCGCGAATTCCAGGTTGGGCCCTTCGACGATGGCGTCCACCGGGCAGGCCTCCTGGCACAGGCCGCAGTAGATGCATTTGACCATGTCGATGTCATAGCGGGTCGTGCGCCGGCTGCCGTCTTCGCGGGGCTCGGCCTCGATGGTGATGGCCTGGGCCGGGCAGATCGCCTCGCACAGCTTGCAGGCGATGCAGCGTTCCTCGCCGTTCGGATAGCGGCGCAGCGCGTGCTCGCCCCGGAACCGCGGGCTCTGCGGATTGCGCTCGTGCGGATAGAGGACGGTGGCCTTGGGGCGCACCATGTATTTCAGCCCGAGGCCGAGCGCGCCGGCGAAGTCCAGCAGCATCGCGCCCTTCATCGCCTGTCCGATACGGCTGAACATCATTTCACCTTGCAGACGTAGTCTTGGATGTACATCGCGTTGCCCTCGACCTTCAGGACGAGGTTCCCGCCGGTGGCCTTGCAGTCGTCGGTCGCGCGCTTCAGCGAGTCGTAGTCGGCGGTGCCGGACACGTTGTTGCCCGTGGTCTCGCACGCGCCGAGGCCCAGGGTGGCGGCGAGGATCAGCACCAGAGACTTCATCCCATCACCGGCGCATAGACCCGCCAGCCGGCGACGATCGCGACGGCGACCAGCGAGGTCGGCAGGAACACCTTCCAGCCCAGACGCATCAGCTGATCGTAGCGGTAACGCGGCACCACGGCGCGGACCATAGCGTTCATGAAGAAGACGAAGAGTGACTTCAGATAGAGCCACATGAACCCGAACAGGCTGACCGCTGTCGGCGCCCAGTGCGCGGTGAGCGTTGCGGTCGGGAACGGGGCCTGCCAGCCGCCCAGGAAAAGCACCGCCATCAGGCCGCTCATCAGCAGGATGTTCGACATCTCCGCCAGGTAGAACAGCAGGTAGGGCGTCGAACCGTATTCGATGGCGTAGCCGGCCACGAGCTCGCTCTCGGCCTCGGGAAGGTCGAATGGGGGGCGGTTGGTTTCGGCGAGCCCGGAGATGAAGAAGATCACGCCCATGGGAATCATCACCAGGGCCAGCGGCAGGTTTTGCAGTCCCGCGCCGCCCAGGATGTTCCAGTGCCAAAAGCCGCCGGCCTGCAGCTCGATGATGCGTGTCAGGTTCAGGCTGCCAGACAGCAGGATCACCGTGATGATCACGAAGCCGATGGAGACCTCGTAGCTGACCATCTGCGCCGCCGAGCGCAGCGCGCCCAGGAACGGGTACTTCGAGTTGGACGCCCAGCCGCCCATGATGATGCCGTAGACGCCCAGGGAGGAGACCGCGAACAGGTAGAGGATCCCCACATTGATGTTGGAGACCACCCAGCCCGGCGCCAACGGCATGGCCGCCCACGAGCCCAGCGCCAGGGTGACGCTGATCATCGGCGCCAGCAGGAAGACGAACTTGTCGGCGCCGGCCGGGATCACCAGTTCCTTGATCAGGAACTTGCCGAGATCGGCGAAGGATTGCAGCAGGCCGAAAGGACCCACGACGTTGGGGCCCCTGCGCATCTGCACGGCGGCGAAGATTTTACGGTCGCCGTAGATCAGGAAGATGGCCAGCGTGAGCAGCAGGACCACGGTCACCAGCAGGATCTGACCGACGGTCAGCAGGGTCCAGATCACCGGGCTGTCGGAATTGATGACGGCCGGGCTCATGCGCTCACCCCCTTACCGCTCGTCCCCGCGAAGCCGGGAATCCATAGGGCGTCCAGGCGTTGGCAAAGCCCCACTCCACCCGCGGACTCAGCTTGGGTCCCCGCCTTCGCGGGGATGAGCGGCGTATGTTGCAAGACCATTCCTATTCCGCCGCGATCTTCGACGCGCCCGAGGCCTGGGCGGCGCACTCGGCCATGGTCACGCTGGCGCGCGCGATGGCGTTGCTCTGATAGAAGGCCGTGATGGCGCTTACGAACGGCGCGTCGGAGACCTCGCCCTTCCCGCCCCCCTGTTGGCCGCCCCCCTGTTGGCCGCCCAGCGATCCCAGGTCGAGGTCGGCGGCGGCTTGCGGGCCATCCACGTGGTCGATGCGGCCGAAGCTCGGATGGTCGGCGAACAGATGGCTGCGCAGCTGGTCCAGGCTGTCGTAGGGCAGCTTGGCGCCCAGGCGTTCGGACAGCGCCCGCAGGATCGCCCAGTCTTCCTTGGCCTCACCCTTGGGGAACACCGCGCGGACGCCTTGCTGCACCCGGCCCTCGGTGTTGACGTAGAGGCCGTTCTTTTCGGTATAGGCAGCGCCCGGCAGGATCACGTCGGCGCCGTGCGCGCCACGGTCGCCGTGCGTGCCCAGATAGACGGTGAAGGCCCCGGAGGCCGACGCATCGATCTCGTCGGCGCCCAGCAGGAACAGCACGTCGGCGCCGCCCTTGGCCGCCAGTTCGCCCGCCGTCTTGCCGCCCTCGCCGGGCGTGAACCCGAGGTCCAGGCCGCCGACGCGCGAGGCCGCTGAGTGCAGCACGTTCCAGGTCATGCCGAAGCTATTGGCGACCGCGCCCGCGGCCCGCAGCACCGCGGCGCTGTCGGGGCGGTTCAGCGCGCCGGCCCCAACGATGATGGCCGGAGCCTTGGCCGATTTCAGCGCCGTGACGAAGTCGCCCTTGGCCTTGGAAAGGCCAGCCAGGCTCTTCGGGCCCGCCCCCAGGTATTCGTAAGGATAGGTCAGATCGACCGGCTCGCCGATCACCCCCACCTTCAGCGCGCCGGCCAGCCAACGCTTACGCAGGCGCGCGTTCAGCACCGAGGCTTCCAGCCGCGGATTGACGCCGACCAGCAGCACGACGTCGGCGTCTTCGATGCCGGAGATCGTCGAGTTGAACAGCCAGCTCTGGCGCGGGCCATCACCCAGCGCCATGCCGTCCTCGCGGCAGTCGATCGACTGCACGCCCAGACCCCGGAACAGGTCGAGCGCGGCCTTCATGGACTCCGCGTCCTGCAAGGCCCCGGCGATGACGCCGATGCGGTCGGGCGCGGTGGCCTTCAGCCTGGTCGCCACCGCATCCAGCGCTTCCGACCACGTCGCCGGGCGCAGCTTGCCGGCCTCGCGGATGTAGGGACGGTCCAGACGCTGCCGGGCCAGGCCGTCGACGGCATAGCGGGTCTTGTCGGAGATCCACTCCTCGTTGATGTCCTCGTTGACGCGCGGCAGGACGCGCAGCACGGCCGAGCCGCGCGCATCCACCCGGATCGCCGAGCCCAGGGCGTCCATCACATCGACGCTCTCGGTTTTCTTCAGTTCCCAGGGCCGGGCGTTGAAGGCGTAGGGCTTCGAGGTCAGCGCGCCCACCGGGCAGAGGTCGATGATGTTGGCGGAGAGTTCAGAGGTCACGGCCTTGTCGAGATAAGTCGTGATTTCAACGTCTTCGCCGCGAGAGATGAGACCGATTTCCGGCACGCCGGCCACCTCGGTGATGAACCGGACGCAGCGGGTGCACTGGATGCAGCGGGTCATGACCGTCTTGATCAACGGCCCCATGAACTTCTCTTCGACGGCGCGCTTGTTGTCGGCGTAGCGGCTGTCGTCGCGGCCATAGCCCATGGCCTGATCCTGCAGGTCGCACTCGCCGCCCTGGTCGCAGATCGGGCAGTCCAGCGGGTGGTTGATCAGCAGGAATTCCATCACCCCATGCCGGGCCTTCCGGACCATCGGCGTGTCGGTGAAGATCTCCATGTTCTCGGCGGCCGGCAGGGCACAGGACGCCTGCGGCTTCGGCGGACCGGGCTTCACCTCGACCAGGCACATGCGGCAGTTGCCGGCGATGCTCAGCCGCTCGTGGTAGCAGAAGCGCGGGATTTCCTTCCCCGCGAGCTCCGCCACCTGCAGGACATTCATCCCGGGCTCGAACTCAACCTCGACGCCGTCGACCTTGCAGATGGGCATTATTCGCGAACTCCCGGCGGCCCGTCGATCAGGTCGAGGCGCCGTTCTATCCGTTCCAGCCCGGCATCGAAACGATCCTGCCGCCGCTGAAGCCCGGATTGATTTTCTTCGACGTGGGCCAGCCGGACGCTCATATCACGCACGCTCTCGGTGAGGTCATCCAGACGCTGCTCGACCCGGCCCAACCGAGTTTCGATGCGCCGGAGGATCTGCAGGACGATATTATCCGGTCCCTCGCTCATCCGCCCTACTCCGCCGCCTGCAGGGTCGCGCCCTGCACGTGAGGTTTGCCGGCGCGGTACTGGGTGATCCGGTCCTCGACCTCGTGGCGGATGTGGCGGAACAGGCCCTGGATCGGCCAGGCCGCCGCATCGCCCAGGCCGCAGATGGTGTGGCCTTCGACTTGGGACGCGACGTCGAGCAGCAGGTCGATCTCGCTCATCTCGGCCTCGCCGGTGACCATGCGTTCCATCACCCGCCACATCCAGCCCGTGCCTTCGCGGCACGGCGTGCACTGGCCGCAGCTCTCGTGCTTGTAGAAGTAGGAGGCGCGCGCGATGGCCTTCACCAGGTCCGCGTCCTTGTCGAAGACGATCATCGTGCCGGTGCCGAGGCCGGAGCCGCGAGCCTGCAGGTCCTCGTAGGTCATGACGGCCTCTTCGCACTGCTCGGCCGGGATCATCCGCACCGAGATGCCGCCAGGGATCACCGCCTTGAGGTTGCCCCAGCCGCCGCGCACGCCGCCGAAGTGGTCCTCGATCAGCTGTTTCACCGAAATGCCGACCGCGTCCTCGACCACGCAGGGCTTGTTCAGGTGGCCGGAGCCGGCGAACAGCTTGGTGCCGGTGGACTTCTCCGTGCCGAACTGGGCGAACCAGCCGGCGCCGCGACGCAGGATGGTGCCGACCACGGCGATGGTCTCGACGTTGTTGACCGTGGTCGGGCAGCCATAGATGCCGGCGCCGGCCGGGAACGGCGGCTTCAGGCGCGGCTGGCCCTTCTTGCCCTCGAAGCTTTCCATCAGCGCGGTTTCGTCGCCGCAGATGTAGGCGCCGCCGCCATGGGTGACGCGCACGTCGCAGTCCCAGCCGTGGACGTTGCCCGGGCCGATCAGCTTGGCGTCATAGGCCTGCTTGATCGCGGCCAGCAGGCGCTCGCGCTCATGCACATATTCGCCGCGGATATAGATGTAGGCCGTGTGCGCCCGCATGGCCTTACAGGCGATCAGGCAGCCCTCGATCAACAGGTGCGGGTCGTTGCGCAGGATGTCGCGGTCCTTGCAGGCGCCCGGCTCGCTCTCGTCGGCGTTGACCAGCAGGTAGTGCGGCCGCTCGCTTTCGGCCTTGGGCATGAAGGTCCACTTCAGGCCGGTGGCGAAGCCGGCGCCGCCGCGGCCGCGCAGGCCCGAGGCCTTGATCTGGTCGCAGATCCACTCCGGCGTCTGGGCGACGATATCCTTCGTGCCGTTCCAGGCGCCGCGCAGCCTGGCGCCCTCAAGGCCCCAGTCGCGCTGGCCGTAGATGTTGAGGAAGATGCGGTCCTTGTCCGCGAGCAAACCGACCATCGCTACGCGCCCCCGTTCTTTGGGCCGCGCAGGCCGATGATGAACCAGATCTGGCATCCGAAGCCCACGACGGCGGCGGCCACGAAGAGCGCCATCGTCCAGGGCTGGTGCAGCTTGAGATAGCCGTAGATGCCCGCCGCGGCGCAGACGCCGGCCAGCAGGCTGATCGCCATAACCCCATGACTGCGGCGGCGCATCCGGTCGAGATCGAGGCTCATGCCGGGGCCCTCGTCTTGGAGGCCTTGGGCGGCAGGTTGGGGATGGTGATCTTCTTGGCCAGCGACCCGTCGTAGAGCTTGGCGTCGGTCAGCGCGATCGGGCCACCCTGCGGCGCCGAGCCCATCCTGCCGATGGCCGAGCCGGGCTTGGGCTTCTTGCCGGCGGCGAAGTCGTCGAGCAGTTTCTCGAAGCTCTCCGGCGTCAGGTCCTCGTAGTAGTAGTCGTTGATCGCGGCCATCGGCGCGTTGGCGCAGGCGCCCATGCACTCGACCTCCTGCCAATAGAACTTGCCGTCGGCCGAGCGATGGTTCGACGGGCCGAACTTTCTCTTGCACACAGAAAGAAGCGCCTCTGCCCCACGCGTCTGGCACGGCGTGGTGCCGCAGACCTGCACCAGGGCCACCTCGCCCACCGGCTCCAGCATGAACATGGTGTAGAAGGTCGCGACCTCCAGCACCCGGATCGCGGCCATGCCGAGCAGCTCGGCGACGGCGCGGATGGCGGGCTCAGAGACCCAGCCTTCCTGCTTCTGCACCAGCCACAGGGCCTGGATTACCGCCGACTGCTGGCGGCCGGCCGGGAAGTGGGTCACCACCTCGCGGATACGTTTCAGCGTCGCCGCGGAGAAGGCGAAGCTGGCCGGTTGAATCTGGGCAAGCCTGCGGACGCTCAACGGTCGATCTCCCCGAACACGATATCCAGCGACCCGAGGATCGCCGAGACGTCGGCCAGCATGTGGCCGCGGCTCATCCAGTCCATGGCCTGCAGGAAGGGATAGCTCGGCGCGCGGATCTTGCAGCGGTACGGCCGGTTGGTCCCGTCCGAGACCAGGTAGACGCCGAACTCGCCCTTCGGCGCCTCGACGGCGGCATAGACCTCGCCCGGCGGCGTACGATAGCCCTCGGTGAACAGCTTGAAGTGGTGGATCAGCGCTTCCATCGAGCGCTTCATCTCACCGCGCTTGGGGGCCGCGATCTTGTTGTCGGGGCTGAGCGCCGGGCCGGGCGTTTTCATCAGCCGCTCGCAGCACTGGGCCATGATCTTCACCGACTGGCGCATCTCTTCCATGCGGCAGAGGTAGCGGTCGTAGCAGTCCCCGTGCACACCCAGCGGCACGTCGAACTCCATCTCGTCGTAGCAGTCGTAGGGCTGGCTGCGGCGCAGGTCCCAGGCGATGCCGCTGCCGCGCACCATCACGCCGGAGAAGCCCCAGGCCAGCGCCTCGTCCTTGGTCACCTTGCCGATGTCGACGTTGCGCTGCTTGAAGATGCGGTTGCCGGTGATCAGGCCCTCGATGTCGTCGAACACCTTCGGAACCTTTTTGCACCAGTCGGCGATATCCTCGACCAGCTCCGGCGGCAGGTCCTGGCGGACGCCGCCGACCCGGAAATAGTTGGCGTGCATGCGCGCGCCCGACGCGCGCTCGTAGAACACCATGAGCTTCTCGCGCTCTTCGAAGCCCCAGAGCGGCGGGGTCAGCGCGCCCACGTCCATCGCCTGGGTGGTGATGTTCAGGATGTGGTTCAGGACGCGGCCGATCTCGCAGTAGAGCACCCGGATCAGCTGTCCCCGGATCGGCACGTCCACGCCCATCAGCCGCTCAAGCGCGATGACGTAGGCGTGCTCCTGGTTCATCGGCGCGACGTAGTCGAGGCGGTCGAAGTACGGAATCGTCTGCTGATAGGGCCGGGCCTCGATCAGCTTCTCGGTGCCGCGGTGCAACAGGCCGATGTGCGGATCGACGCGCTCGACCACCTCGCCGTCCAGCTCCAGCACCATGCGCAGCACGCCGTGCGCGGCCGGATGCTGCGGGCCGAAGTTGATGTTGAACTTGCGGACTTTGGTCTCGCCCGCCTCTTGAGTCGCGGGCACGTCGGGGGCGAAGACGTCGCCGGCCTTGGCGGGAGCGTTGGCGCCGGTCATTTACCTGGCTCCTTGCCAGCCGGAGCCTGGGCAGCGGGCAGCGCGGCGCGTTCGTCGCCGGGAATCATCGGGGAATAGCCAGGCTCGGCGCCTTCCCAGGGACTGAGGAAATCCCAGTTGCGCCACTCGACGGATTTCACCGGCTCATAGACCACCCGCTTCAGCTCGTCGTCGTAGCGGACCTCGACGTAGCCGGTCATCGGGAAATCCTTGCGCAGCGGATGGCCGTGGAAGCCATAGTCCGTGAGGATCCGGCGCAGGTCCGGGTGGCCGTCGAAGAAGATGCCGTACATGTCGAAGGCTTCGCGCTCGTACCAGTCGGCGCCGGGATAGACGGCGGTGACCGAGGCCACGGCGGTGTCCTCGTCGGTCTGCACCTTGATCCGGCAGCGCAGGTTCTTGGTCATCGACAGCAGGTGGTAGACCACGTCGAAGCGAAGGGGCCGCTCCGGATAGTCCGCGCCGCACAGGTCGATCAGCTGGTGGAAGCCGAGGTCCTTGTGGTCGCGCAGATAGGTCAGGGCCTCGACGATCCGCACCGCAGGGCCCGTGAAGTTGAGCTCGCCGTACATCACCTCATAGGCGGTGATCGCGCCCTTCGACTTGGCGACGACGGAGGAGCCCAGTTTCTCGAGGATCGCCAGCGGCGGGGGCCAGCTCATCGCATGATCGTCCCGGTGCGGCGGATCTTCTTCTGCAGTTGCAGCACGCCATAGACCAGCGCCTCGGCGGTCGGCGGGCAGCCCGGCACATAGACGTCCACCGGCACGATCCGGTCGCAGCCGCGCACCGTCGAATAGCTGAAATAGTAGTAGCCGCCGCCGTTGGCGCAGGAGCCCATGGAGATCACGTAGCGCGGCTCGGGCATCTGGTCGTAGACCTTGCGCAGCGCCGGCGCCATCTTGTTCACCAGCGTGCCGGCGACGATCATCACGTCGGACTGGCGCGGCGATCCGCGCGGCGCGAAGCCGTAGCGTTCCAGGTCGTAGCGCGGCATCGAGGCCTGCATCATCTCGACCGCGCAACAGGCCAGCCCGAAGGTCATCCACATCAGCGAGCCGGTGCGCGCCCAGGTGATCAGGTCGTCGACGCCGGCGGTGATGAAGCCCTTGTCGGCGAGCTGTTGCGACACCCCGTCGAAGAACGGGTCGTGGGCTTGCGGGTTGTAGCCTTCAACGGTCGTGCGTCCGGCGCTGTTAGCCGGCGTGAGGGGTGCGTTGCCCCCCGGGCCCGCGGGAACGATCACTCCCATTCCAGGGCTCCCTTTTTCCACTCGTAGATGAAGCCCACGGTGAGCACGCCCAGGAAGCTCATCATCGACCAGAAGGCGAACTGGCCGGTGGCCGCCGGCAGCTTCATCAGCGCGACGGCCCAGGGAAACAGGAAGGCCACTTCCAGGTCGAAGATGATGAACAGGATCGAGACCAGATAGAATCGCACGTCGAACTTCATCCGCGCGTCATCGAAGGCGTTGAAGCCGCACTCGTAGGACGACAGCTTCTCGGGGTCCGGCGCCTTGGGCGCGACGACGCTCGCGAAGACGATGAAGATGATGCCCAGCGCCGCCGCGATGCCTAAGAAGATCACGATGGGCAGGTACTGGAGCAGGAACGCGGTCATGGTGCCTCTCGGGGGAGTCGCGGGCCGTTCTAGACCACACCTCGGGCGGTTTCAAACAGGGTCGTGTTGCGGCGCGGAAAGCTCACGAAACACGAGCCCAAACCTCACAGAAAACCGGCGCCTGTCCCGCTCCGCCCCGCATCTTGCCCTGCGTCTTCCCCCGTATCTTCCGTTGACACGATTCCCCCTCGGACCTATCAGACGCCCCTCGCGTTTCACGCGGTCCCAAGTTGCGGATGTAGCTCAGTTGGTTAGAGCGCCGGCCTGTCACGCCGGAGGTCGCGGGTTCAAGTCCCGTCATTCGCGCCACTTGCGGCGAAATCCCTGAAATCCCGGCTTCCCCTACCCTCCTCCTCTCGCAGATGCGCAGCATCGCGGGAGAGGCCGGGAGAGGGCGACTTGGCGCGAGGTCCTCCCTAAGCCTTGGCCGGCCGCATCCTCTCGCCTCACGGGTCCAACCGGAGCGCAGATCCAGCCTCAGCGCCGCCCTCTCCCAACCTCTCCCATGGCGGCCCGCCTGGGAGAGGAGCGGGCTACCGCAAGGTCACCGTGACCGTCCACGCAAAATAGCCGTTGCCGAACGCGCGAGTTCGGCGTCCGCTACCCCCAATCACGACGGGAGCTGCGCGATGACCACACTGAAGATCAACGGCCGGCAGGTCAGTGTCGCCGGGCCGGATAACGCGCCCCTGTTGTGGGTCATTCGCGACGAGGTCGGGCTGACCGGCACCAAGTTCGGCTGTGGCATCGGCCAGTGCGGGGCCTGCACCGTGCATATCGACGGCAAGGCGGTGCGGTCCTGCATCACCCCGCTGAGCGCCGTCGCTGGCAAATCGGTGACCACTATCGAGGGGCTGGACCCGCACGGCACGCACCCGGTGCAGCTCGCCTGGATCGAGGCCCAGGCCCCGCAATGCGGCTACTGCCAGTCCGGCCAGATCATGCAGGCCGCCGCCTTGCTGGCCGCCAAACCGCATCCCACCGACGCCGAGATCGACCAGGGTATGAACGGCAACCTCTGCCGCTGCATGGCCTATGTGCGGATCAAGCAGGCGATCAAGCTGGCGGCCAAATCCAAGGCGGGCAAGACCAAGCAGGGAGCGCACGCATGAACGCCGTGACCCGACCCGGAGACGTTTCTGGGGACCTTTCGGAAGACCTTTCGGGCGCCCTGTCGCGCCGCGGGTTCCTGATCGCCGCCACCAGCGCCGGCGTCGCCATGGGCTTTGCCGGCGAGGCCAGCGCGGCCAGCGCCGCGCCCGCCGGCTTCGCGCCGACTCTATGGTATTCCATCGACCGCGAGGGGATCGTCACCGTCAACGTGATCCGCGCCGAGCTGGGCCAGCATGTCGGCACCGCCATCGCCCGCATCGTCGCCGACGAGCTGGAGGCCGACTGGTCGAAGGTGCGGATCAAGACGGTCGATTCCGATCCCAAATGGGGCCTGATGGTCACCGGCGGCAGTTGGTCGGTGTGGCAGAGCTATCCGATCTACAGCCAGGCCGGCGCCGCCGGCCGCATGGCGCTGATCGAGGAAGGCGCCAAGCTGCTGAAGGTCGCGCCCGGCGCCTGTGTGGCGCGCAACGGCGCGATCCATGCCGGCAAGGCGTCGGTCTCCTATGGTGAGATCGTCAAGCGCGGCGCGCTCGCCCGCAGCCTCACGGCCGAACAGTTGGCCAAGCTGCCGATGAAGCCGGCGGCCGAGCGGCGGCTGGTCGGCAAGGCGGCCCGCGCGCGCGACATTCCGGACAAGACCAACGGCCAGGGCCTCTATGGCCTCGACGCCAAGGTTCCGGGCATGGTCTACGCGCGGCCGAAACTGCCGCCGACCCGCAACGACAGCGTCGTGGTCTCGATCGACGACAGCGCCGCCAAGGCGGTGCCGGGCTATCAGAAATCCATCGCGCTCACAGATCCGTCCGGCACCGTGCCAGGCTGGGTGGTGGTGGTGGCCGACAGCTTCATCGCCGCGACCCGGGCCTGCGATCTGGTCAAGGTGACCTGGACCTCGGGCCCGGCGGCCAAGGTGTCGGAAGCTGATCTGCAGCGCCGCGCGGTCGAGCTGATCGCCGATCCCAAGACCGGCGGCATGGCGGTGAACGACCCCGGCGTCGATGCCGCCTTCGCCGCGGCCAAGTCCAAAGTCGAGGCGACATACACGACAGCGACCGCCCTGCACTTCCAGATGGAGCCGGTCAACGCGCTGGCCTTCGAGAAAGACGGCGTCTGGGAGATCCACACCGGCAACCAGTGGCAGTCTTTGGTGCTGCCGTGGCTCGCCAAGGCGCTGGACCGGCCCGAGGCCAGCATCGTGATGAAGAGCTACCTGTTGGGCGGCGGCTTCGGGCGGCGGCTGAATGGCGACTATGCGGTGGGCGCGGCGCTGGCGTCCAAGGCGCTGGGCAAGCCGGTGAAGCTGGTGTTCACGCGGGCCGACGACAGCCGCTTCGATTCCCCGCGCTCGCCGTCGGTGCAGACCCTGCGGATGGCGTTCGGCGAGACGGGCCGCGTGACGGCCATGGAGCACACCGCCGCCGCCGGCTGGCCGACGCTGGCCATGGCCCCGTTCTTCATGCCCAAGGGCGTGAACGGCGTCGCCTATGACCCGTTCGCGATCAATGGCGCGGACCACTGGTACACGGTCGGCGCCCAGCGGGTGCGGGCGGTGAACAACGACCTGGCCAACGCCACCTTCCGGCCGGGCTGGCTGCGCTCCGTCGGGCCGGGCTGGACCAACTGGGCGCTGGAAAGCTTCATGGACGAGGCGGCCCACGCCCAGGGCGTCGATCCCCTCGCCTTCCGCCTGAAGCTGCTGGACGCGGCGGGGCGCAACGCGGGCTCGGGACCGACCGCCACGGGCGGGGCGAAACGCCAGGCCGCCGTGCTGGCCCGCGTCGCCGCCAAGGCCGGCTGGGGCAAGCCGCTGCCGAAGAATACCGGCATCGGGCTGGCCACCACCTTCGGCCAGGAACGCGACATGCCGACCTGGGTCGCCTGCGCCGCCCGCGTGCGGGTCGATCCGGCGACCGGCGTGGTCAAGGTCGAGAAGCTGGACCTGGTCGTCGACTGCGGCACGGTCGTCCATCCCGACGGGGCGCTGTCGCAGATGCAGGGCGCCTCGCTGTGGGGCATGAGCCTGGCGCTGTTCGAGGGCACCGAGTTCCGCGACGGCCAGGTGAAGGACACCAACCTGGGCACCTATACCCCGCTGCGGATGGCCGATGTGCCAGACCTCGACATCGAGTTCGTGGCCTCGAGCGAGCCGCCGGTGGGCCTCGGCGAGCCGGCGACCACGGTGGTGGGCCCGGCGATCGGCAACGCCATCTTCAACGCCGTCGGCGCGCGGGTCCGCGACCTGCCGATCCGCCCCGCGGCGGTGCTGAAGGCGATGAAGGCCTGAGGCCGGTCAGGCCACGCGGACCGGTCCGAGGGTCTCGTCGAACAGATCGATCATCGCGGCCCATGATCGGCGGTCGGTCGGCTGATGATACTCGAACCCCTCGCGGCCCATGGCGCCGACGCCGGGGTTGGTGAAGCTGTGGCCCGCCTGGCCATAGAGGTTCATCCGCCAGTCGACGCCGCCCTCGTTCATCTCGGTCTCAAAGGCCAGACGCTGGTCGGCGGGGATGATCGGGTCGCGATAACCGATACAGGTCAGCACCTTGGCCTTGATGGCCTTGGCGTCCTGCGGCCGGGCGGTGCCGAGACCGGAGTGGAAGCCGACCACCGCTTTCAGGTCCGCGCCGCCGCGCGCCAGTTCCAGCACCGTCGTGCCGCCGAAACAGTAGCCGATCGCCGCGAGCCTGCCGGCATCCGTCTCGGGTTGCCGGGCGAGCACCGCCAGGGCCTCGGCCGCCCGCGCCCGGATGGTCAGAGGCTCCGCCATGAACGCCATGATCCTTGGCATCGCCTGGCTCATGTCGGCCAACGGCTGGCCGTCGCCATAGTAGTCCATGGCGAACGCGACATAGCCCGCCTCGGCGAGCCGCCGGGCGATCGACTTGGTCAGGTCAACCAGGCCGCCGCCCTCGGGAGCGATCAGCACGCCGGGCCGCTGGCCGGAGCGCGTGTCTTCCACCGCCAGGTAGCCGACCAGGCGCGCGCCGTCGGCGTGATATTCGATATCCTCGGTTCTCATGGGAGCCTCGCTATGACGGTGGCGGACCGGCCGGCGGCGCCTTGGCGAAACGCGGGATGGTGTCGTCCATCAGGTGCCAGGCGGGCGCGGAGTCGGTGTAGAGGTGCATGCTTGGCGACAGAGCGGATGCGTCGTCCAGCGCGCCCACCTTGACCGGCGTGATCGGCAGTTCCGGCCCGAGCAGGGAATAGAGCGGCGTCCCGCAATCGGCGCAGAAGGCGCGCCCGACATCCTGGCCGCTGTCGCCAGGGCTGGCGTAGACCTTGGGCGAGCCCTGGGTCACCACCACGCTGTCCTTCCCCGCGATGGCGACATAGACCGCCGCGCCGCCGGACGCCTTCTGGCAGTCCGTGCAGTGGCAGACCGCCATGCCCATGAAGGGCGCCGTGACCTTGAACCGCACCTTGCCGCAGGCGCAGCCGCCTTCGATATCGCTCATGTTTTTATCCCTCTGGGGTCTGGTTTTGTGGTCAGCCAAATCTCTCGCGAACCCTAAAACGCATAAGAGCCGCGTCATCCCGGCCGTAGCGTAGCGGAGAGCCGGGACCCAGGGGTTCAAGCTGTGCGGCCGCCCTGGGGCCCGGCTCTACAGCCCGAAGTGCGGGCTTTCGGCCGGGATGACGGAGCATTTGCGGAAACCCGATTGAGTCCAGACCTTAGGCCACCGGCTCCGGCTGCTTGGTCAGTACGAAATCATCCCAGTTGGGCGCCAGTGTCGCACGCCAGTAGTCGATCAGGCCGAAGGGCCAGTTCTGGCTGACGCGGCCGAACTCGTTCTTGTACCAGCTGGAGACGCCGGCCGAGCCCCAGGCCCAGCCCTTGTTGGCCTCGTCGACCCGGATGTTGAAGTCGTCGTGGACCGCCGTCTTGACCTCGATGGCCTTGGCGCCGGTCTCGGCCAGCAGCCTGAGCGCGCCCACGATGTAGCGGACCGAACATTCGGAGAAGAAGATGATCGAGCCGTTCACGACGATGTTGGTGTTGGGCCCATAGATCATGAAGAAGTTGGGGAACCCGGGGCTGGTCATGCCGAGATAGGCCCGCGCGTCGCCAGCCCAGACATCGTGCAGTTCGCGCCCGCCGCGGCCGGTGACCTTGAGGCCGGAGAGGAACTTGGAGGCGGTGAAGCCCGTGCCGTAGATCAGCACATCGACCTCGTGCTCTACCCCGTCGGCGGTGACAACGCCCTTCGGCGTGACCTTGACGATGGCCTGGGTGATCAGCTCGACGTTCGGCCGCTTCAGCGCGCCCAGCCAGACGCCGTTGTCCAGCACCGCCCGCTTGCCGCCCAGGGGATAGGTGGGCACCACGTTGGGCAGCAGGTCCGGCCGCTCGGTGACCTGGGCGGCCAGCGCTGCGGCGGCCATTTCGCGCAGCTCAAGGTTGGCCGCGCCCACCGCGGTCGGCGGACCGTTCCAGCCCTCGTCGGCCTTGACCATCGGCAGGAAGCCCTCGGTGGTCGTCCAGAACAGCCAGAAGCGATACCACTTGTCGTAATAGGGCACGTGGTCGAGCAGCCACTTCATGCCCTCCGGGACGTCCTCGTGATAGTGCGGCACGGGCAGGCCCCAGGGCGGCGTGCGCTGGAAAACCTTCAGGGTCGCCACCTTCGGCGCGATCTCCGGCACGAACTGATAGGCCGAGGCGCCGGTGCCGATCACCGCCACGCGCTTGCCGGTCAGGTCGACGTCGTGGCGCCACTCGGCCGAGTGGAAGGCTCGGCCTTCGAACGTCCCGACACCTTCGATCTGCGGGATGCGCGGCGTGTTGAGCTGGCCCACCGCGGTGACGACGGCGTTGACCTCGACGGTCTCCGCGCGGCCGTCATTGCCCTTCAACGCGACCCGCCAGACGGACCCGGCCTCGTCCCAGGTCAGGCTCTCGACGCGAGTCTCAAAGCGGATGCGCTTCTTCAGGTCGTACTTGGCCGCGACGCCCTGGAAGTATTTCAGCAGCTCCGGCTGCGGCGAGAAATGCTGCGGCCAGCCGTGGTTCGGCTCGAAGGAGTAGCTGTACATGTGGTTGGAGTTGTCGACCCGGCAGCCTGGATAGGTGTTCACCAGCCAGGTGCCGCCCACATCGGGGTTGGACTCCACGATCTCGAAGTCGACACCGGCCTGGGAAAGCCGGATGCCGGTCAGCAGGCCCGACATGCCGGCGCCGATCACCAGCACCTTCAGCTTGCGCGCGGCCGCCTGCAGCGTCGGCTGCTCGAACTGCGGGTCCTTGCTGGACTTGCCGGAGATGGCGAGCTCGTCGGTGAGGAAGTCGGCGTATTCTTCCGGCACCGGCATGCCGCCCACGAAGTCCATCATCGCGCGCAGCGTCGCGCCTTCCGGCGATGGCGTCTTCACCACGCGATCGGCCAGATAGGCCTGGATAACCGTCTTGGCCTTGGCGCGGATCTCGGCCTGGACCTCGGGCGCGAGCCCGGTCTCGCCGCGCGACAGGGGCACATAGGCTGGCGTCCATTCCGACTTCACCCAGCCGGCGTCGCCGGTGATGTGAACCATCGCGGCCAGCAGCGCCGGCAGGTGCGCGCTCTCAAGCGCGCGATCGAGTTCGGCTTCGTCGTCCATGCTGGTTTCCCGCCACCTTATCGTTGATCACACCATGACTCCGCCCGGAGCCGGCTGTCACGCCGAAAGCCGCGCGCCCTGCTGGGTTCGGATCGCGGCCATCGCCTCGGCGGATAGCGTCAGCCCCGAGGCGGCCAGGTTCTCGACGAGGTGCGCCTGTCGCGTCGTGCCGGTCACCGCGCAGGCCACATCGCGATTGGCCAGCACATAGGCCAGCGCGGCTTGCGGCCCGCTGATCCCGGGCAGTCGATTGAGCAAGCCGAAGCGCGCGCCGGCCATCACGTCGGCGCGATGCCGCACCAGGCCGCGCGCGGCGTACCAGAGGTCGCGGACGCCGGCGATCCTGGCGACCTTCAGCCCGGTGTGCCCCATGGCCAGCGCCATGCCGGCCAGGACGCCCTTTCCCGCCGCCGCGGCGCGCGCGATCAGCGGTTCGCGCTCGGGGCGCAGCACGTTGTAGTCGACCATCACCACATCGAAGTCTGGCAGGCCAATGACATGGTCGATGACCGCGGAGTCGAAGCTATTGACACCCAGGGCGCGGACCAGCCCCCGCGCCTTAAGGCCCTGCAACGCCTCGCGCAGGCCGTCGCTGAGATCGCCGATGTCCGGGCCATGCAGTTGCAGCAGCGGCAGGACGTCGAGGCCCAGGACCTTCAGGCTGCGCTCGGCGCTGGCGGTGACGGCGGCAGGCGAGAAGTCGCGGCGCACCCGGCCGGCGTCGACGAAGGTCCCGGCCTTGCTGGCAATCACCAGGCCCGAGGCGTCACGGCCCTTCAGAACGCGGCCCAGGCGCGGCTCGGCGTTACCGCCGGAATAGCTCGCGCCGGTGTCGAAGACGGTGACCCCGCCGGCGATCGCCTCATCCACCAGCCGCGCGGCGTGGATTTCCTCGAACTGGGTCTTGCCCCACCAGCTCGCGGCCCCGAACCCGATCTCGGAAACCTGCAGTCCGGTTCGGCCCAGGGCGCGGTAGAGCATGCCGGCTACGGCGTCTCACCCGCGTCGGCGGCGACGAAATCCGGCTGGGCCGGCTCGCCCCGCAACAGGCGGCCGAAGAACAGGCGCACGACAAAGAACACCACGCCGGCGCTCGCCACCAGGATCGCGTGGATCAGCCAAAATTTCGCGGCGGGCATGGTTTCCAGCAGCCCGCCGAGGAGCCCAACCATGGTGTTACCGGCCCACAAGTGCAGGTAGTAGAGACCGACTACAAACCCGGCCATCGCGCGCGGCGCGGCCCGAGTATAGAAGGCAAGCCCCACCGGCAGGACGTTGGCAAAGCCAATGTCGTTCAACAGGTGGAAGCCCAGCAACCAGCCGAATGAGACCTTCTGTCCGCTAGCCGCCGCTAGAGTCGAGCCCGCGACCAGGCACAAGACGCCCAAGGCCCCGAGGGCGCAGCCGATGACGATCTTGCCCATCTCGTCGGGCTCGGGGAAACGCTTGGCCCAGACCCGCCACAGCCAGACCACCAGGATCAAGGTCGCCACGGAGACGACGGAGTCCACTGAGACCAGCCAACCCGTTAGGATATTGAAGCCGAACGGGTGCAGGTCGACGCTCTTGTCGGCCCACAACAGGTAGGCGTTGAAGATCTGGTTGTTGCCGACGATCGACAACGCCAACACCGGCAGCAGCAGGACCAGCAGGATCACCACCTGCCATTCCCGCGCCGTCATCGGAATGCTCGCCGCCTTGGCCATCGCGCGCGCCTTGACGCCCCGCGGCGGGTCTGGCGGCAGGAAGCGGCGCCCGGACAGGTAGATCACCAGTGACACCAGCATCCCCACGCCGGCCGCGCCGAAGCCGTAGTGCCAAGCGATGCCTTGCCCAAGCCAAACGGTGACCGTCGGGCCGAAGATCACTCCGCCGTTGATGCCGAGATAGTAGATCTGGAAGGCGTCCGCGCGACGGTTGTCCCCCGCCGGATAAAGGCTGCCAACCTGGGTCGCGAGATTGCCCTTCAGGCAGCCTGCGCCCAGCATCAGGCAGGTCAGCGCCATCAGGAATGACTGGTCGAAGGCCATCAGAAAGTGGCCCAGCGCCATCAGACAGGCGCCCAGGATCACCGTGCGCGTCCGCCCAAGCACATAGTCAGCCAATAGGCCGCCAAAGATCGGCGTCAGATAGACAGTACTTGAATAGAAGCCGTAGATCGCCGAGCCCAAGCCCAGCACCGACAGCACCGCACCGTGTCCATAGGTGTGGTTCAGGAACCATCGCGCGGCGTCCATGCCGATCACGTGTTCGATATGCCCCGGCTGCAACAGCTGTTTGGACATGTAGAGCGCCAGCAGCGCCATCATGCCGTAGTAGGAAAAGCGTTCCCAGGCCTCGGTGAACGAAATGAAGGCCAGGGCCTTCGGATGGCCCATGAACGAGCGGTCGTCGGCGTCGGACGTAACAGCGGTCATGGAATCCTCTCCAAGGCCCGTGAGTTAGGCACGAAAGTTCAGGCCTATGGAAGCCGCCTCGCGCTTAGTGCGTGAGCGCCTTGATCTCGCGCGCGACGAGGCCCGCGATCTCGGTCCAGGCGGGCGTCGTGGGGATCACCAGGTCGAAGTGGGCGGCGCCTGGGATGGTGACGATCTCGGCGGCGTCGCCGGCCTTACGGACTTTCTCGACATAGGCGCGGCCGGTGTAGGGCGGCATCACCGGGTCGAACACGCCATGCACCATCACCACCTTGACCCCGGTGGGCAGCAGTTCGGCGGGCGAGGTGTCGGCGTAGGGATGCGGGCGGTGGGCGGTGTCGAGCAGGCGATCGAGCGTGTCCTCGCCGCAGGGGATCGCCCAGGCCTTGGCCTGTCCTTGCAGGTCGCCGATGCCGGCCAGGCTGATCACCGCGCCGATCTTCAGCGGGTTGGGAGTATGCAGCGGGCTCGCCGCCGGCAGCTTGCCGCGGCTGGCCGCCCAGAGCGCCAGATGGCCGCCGGCCGAATGGCCCACGGCGATGACCCGCGTCAGATCGAGCCCGTGCTTCGGCGCCTCGGCCCGCAGCGCATCGATGGCCGTCGCGACGTCTTGGAACGTGCCCGGATAGCCCGCGCCCGGCTCGCCCAGCTTGCGGTACTCGACATTCCACACCGCATAGCCGCGCCCCGCCAGGTCAGCGGCGAGCGCACTGGTCTGCGAAAAGCCCTGGTACTGCTCAAGGAAACAGCCGCCGTGCAGCAGCACCACGACCGGGCGCGGCGAGGGTTTGGCCGCCGTCGTCCCTGGGGGCAGGAAGAGCTCGGCGACCTGAGACGGCGCGGGGCCGTAGTGCACGACCGCGTCGGGCTTGTGTCGCGCCTGGCGCATGTAGTCGTCGAGCGACGCCGGTTCAGCCTGCGCCATCGAAGCTCCCAGCACCAAGGCCAAGGCGATCATCCATCTCAGCACCTTGGCGCTCCCATTTCCGCATCAGAAGCCCGCCTTCGCTACGCTACGGCGCGGCAGCCTTCGCGTTGACGGGCTTGCCGAGCCGAAGCGTGCTTGCACGCGAAGGCTGGTGGGCGGCGACGGGTTCGAACCGCCGACCCTCTCGGTGTAAACGAGATGCTCTGACCAGCTGAGCTAGCCGCCCTTCGACGGGGGTTCTAGCGCAGGCCGCGGCCGGACCCAAAGCCTCAGGCGTTGAGGGCGCTCTTCAGCGCATCGCCGACGCGGAAGCGGCAGGTTTTAGAAGCCTTCCTATTGATCGTCTCGCCGGTGCGCGGGTTTCGCGCCGTGCCGGCGGGACGCTTGACGGGCACAAAGCTTCCGAGGCCCACCACGCGCACTTCCTTGCCGGCCTGCAACGACGCGGACACCGCGGAAATGAAGGCGTCGAGCGCGCCCTTGGCCTGAGCCTTGGTCAGGCCCGCCTTGTCGGCCATCGCCTCGACGAGTTCGGCCTTGGTCATATTGTCTCTCTCCCAGCCCGTTCTTGGTGCAGGCGGAAGGGCCCCCAGCGCCCCTCTTGCTGAATTAAGGCCTTTCGGAGCGGAGCCGTCAAACAAGAGCGGCGCGGGATGGCCTCCCGCGCCGCCTGTTGTCACAAGTTGTGATCGCCGATGCCTAAGTGATCGCCGATCAGTGTGTAAGCATCGCCTCGGCGTCGCCATCGTCGGCGATGGCGACCGGCGGTGCGTCGGCTTCGGACCACTCGATCGCCACCGGCTGGCGGGTCAGGGCGTGGCTCAACACCTCGTCCATGGTCGAGACCGGGATGATCTTCATCTCGGATTTGACCTTGTCCGGGACGTCGGCCAGGTCCTTCTCGTTCTCCGAAGGGATCAGCACGGTCTTCACGCCGGAGCGCAGCGCCGCCAGCAGCTTTTCCTTCAGGCCGCCGATCGCCGTCACCCGGCCGCGCAGGGTGACCTCGCCGGTCATGGCGATGTCCTTGCGGATCGGGATGCCGGTCAGCACCGAGACGATGGCCGTGGCCATGGCGGCGCCGGCGGACGGGCCGTCCTTGGGGGTGGCGCCGTCGGGCACGTGGATGTGGACATCCGTGCGCTCGAAGCTCGGCGGTTCCAGGCCGAACTTGGTGGCCCGGCTGCGGACATAGCTGTTCGCCGCCGAGATCGACTCCTTCATCACGTCCTTCAGGTTGCCGGTGACCGTCATGCGGCCCTTGCCCGGCATCTTGACCGCTTCGATCGTCAGGATATCGCCGCCGAAGTCGGTGTAGGCGAGACCGGTGATGATCCCGACCTGATCCTCGGTGTCCATCTCGCCGTACTTGTACTTCCGGACCCCGGCGTATTTGGCCAGACGCGCGTCATCGATGGTGATCGTCAGGAGGTTTTCACGGCCGAGATCGCGCACCGTCTTGCGCGCCAGGTTGCCCAGTTCCCGCTCCAGCGACCGCACGCCGCTTTCGCGGGTGTAATAGCGGATCAGGTCGCGGATCGAAGCGTCCGGAACGATGAACTCTTCCGGCTTCAGCCCATGGTCCTTGGTCAGCTTGGCCAGGATGTGCCGCTTGGCGATCTCCAGCTTCTCGTCCTCTGTGTAGCCGGGGATGCGGATGATCTCCATGCGGTCCAGCAGCGGCTGGGGCATGTTCAGGCTGTTGGCCGTGGTGACGAACATCACCGGCGACAGGTCGTAGTCGACCTCCAGATAGTGGTCGGCGAAGGTGGAGTTCTGCGCCGGGTCCAGCACCTCGAGCAGGGCCGAGGACGGGTCGCCCCGCCAGTCGGAGCCCATCTTGTCGATCTCGTCCAACAGGAAGAAGGCGTTGGTGGACTTGGCCTTCTTCATCGACTGGATGATCTTGCCGGGCATGGAGCCGATGTAGGTCCGGCGGTGGCCGCGGATTTCGGCCTCGTCGCGCACGCCGCCCAGTGACACCCGGACAAACTCACGCCCGGTGGCCTTGGCGATCGAGCGGCCGAGCGAGGTCTTGCCGACGCCGGGCGGGCCCACGAGGCAGAGGATCGGCCCCTTCAGCGAGCCGACGCGGCTCTGAACCGCCAGGTACTCCAGGATCCGTTCCTTGACCTTCTCCAGGCCGTAGTGGTCGCCTTCGAGGATGTCCTCGGCCTGCTGCAGGTCGATAGGCTTGATCTTGGCCTTGCCCCACGGGATCGACAGCAGCCAGTCGAGGTAGTTCCGCACGACGGTGGATTCCGCCGACATCGGGCTCATGTTGCGCAGCTTCTTCAGCTCGCTTTCGGCCTTGGTCTTGGCCTCCTTCGAGAGCTTGACCTTCTTGATGCGCTTTTCGAGTTCCATCAGCTCGTCGCGCTGATCGTCCTGCTCGCCCAGCTCGCGCTGGATCGCCTTCATCTGCTCGTTCAGATAATACTCGCGCTGGGTCTTCTCCATCTGCCGCTTCACGCGGTTGCGGATCTTCTTTTCGGTCTGCATGACCGAGATCTCGCCCTCCATCAGGGCGTAGACCTTCTCCAGTCGCTTCACGACGTTGAAGACTTCCAGCAGCTGCTGCTTTTCGGCGATCTTGACCGAGAGGTGGCTGGCGATGCGGTCGGCCAGTTCGCCCGGATTGTCGATCTGCGGGATGGCGGCCAGGGCCTCGGGCGGCACCTTCTTGTTCAGCTTCACGTAGTTTTCGAACTGCTCGACCACCGCGCGGCTGAGGGCCTCGGCTTCCGCCGACCCGGCGCCGTCCTCCGAGGTGTAGGCGATCTCCGCCTCATAGAACTCGGCCTGATCGGTGAACCGGGTGATGCCGGCGCGCGCACGGCCTTCGACCAGCACCTTGACCGTGCCGTCCGGCAGCTTGAGCAGTTGCAGGACCGTGGCGACAACCCCGACATCGTAGATGCCGTCGGGCGCCGGATCGTCGTCGTCCTTGTCTTTCTGGGTGGCGAGCAGGATCTGCTTGCCTTCGTTTTTCATGGCTTCTTCGAGCGCGCGAACCGATTTTTCGCGGCCGACGAACAGCGGCACCGGCTGGTGCGGGAACACGACGATGTCCCGCAGCGGCAGGATCGGGAGAATCTTGGTCTCAGACATTCAGCTTCAAACTCCTGACCGGCCGCGTTCGTCTCGCAGCCCGGCCTCTCGGATCGCGGTCACTCAAACGATGCGTCTGAGTCGTACGATCCGTCCGTCCCCGAAGGCGACGGGTTTCGGTGATTTATGTGGACCATTCGGCCCGCGGTTCAAGCGGAGCAACAGCCTTGCGCGACACTCCGCCTCATCACCGTCCACGCCCGGGGTTTGGGTAGTGGCGGCGTGGTCGTGTGCGCAGTTCCGTGCCCCGACCCTTGGCAGCCTATGTGGGAAGAGGCGCCTAAAACCTCAAGCCGGTTTGAGATCGAGGACAATCTCGACGAAATCCATCCGGGCCCGACCGAAATGGCGAGGACTCGCGCGACCGTCCGGCAGGACTCAACCCGGGGCGCTCACCGGGCGCCAGTTCAGTTCGATATTCACGCCGTTGAGGTCGGTGATGAACATCTGGCGGATGCCGCCGTTGGGCGACGTCAGGGGTTCATAGGCGATGCCGGCCTCCTGCAGCGCGGTCTCGGTGGCCTCGTAGTCGTCGATGGCGAAGGCGAAATGGTCCAGGGAGGAGCCGCGGCTGGCCGCCCCGGCGGACTTGACCTCGACCAGATGCACCACGTCCTTGTCGCCGGCGTAGAGCCACGCGCCGCCGAACGGGAAGTCCGGCCGCCAGCCGACCGCCAGGCCCAGGACCTCGGTGAAGAAGGTCCGGGTACTGGCCAGTTCTGTTGTGCGGATGTTGATGTGATCTAGACCAGTGATCGCCAAGGCGCGCCTCCATTTCGGAGTGGCAGTATCGCTCAGCGGCAAGGCCGCGGCGACATCTCAGTCAAGCGCCCGAATCTCCGAGACATTCAGGTACGGGCCGCCCGTATAGTGGCAATAGCCCATGACCATGATGACGTTGGAGCCATTAAGGTCGCTGCAATCGCCGACCTTACCGATCACTATAGCCCGCACGGCACCGCTTGGAATACGCTTCCGGTCGGCATCGCTGAGGTAGAGGCCCAGCCGCCTGCCTTCCGAACGCGACGCGGTATTGGAGTATCGGCGCTCAGCGTCCGACGCCTCTACGAACAGCGCGCGAGCCGCCCAATGGCCGTAAACAGAGACGCATTGTCCCTGATAATCAGCAGGATGTGCCGTAACCCGCGCCAGATCGACGGCGCGTGCGTTGCGATGGGTGCAAGTGGCGTCCGGTGCTGGCGAGAAAACGACGACGTACTCGCTTGGCGACGCCTTCGGCGGATCCGCCTCAGCCGCCGCCGTCGATCCGATGGCGAGCGCGGCGCCGGCGGATGACCAGACCGATCATCGCCGGCGGCAACGCTAAGCCGCCCCGCCCTTATCGCGGCGTTCGGCGTAGATGATCAGCGGCTGAGCGCGGCCTTCGACCACCTCGGCGTTGACCACCACCTCTTCGACACCGTCGTAGGTGGGCAGCTCATACATGGTGTCGAGCAGGATCGCCTCGAGGATCGAGCGCAGGCCCCGCGCGCCGGTCTTGCGGGTGATCGCCTTGCGGGCCACCGCGTTGAGCGCGTCGTCGGTGAAGGTGAGGCCCACGTTCTCCATATCGAACAGGCGGACATACTGCTTCACGAAGGCGTTCTTCGGCTCGGTGAGGATTTTCACCAGCGCCGTCTCATCAAGATCATCCAGGGTCGCGATGACCGGCAGGCGGCCGACGAATTCCGGGATCAGGCCAAAGCGCAGCAGGTCGTCCGGCTCCACCTGGCGGAAGACTTCGCCGGTGCGGCGCTCGTCCGGATCGGAGACCTTGGCGCCGAAGCCGATCGAGGCCCCCTTGCCCCGCGCGGAGATGATTTTCTCCAGGCCAGAGAAGGCGCCGCCGCAGATGAACAGGATGTTGGTGGTGTCGACCTGGAGAAATTCCTGCTGCGGATGCTTGCGCCCGCCCTGCGGCGGCACGGAGGCGACGGTGCCTTCCATGATCTTCAGGAGCGCCTGCTGCACGCCCTCGCCGGACACGTCCCTGGTGATGGAGGGGTTATCGGACTTGCGGCTGATCTTATCGACCTCGTCGATGTAGACGATGCCGCGCTGCGCGCGCTCGACGTTGTAGTCGGCGGCCTGCAGCAATTTCAGGATGATATTCTCGACATCCTCACCCACGTAGCCCGCTTCGGTGAGCGTCGTGGCGTCGGCGACCGTGAACGGGACGTCGATGATTCGGGCCAGGGTCTGGGCCAGCAGGGTCTTGCCGGTGCCGGTCGGGCCGATCAGCAGGATGTTCGCCTTGCCCAGTTCGACGTCGTTATTCTTGGTCGCGTGGTTCAACCGCTTGTAGTGATTGTGCACCGCGACGGAGAGAACTTTCTTGGCGTGATCTTGGCCAATCACGTAATCGTCGAGAACCTCACGGATTTCCTTAGGCGTCGGAACGCCGTCCTTCGATTTGACGAAGGAGATCTTATGTTCTTCGCGGATGATATCCATGCACAGCTCGACGCATTCATCACAGATGAACACGGTTGGGCCCGCGATAAGCTTGCGGACCTCATGCTGGCTCTTGCCGCAGAAAGAGCAGTACAAGGTGCTCTTGGAGTCCCCGCTTGCGGCCTTGGTCATGGTCGGTTCTCACTCTCTAGGCGACCCGAAGCGGCCTGCCGCATTGAATCGCCCCACGGGCGTAGCCGCCCTATCACTGCAGAATACGCGCCGCGGGTTGTCTAAGTCTTGACAATCCCCGATCCCGACCGGGATCACAACCCTTGGCGCGGGGTCGCGGCAATTGGCGGCGCGGAGCCTGCTTTGTAGGCGACGCGCAATGTTAGATGGGATTTTGGCCGAAATGGCACAAGACCAGCCGGCTGTACAAACAATCGCAGCCGCACCCGATGAGCCGCCGGTCGTGGCCTTCGATTTCGACGGCACACTGACGGTTCGCGACAGCTTCATCGCCTTCTTGAAGTGGCGTGCCGGAAGGCGGCGCTATCTGGCGGGACTGGTTCGGCTTCTGCCGGCCGTGCTGGCCTACCTGTTTCACCGCGACCGAGGCCGGATCAAGGCGGCCGCCGTCCGGGAATATCTGCAGGGCGTTCCGCGCGACCGGCTGGAGGCCGACGCCCGGGAATTCGCCGAACTCTTCTCCCGCAGCCTGCTGCGCCCGGACGCGGTGGAGGTCTGGAAGCGCTGGCGGAGCGACCACGTCCGCCTGGTGATCGTCACCGCGTCGCCGGACCTGACCGTCGCGCCCTTCGCCCGTGGCCTGGGCGCCGACGCCCTGATCGGCACGCAACTGGCGTTCGATGCCCAGGACCGGGTGTCCGGTACCTTTGAGACCCCCAATTGCCGAGGCCTCGAGAAGGTCACGCGCCTGAGGCGCGCCTTCGGACCCGACGTGGTGGTGAAGGCCGCCTATGGCGACACCAGCGGCGACCGCGAGATGCTGGCGATGTCGGAAATGCCCGGCTACCGGGTCTTCAAGGGGACCCCATGAGGCGTCGCATCCCATGATCCTGAGGTTTCGGGTCGACAAGCTGATCCGCGACAAGCTGCCTGCGATCATGCGCGAGCAGGGGCTCGCCGTGTTCGATCGCCGGCTGGACGACACCGAATTCGACGCGAGACTGCGGGACAAGCTGGTCGAGGAAGCCATCGAGGCCAGGGGCGCGGCGTCCCGGGCTGAGGTTATCGACGAGCTGGCCGACCTGCGCGAGGTGATGCTGGCCATGGCGCAGGCGAACGACATCACCGAAGGCGAGGTCGAGGCCCGCCGGCTGGTCAAACGTGCCGAGCGCGGGGCATTCGACGATCGGGTCTACAACGCCGCCGTCGAAGGTGAAGAGGGCTCCACGGCCGTCGCCTACTACCTGGCGCGGCCGTCGCAATATCCCAGGGAGTAGCCATGCGGCACGCTCGCGATTGCGATCTCGACCGGATCGACGGCCTGCTGGCGCAGGTGCGCACCCTGCCCGGCCTGATCGAGAAAAAGCGCGGGGTCTTCTACCGGAAGTCTCGCGCCTTCCTGCATTTCCACGAAGACCCGAAGGGTCTGTTCGCCGACATCAGCGATCCGGACGAGCGGATCGATGTCAGCGAAGCGTCGGGCCAGACGGCGCTGATCGAGGCCGCCCGAAGGCGCCTCGCCTAGGCCTCGTCGACTTCGCGCTTTTCCCAGACGTGGTCGACAATGCCCCAGGCCTTGGCTTCCTCGGCGGTCATGTAGCTGTCGCGGTCGAGAACGCTCTCGACGGTCTCCACGGTCTGGCCGGTGTGCTTGGCGTAGAGTTCGTTCAGGCGGTGCTTGGTCTTGATGATGTCCTCGGCGTGGCGCTCGATGTCCGAGGCCTTGCCAGAGAATCCGCCCGAGGGCTGGTGGACCATGATGCGGGAGTTCGGCAGCGCGATGCGCTGGCCCTTCTCACCGGCCATCAGCAGGAACGAGCCCATGGAGGCCGCCATGCCCAGGCAAAGGGTGATCACCGGGCTCTTGATGTATTGCATGGTGTCGTAGATCGCGAGGCCAGAGGTCACCACGCCGCCCGGCGAGTTGATGTACATCTGGATTTCCTTCTTGGGGTTCTCCGCCTCGAGGTGCAGCAGCTGGGCGCAGATCAGCGCCGCCATGCCGTCCTCGACAGGTCCCGCCAGGAAGATGATCCGGTCCTTCAGGAGCCGGGAAAAGATGTCGTAGGCGCGCTCGCCTCGGCTCGTCTGCTCGACGACCATCGGCACGAGGCCCAGCGCGGTGGTGACGGGGTCACGCATAGGGAGGAAGTCCTTCTTGGAATCTCGACGCGCCTGCCGACGGCGCGTTCAGGGAGGATATCGCGTGCCGAGCGGCCACGCGCAAGGTGACGTGAGCGCGCGGCGGCATTCGGCCTTGATCCTTCGCGCCGTCCGGCCATGGTGGCGGCGGCCAATTCGAGGACATCCATGACGTTGAAGTTGATCGCGCTCGCCGGCGCCGCTGCTCTGCTAGCCCTGCCGGCCCATGCCTCGGGCAAGGCTCCGATCAAGGACGCCAAGGTCTGGGCCGCGGCCGAAGCCGCCCAGGCTCCCGAACTCAAGCTGCTGGAGCAGGTGGTCAACATCGATTCGGGGACCGGCGACGTCGAGGGCGGCCGCCGAATCGCGACCATCCTGGGCGCCCGGCTGAAGGCCATGGGCTTTGCGGTCGAAAGCGTGAAAGCCGAGGCCGAGGGGTTGCCGGAGAACACCGTCGCCACGCTGACCGGGACGGGCAAGGGCCGCATCCTGCTGATCGGCCATATCGACACGGTGTTCGGGCCGGGCACCGTCGCCAGGCGGCCGTTCCACATGGACGCCGAGAAGGCCTATGGGCCGGGCGTTTCCGATGAAAAGGGCGGCGTCGTCGAGGGCATCTACGCCCTGCAGATCTTGCACGACCTGGGCTTCAAGGATTTCAAGCAGATCGTCTTCCTGATCGAGACGTCGGAGGAACGCGGCTCGCCCGGCACGCGGGCGCTGATCGGCAAGCTGGTGGCCGACACCGACGTGGAGCTGAACCTGGAACCCGGCGACATGCCCGACGTGATGACCGTCTGGCGCAAAGGAAGCGCCACCTTCCACATCGAGGTGAAGGGGCGCGCCGCCCATGCCGGCATAGCGCCGCAGGACGGCCGCAACGCCGCCGAGGAACTGATCCACCAGATCAAGGCGGCCGAGGTCTTTCCGAAATCCGGCGACGGGCTGACCGCTAATCTGACGGTTATGGAAGCCGGCACGCGGGCCAACATCATCCCGGCCTCGGCCTCGGCGCAGATCAATGTCCGGGTGCGAGACAAGGCCGATCTTGAGCGCGTGATGGCCACACTGGAGACCAACGCCCGGACCACGATCGTGCCAGATACCACGGTGACGATCGTGCGCGAGCCGTCCTTCCCGCCGATGGCCAACAATCCCGGCACCGACGCGCTGGCCGCCCAGGCCGAGGCGATCTACGCGGAGCTGGGCAAGACCATCAGCCGCGGCGGCAATGGCGGAGCGTCGGAATCGGCGCTGGCGACCGAGGCCGGCGTCCCGGCGCTGGATGGCCTGGGCCCGGCGGCGGGTGGCTTCCACGCCGACACCGAATTTCTGGTGCTCGGTTCGATGGCGCCCAGGCTCTATCTGCTGACCAAGCTCATCCAGGAACTCGGTCACCAGCCGCCGGCGCGGATGCGGTAGCGGCATGAAAAACTGGCTTCGGGCGGGACTGGCGCGCGCCAATCCCATCGTGTTCACGACCGTCGCCGGCCTCGCGGGGTTTTCCGCCTATTTCTCGATGTACGCCTTCCGCAAACCCTTCGCGGCGGCGACCTTCGACGCCGTGCCAGGTTGGCATCTGGTGCTCGACTTCAAGATCGCCCTGGTCCTGGCCCAGGTGGCCGGATACGCGATTTCCAAGCTGATCGGCGTGAAGTTCGTCTCGGAGATCGCGCCGGAGCGGCGGTGGCTGGCGATCCTGGCGCTGCTCGGCGTGGCGTGGCTGGCCCTGGTCGCCTTCGCCGTCCTGCCGGCGCCCTGGAACGTGGGGGCCATGTTTCTGAACGGTCTGCCGCTGGGGATGATCTGGGGGCTGGTCTTCGGCTACATGGAAGGCCGGCGGGTCTCGGAGGTGCTGGGCGCCATTCTGTGCTCCAGCTTCATCGTCTCGTCCGGCGTGGTGAAGTCGCTGGGCGCCTGGTTGGTGGGGACCGCCCACGTTGATCGGTTCTGGATGCCGGCGGCGGCCGGGGTCGTGGTTTTCCCCCTGTTGTTCCTGTCCGTCTGGGTTCTCAGCCAGCTGCCGCCGCCCGACGCCGCCGACCAGGCCGCGCGGGTCCGGCGCGCGCCCATGGACGCCGGCGAACGGCGGGCCTTCCTGGCGGCCTATGCGCCGGGGATCGTGCTGCTCGTCGCGTCCTACATCCTGCTGACCGCCTTCCGGGACTTCCGGGACAACTTCGCCGCCGAGATCTGGACCGCGCTGGGCTATGCCAAGGCGGCGGGGGTTTTCACCCAGAGCGAGCTGCCAGTCGGCGCGATCTCGCTGGTGGCGCTGGCGCTGCTGATGACGGTGAAGGACAACCGGCGCGCCCTGCTGGCCGTGCACGGGATCATGATCGGCGGCTATGTCCTGCTGGGGGCTTCGACCTGGGCGTTCCAGGCGCATCTGATCGCGCCCCTGCCCTGGATGATCGCCGTCGGCGCGGGCCTCTACCTCGCCTACACGCCGTTTAACGCCGTGCTGTTCGACCGGCTGATCGCCTTCAGCGGACGGGTGGCGACCGCCGGCTTCCTGATCTACGTGGCCGACGCGTCTGGCTATATGGGCAGCGTGGCCCTGTTGGTCTGGCGAAATTTCGGGGCGCTGAAGATGGACTGGCTGCAGTTCTTCATCCTTAGCGCCTATGCGACCAGCATCGTGGGTGCCGGCTTCTCCACGCTGGCGGCGATCTATTTCGCGCGGCAGGCGGCGGGTGCGCAGGCGCCGCCCGCGGGCCTTCCGGCGGACGCCTGAGCGCCGCGCCAATGTACCTCTCCGACCTTGCCGGAACGCGCCACAGCTTCAAGGACCTGAAGGCGCTGCTGGCCGCGGCGACGCCATTCCGTTCGGGCGACCAGCTGGCCGGGATCGCGGCGGGCAGCGCAGAGCAACGGGTCGCCGCCCGCTATGCCCTGGCCGATCTGCCGCTCAAGACCTTCCTGCAGGAACTGCTCGTGCCCTACGAGGACGACGAGGTCACCCGGCTGATCGTCGACAGCCACGACATGGCGGCCTTCGCACCGATCTCTCACCTGACGGTCGGCGCGTTTCGCGAGTGGCTGTTGTCCAACGAGACCGGCGGCGAACAGCTAGCCGCCATCGCGCCGGGGGTTACTCCGGAGATGGCCGCGGCGGTCTGTAAGCTGATGCGCAATCAGGACCTGATCGCCGTCGCTCGGAAGATCGGCGTCACCAGCGCCTTTCGCACGACCTTGGGCCTGCCGAGACGCCTGTCCGTGCGGCTGCAGCCAAACCACGCCACCGACGATCCGCGCGGCGTCGCGGCCTCGATCCTTGACGGCCTGATGCTTGGGTGTGGCGATGCGGTGATCGGGGTGAACCCGGCCACCGACAACATCGAGACCGCGCGCGATCTGCTGGAGCTGATCGACCGGCTTCGCCAGCGCCTGGAGATCCCGATCCAGAGCTGCGTCCTGACGCACGTCACCAACACGCTGGAACTGATCGAGCTCGGCGCGCCGGTGGACCTGACATTCCAGTCGATCGCCGGCACCGAGGCCGCCAACCGGGGCTTCGGCGTCGATCTCGGCCTGCTCGCCGAGGCCCGGGACGCGACCCTGGCGCTGGGACGCAATCCGCTGAGCGACAACGTGATGTATTTCGAGACCGGTCAGGGCTCGGCGCTGTCGGCGGACGCGCACCACGGCGTCGATCAGCAGACCTTGGAGGCGCGCGCCTATGCCGTCGCCCGCCCGTTCCGGCCGCTGTTGGTCAACAGCGTCGTGGGTTTTATCGGGCCGGAGTACCTCTACGACGGCAAGCAGATCACGCGGGCGGGGCTGGAGGACCACTTCTGCGGCAAGCTGATGGGCCTGCCGATGGGGGTGGACGTCTGCTACACGAACCACGCCTGCGCCGATCAGGACGACATGGACGACCTGCTGACCCTGCTGGGGGTCGCGGGAGTCAACTTCGTGATGGGCGTGCCCGGCGCCGACGACGTGATGCTGAACTATCAGAGCACCAGCTTCCATGACGCGCTCTATGTCCGCGAAGCGCTGGGCCTTCGCCCGGCTCCGGAGTTCGAGGACTGGCTGTCTCGGAACGGCCTGATCGACGACACGGGCCGCATCCTGGAGACCAAGGACGCCCAGCGTTTGCTTCTGGATCATCTGGACCATGCCTGACGCCCCGGCCCCTGGAGGCGATCCCTTCGCCGCGCTGCGGCGCGCCACGCCGGCCAGAGTGGGCCTTGGCCGCGTCGGCCAGGGCCTGCCCACCGCGCCGATGCTGGCCTTCCAGCTCGCCCACGCCCGGGCCCGCGACGCCGTCCATGCCGAGCTGGACGTCGAGCGGGTCCGCGCCGCGCTCGGTGGGTCCAGCCTCGTCGTCCACGCCGCCGCGCCCGACCGCGCCGCCTATCTGGCCGACCCCGATCTCGGGCGGCGGCTCGACGATGGCTCGCCCGTCCTGCCGCGCGGCGACTTCGACCTGGCTCTGGTCGTCGCCGACGGCCTCTCGGCGACCGCGGTACACGCCCATGCGGCCGCCGTCATCTCGGCCCTGATCGCGCGACTGCCGGACTGGACGCTCGCGCCCGTCGTGATCGCCCGTCAGGGCCGCGTGGCGATCGGCGATCCCATCGGCGCGGCGCTGGGCGCGAGAGCGGTCGTGGTGCTGATCGGCGAGCGGCCGGGCCTCAGCGCCGCCGACAGCCTGGGCGCCTACATCACCTGGGACCCCAAGCCGGGACGCCGCGACAGCGAGCGCAACTGCGTCTCGAACATCCGACCACCCGGCGGCCTCTCGCCCGATCAGGCCGCCGACAAGATCGCCTGGCTGCTGGGTGAGGCGCGCAGGCTGGGGTTCACCGGCGTCGACCTGAAGGACCGCGAAGCCCTTGCGGACGGGCCGGTGACATCGCGTCTCGGACCGGCCTAACTCAGGCCGCGATCCGCTCCAGCCAATCCTTGAGGATGGTCACGACCTGTTCGCCGGGCGCGAAGCCACGGGTGACGACGCCGTAGACGCCCTCGGCGTTGGGGCCGGCGACCAGGGTCGGAAAGCCGGTCACCCCGGCGCGCTGGGAAATGGCGTAGTCGCGCCAGGTCTCTTGCTTGGCGGTCTCGCTCGACCAGGCGGCCAGGAACGGCTCGCGGTCCAGGCCGAGTTCGTCGGCCAGGTCGCCCAGCACCTGCGCCGTCGTGACGTCGCGGCCCTCGGCATAGAAGGCGCGTTGGGCGCGGGTCAGGTAGGCCTGGGCCATCTCCTCGCCGTCGCGTCGGGCGACGACGACCGCGCGGGCCGCCGGATCGGTGTCGTAGATGAAGCCTGGCGCCGACATGCCCGAGCCATCGAACGGCAGGCCCGTCGCCTCCTGAACGTGGGTCCAGTGGTCGGCGATCTCAAGTTTGGCCTCTTCGGTCATCGGCGTTTCCGTGCCGGGGCGCAGGCCGCCCATGACGACACGGATCGGCAGGGCGCGGCCGAAGGCGCGGCGGATGTCCTCGATCACCGGCGAAAAGCCGTAGCACCAGGAGCACATGGGGTCGGAAAAGTAGATCAGATGCGGCGTTGCCATGGCGTCGGAGCCTCCAAGCGCCGCCAGCATTGCAGGGGATGGCGCGCGGGTCACCTCCCCGCGCTTCACCTTTGTGCGCGTCTGGGCCATTTTCCGTCCATGGCGCACGATCATCACGACCACGACCACCATCATGAGCATGGGCACGGCCAGGAGCCGCCCTCCGACATGGCGCTGCGGGTGAAGGCGCTCGAATCGCTGATGGTCGAGAAGGGCCTGGTCGATCCGGCGGCGCTCGACGCCATCGTCGACCATTTCGAGCACAGGGTCGGCCCGCGCAATGGAGCCCGCGTGGTGGCCAGGGCGTGGCGCGATCCGGCCTTCAAGGCGCGGCTGCTGGCGGACGGCACGGCGGCGATCGCCGAGCTGGGCTATGCCGGCGGCCAGGGCGATCACATGGTGGTGGTCGAGAACACCCCGCAGGTGCACAACCTCGTCGTCTGTACCCTGTGCTCCTGCTACCCCTGGTCGGTGCTGGGCCTGCCGCCGGTCTGGTACAAGTCCTCGCCCTACCGCTCCCGCGCGGTGATCGATCCCCGCGGGGTCATTGCCGAGTTCGGGACCGTGCTGCCCGATGACATCGAGGTCCGGGTCTGGGATTCCACCGCCGAAATCCGCTACCTGGTGCTGCCGGAACGCCCAGCCGGAACCGAGGCGCTGGATGAAGACGCCCTGGCGGAGCGGGTGACGCGCGACGGGATGATCGGGACGGCCAGACTATGAGGGCCAGACTGTGAGGGCCAGACTGTGAGTGAGGGACTATGAACGGCGTCCACGACATGGGTGGGATGGAAAACCTGGGTGCGGTCGCGCCGGAGCCCGAGGCGCCAGTGTTTCACCACGCCTGGGAAAGCCGGGTGCACGCGCTCAGCGTCGCCTCGCCGACCCGCAACAACATCGACGCCGGCCGCCATCAACGCGAAAAGATCCCAGGGCCTGAGTACCTGGCGATGACCTATTACGAGAAGTGGTTCCGGGGGCTGACCGAGCTGCTGGTCGCCCGAGGCCATGCGACCTGGGCGGAGATCGTCCGGGGTTACGCCGAGCCGGGCTTTGCCAAAACCACGCCACTGTTCAGCGCCGCGGAGGTCACGCCGAGATTTATGCGGCGGGGATCCTTCGCCCGGGACGGCGCCGCGCCAGCCTTCACGGCGGGCGATACCGTGCGCGCCCGGAACCTGAACCCGCCGGGGCACACCCGCCTGCCTCGCTATGTCCGGGGCCGTGAGGGGGTGATCGTGGCCCGGCACGGGGCGCATGTGTTCCCGGACTCCCACGCTCACGGCAAGGGTGAGGATCCGCAGCCGCTCTACACCGTGCGGTTCGCGGCGCGCGAACTCTGGGGCCCGACGGCCAACCCCCGCGACAGCGTCTGCCTCGACCTCTGGGAGCCCTACCTTGAACCCGCCTGATCCGCTGACCCTGCCCCGACTGCCGCGCGACGAAGGTGGCCCGGTGTTCGCCGAGCCGTGGCAGGCCCAGGCCTTCGCGCTGGCCCTGCAATTGCACGCGCAGGGTGCCTTCGCCTGGACGGAGTGGGCGCAAGCCCTATCGCGCCGCCTGGAGGCGGCGGGACCCGGCGATGACGGTTCGCGCTACTATGAGCACTGGCTCGCGACCCTGGAGGACCTGGTGCAGGCCAAGCAGCTCGCCGGCGGCGGCGAGCTCTCCGCGCGAAAGCACGCGTGGGAAGAGGCCTACCGGCATACGCCACACGGACGACCGGTCGAGCTGCTCCGGGAAGCCTAAGCCCCGGCCACTTTTGCCTAGGAAGGGTGGCGGGACTCAGCCGCGCCCCGACTTGCCTTCGATCAAGAAAAGCGGAGCGGCTTAGCCGCGCCGCTGGGCGGACTTGGCTTCGCGCTTGGCGCGGGCTTCGGACTTGGCCTGCGCCTTACGGTCCTTGCGGTCCTGGCGCTTCATCTCGAGCTGAGCTTCTTCGTTGTTGGCCAGGGCCTCGCGGCGCGCGGCCTCGTCGCTTTCCGCCTTGAGGCGGGCGGCCTCGGCGTCGGCGGCGGCCTTGGCGGTGGCGGCTTCCTTGTCAGCGATGCGCTTGGCGCGCACTTCCTCGAGTTCACGCGCCTTGCGGGCCGCGCTGGTCTCGAAGACCTCGGCCTGCACCGTGGGCTTGGGCTTAAATTTCTCGAGCAGGGCCTTCCGGGCTTCGGCCTGGGAGGCCAGGCGTTCGTTGAAACCGCCGATCTTGTCTTCTCTCATCGCTACTTTCGCATGGGGTTGGATACCAGGCGGGGAAGAGCCCGCGCGGTGGATTTAGGTTGCCGCGGGCGTTTCGCAACCGTGCGAACCGCCCGTGACCTTTGGATGTCAGCCGACGATGTCGTCTTCGGTGAAGAATTGGACGATTTCGAGCGCCGCGTTCTCCTGGCTGTCGGAGCCGTGGACCGAGTTCTCACCGACGCTTTCGGCGTAGAGCTTGCGGATCGTGCCGTCGGCGGCGTCGGCCGGGTTGGTGGCGCCCATGACTTCGCGGTACTTGGCGACCGCGTTGGGGCCTTCCAGAACCTGCACCACGACCGGCGCGGACATCATGAACTCGACCAGCTCGCCGTAGAACGGGCGGGCGGCATGGACTTCGTAGAATTTCTTGGCCTGGGCCTCGGTCATCTGGATGCGGCGCTGAGCCACGATGCGCAGGCCGGCGTCTTCAATCACCGCGTTGATCTTGCCGGTGAGGTTCCGCTTGGTGGCGTCCGGCTTGATGATCGAGAAGGTGCGTTCGGTCATGGGTCTCTTTACGTCTTGGGACAGGTGGGGATTTCCGCAGCCGAGCCGCGAGGTGGCGGGCTCTATACCCGCACCGTTGCCGCTCGCCAAGGCGTGTGCGGCTTTTCCCTCCCAGCATTGGCGAGGGAAGACGCGGGCGCGAGCGTCTGCTATGCACCCGCCCGGTTAGGCGGCGGCGCGGCGTCCTGACTTCCCCATTCTCCCGCAGATCCGGCGCGTGCTGGTTCGCGCGCTTTTGCCCTAAGTTCCAATGCTTCAGATCAAAGACCTTACCTTCGACGCCTGGGGCCGCCGGTTCTTCGACCAGGCGACCGTCAGCCTGCCCAAGGACGCCAAGGTCGGCCTGGTGGGCCGCAACGGCGTCGGCAAGTCGACGCTGTTCAAGCTGATCCTGAACCAGCTGGTGCTGGGATCCGGCGAAATCGGCCTGCCCAAGACCGCGCGGATCGGCTCGGTCGATCAGGAGCATCCAGCGACCCCGGTTCCCCTGCTGGAGACCGTGCTGGCCGCTGATGTCGAGCGCGCCGCGCTGCTGGCTTCTCTCGATACCGCCGAGCCGGAAGACCTGGGTGATATCTATACCCGCCTGATCGAGATCGACGCCGACCGCGCGCCCAGCCGGGCGGCGGAAATCCTCGCGGGCCTGGGCTTCTCAAACGCCGACCTGTCGCGGCCAATGGCGGAGTTCTCCGGCGGCTGGCGGATGCGGGTGGCGCTGGCCGCCTCGCTGTTCGCCGCGCCCGACCTGCTGCTGCTCGACGAGCCCACCAACTATCTCGACCTGGAAGGCGCGCTTTGGCTGGAGGCGCGGCTGCAGAAGTATCCGCATACCGCCATGGTGATCAGCCACGACCGCGAACTGCTCGACAACTCCATGGACCACATCCTGCACCTGAAGGACGGCAAGCTCGACCTCTATACCGGCGGCTACGACAGCTTCGAGCGGCAGGTGACCGAGAAGCTGCGCCTGCAGGAAGCCATGCGCACCAAGATCGAGGCCAAGCGCGCCCATATGCAGTCGTTCGTCGACCGCTTCGGCGCCAAGGCGTCCAAGGCGACCCAGGCGCAGTCGCGCATGAAGATGATCGCCAAACTGCCGCCGGTCTCGAACATCATCGAAGACCGCGTGGCGCCCTTCTCGCTCCCCTCGCCCGAGCGGCCCCTGCCGCCGCCGCTGATCCGGTTGGAGGGCGCGGACGTGGGCTATGGCGGCGCGCCGATCCTGCGGAAGCTGAACCTGCGCCTGGATATCGACGACCGCATCGGCCTGCTGGGCGTCAACGGGGCCGGCAAGTCGACCTTCGCCAAGCTGGTGGCGGGCGCGCTGGAGGTCGAGAGCGGCAGCCTGTTGCGCTCTGGACGGCTGAAGGTGGGCTGGTTCCACCAGCATCAGATCGAGGCCATGGATCCCACGGATACTCCGCTGGAGATTATCCGCCGGGCGATGCCACAGACCAGCGAGGCGCAGCGCCGCTCGAAGCTGGCGCAGTTCGGCCTCGGCTATGAGAAGGTCGACACCACGGTCGCCAACCTTTCCGGCGGCGAGCGCGCGCGGCTGCTGCTCAACATGGTGGCCATGGAGGCCCCTCACCTGCTGATCCTCGACGAGCCGACCAACCACCTCGATATCGACTCGCGCCGCGCCTTGCTGGACGCGCTGAACGACTACGAGGGCGCGGTGATCCTGATCACCCACGACCGCTCGCTTATGGAACTGGTCGCCGACCGCCTGTGGCTGGCCGCCGACGGGGGGATCGAGCCCTTCGACGGCGACATGGAGGACTACGCAAAGTTCGTCCTCGACCGCGCCCGGGTGGCGGCCCGCGCGCCGAGCCAGGTTACTGAGCCGGTGAAGGCGGCCCCGCCACCGCCACCGCCCGTCTCGCGTCCCAAAATTCCCACCGGCACGGCTCGGCGCCGCACCGAAGCCGCCGAGGCGGCGCTGGGCCGCGCCACGGCTGTTCTCGCCGAGATCGACGCGAAGCTCCTGGACCCGGCAGTCTTCACGAAAGACCCCGCAAAGGCCGCCGACCTCGGGCGCAGGCGCGATGCCGCCCAGGCCGCCATGGACACCGCCGAGCAGGAATGGATGGCCGCCCAGGAAGCCTATGAGGCGCTGACCGGCGATGCCTGAGCTACGCCTGCCGGCGTGTAACCCGGACCGTCGAAGGCATAGCGCGGCCTTTGGCTTCAGGTGATGTGCTTGGGGCTGATCGGGTCGCTGCCTGGGAAGGTCTCCTCGATGGCTTCGTCGAGCAGGGCCTCCTGCCGGTCCCCGGCCTTCTTCTCACGGGCCGCCATGTGGTCGTGCTTTTCGTCGGGCTTCAGCGCGGCGACCTCGCGATGATGCGGCGTCTCGATGTGGCGGTCCTCGTGGATCGGCGCGGCTTCGACCGCCATGTCGGCATTGGCGCCGCCTGACCCGTGGCTGAAGGCGCGCCGGGCCTCTTGTTCGGTCTTTTTGCGGAACATCAGGGGTCTCCTCGATTTCTAGCGTCCCAGAGAAACCCGCTGGGCGAGGCTTGGTTGCCGGCCGGCGAAGCCCCGCGAACGGCCTGCCGCCTGGGCCCGACTCACCGGAGACTGCCAATCATCGTGACCCCGCCAGACCCGACCCGCTCCGCGCCGCCAGAGCCCGTCGGGGCGGACCCGGGCGCGCCGGGTCCGGCCGCCCGCTGGGTGCGGCTGGGCCTGCGGATCGTGCCGCCGGTCATGCTGATCGCCGCGATCTGGGTGCTCTGGCGCGAATTCCATAAGCTGAACTTTGCGGCGGTCAGCGCGCACGTGGCCGACTGGGGCCTCTCTTCGATCCTGCTGGCGATCGTGCTGTCCGTCGTCAGCTTCCTGCTGATGGGGGCTATTGAGTGGGTGGGCCTTCGCTGGACGGGCGCGCGCGTGCCCCTGGGCGCGACGCAGGTCGGCTCGTTCATGGCCAACGCGATCGCGCACGCCATCGGCGCGAACCTGCTGATCTCCAGCGCCGTCCGCGCCCGGTTCTACGACCGCTATGGCGTGAGCCTGACCCAGGTGGCCGGCACCACACTGTTCGGCGCCGTTGCGTTCGGCGTGGGCCTGAGCGCGCTGTCGGGCGTGGGCCTGTTGCTGGCCTCCCACGAAGACCTGGCGCGCACGGCCATCCCGCCGGCGGTCGGCCGTGGGCTCGGGATCGCCCTGCTGCTGGGCGCGGCCGGCTACGTGGTCCTGTGCGCCCTGCGCAGGACCGCCATCACCGCCTTCGGGCGCAGCGTCACCTTGCCGAGCCTCGGCGATGCGGTCGCTCAACTGATCCTGGGCGTGGTCGACAATGGCGTCGCCGCGGCGATCCTGTGGATCCTGCTACCGCACGGCGGACCGAGTTACGCGACGTTTATCGGGGCCTATGCGGTGGCGTGTATCGTGGGGCTGGCCTCGTCCGTGCCGGGCGGCGTCGGCGTGTTCGAGAGCGCCATGGCGGCCCTGCTGCCCGGGGTGGAGGCCGCCGCCCTGGCCGCGGCTTTCCTGGGTTATCGGCTGTCCTATTACATCCTGCCGCTGATCCTGGCGTCCGCGGCGTTGGGGATCGAGACGCTGCGGAGCGCCCGGCGGGACTGACGGTCAGTCCGGCTTGGCCGGCTCGATGGTGACGCTCTCGCCGCAGCCGCAGGCGTCGGTCTCGTTGGGATTGCGGAAAACGAACTTGGCCGAGAGCCGGCTCACGTCGTAGTCGACCACGGTGCCGATCAGGAACAGCACCGCCTTCGGCTCGACCAGGATGGTCACACCCTTGTCCTCCACCACCTCGTCAAGCGGACCCGCGGTCTCGGCATATTCCAGGACATATTCCTGGCCCGCGCAGCCGCCGTTCTTCACCCCGACCCTGAGGCCCGCATAGGGCTTTTCGGCCTTGCCCATGATCTCGCGCACGCGCTCGGCGGCGGCGTCGGTCAGGGTGACGACCTTGGGCCGTTCGCGGCGAGCGCGGGGCGCTGTGGTGGTGACGTTGAGGTCCATCAGAACATGTTCAGTTGCAGCTTGGCCTCGTCGGACATCCGCGACGGGTCCCACGGCGGCTCGAAGACCAGCTCGACCTTGCAGGACCTGATTTCTGGCAGTTCCCTGACCGCGTCCTCGACCCAGCCCGGCATCTCCCCGGCCACCGGGCAGCCGGGCGCTGTCAGCGTCATGTCGATAACCACGTCCTTGTCGTCCGAAACGTCGACCTTGTAGATCAGGCCGAGTTCATAGATGTCGACCGGGATTTCCGGATCGAAGACGGTCTTGAGCTGTTCGATCAGCTTGTCCGTCAGGACGTCGAGCTCCGCCTGCGACAGCGGGACCGGCGTCGTGGTCTCTACGGGTGCGGCGTCATCCATCGGGGTCATCTTACGCAAAGAAAGCCATGTTTAAGCGAAGAAGGCTTGGGTCTTGGTGAGAGCGTCCACGAAGGCGTCGGCGTCTTCGTGGGTGTTATATAGGGCGAACGAGGCCCGCGCGCTCGACGTCACGCCGAAGCGTTTCATCAGCGGCTCGGCGCAGTGGGTCCCGGCGCGGACCGCGACTCCATATTTGTCGAGAATCTGGGCCACGTCGTGGGCGTGCGCGCCATCGACCGTGAAGCTGAGGATCGCGCCCTTGCCCGGCGCCTCGCCCAGCACGCGCAGCCAGTTGGCGCCATTGAGCCGCTGGCGGACATGGTCGTACAGGGCGTGTTCGTGGGCGGCCGCAGCGGCCCGGTCGAGGCTCGCGAGCCAGTCGATCGCCGCGCCAAGGCCGATGGCTTCCAGGATCGGCGGCGTGCCGGCCTCAAAGCGGTGCGGCGGGTCGGCGTAGGTAATGGCGTCCAGGGAGACATTGGCGATCATCTCCCCGCCACCCTGGTAGGGCGGCAGCGCGGCCAGCCGTTCGGCCTTACCGTAGAGCGCGCCGATGCCGGTCGGGCCATAGAGCTTGTGGCCGGAGAAGACGTAGAAATCGGCGTCCAGCGCCTTCACGTCCACCGGCTGATGGACGATCGCCTGGCAGCCGTCGAGCAGGACAAGGGCGCCGGCCTCATGGGCCCACCGGGTCAGGTCGGCGACCGGATTGACCGTGCCCAGCACGTTGGACATGTGGGTCAACGCGACGACCTTGGTGCGCGCGCTCAGAAGCCCTTTGAAGGCGTCGAGGTCGAGACGTCCATCATCTGTGACCGGCGTGAATTTCAGGACCACGCCCAGCCGCTCGCGCAGGAAGTGCCACGGGACGATATTGGCGTGGTGCTCCATCTCGGAGAGCAGGATTTCGTCGCCGGCCTTCAGGCTCGCACCCAGGCCGGAGGCCACCAGGTTGATCGCCTCCGTGGCGCCCTTGGTGAACACGATCTCCGAGACGGATTTGGCGTTGATCAGCCGCCGTGCCGATTCGCGGGCGGCCTCGTAAGCCTCGGTGGTCTCATTGGCCAGGGTATGCAGGCCGCGGTGGACGTTGGCATATGAATGCTCCATCGCCCGGGTCATGGCCTCGATCACGGCCCGGGGCTTCTGGGCCGAGGCGGCGCTGTCGAGATAGACCAGCGGCTTGCCGTTGATCTGGCGCGACAGGATCGGAAATTGAGCGCGGGCGGCGGCGACATCGAAGCTCATGGGGCGATCCCCAAATGCGCGGCCACCCAAGCCTGAGCGACCTCGCGGGCGCCATCGTGTTCGATGCGGTCCACGACCTCGCCCAGGAAGGCGCCCATGAGTAGGGCGCGAGCCTCGGCTTCGGGGATACCGCGCTGGCGGGCATAGAACAGCGCGTCTTCGTCCAGGGCGCCGACCGTATTGCCATGGGCGCAGGCAACGTCATCGGCGTAGATTTCCAACTCTGGCTTGCCGTCGATCTCGGCGCGGTCGGAGAGGATCAGGGCATGGTGGCCCATGCGGGCGTCGGTCTGGTCGGCGCCGGGGGAGACAACGATGCGGCCCTGAAACACGCCCCGGGCCTGGTCGTCGA
>JANYET010000025.1 GCA_025359785.1 Alphaproteobacteria bacterium | reverse complement strand
GCGGTCATCTCACTCCCCTGGAATGGCGGCTTCAGGCGCCGTTGATCGCGGAGATCAATCGGCTCAAGGCCGAGAAGAACGCCGTAATCCTCGCCCATAACTACATGACTCCGGAGATTTTTCACGGGGTCGGCGACTATGTCGGCGACAGCCTGGGTCTCGCGCGGGAAGCGGCGCGGAGCACGGCGCGGATGATCGTGCAGGCCGGCGTCCATTTCATGGCGGAAACCTCCAAGGTCCTGTCGCCGGAAAAGACGGTGTTGATACCCAGCCTGGAGGCCGGCTGTTCGCTGGCGGCGTCAATCACGGCGGCCGACGTGCGCCTGATCAAGCAGCGCTATCCGGGCCTGCCCATCGTCACCTACGTCAACACCACGGCGGCGGTGAAGGCCGAGACCGACATCTGCTGCACCAGCGCCAACGCCGTCCAGGTGGTCGAGGCCATCGCCGCCGAATGGGGCGTAGACCGCGTCATCCTGCTGCCAGACGAGTTCCTGGCCCGCAACGTGGCGCGGCAGACCGACATCAGGATCATCGCCTGGCAGGGGCGCTGCGAGGTGCACGAACGCTTCACCGCCGCCGACATCCTGGAAATTCGCGAGGCCTATCCCGACGCCGAGGTCCTGGCGCACCCGGAATGTCCGGCCGAGGTGCTGGAAGTCGCGGACTTCGCCGGCTCGACCCAGGCGATGAACGACTATGTCATGACCCGCAAACCGAAGCGGGTGGTGCTGATCACCGAATGCTCCATGGCCGACAACGTGGCCGCCGACGCCCCGGACACCGAGTTCGTGCGGCCCTGCGTGCTGTGCCCGCACATGCAGCGGATCAGCCTGGAGACCATCTACGACGCCCTGCTGCATGGCCGCCATGAGGTGACCGTCGACCCGATGATCGCTGAACGCGCGCGCCTGGCGGTCCAGCGGATGATCGACCTGCCGCCGCCCGCCGTCCCGGCCCGCTATGATCTGGTCAAGGCGCGCCACCACGTCGATGTGGAGCTGATCTGATGTGTCCTTCGAAGCGCCTGAAGGGCGCGAAGTAGGATGAACCGCCGCACCCATCATGGTGTGCTGGTAGTGGGCGCGGGGCTCGCGGGCCTTTCCGCAGCGCTGGCCGCCGCGCCGCGCAAGGTGCTGGTGCTGACCGACGCGCCCTTGAGCCAGGGCTGCTCGTCGGCCTGGGCGCAAGGCGGCATGGCGGCGGCGCTCGCCGAGGACGACAGCCCGGCCGCCCACGCGGCCGATACGGTCGCGGCCGGCGCCGGCCTGGTGGATCCGGTCATGGCGCGCCTGCTGACCGAGGAAGGCCCTGGAGCGGTTCGCGCGCTCGCCGCCCTGGGCGCGCCCTTCGACCGCGCGGCGGACGGCGGCTTCGCCCAGAGCCTGGAGGCGGCGCACTCGCAGCCTCGCGTGGCCCGGGTGAAGGGCGATCAGGCTGGCGTGGCGATCATGCAGGCCGTCGTGGCCGCCGTCCTGGCCGCGCCCCATATCGCGGTGCTGACGGGCCACCGGTTACGGGGCCTGCTGCAGGATGCTGGCGGCCGGGTGCGCGGTGTGGTCGCCGAGCGTGAGGGCGTGCTGATCGAGATCACGGCGGCCGCGACAATCCTCGCCACTGGCGGCATCGGCGGGCTCTATGCCGTCACCACGACGCCGGCCGAGCTCAGAGGTGAAGGCCTGGGCCTGGCGGCTCTGGCGGGCGCGGTCGTGGCCGACCCGGAGTTCGTGCAGTTCCACCCGACCGCCATCGATATCGGCCGCGATCCCGCGCCGCTCGCCACAGAGGCGCTGCGGGGCGAAGGCGCGATGCTGGTCGGCGCTGACGGCCAGCGCTTCATGGCCCGCTACCATCCCGAGGCGGAGCTGGCGCCGCGCGATGTCGTGGCCCGCGCCATACATGCCGAACGCCAGGCGGGCCGCGGCGCCTTTCTCGATGCGCGGGGCGCGGTCGGCCCGCACTTCCCCGAAGAGTTCCCGGCGGTTTTCACCGCCTGCCTGTCCGGGGGCGTCGATCCGCGCGTTCAGCCGATCCCGGTCGCGCCGGCCTGCCACTACCATATGGGCGGCATCGCCACGGATGCGGACGGAGCAACGTCCCTGCCCGGCCTCTACGCCGCCGGCGAATGCGCCTCGACCGGCGTGCACGGCGCGAACCGGCTGGCCTCCAACTCGCTCCTCGAAGCGGCCGTGTTCGGCGCGCGAACCGGCCGCGCGGCGGCGAACGAGCCCGACCCCGCGCCGGCGCGGATCGTCCGCCTGGTCGCCCCCGACCTGCCCGACGACGCCATCCAGACCCTGCGCACCGCCATGAGCCGCGACGCGGGCGTCGTGCGCGACGCGGACGGCCTGCTGCGGCTGCTGGAGGTGATTGACAGCCTGGAGGCCCAGCACGGCCGCGCCGCGCCGCTGGCGGTCGCGCGCCTGGTGGCGACCTCGGCGCTCGCCCGCACCGAAAGCCGCGGCGGACACTTCCGCGCCGACGCGCCCGAGACCGACGCCGTCCCTCGGCGGACCTTCGTCCGCTGGTCCGATCTCCTGCCCGCCAACGCCTGGAAGTACGCCGCCGAATGACCGAGCCCCTGCCGGACCTGCTGATCGCCCCGCTCGTTCGCGCCGCTCTGGCGGAGGACCTCGGGCGAGCCGGCGACGTGACGTCGCAGGCCTGTGTGCGCGCCGACGCCCGGCTGCGCGCGACCTTCGTGGCCCGCAAGGCCGGTGTGATCGCGGGCCTGGCCTGCGCGCGCCTGGCCATCGCCGAGCTCGATCCTGGGGCCGATTTCAAGGCCGTGGCCGAGGACGGCGCGCGCGTCGGCGCGGGCGAAAAACTGGCCTGGGTCGACGCCAATGCACGCGCCCTGCTGAGCGCCGAGCGGGTCGGCCTGAACCTGCTGGGCCACCTCTCCGGCATCGCCACCCTGACGCGGGCTTACGTGGAGGCTGTCGAGGGGACCGGCGCGATCATCGTCGACACCCGCAAGACGACGCCGGGCCTGCGGGCGCTGGAGAAATACGCCGTGCGCTGCGGCGGCGGGGTGAACCACCGCTTCGGGCTCGATGACGCGATCCTGATCAAGGACAACCACATCGCGGCCTGCGGCTCGGTCGGCGAGGCCGTGCGCCGCGCCAAGGCCGCGGCCGGCCACCTGATGAAGGTCGAGGTGGAAATCGACAGCCTGGGTCAGCTCGAAGAGGCCCTGAAGTATGGGCCCGACGTTGTCATGCTGGACAACTTCGCGCTGGCCGACCTGGCCGAAGCGGTGCGCCGCGCCTCCGGCCGCGCCGTGCTTGAGGCCTCCGGCGGCGTCAACCTGGAGACCGTCCGCGCCATCGCTGAGACCGGGGTGGACGTGATCAGCGTCGGCGCCCTGACCCATTCCGCCAGCGTGCTCGACATCGGCCTAGACGCGGCCTGATCCGACCAGGGTTGACGCTGGGGCGCGCTTGTCGCGGGCGCTCAGTCGGTTCACCGTGCCGGCAACCAGAGGGAGCCACTGACATGGGCTTAGAGACCAGGATCGAAGCCGTGGGCGACGTCGCGCGGATGGCCGAGGTGCTGCGCCGCCAGAAGGCCGCCAATATCGCGGACGGCGCACCCAGCCTTGAGACGCGGATTGGCCGCCTCGACCGGGCCATAGGTATCCTGATCAAGTACGAGGACGCGGTCGTCAAAGCTCTGACCCAGGACTTCGGGGCCCGGGCGCCGGCGGTCAGCGGCATCACCGACCTGGGCGCCTCGCTGGGCCCGCTGAAGCACGCCAAGGCGCATCTGAAGACCTGGATGAAGCCGGAGAAGCGCAAGACGTCTCCGGCCATCCTCGGCCTGCTCGGCGCCAAGGCCGAGGTGCGCTTCCAGCCGAAGGGGGTCGTAGGCATCATCAGCCCCTGGAACTTCCCGGTGAACCTGACCTTCGCGCCGCTGGCCGGCGTGCTGGCGGCCGGCAACCGGGCGATGATCAAGCCCTCGGAGTTCACCCCAGCCACCTCGGACCTGATGGCCCGGATGTTCGCCGACGCCTTCAGTGAGGACGAGATCGCGGTCTTCCCGGGCGGGCCGGAGATCGGCCAGGCCTTCTCGGACCTGGCTTTCGACCATCTGGTGTTCACCGGCGCGACCTCGATCGCACGCCACGTGATGAAGGCGGCCGCGGCCAACCTCGTGCCGGTCACCCTGGAGCTCGGCGGCAAGAGCCCGGTGATCCTCGGCAAGTCGGCGGACTATGCCACCAGCGCCGCGCGGATCATGGCTGGCAAGACCCTGAACGCCGGGCAGATCTGCCTGGCCCCCGACTACGTCATGGCGCCGGCCGACCAGCTCGCGACCTTCGTCAAGGAGGCCACGTCCGCCGTCACCGCCATGTTCCCGACCATCAAGGACAACCCCGACTACACCGCCGTGATCGCCGAGCGGCACTACGAGCGTATCAAGGGCTACGTGGACGACGCGCGGGCCAAGGGCGCCGAGATCATTGAGATCAACCCGGCCGGTGAGGATTTCAGCCAGCAGCAGCACCGCAAGATCCCGCCGACCCTGATCCTCAATCCCACCGAGGAGATGAAGGTCATGCAGGAGGAGATCTTCGGGCCCGTGCTGCCGGTGATGACCTACCAGACTGTGGACGAGGCGATCGCCTATGTGAACGCCCACGACCGGCCGCTGGGGCTCTACTACTTCGGCGCGGACGCGGCCGAAGAACAGAAGGTGCTGACCCAGACCACCTCGGGCGGCGTCACGGTCAATGACGTGATCTTCCACGTGGCCATGGAGGACCTACCGTTCGGCGGGGTCGGGCCGTCGGGCATGGGCAGCTATCACGGCGTCGATGGCTTCCGCGAATTCAGCCACCGCAAGTCGATCTACCGCCAGCTCAAGAACGACCTGGGGCCGATGAAGGCGCTGCGCCCGCCCTATGGCGAGGGCGTGAAGAAGTTCCTGGCCGGACAGATGAAGCCTTGAGACGCCAACCCTAAAGGTGCGCCTCGGCCGGGATGACCGTGTCGGGGTCCTTCTCCTTCGGCGAGGCCTGCGCGCCCATCAAGCCCATGTCGCGCATGGGCAAGACCGGCACCAGCAGGGTCACCAGCAGGGCCGCGGCCACCACCCAGAGCCCGAGCGCGAAGACGTTGGTGATGGCGTCGGAGATGATGTCGCGGATGAACGGCGGCAGCATCGGCGCCGCGCCCTCGTGCGTCATCCCGCCCATGGCCCGAAGTTTGCCGACATCGACGCCGGGCATGATCTTGCCCAGCCCGGTGTTGAGGTGCGCGGTCAGGACGGTCCCGAAGATCGCCACGCCCATGGTCGAACCGATCTGGCGGAAGAACTGACTGGAGGAGGTGACCACGCCCAGCTGTTGGATCGGCATGGCGTTCTGGACGGCGATGGAGAACAGGCTCTGACCAGGGCCCAGGCCGATGCCCAGCACCAGCATCCGCCAGGCGAGGTCGAGGCGGGTGGTCTCGGCATGCATGCGGCTGAGCAGCCAGATGCCGACGAAGGTCACCACGACCCCGCCGATCATGAAGGCCTTATATTTGCCGGTCTTGCTGACCAACCGGCCACAGAGGATCGAGGACGCGAACAGGCCCAGCATCAGCGGCAGTTGCGCCAGCCCGCTGGTGGTCGCCGCCACGCCCTGACCGAGCTGCTGGAACAGCGGCAGGAAGGCGACCGTGCTCATGAACGACATGGAGACCAGGAAGCCCGCCAGGTTGGCCGTGGTGAAAACCCGGTTCTTGAACAGCTCCAGCGGCAGGATCGGATCGGACGCGAAACGCTCGGCCAGGATGTAGAGCGCCAGGCCCGCGGCGGAGCCAGCGAAGAGGCCGATCTCGGTGGGTGATGTCCAGGCGTACTGGTGACCGCCGAACGTGAGCGCCAGCAGCAGCGGCACCACCGTGGCGATGATCAGGGCCGCGCCGACGAAGTCGATCTTGCCCTTCGCCTGATGGGACATCTTCGGCATCTTCACCAGGATCATGAACAGCGACAGGATGGAGAGCGGCAGGTTCAGATAGAAGACCCAGCGCCAGCCGGCGATCACGTGGCCCGCGAGGCTGACCGTGCCATGGTCGGTGAAGTAGCCGCCGATCAGCGGGCCGACCGTGCTGGACAGGCCGAACACGGCGCCGAACATGCCGCCGATCTTGCCCCGCTCGCGCGGCGGATAGAGGTCGCCGATGATCGCGAAGGCGGTGGTGAACAGCGCGCCGCCGCCGATCCCCTGGATGGCGCGGAAGACGATCAGCTGCACCATGCCGCCGCCGATCAGCGGCAGGTCGCCGAACTCGCCGGACAAGCCCGAGAGCCAGGAGCCGCCGAGGAAGATCAGGATGCCGGCCAGCAGGATGGGCTTGCGCCCATAGAGGTCGCCCAGCTTGCCCCAGATCGGCACCATCACGGTAGACGACAGCAGATAGGCCGTGGTCACCCAGGAATAGAGCGCCAGACCGTTCAGCTCGGCGATGATCCGCGGCATGGCGGTGGCGACGATCGTCTGGTCCAGAGCCGACAGCAGGAAGACGATGGCCACGCCCCACAGCGTGATCCGCTTTTCAAGGTCGGTGAATTCTACTGCGCTCACGAATGGGCCCCCTCAGACTCATGTCCTTTGCATAGCCCAGGCGATAGCCCCGGGGCGAGCCCGCGTAGCCCCGCTGACGCTAGCGCGCCAGCAGATAGCCTGCGAAAAGCGCCACCAACAGACCATCCACCATGACCGGTACGAGCGACTTGGCTCGAAAGGGCGGATGGCTCAGCACCAGGGCGATGAAGGTGATCTTGCTCGCGCCAGCGACCAGGAGGACCAGGGTCCGCGCCTCCGGATGAAAGGCGCCCCAGATCAGCATGACGCCGGTCAGGCCGATCAGGACACCCCAGTTGCGCGCCAGCAGCAGGGCCAACGGGCTTTCCGGCGCTTCGGCGAACATCATCCGGAAGGTCAGCCGCGGCGCGAAAGCGGCCGAAATCATGCTGAACGTGATCAGGCCACCGACCAGCATGATCCATTTGAACTGTTCGACGATCAGGCCCATGGCCGCCTCCCCCAAAGCACGTGACGCTAGCCTAGCAGATGGAGGCCGTCTTGACCGCGCCGCCTGGGACGGCGGCCGCCTTACCGTCGCAACGGGTCAGACCGGCGCGAGCCGGCGGTGGGGCGGCGACGGCGTCTCGACCTGGATCGCGTCTCCGGGCTCGACGTCGCCGCTCGCCAAAACGATCGCCATGACGCCCGCCTTACGGATCAGTTCGCCGTTGGCGGCCTTGTCGAGCAGCGCGCGGGTCAGGCCGGTCTGGTAGGTGTCGAGCTGGACGCAGGGGTTGCGCAGGCCGGTGACTTCAAGGACCGCCGTCGGCCCGATCCTCAGCAACGCGCCGTTGGGCAGGTCGAGCAGGGCCAGGCCGCGGGTCGTGATGTTCTCGCCCATCGTGGCGGCCTCGACCGCGAAACCCGCCGCCTGCAACGCATCGATAAGCTCAGCGTGGATCAGGTGGACCTGCCGCAGGTTCGGCTGCGTCGGATCGCGCGCCACCCGGGAGCGGTGCTTCACCATTTCCCCGCAGTGGGCGTCGCCCTCGACGCCCAGCCCGGCCAGCAGGCGGATGCTCGGCTGAGGCGCCTTCGAGAACCGATGCTCGGCGTCCCGCGCGACAGCAAGGACGCAACCCTGAACGTCAACCATGCATCCAGCATAGCACTGGCCGCGGGCGAGGTCAGGCCAGCTGCAGGCGCCGGGCGGCCTCCTCGACGGCCACGCGCCGGGCGGCGACGGTGGGGCCAACCCGGCTGTTAAAGGCGGCCAGCACCGCCGGCGGCGCGGTCTCCGGGCGTCCGGCGTTGAACGGCGGAGCCGGCGCATATTCCAGGCCGAGCTGCACAGTCTGGGCGTAGGCGTCGCCGCAGAGTTCCGCCAGCACGGTGAAGGCGAAATCGAGGCCCGCGGTGACGCCGCCACCGGTGATGATATTCCCGTCGCGGACCACGCGCCCGGTGTCGACGATGACGCCGAAGGGCGCCAGCAGCGCCCGCCACGCCCAATGGGTCGCGGCCCGCTTGCCGGTCAGGAAACCGGCCGCGGCCAGGATCAGCGAGCCGGTGCAGACCGACGTCAGATAGGTCGCGCCCGCACCCAGGCGGCGAATTTCGCTCAGGAAGGCCTCATCGAGCATGGCCTCGGTGGCGCCGTAGCCGCCGGGAACCAGCAGCAGATCGCAGCGCGGCAGCGCCGCGAGGTCCGCGAGGCCGGTGAAGACCAGGCCCTCGGCGGCGATGTCGCGGCCACCCATCGAGGCCACGGTCACCTCAGCATTGAGCGCGCGGCTCAACACCTGATGTGGGCCGGTGAAATCGAGGTGGGTGACGTCCGGATAGAGCGCGATGACGATGGAGAGCTTGGCTGCGGCTACGGTCATGGCGACCTCCCTGGGATTTGACGGGAACACTATCCCAGGCCTAGGGTCTGGCAGAAATGACTTCTTTCCCTCGGATTACGCCATGACCCGCCGCATCGCCATTGTCGTGTTCCCGAACTTCCAGATTCTCGACGCCACCGGTCCCATCGCCGCCTTCGAGATCGCCGGCGGTCTTTCGCGCGGTGGCTATAGCCTCGATCTCGTGGCCGCCGGCGGCGGCGAGGTGGCGAGTTCCTCCGGCATACGCATGCTGGCCGCGCCGCTGGACGACACGTCTTATGACACCATCGTGGTCTCCGGCGGCTCTGGAACCCGTGATCTGCAAGCCCTCGGCGAGACCTGCGCCTGGGTCGCGCGCCGCGCCGCGACAGTGCGTCGGACCGCCAGCGTCTGTTCCGGCGCCTATGTGCTGGCCGAGGCCGGCCTGCTGGACGGCAAGCGGGCGACCACCCACTGGAGCCGCTCCGACGACTTCGCCCGGCGCTATCCCAAGGTCCGCCTTGAGCCCGACCGGATCTTCGTTCGCGAGGGCGACGTCTGGACCTCCGCCGGGATCACCGCCGGGATCGACCTGTCTCTGGCGCTGATCGAGGACGACCTGGGCTGTGAGATCGCGCGAAAGACCGCCCAGCACCTGGTGGTTCATCAGCGCCGGCCGGGCGGGCAGTCGCAATTCTCGGCCCTGCTGGAGATGGGCGGCCCCAATGGCCGCTTCGCCGAGTTGATGGACTGGATGCGCGAGCGGCTTTCCGAGCCCTTGGGCGTTGAGCGGCTGGCGGACCGGGCCGCCATGAGCCCGCGCCACTTCGCGCGCGCCTTCGCCGCCGAGACCGGCGTGACGCCCGCCAAGGCAGTCGAGCGCCTGCGCCTGGAGGCTGCCAAGGTGCGGGTGGAGTCGGGCCACGAGCCGATCGACCGGGTCGCCGAGGCGGCGGGATTCCGCGATCCGGAGCGGATGCGCCGGGCCTTTCTGCGCGCCTTCGGTCAGCCGCCCCAGGCGCTTCGTCGCGCCGCGCGGGCCTGAGACGCTATCGCGCCTTTAAACTCGGCCGTGTTGGGCCTTATGACGCCGCCACCTCGGCGGAGTGCGCCGGGCTGACCGCGGCCACGGGCTTCGGCGCATCGACTGGCGCCAAGGCTGAGGCGGGCTTGCCGGCCGTATCGGCGGACGCCGATCCGGTGACGGTCGCCGTCACGTCGGCCGCCCTTTCCAGCAGCGTCTTACCCACTCGCAAGCTGGCGCCGGGCGCGAGCGGCAGGCTCACGAACACCGCGCGATTCTCCGGCCGGCTGAGCGGGGCATGCGGATTGAAACGGTAGAAGACGTGGAGGCCCACCTGGGCGACGCGCAGCATCTGCGGCCCCCAGTTGGGTTGGACCGCCGTGGTGTGGAAGTGGGTGGCGGCGCCGATGTCGGCGGTGACCACGCCCGAGAGCGAGCGCTCGGCGATGCGGCGCGCGCGGTCCCAGGCTTCGGCCTCCAGCCCGTGGCGCATCGAGCCGTCGCAGGCGAAGCTGAACTGGCAGCCGTGGGTCGCCGCGCCCTGGAAGACCACACCGCAGACGGTCTTCGGGAAGGCCGGACTGCCGACCCGGTTCATGACCACCTGGGCCACGGCGGCCTGGCCTCGCGGGGTCTCTCCGCGGGCTTCGAAATAGACGGCCTGGGTCAGGCAATCGAGTTGCCGCGTGGCGTCGAGCGCCGAGGCATGGCGGCCCACGGGCTGGCGGTCGCCGGGCCGCGAGGGCCAAGCCTGCGCCGGGTCACGCTCCGTGTCGGCCGCGAAGTCGTCGTGCGCCCGCGCCAGGTGAAGCGCGGCCGGATCCATGCGATCCATTTCGCGCTGCAGCATTGTTTCCGAGAAGCCGCCGTGGGCGGCCGCCGCGATGCGCGCGGCTCGGCTATGGTCGGCGATGGCGTCGGCCATCCCGGCGGTCAGATAGATTGCGCCCAGGGCCAGGCCTATGCCGGAACCCATCAAAGCGGCGCTCAACAGCCCGCGCCGACTGGCGCTGGCCTGCGTTCCTAATGTCAAAACAAACGTGTCCTAAGCGGCGAGGGCGTACATGCCCCCCGACATTGTCGCCGCGATCGCCCCTGCTCATGCTGGCAGTGATCGCTGGCGGCCCGCCCCGGGACTCGGTTGGGGGTGGGCGACGGCAAATGGTGAAGGGGATATGAACAAATTCGGCCCGCTTGGCAAGTCTATATTGCGCTGCAGCATGAAAGCGGGGCCTTCGGGGGCCTGTTCTGTCCCGCGAAAGCCTACAACTGACCGGCCGCCTTGGGCCCAGCCTTGGGCGTTGTTAAGGCCCGACGGAACCGTAAGCGGCGCCGTCTCGTTTGAACCGCCGAGACGTCCCCGAGCGGAGAAACGCCATGCGCAAAATCATCAGCCTGTTCATCGTCGCCGGCGCCCTGGTTGCGCTGGGGGCCTGTAGCACCACGACCGAACAGAAGGCCGGGGCTGGCGCTCTCGCCGGCGCGGTGGTCGGCGGCCCGGTTGGGGCGGCGGTCGGCGGCGCGGCCGGCGCCGTGGCCGGCCATGTGCAGGACAATGCCGCCAAGCCGAAAAGCTGATCGGCGACGCCCGATCTAGGCTGCGGCGGCCCGCGGCGCGGCGGCCTGTGACCGTAGAGCGCGGCGCAGGCGCCACCACGCCAGCACCACAAGCGTGGCCATCCCGAAGATCGTCAGGCCAATGCCGATGCGCATGCCCAGATCGACATTGGTCTGGAGCATCGCCAGGGCGCGCGGCGCAAGCGTCGGCGAACTGACCACCAGCCAGTGGTCGGCGGCCATTACCTGGACGAGAATGACCATCCCCGCGAGGTAGCGCGCCGTCAGCATGACGGTGTTGCCTACGATCCAGCCGGGTCGGGCGATGGCGGTAAGGTTCGCGACGATCGCGGCGACCGCATAGCCCAGGATCGGCCAGTGCCAGGCCGCCCAGATTGGCGCCAGGTCGAAGCGCAGCGCACCTGGATAGGGCATGATGTTGCTGAAGTCGATCCAGCCGCTCCACCAGGCGATGAACACCACATCGGCGGCGATCTCGGCGCCGATCTCGAAGCGCGAGCGCTGTTTGCCGCCAGCCGGGGGCAGGTTTCGGGGCCTCCAGCGCTGCAGCGCCTGGGTCTTGCCGAACCGCTCGATGCCCAGGCCCACCAGGGTGATCATGCCGAACAGATAGATGACCACGTACCAGACGGAGGGCACGGACCGGTTGAACTGCGACGGCGTCGCGTCGGTCAGCATGCCCACCACGATCAGCACCAGATAGACCCCGGCCACGACCGCCAGCATCACCTTGATCGCGGCCCACCAGAACGGAAACACCTCCGGCCCGATCAGGTACTGCACCGTGCGGTAGCGGCCGGCGACCGTCAGTGGGTGGCCGAAGGCTATCAGCAGGGCCTCGACCTCGGCCGCGGTCAGCCCGCGCCCGAGCTGCGCCTCCTGCTCTTCCTGGCGCGACATCAGCAGGTCGCGCAGTTCGCTCTCGATGTCGGCGGCCTGCTTGTCCGGCAGGTGGCGGGCGATGGCGGCCACGTAGCGGTCGATGAGGTCCATCAGGACTCTCCCTTCAGAATGTCGGTGATCGAGGCGTTGAGTTCGGTCCAGGCCTCGGTCAGGCGGGCCAGGACAGCCCGACCGTCGGCGGACAGCCGGTAAAAGCGCTTGTTGCGCTTCTCCTCCTCTCGCCACTCGCTGGTCAGCAGCCCTTGGGTCTCCAGGCGCCGCAGCATCGGATAGAGCGCGCCTTCGTCGATCTCGACGCCCGCCTCGGAAAGCGCCTTGCGCAGGGTGTAGCCATAGTGCTCGCGGCGCAGGTGACCCAGAACGGCGAGGATCAGCGACCCGCGGCGCAGCTCCAGGCGGAGGGCTTCGAAAATCTCGAGTTCGGTCGGCATGCTGTGCGTCATATACTGTGTGTCACACACTGTCTATCGCATAGTATATGGAGGCTTGTCGCTTACGTCGTAAACAGTGCTAGGCTCCCCGAAACGGGAGGCTTCCAAGATGCGCAAAATGATCTTCGCGGGCACGATCGCCGCGGCCCTTACCCTGGCTTTCGCGGCCACCGCGGCGCCGCCGGCCGCCGCCAAGCTGGAAGATAAATACGCCCAGAACGGCGATGTGAAGATCCACTATGTCGTCGAGGGCAAGGGCCCGCTGGTGGTGCTGGTCCACGGCTTTCCCGACTACTGGGCGACCTGGAAGCCGCTGATGAAGACCTTGTCGGCCGCCGGCTACCGGACCGCGGCGATGGATACACGCGGCTACAACCTCTCCGACAAGCCGCAGGGCGAGGCCGCCTACGCCATGCCCAACCTGATCGGCGACATCGCCGCGGTGGTGAAGGCCGAGGGCCAGACCAACACCATCCTGATCGGCCACGACTGGGGCGCGGCGATCAGCTGGCAGACCACCTTCTTCCGCCCGGACCTCGTCAACAAACTGGTGATCATGGCGGTGCCGCACCCGGCCGGGATGGCCCGCGAGATGGCCAGCAACAAGGCCCAGCAGGACGGCTCCAACTACGCGCGCAACTTCCAGAAGGCGGGCTCGGAAAAGAACCTCTCCGCCGAGGCCCTGGCCGGATGGGTCAAGGACCCGAAGGAAAAGCCCGGCTACGTCGAGGCCTTCAAGCGCTCCGATTTCGGCGCGATGATGAACTACTACCGGGCGAACTACCCCAAGGGCGTCGGCGACGGCGCCGCCCAGCCGCCGCCGGCCCCGCCGATCAAGGTGCCGGTCCTGGTGATCCACGGCATGAAGGACACCGCGCTGAACGCCGCCGGCCACAACGGCACCTGGGAGCATGTCACCGCCGACACGACGATCCTGATGATCCCCACCGCCGGACATTTCGTGCAGCACGACGCCGAAGCTCTGGTCAACCGCACCGTCAAGGACTGGCTGGACGCGCGGCGGTAGGGAAGCGGCCCTCTACCTGCCCTCTCCCTCTCGCTGCGCGGGGGAGAGGAGGCGTTTGCGGCGGGCATGCCTGCTGCCAACCCACTGTCAGCAATCCGGCGTCGCAGGGGTGGCGCTAGACCCCTCGAAAACCTACCTTGCGGGTCATGGCCCGTTCTCCCGTACCCATGCCGCAGCTCGCCGGCGTCGCCGACATGTCGGCCTCGTTCGACTACGACGAGAACAGCATGCCGATGCTGTGGAAGCCGCACCGACCGGACCGGCCCGCCAAGTCCGAGGGCGGCCGGCCGTTCAGGCTGGTCAGCGACTACGAGCCGGCCGGCGACCAGCTGGCGGCGATCCCCGAACTGGTGGCCGGCGTCAACGCGCGCGAACACGACCAGGTGCTGCTGGGGGTCACGGGCTCCGGCAAGACCTTCACCATGGCCAAGATCATCGAGCTGACCCAGCGGCCGGCCCTGATCCTCGCGCCCAACAAGACGCTGGCCGCCCAGCTCTATAGCGAATTCAAGAGCTTCTTCCCGGAGAACGCGGTCGAGTTCTTCGTCTCCTACTACGACTACTACCAGCCCGAGGCCTATGTGCCGCGGACCGACACCTACATCGAGAAGGACTCATCGATAAACGAGCAGATCGACCGCATGCGCCACTCGGCGACGCGCGCGATCCTGGAGCGCGACGACGTGATCGTCGTGGCCTCGGTCTCCTGCATCTACGGCATCGGCTCGGTCGAGACCTACACAGCCATGACCTTCACCCTGGAGCCCGGCCAGAAGCTCGACGAGAAGAAGCTGATGGGCGACCTGGTGGCCCAGCAATACAAGCGCAACGACGCCGCCTTCGAGCGCGGCACCTTTCGCCGGCGCGGCGACACCATCGAGATCTTCCCCGCCCACTACGAGGACCGCGCCTGGCGGATCAGCCTGTTCGGCGACGTGATCGAGGCGATCACCGAATTCGACCCCCTGACCGGCAAGAAGACCGCCGACCTGAAGGGCGTGAAGATCTACGCCAACAGCCACTATGTGACGCCGCGGCCGACGCTCAACCAGGCGATCCTCTCGATCAAGGCCGAGCTCAAGGAACGCCTCGACTGGATGGTGGCCGAGGGCAAGCTGCTGGAGGCCCAGCGCCTCGAACAGCGCACGACCTTCGACATGGAGATGATCCAGGCGACCGGATCGTGCGCCGGTATTGAGAACTACAGCCGCTACCTGACCGGCCGTCGCCAGGGCGAACCGCCGCCGACCTTCTTTGAATACATCCCCGACAACGCGCTGCTGTTCGTCGACGAGAGCCACCAGACAGTGCCGCAGATCGGCGGCATGTACCGGGGCGACTATCGCCGCAAGTTCACCCTGGCCGAATACGGCTTCCGCCTGCCCTCGGCGATCGACAACCGCCCGCTGAAGTTCGAGGAGTGGGACGCCATGCGGCCGGACACCGTGCATGTGTCGGCCACCCCCGGAACCTGGGAGATGGAGCGCACCGGCGGCGTCTTCACCGAGCAGGTGATCCGTCCCACCGGCCTGATCGACCCGCCCGTGGAGATCAAGCCGGTCTCCAAGGACGGCTTCAGCCAGGTCGATGACGTGATCGACCAGGTGCGCCAGGTGGCCGCCCAGGGCTACCGCGCGCTGATCACCGTGCTGACCAAGAAGATGGCCGAGGACCTGACCGAATATATGCACGAGCAGGGCCTGCGGGTCCGCTACATGCACTCCGACGTGGACACCCTGGAGCGCATCGAGATCATCCGCGACCTGCGCCTGGGCGCCTTCGACGCGTTGGTCGGCATCAACTTGCTGCGCGAGGGCCTCGACATCCCCGAGTGCGGCCTGGTGGCGATCCTCGACGCCGACAAGGAAGGTTTCCTGCGCTCCGAGACCTCACTGATCCAGACCATCGGCCGCGCGGCGCGCAACGTCGACGGCCGGGTGATCCTCTACGCCGACAGCATCACCGGCTCGATGGAGCGCGCGATGGCCGAGACCGCGCGGCGGCGCGAGAAGCAGGAAGAATACAACACAGAGCATGGCATCACGCCGGCCAGCATCAAGAGCCGCATCAAGGACATCCTGGCGAGCCCCTACGAGAAGGACCGCGTCACCGTGCCGGTGGGCGTCGCGGAGGACGGCTCCAAGCCGTTCCTGGGCGACAACTTCAAGGCCACCCTGCGCGACCTGGAGGGCCGGATGCGCGCCGCCGCGTCGAACCTGGAGTTCGAGGAGGCCGGCCGCCTGCGCGACGAGATCAAGCGGCTGAAGATGCTCGACCTGGAGTTCGCCAACGACATCCTGACGGCCCCCGGCGAGGCGGTCGACAGGGGCGCGGTCAAACGCGTGAAGGCCGAGGCTCGCGCCGAGGCCGCCGAGCGGTTCCGGAAAGGGCGGCTTTAGAGCCACCGGCGGCTGAGTTGAATCGCGCCGTCTCCAATTTCGCGCCGTCATTCCCGGCCCAGGAGCGCAGCGACGCCGTGCCGGGAACCCATAGACACCGACGATGCAGGGTGAGGCTCGGCGCCGCCGTCGTTTTCATGGCGGCCGGCGGCCTATCTGGATGGCCGCCACAAGGGACCGCCATGACGACCATGGGGTGGGTCAGGGCGAGTGCGGGATGCGCCGTCACTCCGCCTCGGGCGCGACGACGATCCGCGAGCGGTAGACCTCAACCGCCACGGCGGCGGCCAGCAGGGCCATCAGGCTGGTGAGCGGCGTCACGGCGAGCTGGCCGATGAGATGGCCCTGGGGCTTGGTCAGCATGGCGACCATCACCGCCAGCACCGCCACCGGCGCGCCCAGCAGGATCGCGGCCATCGCGTAGCGCAGCACGACGCCGCGCATCAGCCGCCAGGACCGGCCCGGCGTCATCAGCGCATTGCCCACCAGCCGGCCGATCGGCCACGGCGTGATCCGCAGGGCGGCCCAGAGGATCGCCAGCGCCACCACGGCCGCCCCGCCGGCCTGGGTCGTGTAGGCCGACAGCTCGGCCTGCGACCCCGCATGGGCCGGCGGCTGGGCCAGCAGCAGCAGCGCCGTCGGGCCGACCGCGACCAGGCCCACGAGCCCGGTGAAGGCGGCCAGGCCCGCATCCGGCTTCCACGCCGCCGGGCCGCGTCCCAGCAACACGCGGATCGCGATCCCGCTGACCAGGGCCGCCGCCAGGTCCGCCCCGATCAGCGCCGGCGCCTGGGCGAGCCCCGTCAGTCCCTCCGCCGCTGCGGCCGCGATGGCGTAGGCGAGGGTCAGCGCCGACCACAGCGGCCAGACACTGCCGAACGACGCCCAGAGATTGGCCACCGCGCCCGCCGCCAGCGTCTCCGCGCCGGGGGCCTCCACCATGTCCGCGTCGTAAGCCTGGATACTCATGCGCAGGTCCTGCTCCGAATTTTCCGAGCGAAGACTGAGGGGCCCGCCTTCACACCCGCTTAAGGAACAGGGTGAAGGGGGCGGTAGGCATGTGGGGTGGAATGGCCCTCAAAGCCCGCAATGCGCCCCCTGTGACGCCAAATCCCCACTCCGACCCAACCTTCGCCGTTCATGCAGCGGTCAGGGAACTTGTGCTGTTCTCGTCCGTATTCGATGCATCAGGTCGGGCGCTTCGTGAGCCGTTCATAGTGAACAGCGGGTGGCCGAAAGACCTGAGGTTGGGGATTTGAGGTTTAACCGCATGTCACCGTCTCTATCCGTTGTCGTCAGCAATGAACTGGCCACCGCCAAACCTGAAACGGTCGCCCAGCGCGTGCGCCGTCTGCAATCAGAGGCCCGGCAACTGGCCAAGGATCACATCCACGCCTTCACCGCCGCGATGGCCGAGGTGGGCGTGACGGCCGCCGAGATCGCCGAGGGTGGCGACGCCTATCCGGCCGGAGTCCGCGACCTGGCGCGGCGCTTCGTCGACGACTGCGACGCCCGCGTGCAGACCCTGCAAGCGATCACCTCGCGGGCCTAGGCAACCCGGTTTGTCCGCCCGTCGCGCTGAACGCTGAATAAACTTGACTCCCCGCGGTCAGTATGTTCCTGTTTTGTTCATGAACGCGACAGTCATGGACGAGGCTCAGGACCAGGCGCTGGGCATCTTTGCCGATGCGTTGCTGAAGCTCGCCTTGCACATCCAGGAGGAGGCGATCGCCGCCGAGGATCTGGACCAGAAGGTCCGGCTGGCCAGCGCGGTGCATCGGCTGGGCCGGGGGCTGCGGCAGACCGTGGCGCTGCAGGCCAAGCTGGCCCGCGACGCGCGCGCGGAGGCCGCCAAGCCGCCGGCCGCGCCCACGCCCCCGCCCGCCCGCGAACCGAGCACGCCGCCCGATGCGAAGACGATCGCCGTGCGGCGCCGCCGCGACTGGCTGACCCGCGGCGTCGAACGCTGCGTCTGGAACGAATACGAGGCGGGCGACGAGGCCGGCGAGTTCACAGGCGAGTCCCTGCTGGAAGACTTCCACGAGCGCCTGGCCGATATCATGGCCGACCCCGACGCCTTCCTGGCGCTCGATCCCGATACCTTGGTCGTCCAGCTCTGCCAGGAGCTCGGCCTGACGCCGCCGAAATTCCATCCGCCCGCGCCGCCGGTCCCCCCGGTCCCGCCGGCGAATTCCGGCCTCAACGGCCACGACTCCTCCTGAGCCCCAGAGCCCCTGAATCCCGACGCCGCCCAGGCGGAAACCCCGTCAAATTATCGCGTCAGATCCCCAAACGCTTTGCTGCGCCGCAGCCAGGCGGCGGCATACCCGCAGATCGGCGTGATCTTGAGGTCCTTGGCGCGGATATCGGCGCTGAGCGCGGCCATCAGGCGGTCGGCGGCGCCGGTTCCGCGCAGCGCCTCGGGCGCCTCGACGTGGTCGATGAAGATGCGGTCGCCGGACTTGCGATAGTCGGCCCAGGAGGTTTCGCCCTGCTCGTCCAGTTCGTAGCGGGCGCCGGTGTCTCGAAGCTCTGACATCGCGTGTTCTCCTGCGGCCGGATCGCGTCTAGCCTCGTACAATGGTCAGGGGCTTGGGAGGGTTCAAGATGAAGCGTGCGATCCTGGTTTCCGGGTTGGCGCTGCTGGCGCTGGGCGCCTGCGCCAAGCAGAGCGAGACAGCAGCCACCGGCACCGCGCCGGCCAGCGCCTCGGCTCCGGCTGAGCCCCCTACATCCGTGACCCTGCCGGCGCGCAAGGCCGGACTGTGGGAACAGACCGTCACCCTGCCGCGGATGACCCAGACGACGAAGATGTGCCTGGATGCGGCTTTCGACCAGAAGATGAAGGTCTGGGGCGGCGCGGCGGGCAAGTCCGACTGCGCCGAACAGCGGATCACCCCGCACCTGGGTGGCGGCTGGGACTTCCATTCGGTCTGCAAGATGGGCGAGAGCGGCACGGTGACCTCCGACGGCGCGGTCACCGGCGACTTCGGTTCGCACTACAAGGTCGAGGTGAGTTCCAGCACCACCGGCTCGCCGATGCCCCAGGCCAACAGCGCCCACAAGGTCCTGATCGAGGCCACCTGGAAGGGCCCCTGCCCGGCCGACATGAAGCCCGGCGACATGGTGCTGCCCGGTGGCATGACGATCAACATGGAAGGCGGCCGCGCGAGCGTCTCGGTCGCCCAGGCCAAGGCCATGGCCGCCGCTATGAAGGACAAGCCATAGTCTTCGAGGCTCCGCGGCAGCGGAGACTCAGTCTTTCGAACCACGGAATTTCACGGATTTCACGGATGAGTCCGCGCCGAATTCGTGAAATCAGTGAAATCCGTGGTTGTTCAACTCTATTGAATTGCCCGCTGCGCGGGCCGGTCAGGCCAGTTCAACCGCCATCGCGGTGGCTTCGCCGCCGCCGATGCAGAGGGCGGCGACGCCGCGCTTGCCGCCGCGGGCCTCTAGCGCGCTGAGCAGGGTCGCCAGGATGCGCGCGCCGCTGGCCCCGATCGGGTGTCCGAGCGCGCAGGCGCCGCCGTTGACGTTCAGCTTGGCGCGGTCGATGCCGAGGTCACGCTCGGCGATCATGGCGACCACCGCGAAGGCCTCGTTGACTTCGAACAGGTCCACGTCGGCGACGGTCCAGCCGGCGCGCTTCAGGCATTTCTGGATCGCGGGAACCGGCGCGGTGGTGAACAGGCCCGGCTCGTGGGCGTGGCCGGCGTGGGCGGCCACCCGGGCGACGATGGTCATGCCGAGCTTTCGGGCCACGCTCTCGCGGGTCATCACCAGGGCCGCAGCGCCGTCACTGATCGAGGAGGCGTTGGCCGCGGTGATCGCGCCGTCCTTGGCGAAGGCGGGCTTCAGCGTCGGGATCTTGGCCGGGTCGGCCTTGGCCGGCTGCTCGTCATCGACGATCAGCACCGCGCCCTTGCGGGTCACCACCTCGAACGGGGTGATTTCGCGGGAGAAGGCGCCGCTCTCGGTCGCCGCCTTGGCGTTGTTGAGCGAGCGGATGGCGAACGCGTCCATGGCCTCGCGGGTGAACTGGTAAGACTTGGCGGTCTCCTCGGCGAAGGAACCCATCAGCCGGCCAGGCTCATAGGCGTCCTCGAGGCCATCCAGGTACATGCTGTCGTAGGACGTATCGTGGCCGATGCGCGCGCCGGCGCGGTGCTTGGTCAGGAGGTAGGGCGCGTTGGACATGCTCTCCATGCCGCCGGCGACGATGATGTCGGCCGAGCCCGCGGCCAGGGCGTCATGCGCCAGGATCGCGGCCTGCATGCCCGAGCCGCACATCTTGTTGACGGTGGTGGCTTCGACGGACTTCGGCAGGCCGGCGCCGATCGCCGCCTGACGGGCCGGCGCCTGGCCGAGGCCCGCGGGCAGGACGCAGCCCATGACGATCTGCTGAACCGCGTCGGCGGGCGCGCCCGACCGCGCCACCGCGGCGCGGACCGCCGCGGCGCCAAGCTCGGTGGCCTTCACCGGCGCGAAGACACCCTGGAACCCGCCCATGGGCGTGCGGGCGTACGATGCGATGACGACGGGGTCGGAATTCTGGCTCATGGCGCCCATATAGCGGGATGCGCCCAGCATTGGGAGGCGCCGGAGAGGCATTCATGGCGGGTCTAGCAGAAACGACGATAGGCATTATGGCTGCCTTGGGCGGCCTGGTTGGCATCCGGTCGGGGACCGAGGAGCCGAAATTCACCGTGGTGGAGCGCGTGGGCGCGGTCGAGATTCGCCACTACGGGCCCAGGCTCGCGGCGGAGACCACGGTGTCCGGACCGGATGTCGAGGCGCGCAGCGCGGGCTTTCGCAAGGTGGCGGGCTACATCTTCGGCGGCAACACGACCAAGAGCGCCATCGCCATGACCGCGCCGGTCGCCCAAAGCGCGGCCTCGGAGAAGATCGCCATGACCGCGCCGGTGGCCCAGACCGCGGCCCAGACAGCAGGCGGCCCTGGCGCATGGCGGGTGCAGTTCTTCATGCCCGCGCGCTACACCCGCGAGACCCTGCCGACGCCCAGCGATCCTTCTGTCCGCATCGTGGAGGTTGCGCCGGCGGACTACGCTGTCCTGCGGTTCAGCGGATCGGGGACCGCCAAGGCGGTGGCGGCCCGGCAGGGCGAGCTCACCGCGGCCCTGGCCGCCAGCCACTGGCGGGTGACGGGCGAACCTTCCGCCTGGTTCTACGACCCGCCCTGGACCGCGCCCATGCTGCGCCGCAACGAGATCGCCGCCCCGGTCGCCCGGACCAACTAGCCTCGGCGTCTCAGAGGGTCGCGCGGACCGCCGAGGCGATGAAGCCACCGCCCAGAACCCGGCTCGGCGCTTCCGGTGCGTAGAGCGCGCAGGCCTGGCCGGGGGCCACGCCTTCTTCGTGGGTATCGAAGGCGACGCCGGGATGTCCGTCGATCAGGGTCAGGCGGCCCAAGACCGGCTCGCGGGTCGAGCGGACGCGGGCCAGCACCGGCCGCGCCGCCGCGCAGGCCGCGGCGATCGAGGCGCCGTCGCCGATCCAGTTGGTTTCGCCCAGCACCAGGGCCCGCGTCAGCAGGGCCTCGCGCGGTCCGACGACCACCTGACGCGCCTGGGCGTCGATCCGCGCGACGAACAGCGGATCGCCCACGGCGACGTTCAGCCCCCGGCGCTGGCCGATGGTGTAGCGGGTGACGCCCTCGTGGCGGCCCAGCACGCGGCCGTCCATATGCACAATGTCGCCAGGCTCGGCGCCATGAGGACGCAGGCGGTCGATAACGGTGGTGTAGCGGCCTTCCGGCACGAAACAGATGTCCTGGCTGTCCGGCTTGTCGGCCACGGCCAGGCCCAACTCGGCGGCGGCGGCGCGCACGGCTGGCTTCGGCATGCCGCCGAGCGGAAAGCGCAGATAGTCCAGCTGGTCCGCCGTGGTGGCGAACAGGAAATAGGACTGGTCGCGGTTGGCGTCGGCGGCGCGGTGCAACTCGGCCCCGTCCGCGCCGACCTCGCACCGGACATAGTGCCCCGTCGCCATGGCCTCGGCCCCTAGGTCGCGGGCGACATCCAGCAGATCGCGGAACTTCACCGTCTGATTGCAGCGGATGCAGGGGATCGGCGTCTCGCCCCGCAGATAGCTGTCGGCGAAATCCTCGATGACCTGCGCCTTGAAGCGGCTCTCGTAGTCGAGGACGTAGTGCGCGATGCCGAGGCCCTCGGCGGCGGTGCGCGCATCGTGGATGTCCTGACCCGCGCAGCACGCGCCCTTCTTCTGGATCGCCGCGCCATGGTCGTAGAGCTGCAGGGTGACGCCCACCACGTCATAGCCGGCCTTGGCCAGCAGGGCGGCGGTCACCGTGGAATCCACGCCGCCCGACATCGCCGCAACGATCCGGCTGCCGGCCGGCAGGCGCACGGCGTCGCGAGCAGCCTCTAGCAGCCCGTCGCTGAGGCTGGCGGCGGTGAGCCCATTGAGGCGGGTTGGCGCGTTCATGCCGCCCATATAGCTCTCCGGAGCCCCGTTGGGGAGGGCGCCGGCCGGGCGGCTACGCCTAACGCAGCAGGTTCAGGAGCGAGGAGCTCTGCAACGTCTGCAGCACCTTGGCCGTGGCCTGCACCGAAAGCTGGGCGTTGGACAGGTCGGTGGCGGCCAGGGCCATGTCAGCATCGGTGATGTGACCGATCATGATGGTGAGCGAATTCTGCTGGGTCACCAGGCTCGCCTTGGTGTCGTCCACCTGCTTTTGGACGAGGCCGTTTTGCGCCGTCTGGCTGGTCAGGTTCTTGCCGATCGTCACCCAGTTGGTGAGCTGGGCGGTCAGGAAGGTCTCCTGCGCCGCGGTCAGCTTGCCGTTCAGCGGCCCACTCCCGCCCTGATCGAAGGCCTGCAAGGCCTGGAACGCCTGCATCATCGGGGTTCCGAGGTCGCTGGCCAGCTGGCCCGTCGTGACCGTGGTGGAGTCATCCAGCTTGGCCTGGACCTTATTGGCGTCGTTCTGGAAGAAGCTGGCGATCGGCGGACCCGCGGTCAGGTCGCTGAGCTGGGCGACGGTAACCGGCTTGGTGTTGATCTGACTTCCGGCGAACAGGTACTTGCCGTCGAACTGGGCGTTGAGGCCGCTGGCGGCGATGTGGAGCTGGTTCTGCGCGACCTGCATCAAGGTGTTGGCGTCGCCGGCCGCCAGGGCATTGGCGATCGCCTGGCGGACCTGGTCGGCGGACCCTGCGATGTCGTTCAGCGCCTGATCCTGAGTGGTCAGCTTCGACGCGATCTGGTCGTTCTGAGCCTGATAGTTGCCGATCCGCGCATCCACCGTCCGCATGGCCGTGAGCGTCTCTGCCTGATTGGCGAAGGCCTTGAGGTCGTTGCCATTCTTCTGCGAGGCGACGCGGTTTTCGGCGTTCACCTGGCGGTTTTCGGCGGCCATCAGATTGGCGAGGATCGCGGAGTAGTTTCCGGCGGTGGAGACGCGGTTGACCATGGTCGGGTCCTTCTAAGCCTGGCCTGGGCGCATCAGGTCAGCGGATAAGACTGGTCAGGACATCGAAGAGATCCTTCGTGGCCTGGATCATGCGGGCGTTGGCGCTGAACGCCTGCTGGTAGGTGGTGAGGCTGATCAGTTCCTCGTCGATGTTCACGCCTTCGACAGACTGGCGCTTGGCGTCGGCCTGGGTCTGGACGGCGGTGGCGCTGTCGGCAGCGCTCTGGGCGGTGGCGGAGTCGCGGCCGATCGAGCCGCCGAACTGGGCGGCGTAGTCGGTGAGCGTCATCTGCACGTTGCCGAGGTCGCCGGCGGCCTTGAAGAGCTGTGACTTGGCGCCGGCCAGCGAGAGCGCCAGCGCACCGGATCCGTCGCCGGGCGTTATCGCCGATTGTCCGGCCGCGACGCCGAGGTTGAGCGTACCGAACGGCAGGCGGGTCGGCGCCGAGGCGAGCGTCGGGTTGAGCTCATAGCTGCTGGCCCGCGCCGAACGTGAGGCCAGGCCCAGGCCGAACAGCTGGCTGATCGAGGCGCCGCCCGCGCCGCGCTGGGTGAAGTCGGAGACCACCGACAGCTGGGCGTTCTGCGGCGCGGTCCCGGTGAAGGTGAGGCTGCCCTGGGGGTCGAGCGAGAAGGCGCCGTAGAGGCCGACGCCCGTCGTGTTGCTGTTCAGCGCGGTCAGCAGGTCGCTCATGGCGGGCGTGCCAGCGGCGGGCACGGCGACCGTCACGTCGCGCAACGGGTTGCCGTCCGTGGTCGAGAGCCGAAGCGTGATCTGGCCGCCCGGCGTGAACCCGTTGGCGTCGGCGGCGGTCAGCCCGGTGTCGTAGGTCGCAAAGCCGGTCGAGCTGATGATGTCGTTCAGGCCGAAGAACTGCGAAAAGCCCTGGCCGGCTTTCTGCGCGGACCCGGCGTCGATGGCCACGCCGTTGGCGCCGGCCGCGGTGATCGACAGCGCGCCGTTGGTGAAGCTGGCCGAGCCGCTGGCGCCGAGCGCCGTGTTGAGGTTGGCCAGGAAGGTCGCTGGCGTGAAGGCCACGCCCGCACCGCCGTTGACGCTCATGGTTCCGGCGGTGAAGTCGAGGGCCACCGTCTTCTGCGGCACGCCCGCGGCGTTGGTGATCGCCAGCGTGGTCGTCCCACTGAAGTTGCTGACAGCGGTCGGCAGATCGAGCCCAGTGTTGCGCCCGGTGAGCGTCGTGGGCGGCGGCGAGGCGGTCGAGGCGTTGCTGGCGGCGTTCAGGGCCGCGGCGGAGCGCGAGACGAACTCCCCCAGCTGATCGGAAATGCCCGGCAGCTTGGTGTCACGCAGGTCGAGAAGCCCGCGGATTTCGCCGCTGGCCGCGGTGACGGTCTGCGGCCCGACGGAGGCGCCTGGCGTGATCGCGGTAATATAGCCGGGTGTCGTCCCCGAGCGATTGTAGGTCAGCGTCGAGGCGCCGTTGCCGACCAGCACGACGCCCTCGGTGGAACGAACATCCACGCCGCCCTGCGCCCGCGCGCTCACCCGCACGTTCATCAAGGTGGACAGCTGGTTGAGCAACTGGGTCTGGATATTCTCGGTGCCGGTGGCGTCGGCGCCGCTGATCTTGCCGCGCGCGATGTCGGCGTTCAGCTTGTCGATCTGCTGGAGCAGACCGTTCACCTGGCTGACGTCGTCGCCGATCTTGCCATCGATGGTGACGCCCAGCGCCGTAACCTGGGTATTGATGCGATTGGCCTGGTCCAGGAAGTTGCTGACCGAGTTCAGGGCCTGGCTGCGCAACAGGGTGGACGACGGGTCATTGGCCGAACTCGCGAAGTCGGCCGAGATCTGGTCCGGCAGGTTGAAGAAATAGTCGCTACCCGATGGGTCGCCGAACAGGCTCTGGGCGTTGTCCAGGTACTGCGAATAGATGCCATAGCGGTTGGAATCCGAGCCCGCCGTCAGGCTGGCGGCCTGCAGATACTGGTCGGTGACCCGTTTGACGCTGGACACTTCGACGCCGGCGCCGCGGCCGTCCACCACCAGCTGCTGCTGGACGATCGCCTTGCGCACATAGCCGGGGGTGTTGACGTTGGCGATGTTGTCAGAGACCGCGCTCAGCCCGGCCTGGGCGGCGCGCAGGCCTGACGTCGCCGTCTGCAGCGATACGGTTAGGGACATGCCCTTAAGTCTCCGCCCGGCAAAGGCTGACGCATGGCCCGGCGAATTCTGCCGGGGTAGACGGACACGTCCACGCGTAGAGCCGGGAAATCCTATTTGTTTTCAACATGGTCCCTCTCAGGGGCCGGTGAGTTCATAGGGTTAATCGCAAGACCGGCGCCAGTTGCGGCAGGGCCGCCCCGGTGGCCGAAACCGCCCGAAACACCAGGGTCGACTGGGCGGCAGGAAACGCCCCATCGGGCCCGGATCGGCCCGGCAATTTCCGCTCAGCGAGACGGCGGGGGTTCGACCTAAAACCGCTAATTATCTAAACGAAAACAGCAAATTACTCGGTTGGCGCAAAGGTTGCGTCAGATTGCTCGAATGTGCCCCGACGCAGCAGGCGTCCGACCACTCCCAATCTTAGGCCATCCCAGTTTCAGGCCATTCCAGTCTTAGGCCATCCAAGGCTCCTGCTGAATATGTCTTCGCCCGCGATCAATCCCGCACCGCCCCCTGCGCCCGGCGCCACCGCGTCGTCCGGCGCGGCGAACACCGGTCAGGCTCAGGCGGCTCAGGCGCAGGATCCGGTCGCGGCGTTCGAGGCCATGCTGGCGGCGCTGTTCGGGGCCAAGAGCCCGGCGGCCGGCGAAACCACCACGCCAGGAGCCAAGACCACGATCGCCGGCAAGACCGCCACCGACGATAGCAAGACCAAGGGCAAGGTGGCCGGCGACGACAAGACCGCCGCGGCCGACGGGTCGTCCTCCAATCCGAACCTCGCCCTGCTGGTCCCCATCGTGGCGAATCTTCCGGCTGCGGCGTCCACCGCCACGACCGGCCAGGACAGCGCGGCCCAGCCGGCGCTCGCCAATACCGGCAGTGTCGTCACGGCGACCGATAAGACGTCGAACCCCACCACCGCAAACGCCCTCGCCCAGCTCGCGGGCGCCCCTGGCGCGATCGATCCGGACGCCGCCGGCCCCAAGGCGACGCCCGCGGCGCAACCCGCGACGGCGCTCGCCGCCCTGGCCGCCGGGAGCGCCGCGTCCGACACCGCCGCCACGGCCAAGGTCGATGCCGCGCTGACCCCGAAGACAGACGCTGTCCCGGCCGCGCAACCATCGGCGACCACTGTCGCTGTCCCACCCGTACTGGAGGCCCCGCCTGTCGTGGCCGCCGCGCCGGCTGTGACTGCGCCGCCGGCGCTGGCCGCTGAAAAGTCTGCCGAGGCCGCCGCACCCGTGGCGCCGAAGGAGCGGGTTCAGGCTATCAAGGCCTCGACCCGCGTCGACAGCGTCAAGACCACGACCGCGCCCGGCGGCATCGCCGCCCTCACCGCCAAGGCCACCGATGCCTTGCAGCCGGTCGCGGGCGGCCCGACCAAGGGCGGCCTTGATGACGAGCCCTCCGCCGAACAGCCCCTGGTCGAGGCCAAGCCCGGTGACACCGGCGCGGCGTCGGCCCGCAGCGATCCCGCCACGTCGGCCACCACGACGCCAGCGACGCTGATCCACGCGGCGGCTATCGCCGTGCGCGGTGCGCCGCAGACTGTCGCCAACCTCGCCGCCCAGATCGTCAAGAAGCTCGACGGCCGCACCAGCCAGTTCGACCTCCAGCTCGATCCCGCCGGTCTCGGCAAGGTGGATGTACGGATCGCCATCGGCGCCGACGGCCGGATGAGCGCGGCGATGTCCTTCGACACCCCACAGGCCGCCGCGGAGTTGAAGGCCCGCGCCGGCGAGCTCCACGAGGCGATGGCCCAGGCCGGCTTTGACCTTTCCGGCGGCATGTCCTTCGACGTCGCCAGTGACCGAGGCCAGGGCCAGGGCAACCCGCCGCAGGATCAGTCGTCCGACGCCGGCGCCGCCTTCCGCGGCCGCGCCTTCCAGGCGGCGCTGGACACCACCGCCGACACGCCACCCCCGCAATACGCCCTTCGCCGCACCGCGCGCGCGGGCGTCGATATCAGGATCTGAGGCCGCCATGTCCGTCACCGCCACGACTGCCGCGCCGGTCACCAAGTCGACCGCCCAGGACGCAACGACGAAGGGCATCGCTGGCCTGGCCGACAACTTCAATACCTTCCTGGCCTTGCTGACGACGCAGCTCAAGAACCAGGATCCCACCTCGCCGCTGGATTCCAACCAGTTCACCCAGCAGCTGGTGCAGATGACCGGCGTGGAGCAGCAGCTCAACGGCAACACCCTGCTCAAGCAGTTGGTGGCCAACACCTCCAACGGCATCTCGACCGCCGTGACCCTGATCGGCAAGACCGTGAAGGCCGCCAGCGACAACGCCAACCTGACCAACGGCACGGCGCAGTGGGTCTATAATTTGCCTTCCGGCGCCAGCGACCTGAAGGTCGAGGTGCTGGATTCCAACGGCAATGTGGTCCACGCCGAGGCGCCCACGGACCTGAAGGCCGGCGAGCACGCCTTCTCCTGGAACGGCAAGAACCTTCTGGGCACGCAGCTGCCGAACGGCGGGACCTACGCCTTGCGGGTCACGGCCAAGGACGCCGTCGGGGCCACGATGAAGACCACCACCTATGTGCAGGGCGTCGTCACCGGCGTCACCCAGGCAAACGGGGCGACCAACATCACGGTCAACGGCGGTCCGGTGGACTGGTCGAAGGTCGTTTCGGTTGAACAGGCCGCCCAAGCCGCCAACACCAACACCGCGCCGGCCACCACGTGAGCCGGCGTTTCACCCACCCACCTGGACGGCGAAGCGCCGCCCGTTACGACCGCCTAGCGATGCCGGTCAGCCCCCGCAGGACGCGGCAACCCAGGAAAGAACGGACAGCAACATGAGTATCAATTCCGCACTTCTCGCCGGCGTTTCCGGCCTGGTGGCCAACTCCTCGGCGCTCGCGGCGATCTCCGACAACATCGCCAACGTCAACACCACCGCCTACAAGCGCAATCAGGTGGCCTTCGCCACCATGGTGACCTCGCAGGCCGTCAAGGGCGAGTATTCCGCCGGCGGCGTGCAGGGCAACAACCATAGCTTTGTCAGCCAGCAGGGCCTGATCCAGAGCGCCGCGTCCTCGACGGATCTGGCCATCTCCGGCGACGGCTTCTTCGTGGTCAGCCAGAACGCCACGAGCCCCGCCTCGCAATTCACCCGCGCCGGCGCCTTCCAGCCCGACGCAGCCGGCTACCTCGTCAATGACGCGGGCCTCTATCTGCAGGGCTGGCCGGTACAGGCCAACGGGACCTTCGATACCGACCCGTCCGATCTCAGTAAAATCAAGCCGATCAACATCAAGAACCTGGGCGCGGCGGTGCAGCAGACCAGTCAGATCGGCGTCAGCGCCAACCTGAACCAGACCACGCCGACCAGCGTGGCCGCGGCGACCTACAGCGCCGTGACCAAGTCCATGGCCGCCTACGCCGCCACTGGCATCGGCACCGCGCCGGATGCCGCCCCGATCGAGGTCACTGTCATCGACAGCGTCGGCGGCGCTCACAAGTTCGCGATGGCCTTCGAAAAGACCTCGACGCCCAACACCTGGAACGCGGAAATCTACGCGGTTCCCGCTACCGACGTGTCGTCGGCGGGCCCCAGCGGTCAGGTCGCCGCGGGCCTGGTCAAGTTCAACACCGACGGCACCATCGACCTGGCGAACACCACCCTGTTCGGCGCGGCGGGCGCGGCCCCGGTGATCAATCTGGCCGCCTCGGCCGGCGCGGCTCCGAAGTGGGGTACGGCGCTGGGGATCGCCGCCTCGACCTTCAACATCGACCTGACCCAGCTCTCGCAGCTGGCCTCAGCCTCGACGGTGAATTCGGTGAGCTCCAACGGCGCCAGCGCCGGTAATATTGTCGGCGTCCAGGTGGGCACGGACGGCGTCGTCTCGGCGCTGTTCGACAACAGCCAGGTCCGCAAGATCGCCCAGCTGGCGGTCGCTACCTTCCCCAATGGCGACGGCTTGGCGGCCACCAGCGGCAACGCCTACAGGGGCACCCTGCAGGCCGGCACCATGACGCTGAAGGCGGCCGGAGCGGGTGGCGCGGGCAAGATTTCGCCCTCCAGCCTGGAAGCCTCGACGGTCGACCTGTCGGCGGAGTTCACCGGCCTGATCACCACCCAGAAAGCCTACTCGGCGTCTTCGAAAATCATCACCACCGCGGACAACATGCTGAGCGAACTGATCAGCATCATTCGCTAGTCTAAGTCTTAATTCAGATTAACTGAGTGTAAAAACAGACTGTGCCGATTTAATACACGAGGACGAGATGATTTCGACTTCATTCACTAATACGATTCAGCGGCTGTTAGTAGCCACGATGTATGTTCCCCATCAACAGTGATGGTGGGAAAGGCGTAAAGCCATGTTGCAGCAACAGCAGACGCGCACGAATAGCCGCGGGGAGTCGTACGTGATCGGCCCCACGGGCGCGCCGTTGACGCTGAGGGATTTGCCGCCGCCGGACACCGGCCGGTGGGTGATCCGTCGGAAGGCCGAGGTCGTGGCCGCGGTCCGCGGAGGCTTGCTCAGCCTCGAGGACGCGCTGGAACGCTATCGGCTGACGTCGGAGGAATTCCTCGCGTGGCAACGGTCGATTGATCGGCACGGCCTGGCCGGTCTCCGGACCACCCGGATCCAGCAATACCGCTGAGCCTCTTTTCTTTCCCCAGAGAGGTTCGCGTACATCGCGGCCGCACCCCACCACAGGGTGCGGCCGTTTCGCGTTCGGAGGCGGGGTTTCTCGCCTACCAGGCGAACTGCGTTGCTGGCTTAGCGCCGTTTGAATAGACCTCGACCGCTACGACGGGCCGCGAGGATCCTCGCGCCTTCACAAGTTGGGGATACCGATGTTTCTGAAACCAAATCTGGCCGCGGGCGCGGTCGCAATGATCATGCTCGCCGGCGCTTCGAGCGCCATGGCGTCCAACACGCTCTACGCGATCAACGATAGCAGCAATTCGCTGGTGACGATCAATCCTGAAGCCGCGACGATCACCGTGATCGGCAGCCTGGGTGCCACCGGCGATTTTGGCGACCTGACCTACGATTCCAACCACGGCGTCGCCTACTGGGCGGCCGGTCGCGGCAACAACAACCTTTACACAGTCAATCTGACCACCGGTGCGGCGACCCTGGTGGGCTCGCACGGCGTCGATGATCTGTTCGGCCTAGCCTACGACACCGGAAACGACACCCTTTACGGCGTGAACACGTCCGGCGACTTCTATTCACTCAACACCGCGACCGGCGCCGCGACCCAGATCGGCAGCAACAACGGCGTCTATCCGGGCGGTCTGGCCTATGTCGCAGCAACCGACACACTGTTCGAAACGCTCGCGGGCGGCGGTAACTTCTACACGATCAACCTGGCAAATGGGGCGGCCACCCTCTTCTCGAGCAACGCAACCGTACTCAACGACAACGGCGTTACCTGGGACGCCAGCCGCGGGAAGTTTTTCACCGATGACTGGTCGAGCAGTATCTACAGCTTCGACGCCAACGGCCAGAACGCCACCTTCGTGATGAACACCAGCGGCGCGTACGACGGCATCATTTCCGTTGGCCCGACCGGCGGCGCCGTCCCGGAGCCGGCCACCTGGGCCATGATGCTGGTGGGCTTCGGCGGTCTTGGCGCCATGCTTCGCCGCCGCCGGACGCAGGGCGCGCTCGCCGCCGGCTAAATCAGGGCCGAGAACGCCGAGAAACAAGAGCCCCGGCGTCGCAAGACGCCGGGGTTTCCATTTGGGATACTCAGCCGGTGATCAGCCACTCTGCGACATAGGCCTGCGCCTTGCGCGCCAGAGCCGGCGGCCCGGAAAAGTAGAATTCGCTGCCAAAGAAACTGCGCCGTTCGCGCCAGACCAGGGGCGCGGTGTCTTCCGTCGTCAGGATTTCGCGCAGCTCAGCCCGCTTCGCGGCGGGCACAAACGTCACATAGGTCGCGTCGGACATGGTCTTTGCTTCCGGTCTCTCGCCCCTCGGGCCTCCAGCCGTGCCGTGAGTCGGCCCCTGCGGGCCAGCGCCGAGGACACCTCAGGTCGGCGGGCCTTCGACCTCGGCGATCAGACGCCGGGCGAGTTCCGCCTCACTCTCGGGCACCATCAAGCGGCTCGGCAGCGCGCCGGGATAGGGCGCGACGCCGCCGAAGATGAACGGATGTAGCTCGGCGTCCTCCAGGATCGTCTTCAGGAAGTTGAGCCTGACCGGGTCGCGGGTCTCCAGGATCGCGATCATCAGCGCACCTCGCTCGCGCGTTCCAGCGGCGAGCCCTCGCCGACCCCGCTCAGCCGGCGCACCGTCACCGCGACCCGCTCCCGCTCGCCCGGCGCACGCTCGACCAGCAGGCGGGCTACCTGAGCGTCGTCGTGGAAGGCATAGCCCTTGATCGCGTCGAGGATCGCCTTGGCCAGGTTATCGAGGTCGAGCCAGGGCGGATCGCCGACATAGTCCATCCGGATCTCGACGGCGAACTCGCCCCAGGAGGGCCTCGATCCGCGCCACGCCTTGCGGAAGAACTCATAGATCAGCGGCTTATAGTATTTGGCCTGGGTGGTCAGGCCGTCGACGACCACCTCCATGACCCCGTCGGCCTCGCGGGCGCGGACCTTGCCATGCTGGGTCCAGGCCCGATCGTCCGGCAAGGGGGCTACCGACACGGCCCCCTAGACCCGCTCCACCTTCACCGCCGTCCCGTAGCAAAGCACTTCGGTGATGCCGTCCATGATCTCGTTGGCGTCATAGCGCATGGCGATCACCGCATCAGCGCCGGCGCGCTGCGCGTGGGCGACCATCAGGTCATAGGCTTCCTGGCGGGCGTGCTCGGCCAGGTCGGTGTAGATCGACAGATTGCCGCCGAAGATCGACTGCAGCCCGCCGGCCAAGTTGCCGATGACGCTGCGGGAGCGGACGGTGACGCCCCGCACCATGCCGATATGGGACGTGACCTTGTATCCGGCGAGATCGTTGGTGGTGGCGACGAGCATGGGATCGAGCTCCGGCTGAAGACCTCCCCCATATATCCTTCGCCTATCGGTGTTGCGAGAGGGGGTGTGTTGCGAGAGGGCCTGTGTTGCGACCGGCGCCGGCCAAGGCTAGACCCGCGTCATTGCCGACAGGACGCCCGCGATGACCGCCACCCGCACCGAGACCGACACCTTCGGCCCCATCGAGGTCGATGCCTCCCGCTACTGGGGCGCCCAGACCCAGCGGTCGTTGCAGAATTTCAAGATCGGCTGGGAAAAGCAGCCGATCCCGGTGGTCAGGGCGCTGGGCGTCGTCAAGCGCGCCGCCGCCGAGGCCAACATGGCGCTGGGCAAGCTGGACCCTGCCGTCGGCGAGGCCATCGTCGTCGCCGCCCAGGAGGTGATCGACGGCAAGCTCGACGACCACTTCCCGCTGGTCGTCTGGCAGACTGGCTCCGGCACCCAGTCGAACATGAACGCCAACGAGGTGATCTCGAACCGGGCCATCGAGATGCTGGGCGGCGTCATGGGCTCCAAGTCGCCGGTCCACCCCAACGACCACGTCAACATGAGCCAGTCGTCCAACGACACCTATCCGACGGCCATGCACATCGCCTGCGCCGAGGAGGTGGCCCGCAGCGTCATGCCGGCCCTGGAGCACCTGCACGCCGCGCTGAAGGCCAAGTCGGCGCAGTTCGCCCACATCATCAAGATCGGCCGCACCCACACCCAGGACGCCACGCCCCTGACGCTCGGCCAGGAGTTCGGCGGCTATGCCCACCAGACCCACATGTCGGTGCGCCGCCTGAAGGACACGCTCTACGGCCTCTACGAGTTGGCGCAGGGCGGCACGGCCGTGGGCACCGGTCTCACCGCGCCCATCGGCTTCGCGGAAAAGGTCGCCGAGCGGATTGCGGCGATCACTCGCCTGCCCTTCGTCACCGCGCCGAACAAGTTCGAGGCGCTGGCCGCTCACGACGCCATGGTGTTCAGCCACGGGGCGCTGACCGCCACCGCCGCGGCCCTTTTCAAGATCGCCAACGACATCCGCTATCTTGGCTCAGGCCCCCGCGCGGGCCTGGGCGAGCTGTCCCTGCCGGAGAACGAGCCGGGCTCCTCGATCATGCCGGGAAAGGTCAATCCGACCCAGGCCGAGGCCCTCACCATGGTCTGCGCCCATGTGATGGGGAACCAGACGGCCATGGCCTTCGCGGGCTCGCAGGGCCAGTTCGAGCTCAACGTCTACAACCCGGTGATGGCCTACAACTTCCTGCAGTCCTGCCGCCTGCTGGCCGACGCAAGCGTCAGCTTCACCGACAACATGGTGGTCGGCATCGAGGCCCGCGAGGACAATATCAAGGCGAACCTCGAGCGGTCGCTAATGCTGGTGACCTCGCTCAAGGAACACATCGGCTACGACAAGGCCGCCAAGATCGCCAAGACCGCCCACCACAACGGCACGACGCTGCGCGAAGAGGCGGTCGGCGGCGGCTATGTCACCAATGAGGAATTCGACGCCTGGGTGCGGCCCGAGGACATGATCGGCCCTGGCTGACAGGACTGCCCAGACTGAGGGTATTGATTGACGGGACTCGCCGCGGGGCGCGTGGCTGCGTCATGGCCAGCGAAACCGTCTACATTCTGCAAAGCTACGTCGCCGGGCGCGGCAAGGGGCTGAAGGCCGAACAGCAGGTGGGCTGCAAAACCGCCGAAGAGGCGCGCCGCAAGGCCGAGCGCCTGGCGCCGCTGCGCGAAGGCGTCGTGGCCTTTGCCGCCACCGCCGACACCGAACTCGGCGACTATGACGAAAACCCCGTGATCCTGTTCAAGGCTGGGCGGCTGCCGCACCCCTTCGACGAGGCGTGAGCTCGGACTGAGGCGATGGTGACCGCGGAGAGGCTTCGCGCTAGACCCGATGGATGGGCAAACTTGAGCCGAACATCCACGTGGACGCCGAACTCCTCGCGCGAGCTCAGGCGGCGGGCATTTCGCCCGAGGAAATTGCCGAGCAAGCCATACGACGCGAGATGGTGCGACGGATGACCCCCGAACAGCAGGACGTCCGCGCTTCGAGACTGGGCCGGAGAGAACGCCGAGGCCATCACGGCCCATCGCGAGCGGATCGAGAAGTACGGCGTGTTCGGCGAGGATTTGAGAACCTGGTAGTTGCGTCAGTTCGACGTCTACCTGAATCCGTCGGTCCGCTCTCGGGAAGGCGCTCCATATTTGGTGGTTCTGCAATCCCATTTCCTGGCCGCGACCCCCACGACGGTGGTGGCGCGCATGCTTATCGATGATGACCGTTCGGCCTATTCGGAAGCGAGCGTGAAGGCGGTTTTCGGCGGGGAGCCGTACGTTCTGTCCACCCTCGAGCTTGCGGGAATCGAAGCATCGAGCCTTGGGCGACGCTCGGGCGCCGTAAACGACTACGATTACGAAATCTGGCGCGCGCTCGACCGCCTGTTCACCGGCTTCTAAGCCGTGCGCGCCACCGCGAAATCGGCGAGGTCTTCCAGGGCCGGGCGCCAGGGATTGGCCCCGAAGTCGGCGAGCGCGGCCTTGGCGCTGGCCGCGTAGCCGGCGGCGAGGTCCAGGGTCGCGTCCAGCGCGCCGGTCTGACGCATCAGGTCGCGGGTGCGTTCGAAATCGGCCTCGGTCTGCTCGAGCCGATCGACCGTGCGGACCCAGAAGTTGCGCTCCGAGGGACCGGTGCGGGCCATGACCAGCAACAGCGGCAGGGTCGCCTTGCCTTCGCGGAAGTCATCGCCCGGGTTTTTGCCCAGGGTCGCGCTGTCGCCGGAATAGTCGAGCGCATCGTCCACCAGCTGGAAGGCGAGACCCAGGTCCTGACCATACCGGCGCAAGGCCCGGCAGCGGTCGGGCGCGGCGCCGGCCGACACCGCGCCGGCCTCGGCAGCGGCGGCGAACAGCTCGGCGGTCTTGGCCTTGATGATCTCCAGGTAGATCTCCTGGGAGAGGTCGAGGTCGTGGGCGCGGGTCAGCTGCAGCACCTCGCCCTCGGCGATGACGCGGCTGGCGCGCGCCAGGATTTCCAGCGCCGGCATGGAGCCCGCGCCCACCATCAGCTCGAAGGCCCGCGCGAACAGGAAGTCGCCGACCAGCACGGAGGACGGCGCGCCCCAGATCAGGTGCGCGGCGACCCGGCCACGGCGAAGCTGCGATGAGTCCACCACATCGTCGTGCAACAGGGTGGCGGTATGGATGAACTCCACCGCGGCGGCGAGCTTCAGGCAGGCGTCGTCTCGCGCGCCGGCCAGCCGGGCGGCGGCGACGGTCAGCAGCGGGCGCAGACGCTTGGCCGAGCCCGCGATCAGATGGTCGGCGAGCGCCGGGATCACCGGCACGGGTGAGTCCATATGCCGCCGGATCAACGCATCCACGGCGGCCATGTCGGGGCGTGCAAGCCTCAGCAGCGCGTCGACCGACGGCGGCTTTTCAGCAACGATGGGGCGAATGGCGACGGCCAAGCGATCCTCAACTTCGGGCGCAGCGGCCGGACCGTGGGGAGGGGCCGCCGTTGCGAGGGACAATGGTGACGGGATAGGGCACGGTCAAGCGCACCGGTCTCCCTGACCCCGTTCCGCTGGCTCACAGAGCATGAATGACACAACCGAAGACCGCGTTTTGGATGGTCGGGTCGCCTTGCGCCAGCCGGCGCGCGGCTACCGCGCCGGCCTGGACGCGGCGCTGCTCGCGGCGGCCTGCGACGCCGGGCCGGGCCAGCGGGTGATCGAGGCCGGCTGCGGCGCGGGCGGCGCCTTGCTCGCGGCGGCGGCGCGGTGGCCGCTGGCGCGTTTCGTGGGCATCGAGCGCGATCCCGCCGCCCTGGAGCTTGCGCTGGCCAATATCGCGGCGAACGGGATGGGCGACCGCGTCGAGGCGATCGCCGGCGACGTGGCCCTGCGGTTTTCCGGCCTGGGCCTGCCGGTGTTCGATGCGGCCATGGCCAATCCGCCGTTCTTTGACGACGCCGGCGCGATCCGCGGGCCGGCCGCGGAGCGGCGCGGAGCCTGGATGGCCGACGACGGGCTGGAAGCCTGGGTCGGCTTTCTCTCCAAGGCCGTGCGCGAGGGTGGCGCCATCACGCTGATCCACCGCGCCGACCGTCTGGCCGACATCCTGCGTCTGCTGGAGCCCAAGGCCGGCTCGGCCCAGGTGCGCCCGATCCTGCCCTTCGCCGATCAGCCGGCCAAGCGGGTGCTGGTCCGCGCCATCAAGACCGGCAAGGCGCCCATGCGGCTGCTGCCGGCCCTCGTCCTGCACGACCGCCCGAATGAGCGGGAGGGCGGCGGCAAGCACACCGCCGAGACCGAGGCGATCCTGCGCGGCGAGGCGACGCTGGGCTGGGGCTGATCGCGTCAAGGCCCTGAGCGCTTCGCGAAGGTACAAACCGCGAACGCGATTCACCTTTTAGGGGAGTCCGCTTGTGTGTCGGATAGGCGACGTACAGGGGCGCTCCATGACAAATGACATCGATACTCACCTGGGTGAGAGACTTCGGACGCGGCGCCTTTCACAGGGTCTCAGCCAGCGCAAATTGGGCGCCTTGGTCGGCTTGAGCTGCCAGCAAATCCATAGATATGAGACGGCGGCGCAGAGGGTTCCTGCCCGATTGATCTGGTTCTTCTCCCAGGCTCTCGAGGTCAGCGCGCCCTACTTCTTCGAGGATTTCTCCTCGAAGTCGACGATCAACTGAACATCTCAGATGCGCTTTCTAGCGCGGACAGCCAAGGCTCGACCGTGGGTTGTTCGCTCATCTCGATTGCAATTCGAAATATAGATATAGATAAACCTCTTATAAGTATAAGATAATTCTGATTTATTGGCCCAGAGCCGTGCATATCTGCGCAATCTAGACTTATGAAAATGGCTCCTGCGTCAAACTATCGCAGGTAATATTTGTTGTAACCTTTTGGGTGAATCCAATTGGCCGCTGATTTTCGATCTTTATTATGGTTAACACCGCGTGCCTTTTGAGGGACGTTTTCGGATCAGCGACCATCAAAAGGATCATCCGTATGAAGAAGATTATCGCCACCACCGCCCTTGTGGCTGTCCTCACCGTCGGCGCGTCCGCGCAAGCCGCGGAGTTCGTCACCAACGGCAAGTTCACCACCCTGAGCAACGGCGTCGGCCAGCTCGGCACCTCCGGCAACACCACCGCGACTGGCTGGTCCGTGAACAACGGCGCGAACGCCAGCTATGAGTTCATCATGACCTCGGCGACCGCCGGCGCCACGGGTCAGTTCGGCTCCGTCAAGCTCTGGGACCAGGCCAATGGCGGCGCCAACGGCTGGGACGGCCTGGCCGCGCACGGCGGCAATTTCGCCGCCCTCGACGGCGCCTATCAGGACAGCCCGCTGTCGCAGGTCATCACCGGCCTGGTGGTCGGCAAGACCTATGCGCTGAGCTACGACTACGCCTTCGCTCAACAGACCGGCTTCGACGGCGCGACCACCCAAAACCTCAAGGTGTCGCTCGGCAACTTCAACAGCACGACGCCGAACCTGGTGCTGGCCAACCATGGCTTCTCCGGCTGGACGACCGCGACGTTCAACATCGTTGCGACCGCCGCGACCGAGACGCTCTCGTTCTACTCGGTGGCCACGCCGCAGCAGCCGCCGTTCGCCCTGGTGGGCAGCGTGTCCCTGAAGGGCGCCGTGCCCGAACCGGCGACTTGGGCGATGATGCTGGTGGGCTTCGGCGGCCTGGGCGCGATGATCCGCAAGCGCCGCGCCGCCACCGCCGCCGCGCTCTGAGTTCTGCGTGACAGCCGGCGATCCAGCGCGTTCGCCTGATTGGAGAACTCGCTCGACGCCGGCGACCTATCGAGGCTTCTGGCCGGACGGGAAACACCCCGCCCGGCCAGCTGCCTTTTGCGGCGCGGACCGCCGACAGCGAGAGTTGGACAATCGATGATGGGGTCGCTGGCGGCGCATCAACACGTGCTGACCTACCTGATTCAGGGCTTTCGCAGCGCGAGCCTGCTGGTCTTCATCGTCGCGGCCTTCGCACCCCTCGAGCACTTCTTCGCCGTTCGGCCAGCGAAGATGTTTCACCCGGGCTGGCTCCTCAATGTGGGCTGGTACTTCGTCAATGGCCTGTCGACAGTCCTCCTGCTCGGGCCGCCGACGGCCCTCGTCGCCTGGGCCGTCCACAGCCTGCTGCCGACGGCCTTCACCGACGCCGCCGGCGCGCTTCCTCTCGCCATCCGCATGATCGCGGCCATGGTCGTCGGCGAGATTGGCTTCTACTGGGGCCATCGGCTGAGCCATGAATGGCCGCTGCTTTGGCGTTTCCACGCCATCCATCACAGCGCCACGCACATCAGCGTCCTGGTCAACGCCCGCGGGCACCCGGTGGACATCGTGTTCACCCGCCTTTGCGGCCTGGTGCTGCTCTACGCCACCGGGCTGGCGTCACCGGTCGGGCCCCATCCGACCCTCATTCCCGCCCTGGTGCTCTTCGTGGGGTCGCTGTGGAGCTATTTCATCCACGCCAATGTCCGGTGGCGTCTTGGTTTCTTCGAGGAAGTCCTCGCCTCGCCGGCTTTCCACCATTGGCACCACACGCTCGAAGACCACAAGGACCGCAACTACGCCGCGATGCTGCCGGTCATGGATCGGGTGTTCGGGACGTTCTATCTGCCTGAGGCTTGGCCTGAAGCCTACGGGACATCGACACCGGTCCCTGACGATCTGATCGGCCAGTTGCTGAATCCGTTTACCGCGCCGCCCGTCGCGCAGGCGCCGCCCGCTTAGCCGGGCAAGCCCAGCCGCGCCCTGCAATCGGGATGCACCAGATCCTGCCACTCCGGATGTTTGCCGATATAGCCGGCGATGAAGGCGCAGCTCGGCTTGACCGTCAGGCCCTGCTCGCGGGCGTAGCTCAGCGCTGCCCTGGCGAGCGCCGAGCCCACACCCTTGCCTTCGAAGGCAGGTGGCACGACGGTGTGCGGCAGGGTGATGTAGCCTTCATGCGGATGGTACTCGGCAAAGGCCGTCTCGCCGTCGAGGCTGACCTCGAAGCGATGCGTGGCGTCGTTGCGCACGACGGGCGGCGTCTCGGTCATGGTCAGAGCGCCCGCATGCGATTGTTGCGCGGCAGCGTCTCGACCTCGGCGAGGCCCAGCGCCTCGAGCACCGGCGGGACGTAGACGCCGAAGCGGCCGCGCAGGCCCTTCTTCAGGCCGTACCAGCCGCCAAGCGGGTTGGCCGTCGAGCGACCCCAGGCCTCCACCGTGCCCTCGGCGGCCAGCTTCTGCTCATCGGCCCCGCCCAGGGGAACCCAGTCGCCGGCCGCCTTCAGCATGGCGTGCAGATCCTCGATGGCGGCCAGCGCATAGCGCAGCTGGGTCTTGCCGACCTGGATCACCAGGGCCGGCGGATCCAAGGTCTCGTCCCGCCAGGCCTGGAATTCAGACCCGCCCGAGGGCGTGGTCAGGGTCCAGGGATCGTCTTTCGCGCCGCCGCCGCTCGCCATCGCCGTCGTCTCCGCTGATCCGGCGCCATCCTTGACGCACCCATCCTTGACGCGCCCCATCCTTGACGCGCGGGGGGCTTGCCGCCAAGGTCCGCCACGCACCGACGCCAACCCCAAGAAGGAGCCTTCGTGATGAAACCCATTGCCGCCGCCCTTCGCCGCGTCGCCGTGCGGGTTGCCTGAGGCAGCCGATCCTCTCTCGAGAAGACGGGATTTCCACGGTCGGCGCCTGAACGGCTCACGACCCTCAAGGAAACCCAGACAGTGAACACTCACAACGGACTGACCTCCTACGGATGGAGCGCCACGCTCCAACACGACTTCCAAGCTCATGCGGCGCAAGGCCTTGTCCCGGCCCGCGTCATCGTTCAGCAGCGTAACCTCTATCGCCTCGTCACGGAGCACGGCGAGATCGATGGGCGCATCTCCGGCCTCTTCCGCCACGAGGCTATCGAGGGCGGCTACCCCGTCACCGGCGACTGGGTGGCCGTTGAGATGAAGGGCGACGCCGCGGTGATCGCCCATATTCTGCCGCGGTCAACGGCTTTCACCCGCATGGCGGCGGGCACCGCCAAGGACATGCAAGTGGTCGCGGCCAACGTCGACATGGCGCTGCTGTCGGCCTCGCTGAACGCCGACCTGAACCTGCGCAGGCTCGAACGCTACTTGGCCACTGCCTACGAGAGCGGCGCTCAGCCCGTCATCCTGCTCACCAAGGCAGACGCCTGCGACGATCCAGATCCGCTGATCGAGAGCGTGCGGGGCATCGCCTTGGGCGTACCGGTGCTGGCCGTCTCGGTCCGCACCGGACAGGGCCTGGCCGAGCTCGCCGCCCTGCTCGCGCCGGGCAAGACCGCCGTCCTGTTGGGCTCGTCAGGCGTGGGCAAGTCCACCCTCGTCAACGCGCTCGCCGGCGTCGAGAGGATGGCCACCAAGGAAATCCGCGAGGCCGACGCCCATGGCCGCCATACGACGACCCATCGCGAGCTGATCCTATTGCCCTCCGGCGCGCTGATCCTAGACACGCCGGGGATGCGGGAACTGGCGCTATGGGACTCCGAAGCCGGCGTTGCGGCGGCCTTCGCCGAGACCACCGCCCAGATCGAGGACATCGGCCTGAACTGCCGTTTCCGCGACTGCGCCCACGACAAGGAACCGGGCTGCGCGGTCCGGGCCGCCGTCGCCGACGGGACGCTCGATCCTGAACGCTGGCAGAGCTTCCAGAAGCTGCAGCGGGAGGTCGCCCACACCGTCCGCAAGGAAGACCCGCTGGCCGCGGCCGCCGAACGGAAACGCTGGGCCGCGCTCAACAAGGCCGGCCGCCAGCGGACCCGGGACAAGCGGGCGATCGACGACTAGGCGGGTTCAGCCGATCGGTCGCCATCCCCGAGCTTGTCGCGGGGCCAGACACGCGGCGCTCGATTGCAAGTCACACACGGCGGCGCTTCTGGATGGCCGGGACAAGCCCGGCCAAGACGACGGGTTGGAGGTTGAGCTCTAGTTCCGCGCCGTATCCACCAGCTTGTTCTTGGTGATCCAGGGCATCATGGCGCGCAGGCGCTCGCCCACTTCCTCGATCTGATGCTCGGAGCCGCGGCGGCGGGTCGCCTTGAAGCTGGGCGCGCCGGCCGCGTTCTCGGCCATGAAATCGCGGACGAAACGGCCGGACTGGATGTCCTCCAGCACGCGCTTCATCTCGGCCTTGGTCTCGGCGGTCACGATGCGCGGGCCGGTCACATACTCCCCGTACTCCGCGGTGTTGGAGATCGAATAGTTCATGTTGGCGATGCCGCCCTCGTAGATCAGGTCGACGATCAGCTTCACCTCGTGCAGGCACTCGAAATAGGCCATTTCAGGCGCGTAGCCCGCCTCGACCAGAGTTTCGAAGCCGGCGCGGATCAGCTCCACCAGCCCGCCGCAGAGCACGGCTTGCTCGCCGAACAGGTCGGTCTCGCATTCCTCGCGGAAGTTGGTCTCGATAATGCCGGAACGGCCGCCGCCGATCGCCGAAGCGTAGGCCAGGCCGAAGTCCAGGGCGTTGCCCGTGGGGTTCTGGTGGATAGCGATCAGGCACGGCACGCCGCCGCCCTTCTGGTACTCGCCGCGCACCGTGTGACCGGGCCCCTTGGGCGCCACCATCAGCACGTCGAGGCCGGGCGCCGGCTCGATCAGGTTGAAGTGGACGTTCAGGCCGTGGGCGAACAGCAGCGCCGTCCCGTCCTTGATGTTGGGGGCGATCTCGGACTTGTAGATGTCGCGCTGCAGTTCGTCGGGCGCCAGCACCATCAGCGCATCGGCCCAGCCGGCGGCCTCGGCAACGCTCATCACCTTGAGGCCGTCAGCCTCCACCTTCTTGGCGGTGGGCGAGCCGGGTTTCAGCGCCACCACGACGTTTTTCACGCCCGAGTCCTTGAGGTTCAGCGCGTGGGCCCGGCCTTGGGAGCCATAGCCCACGATCGCGATCTTCTTGTCCAGGATGCGGGAAAGGTCGGCGTCGCGGTCATAGTAGACGCGCATGATTGTTCTCCTGGGTGGTCAAGAAGCTGCGCATCAACGCAACGAAGGTGCGGGAAAGCGGGCGCTTTCCAGCGGTTTTTTGCGCGCAGGTCAAGAGACTAGGGGTCAAGGGAAGCGTGGTCACCGGCGAAGCCTCGCCATCGAGATCGAGTCTATATAGGCGCCGGCGTTGGCCCCGGGCTGGTTCCGGGCCTCGGTGATGTCGGGCAGGTCCGAGGGCTCCATCGCGCGAACGAGGATGTCGGGGTTAGGCGGCTGAGGCATGGTCTCGTCTCCGTTGGCCGGGACGGACGGGCCCAAAGAAAAAGCCCCGTCCGGTTCTCGGCGGGGCTGGTCAAGGTGGTCTGCGACGAAATGGTCTTAGCGCGACGTCCCTAACCGGCCCGCCAGAGGCGATCCGCGTGATAAGTACGAAGCTGGCAGGCATCGTGCGCATGCCGAGACGCATAGACTTTTCGGCGAAGCTTGGCAAAGCCAGTGAGATGATCCCGGTCACCGACACTCTTTCCATCGAAGACGATGAGATCGGCGAAAAGTTCGTCCGCGCCTCGGGGCCGGGCGGGCAGCACGTCAACACCTCGTCCTCCGCGGTGGAGCTGCGGTTCGACGCCCGCAATTCGCCCTCCCTGCCTGACGAGGTGAAGCAGCGCCTTGAGGCGATCGCCGGCAGCCGGATGAACCAGGAGGGCGTCATCGTGATCTTCGCCCAGAGCCATCGCTCGCAGGAGATGAACCGCCAGGACGCCCGCGCGCGGCTGGTCGAGCTGATCGAGCGGGCGACCCATCGGCCCAAGCCCCGCAAGAAGACCCGGCCGACCTATGCCTCGAAGCTGAAGCGGCTAGAGGGCAAGTCAAAGCGGTCGGACGTCAAGGCCAAGCGAGGAAGGCCAGGACGCGATGATTAGGACCGGACCGGGAGCCGCGGCGTGACGTCAGAGCTGGAAATCGCGGTGGCCGACTCCCTGCCGCACCTGAGCGGAGGCCGCCGCCGACGGCCCCCGCCGAGCGGGCCTTGCGCCAATTGCGGCGCGGACCTGCAAGGCCTCTTCTGCCACGCCTGCGGGCAGAGCTCGGACACCCGCAAACGCTCCATTCGCCACCTGGTTTGGGAGGCGATCGTAACGACCTTCGAGCTGGATGGACGTCTGTTTCGCACCGTGCCGGCGCTGTTCTTCCGGCCGGGCGGGCTGGCGCGCGACTATATCGAGGGCCGGATTGTGCGGCACGTGCCGCCGTTCCGCACCTTCCTGGTGGCGCTGCTGCTGTTCATCCTCGCCGCCCAGCACGCGACCCACCTGCAGACCGTGGAGGAGCAGCACAAAAAGGATGCGAAAGTCGCGGCGCTGGCCACGCCACAGGGCCGCGCCGCCGAAGTGACCCGGATCCGTGGCCAGGCCTCCGATACCCTCGCCGAGGCGCTGAAAGAGGCCGCCGACGACCGTGCCGACGGCCTGCAGGACCCTGTCGAAAAGCCGGATCGGGTCCAGGCGGCCTATGACCGGCGCATCGCCAAGGCCCAGACCCGCCACGCCGAGGCGCTGGCCCGCGCCGACCGCGTGGCCCGCGGCCTGCCCGCCGAAGACCCCGCCGCGGCCAACGCACCGGGTTCCAAGGCTCGCGACGGCTGGCTGAAGGTGGGGATCGAGAAGGCCACAGCTAACCCCGACTACTACTGGACCGTGGTGTTCAGTTGGGCCCAGCGGCTCACCGTGATCCTGCTGCCGATCGTCGGTCTCGGTCTGGCCCTGGTCTACCGCCGGCGAAAGGACGTCTATCTCTACGATCACCTGCTGGTGGCGATGAACCTGCTGTCGTTCAATTTCCTGACCAACGCCTTGGGCCTGATCCTGCCCTATGCCGTCATGCCCTTCTGGTTCGGGCTGCTCGCCCTGTGGACGCCGGTCAACCTCTTCCAGACCCTGCGCGGCGCCTACGGCTCGTCCATCCTGGGCGCGGTGCTGAAGACCCTGATCGTCTGGGCGATCACGGCCGTGTCGTCGGTCGCCCTGTTGACCGGTCTTCTCGTGCTGGCGGTGGTCGAACTCTGAGGCGCCGTCGGCGGGGATAAGTTTCCAGAGCGATTTTCGGCCTCTGGCGCGATTTCGCCGCAATGGCCTATAAGCTCGGCGCCATGGCCGACCTTGCTCGTTTCCTCGCCGCCGCCGCCCTTCTGGGCTCGCTCACCGCGTGCGCGCCCAGCCTGGGCCCGCCGCCGCCTGGACGGATGGCCGCCATGCCGCCGGCCTCGGCCGACGACGGCGCCTTCCGCGCCGGCGACTTCGCCTGGTCGATGCAGCCGGGCAAGAACACCCTGTCCGGCGCGCTGAGCCACGCCGGCGCCGTGCGCTATACCTGCGCGGGCGCGACCGTGGTGATGACGCCGGAGACGCCCTGGTCACGGCGCCGGATGAGCATCCTCTACAAGTCCGACCAGCGCGCGGCCCTGCCGACCGACGACGTCCGCAGCCGCCAGAACCAGGCGCCGCCCGGCGACTCCAACCCCTACGTCAAACGCACCACCTGCGACGCCGCCGACCATTTCAGCTTCACGGGCCTGCCCGACGGAGCCTGGTACATCGTGACCCTCGCCAAGCCGGTGGGCGCGGCCAATGCGCCGCCGCTGGCGATCATGCGCCGGGTGACCACGCGCGGCGGCAAGGTCACTGCCTTCGAACTGTAGGCCTATAACCTGACGACTGGCAGAGGCTGGTCAGTGCACCTTGGCCCGGCCGATGATCAGGCCCTCGGCGCTGGCGGAGACGTCGATGACCGCGCCGTCCTCCAGGTCGCCGGCCAGCAGCTTGCGGGCGATGGGATCGACCAGCTCCTTCTGGATCACCCGCTTCAGTGGCCGCGCGCCATAGACCGGGTCGTAACCCCGCTCGGCCATCCAGTGCATGGCGGCGGCGTCCAAGGCGATGGACATGCGCCGGTCGGCCAGCAGCGTTTCGAACCGCTTCAGCTGGATACGCACGATGTCGTCCATCGCACCGCGGCCCAGCCGCTTGAAGAGGATGATTTCGTCGATCCGGTTCAGGAACTCCGGCCGGAAGTGGCTGCGGACCACACTCATCACCGACGGCCGCGCGGTCTCGACGTCCTCGCCCTCCGCCAGAGTGGCGAGAAATTCCGAACCCATGTTGGAGGTCATGACAATCAGGGTGTTGCGGAAGTCCACGGTGCGGCCCTGGCCGTCGGTCAGGCGGCCGTCGTCGAGCACCTGTAGCAGCACGTTGAAGACGTCCGGGTGGGCCTTCTCGACCTCGTCGAACAGCAGCACCTGATAGGGCCTGCGGCGCACGGCCTCGGTGAGCGCGCCGCCCTCATCGTAGCCGACGTAGCCCGGAGGCGCGCCGATCATCCGACTGACCGAGTGCTTCTCCATATATTCGCTCATGTCGAGGCGGGTGATGGCGTGTTCGTCAGCGAACATGAACTCGGCCAGCGCCTTGGTCAGTTCGGTTTTTCCCACGCCGGTCGGTCCCAGGAACAGGAACGAGCCGATCGGACGGTTGGGGTCCTGCAGACCCGCGCGGGCCCGGCGCACGGCGTCGGAGACCGCCAAGAGCGCCTCTTCCTGTCCCACCACGCGCTGGCGTAGAGCGTCTTCCATGGCGAGCAGTTTCTCGCGCTCGCCCTCCAGCATCTTTTCCACCGGCACGCCGGTCCAGCGCGAGACCACGGCGGCGATCTGTTCGGCGTCGACCACCTCGGGAGAGACCGCGTCCTGGTCAGCCTTGGCCTCCTCTTCGGCCAGCCGCTTTTCCAGCGTCGGAATCTCGCCGTAAGCGATCTCCGAGGCGCGTTGCAGTTGGCCGTTGCGCTGCACGGTGACCAGTTCGGCGCGCAGGCGCTCCAGCGCCTCGCGGGTCTGGGCGGCCAGGGAGACCTTCTCCTTCTCCGAGCGCCACCGGGCGGTCATGTCTTCGGATTGGGCCTCCAACTCGATCAGTTCGTCCTCGAGCTTTTCCAGCCGAGCCTTGGAGGCGGCGTCCGTCTCCTTGGTCAGGGCCTCGCGCTCGATCTTCAGCTGCACGACGCGCCGGTCGATCTCGTCCAGTTCTTCCGGCTTGGAGTCGACGGCCATGCGCACGCGGCTGCCCGCCTCGTCCATCAGGTCGATGGCCTTGTCCGGCAGGAAGCGGTCGGCGATGTAGCGGTTGGAGAGCGTCGCGGCGGCCACGATGGCGCTGTCGGAGATGCGCACTCCGTGGTGCAGCTCGTACTTCTCCTTCAGGCCGCGCAGGATCGAGATGGTGTCCTCGACGGTGGGCTCGCTGACGAACACCGGCTGGAAGCGGCGCGCCAGGGCGGCGTCCTTCTCGACGTTCTTGCGGTACTCATCCAGCGTCGTCGCACCGACGCAGTGCAGCTCGCCGCGAGCCAGGGCCGGCTTCAAGAGGTTGGAGGCGTCCATCGCGCCCTCGCTCTTCCCGGCGCCCACCAGGGTGTGCATCTCGTCGATGAACAGGATGATCGAGCCCTCGGCGGCGGTGACCTCGTTCAGCACCGCCTTCAGCCGCTCCTCGAACTCGCCGCGGTATTTCGCGCCGGCGATCAGCGAGCCCATGTCGAGGGACATGAGCTTCTTGTCCTTCAGGCTCTCCGGCACGTCGCCATCGACGATGCGCAGCGCCAGGCCCTCGACGATGGCGGTCTTGCCGACGCCGGGCTCGCCGATCAGCACGGGGTTGTTCTTGGTGCGGCGCGACAGGACCTGGATGGTCCGGCGGATTTCCTCGTCGCGGCCGATCACCGGGTCGATCTTGCCGTCGCGGGCCGCCTGGGTGAGGTCGCGGGCGTAGCGCTTCAGCGCGTCGTAGCCTTCCTCCGCCGAGGCGCTATCGGCGGTCTTGCCCTTGCGCACATCGGCGGCGGCGGCTTCCAGCGCCTTGGTGGCGGCGCCCGCGTCCTTCAGCAGCTTGGCCGCGTCGCCGCCATCCTTGGAGATCGCGATCAGCAGCCGCTCGGTGGTGACGAAGGCGTCGCCGGCTTCCTTGGCGCTAAGCTCGGCGCCGGCGAACACCCGGGCGGTTTCGGGCTTCATATAGAGCTGGCCGGAGCCGCCCTCGACCTTCGGCAGCTTGCCGAGGCTCACGTCAGTCGCCTTGTCGGCCTCATCGGGCCGCCCGCCGGCGCTCTGGATCAGCGCGCGCGACAGCCCGTCTTTTTCCTCCAGCAGCACCTTCAGGATGTGCTCGGGCGCGAGCTGTTGGTGGCCGCGGGCCAGCGCCAGGCTCTGCGCCGACTGGATCGCCTGTTTGGCGCGGTCGGAATAGACGTCGATATTCATCAGGTCCCCTTGGATAGGCGAAACGAACCCTGGATCGCCTCATCAAGCACGGTCCGGGCCAACCCGATGTAGTGTGGCGGATGCGCCACACAAGGCCTTGCGGCAGCCCTCAGCCGCCGCCGCCCGCGTAGAGCTTGACCACGCGATAGAGGTACTCGCGGCCCTCGTAGAGCGACCGGACGCGGATGCGTTCGTTGAGGCCATGGACGCCGCCGCCGTCGCTCTCGCCGAACATGCCGGAAAGGCCATAGGTCGGCACGCCGCCCGCCGTCAGGAAGCGGCCATCGGTGGCGCCGGTGGACATGGCCGGGACCAGCGGGACGCCGGACCAGAGCTGCTTGGCGACCGCTTCCGCCGGTCCGGTGATCTCCCGGGTCAGCGGCGGCGGCGGCGAGACCGGGCTCTTCTCGCCGGCCATGCGGATCGTGATCGCCGGATCGTCCACCACCCGGGCGAGCGTCGCCATCACCGCCTCCGGGGCCTCGCCGGGCAGGATGCGGCAGTTGACGTTGGCGGTGGCCCGCTGCGGCAGGGCGTTCAGCGCGTGGCCGGCGCTGACCATGGTGGCCACGCAGGTGGTGCGCATCATCGAGTTATAGCCCGGGTCGCGGGCGATCTCGGCGATCGCGCTGGCCGGCGTCGGCTGGGCCAGCGCGAGCTTCATCTGCCCGCCGAGCTCGCCGCCAAGGATCGGGCCCATCCGCTCGAAGTGCAGCCGCGTCGCCTCGTTGAGGTGCGCCGGGAAGTCGTAGAGGCCGATCTTCGAAAGCCCGGTCGCCAGGTGATAGATCGCGTTGTCACGTACGGGCCGCGAGGAGTGGCCGCCCGGGTTGGTCACCTCCAGCGTATAGTCCTGATAGACCTTCTCGCCGGCCTGGATGCCCAAGTAGACGCGCTTGTCGCCGTCGAGCCGGCCGCCGGCGCCCTCGTTGAGCGCGAAGGCCGCCTCCATCTCGGCGCGATGGGTGGTCATCAGCCAATGGGCGCCGTTGAAGGTGTCCGGCGTCTCCTCCCCGCAGGTCAGGGCCAGCTTGATGTCGCGGCGCGGTCTGAACCCCTCCTTGCGGTAGCGGACCATCGCGTCGGTGAACGACGCCGCCATGGCTTTGTCGTCGCTGGCGCCACGGGCGTAGAAATAGCCGCCCTCCTCCACCAGCTTGAACGGGTCGCGCACCCAGTCCTCGCGCCTGGCCTCGACCACGTCGATATGGGCCAGCAGAAGGATGGGCTTGGCCTTGGGGTCCGAGCCGTGCAGCACCGCCAGCAGATTGCCGTCCTTGGGCCGGCCCGGCGGGATGAGGAGCTGCAGATCGGCGTCCGGGTAGCCGACGGCCTTCAGGCGCGCGGCCATCGCGGAGGCGGCCACGGTGCAGGAGCCGGCCGAGACCGTCGTGTTGGTCTCGATCAGCTCTTTGTAGAGATCGTGGAATTCCGCCTGGCCGGGGAAGGTCGGCGGCGGGGCCGGTGGCTGGGCCGAGGCGACGGAAACGCAAAGCACGGCCAAAGCGGCCGTGGCGGCCAGCATACGGATCATTCGGAACTCCCCAGTTCGGGGACGACCGTATGGGGCAGTTGGAATCGCCGCAAGCGCCCCAACCCCGCTCATCCCCGCGAAGGCGGGGACCGATTGGGAGTTTCGGGCGGATCAACGGCGATGCACAGGTTCCGATCTCAGCTTGGGTCCCCGCCTTCGCGGGGATGAGTGGATCAGGAGGAGTCGTGGCCATTGGCGGCGGAGGGGCCCGACGCGGCCGGCGGAACCGGCGGCGCGGGCGGATGGAATTTCGGGGGTGTCAGGCCGAGCTCCTGGCAGAGCTGGACGACCAGGGCGTCAGGATCGAGCGCCAGGAAGGCGTCGGGGTCGGCCATCAGGTCGGCGAGGCGCTCGTGGAAGTCTTCCAGCAGCGACTCGCCGATGAAGTCGCCGCCGTCCTCGTCGCGCTCGTATTCGTTCCAGACGCAGCGTTCGACGCCGCGGGTCAGCCAGTCGCGGCGGCGGCGCACGGCGATGATCTTCGTATCGGGCGGCGCGGCCGGTTCGGGCGCCGGCGCCGGGGAGGGCTGGGGCGCGGGCGGCGATTTAAACGCCTCGGTCCGCGCATCGCGGGCGAGCTTGGCCTGCAGGGCAACCGTCTGCCGCAGGCCCCGGCCTAGGCGGTGGACCGCGCCAGCCGCCCGTACCTTCTGGTCCAGGTCGTCGGCCTCCATGGCCTGCTGCTGGATGTGCAGCGCAAGCTTCAGGACCGCATCGGCGAAGATGCCGAGCGCCTGTTCCTGAGCCTCTGCCATGATCGTGATGGACATGAACAAAACAGGAACATCTAGTTCGGCAGGAGTCAAATTTTATCTGCCATGCCCTCCGCAAGCGGACATCCCGGACGTCCGCTATGGGGGGAAACCGGACCTTGGCGAAGTCGCTGTGCAACCAACGCCTTCCACGCATTGCTGACCTTCAGAGCGCCAAGATATCCAGGCTCGCGCCGTTCAGGCGTCGAAACGGCGACTATAAACATCGGCTCTCATCCATCCCCGAAGCGGACGAAGACCGAGATCCAGTTACCGGACGCGGCTGGCCGGTCCTGCCGCAAGGCGCGGCAGGGCAAGGCTGGAAAGAAGGCCGGACCGGCTATCCATTCGCGTTCTGGGGGTATCGGCTTGCGCGGAACCCCCGTTCAGATAGCGTCGTTTGCTTGACCTTGGCGCAGCCGAAGCGTCCTGCCGGCAGGGGGATTTTTCGATGCGCACCATAAGGGCCCTGGCGGCCGCGGCCGCCTTGGCGAGCCTGCTCGCCGCGAGCGGGCCGGCCGCCGCCAAGATCATGCAACTCACGATCGCGGGAGATCCCAACGGTCTCATCGAAGACCGCACCATCTATCTAGGAGCCAACAGCACCTATTACGGGTACGTCGTCGACTTTGTCTTCACCTATGACACGGACACTCCGATTGACGCTGGGCCCTTCCGCCACTTCGCGTTGCTTTCGGCGCGGATGGACGTCCGCATCCCGGATGATCAAGCGGCGATCTTCACCCCGGACGGCGACATCACTGGCACGTTCAATATCGCCGTCGACGGGAGCTCTAGCTTATATACAAATGCCGTTCCAGGATATTATGTAATAAACACCGATGCTTATCTAGTTGGTGATCTCCAGTCCCTTTTGGCAGTCTTTCCAAGCAATGGAACAGATACTTCTGATCAAAATATCACTTATTACCCAGATCCCAATGCCATTTTCGTAAATCGAACAAATAAGTACTACGGAAACAGTCAGTACGACATTCAATTCGAAAAACAAAGTAATTCAGATACTATTTACAGTATCTTCACCGTCAACCACGATGATTCCGGAAACATCAACACCCGCTATGTCAACTTCAAGGACATCACCCCGGGCGGCGTCCCCGAGCCGGCGGCCTGGGCGCTGATGCTGCTGGGCTTCGGCGGCCTGGGCACTACGCTGCGCCGCCGCCGGGCGGTCGGCCTCGCCGTCTAGGGGTCTGGTCTCGGAGTGTGGGGGAGCCAGCCAAGCTGATCCCACTCTTCCGGGCGGACCTATGACCTTTGCGGCCAACTCGCCCCAACAGTCGTCGTCCCCAGCAGCTCTCGCCAGCCGTGCCAGGCCTTGGGTTTGTGAATGTCTATTTCGCCCCTCGAAACAACCTTGACCGCACCGTAAGCGGACTCGCTTAAGGACCGCTATGGGTCGAAAGCCGTCCTTGGGTCGCGGATTGCAACTGCGGTCAGCCTGATGCCCTGCTCAACGGATGGGTTTACTCCTCGCGACCTCCGGAAAGCTCCGGTGGGGGAAGCGGACGGTGGCTCCGGCCCCAAAAAAGCCGCGGCCCTAATTCGGCGGTTTACAGAGGTCAGGAAAACCGGCGACGCCCGGAGGGAATTGGGGCAATTTCGGTTTGATACCCAGCGCCTGGAAGCGCTGTTCGAAGTCGGGCAGGTTATAGCTGCGCGCCGCCGTGCTCGAGCGGATCATGCCGAGATCCTCCTTCAGCCGCCGCGCCTCATCCGGGTTCAGGTCTACCTTGCCGGCATAGCGGCTGAGTTGGCGCCAAGCGTCTTTCTCCCACAACAGGTTTGCGGTTTGGGTCCCCAGCCGGTCGTAGAGGTCGCCATACAGGAGGCGGTCGGAGATCGGCATATGGTTGGCTACGGACCCAGACTTGGCGACCTCCCAGGCCGTGAAGCGCAGGCTAGGTATAAGTGTCCGGTTCTCCACGGCCGCCAGGTTACGCGACACGACCCGCGCTCTACCGTCGGCCCAGGCGTCGAGCAACGACAGGCGCTGGTCAGCGCAAGCGTCCTGCAGTCGCAAGACCTCCAGCACGCCCAGATTGCGTGCAAGTTCGGCGTGCAGCGTCTCCCTGGTCTCGACAGCCTGCTGGCGCCAATGCAGCCATTCCACCGCCTGCTCTGCGCCGAGCGCGATCAGCACGCCGATGACGATGGTGCCGATCTCCTTCAGGAACTCGCGCCCGCCGTGCCACGGCTTTGGTTTGTGGATGTCCATGCCGCCCCCAGCGATCAAGCTTGACCGGACTGTAAGCGGACTCGCGGAACGTCCGCTATGGGTCGAAAGCGGTCATAGGCACTGTCCCCGAAAGCGGACCTCGCGAACGTCGGGGAAGCGGACGTGGCGTGGTAATAGGTCGACATGGCTAAGCTTCCCGCTCTTGTAGCACTGCTCGCGACCTTCGCGGCCGGCTGCGCGCACCAAGGGGAGAAGCGACCAATCGAATTGCCAGGCGACGCGGAAATCGGGCGATATGTGGCGTCCCAATGGGGTGCGGATTTCAATCAGCGCTTCGGACGGTTTGCGGCTCGTCCGGGACAATCCTCGACTTTGGTCTCCGTCCAGAATGCTCATTGCGATCCCAATTGGGGAGGAAGCGTCGCTGAGTGCACATACGACGTGACGGCCTCTTTCAGGGACGGCGAAATCGTCACTAAGCAGCTTCGGAGCCAATTCGAACGCAAGAGCGACGGCTCCCTCATCGAAGTGATCATCGTTTGGCACGAGCTGAAGCGCTGAGGTTTGTCCGCTTTGGGTCGAAAGCTCGCGTTGGCATTTGACCGGAAAGCGGACCCTAGTTGAGCTCGCTCTTCTTCAAGGGTTCTGGCGGCAGGGGCGCGATCGGCACACCGTCTTCGACCAGGTCGCGGACCTCGGCGGGCGTCGCCTGGCCATAGATGCCGCGGTCTTCGGAGCGGCCTTCGTGGATGGCGCGGGCCTCGCGGGCGAAGGTGTCGCCGACGTCGTCGAAATTGTCTTCCACATGCCGGCGGATGCGGCCCATGGCCTCCATCATCATCGCCTGGGTCTGGGCCGGACCCTGGTCGGCGGGGCGCTTCCTCGTCCCGGAGACGGCGGGCGCCATGATCGCCTTGCGCACGGCCCGGGTGGCGCAGACCGGACATTCGATCAGGCCACGCGCCTGCTGGTCGTCGAAGTCGGCGGAGGCGCCGAACCAGCCTTCGAAGTCGTGGCCGTGCTCACAAAGGAGGGCGTAGCGGATCATGCGAGGCTGTGCGGTCCCGAAAACGCCCTGGCGTTGGCCAGCGCCGGAATGGCGGCGCGGGCCTTGGCGGCGGCCTTGAGGTCCAACTCTGCCAGCAAAACCCCCGGCTCGTCATGGTCCAGATGCGCTATGACCTCGCCCCAGGGTGCCACGACCAGCGAATGGCCCCAGGTGCCGCGTCCGTCCTCGTGCCGCCCGCCCTGGGCCGGCGCCAGGACAAACGAGCCGGTCTCGATGGCCCGGGCCCGCATCAGCACTTCCCAATGCGCCGCGCCGGTCGGCCGGGTGAAGGCGGCCGGGATGGTCACCACCTCCGCCCCGGCCACGGCCAGGGCGCGGTAGAGCGCCGGGAAACGCAGATCGTAGCAAATGGTGAGGCCAAGCTTCAGGTCGCCGGCCTGGGCGGTCACGGCCCGGTCGCCAGGCTCGTAGGTCGCCGATTCCCGCGCGGTCTCGCCGCCCGGCAGATCGACGTCGAACATGTGCAGCTTGTCGTAGGTCGCGGTGATCGCGCCGTCGGGTGAGATCAGCGCCGAGCGGTTGGCCGCCTTGCCATCCTCGCGAACCACCAAGGCCGATCCGATCAGGATCCAGACGCCCAGATCCTTGGCCGCCGCGCGCAGGCCCGCGATGACGATGTCGTCCTCCAGGCTCCGCAGCATCGGCAGGAGCGTGGCGCGGTCCTTCTGCAGGACGTTGGTCCCCTCGGGCGTGGCGATGAAGCTCGCCCCCGCCGCAGCCGCCTCGCGCACCATCGGCAGGACGTGGGCGAGCGCCGCCTGATGCGTCGCCGGCGTGCGGGTCTGGATCAGCGCGACCTTCATGAGGGACACATATCATCCCTCCCCGTTCTGGGGAGGGTGGATCGCGCCGCAGGCCGCGAGACGGGTGGGGATGTGTGGGTCGGCGCGCTGAGGCAGAGCTTGAACGCGACTTTCCCACCCTGGTCGCTGCGCGATCTGTCCCTCCCCATTTAGGAGAGGGAAGGCTAAGCCGCCGCCTGCAGGAGGGGATCGAGCTCGCCGGCGCGCTCCAGGGCCATCATCTCGTCGCAGCCGCCGATGTGCCGGTCGCCGACGAAGATTTGCGGGAACGTCGCCCGGCCGCCCGCCCGCTGCATCATTTCCTGACGCTTCTCGGGATCGAAGGCGGCCTCGATCTCGGTGAACGCAACGCCCTTCTTCTCGAGCAGATCGAGCGCCCGCATGCAGTAGGGGCAGTAGGGCTTGGTATAGATCGTGACGTGGGACATGGCGCTCTAACGAATAACCGGTCTTGAAAGCTTCATATGGTGAGTCCCGCCATCTCTTTAACCCGCGCGACCACCGCGACATCGACGCGCGTCGCGCCGGCGGCTTTCAGCGCCCGCGCGCAGCCTTCCGCCGTGGCGCCCGTGGTCATCACGTCATCGATCAGCAGGATGCGCTTGCCGGCCACCTGAGACGCCCGGCGCGGCGGGACCTCGAAAGCGCTGGCGACATTGCGCTTTCGGCCCGCGCCGGACTTGCCGCCCTGGGTCTCCGTCGCCCGACGCCGCAAGAGCGCGTCGGGGATATAGGCCAGGCCCGTCATGCGGCAGAGCGGCCGGGCCATCTCGGCGGCCTGGTTGTAGCGGCGGCTGAGCAGGCGCGACGGGTGCAGCGGCACGGGAACGACGGCGTCGCTCTCGGCGATCAGCCCATGGGCGGCCCGGGAAATACAGCGGGCGAACAGCGGGGCGAGGTCCAGCCGGTCGGCATGTTTCAGCTTCAGGATCGGCTCGCGGGAGGTGTCGTCATAGAGGCAGGCCGCGCGGGCGGCGTCGAACGCCCTGGGCTTGGCGAGGCAGGCCGCGCACCGTGCGCCCACGTCGTACTCGAACGGTACGCCGCAGCCGTCGCAGACCGGCCCGTCGAGGAAGTGAATTCGGCTCCAGGCCTGGGCCGAAAGGCCCCCCGCCTGGGCCGCGCCGCCATCGATCGCCTGGGGCGGGAAGACAACGTCCAGCGTCCCGCGCCAAATCGCCCGGAAGCGCGGACCCGGTTTCAAGACCTCCTCTGCTTTGAAAAGCAGGCGGAAGAGGCCATCTTCCGCGCTCATGCCGCCTCCCCTCCTCTTCGACCGCGCCCTGCACCGAAAGCGACTGGACCGCGCGGCCAGGGGCTTCGTGGCCGCTGATTTCCTGCAGCGCCGCTGCGCCCTCGACCTGATCGAGCGCCTCGAAGGGATCATGCGCAACTTTCCCCGGGCCGTCGACCTCTCGGCGCGCGGCGGCGCCTTCCGCGAGGCCCTGGCCGACAGCCCGGCCGCGGAACGGGTGGGGACCCTGATCGAGGCCGACCTGTCACCCGCCATGCTGGCCGGCCGCGATGGGCCACGGCTGGTGCTCGACGAGGAGCGTCTGCCGTTCGCACCCGCTAGCCTCGACCTGATCGTCTCGACGCTGGGCCTCCACTGGACCAACGATGTGGTGGGCGCGCTGATCCAGATTCGTCAGGCGCTCAAGCCCGACGGCCTGTTCCTCGGCGCCCTGCTGGGCGGCTCGACGCTCACCGAACTGCGCCAGGCCCTGACCGACGCGGAGAGCGAGATCCTCGGCGGCGCGGGCAGCCGCGTCTCGCCCTTCGCCGACAGCCGCGACGCCGCGGGCCTGCTGCAGCGCGCCGGCTTCGCCCTGCCGGTCGCCGATGTGGACAGGGTCAGCGTCAGCTACGACCACCCGCTGAAGCTGCTCGCCGACCTGCGCCAGATGGGCGAGACCAATGTGCTGGCCGACCGTCATCCGCGCCCGCTCACCCGCAGGCTGCTGGGCCGCGCCAGCGAGATCTACGCCGAACGGTTCACGGGCCCCGACGGACGGGTCACCGCCACCTTCGAGATCGTCACCCTGACCGGCTGGGCGCCGCACGCGAGCCAGCCGCAGCCCCTGCAACCGGGCTCCGCCAGGATGCGGCTGGCCGACGCCCTGGGGACTGTCGAGCACCGTCTGCCACGCGATCGGGACGTCGAGTGACCGCCAGCCTCCATGCCGTCCCGCGACGGCCGTTGGAGACCCCGCGAGGCGGTCCTCGTGCCGGCCTGGGCAACCATGCCGCGGCCCGACCGTTACGGAGCCCGAGAAGGAGATTTCCCATGGCTGACCCGCACACCCCGAAGACCGAAGATAAGCACCCCGGCATGTTCGGGGACGGCACCGAAGAGCAGAACCTCAACCAGAAGGGCGACCCCTCGGCCCGCATCACCGAGGCCGAGGTCAAGGAAGCCTTCGGTGAAAAGGCCCCGACGCCGCCGAAGCCGTAGCGGGCCGGCCGGCCCTGCCCCGGCGACCTGGCCACGCCGGGTCGCCCCTACGTTTAGATCGCCCGCCTAGACCAGGTCGCGGAGCCAGGCGACCAGCGGGGCGTCGGCCGGCGGCATCGGATAGTCGCTGAGCTTCGACGGCTTCACCCAGGCCAGCGCCTTGTGCTCCCGGGCCACGATCTCTCCCGACCAGCGCCGGATCAGATAGAGCGGCATCAGCAGGTGGAACGCCTCGTAGTCGTGGCTAGCGAACACGAAGGGCGCGAGGCAGGCGTGGGTGACCGCGATGCCCAGCTCCTCCTCCAGTTCGCGGATCAGGCAGGCCTCCGGCGTCTCGCCAGCCTCGACCTTGCCGCCCGGAAACTCCCACAGGCCCGCCAGCGCCTTGCCCTGCGGCCGCTGGCAGATCAACACCCGGCCATCGGCGTCGATGAGGGCCGCGGCGGCGACCAGCAGCAGGGGTTTGCTCATTTGGCCGCCGGCGGGGAATACGGCGCTCGGCGCGAGGACCCGCGCGTCGCCGGATCTTGCTCACCCCAGCCGTAAGCCTTGGCCAGAGAGATGGTGATCTCCTGCGCCAAGGCGCCGCCGGCATCGCTGTTGGTCATAACCACCACACCCTGGCGCGCCCCATCGAGGAAGGCGAACGCGTTGCACTGGAACCCGGCGTTCCCGCCACCGTGCTGAATGAACGCGTGACCGCCCCAGCGGCCAATCGCGACGCCAAGGCCATAGTTTGCGTCGATGGGGGTCATCATCGCCTTGGCGCCGGCTGGGCTGAGCAGAGCGTGCGGGCGCGCCGCGTAGGCGTCCTGCAGACTGATGTAGAATTGGCCGTAGTCGGATGGCGTCGTCCAGAGGCTGGCCGCGGCGTATTCCGGGTAGGTGTTGCGCCCACCCGGAATGACATCTCCCTTGCGGTCATGGCCGCTCGCCGCGTGGCCAACCAATGCCTCGGGCAAGGGCTGGGCGAAGGTTGATCGCCGCATGCCTACCGGGCGCAGCACCAGCTGATCCAAAAGCTCCGGATAGGGCTTGCCACCGGCTTCGACGATCGCCAGCTGGGCCACGACATATCCACCGCCGGAATAGGCGTAGTTGCCGCCGGGCGTCTCAAACGACCTTATGGCGGGCGTGTTCGATGGCGGCGCACCGTCAAGAATTTGCAAGATGGTCGGCACGGGTTTGCCGGCGGGATAGCCTGGGAAACCACCGACTGTCAGGCCTGCCGTGTGACTGAGTAGCCGGCGCAACGTGATCTTTTGCTGGGCTGTGTACGGACTGTCCGGAACCTTCCAAGCCTTCAACCGGCTGTTGATGTCACCATCGAGATCGAGGCGGCCCTGGTCCACGAGCTTCAAAGCCGCCGCCGCGGCGAAGGCCTTACTCATCGACGCGGCCTGGAACAGCGTGTCCGGTCCGACGGGTTGCGATGCACCCGCAGTCGCCACGCCGTAGGCGCGGACCCATTTCACCTTGCCGCCCTCGATGAAGGCGATGCTGACGCCAGGGACCTTCAATTCGGCCATTCGCGCGGCCAGGGTTTCTGTGTTCGGCGCCACGTTGGCGGATGCGGGCGTCAACCGCGTCTCGATCGCCGTGATCGCCGACTGATCGGCCGGCGAGAGGCCGGCCGCGCGGACGCCGCCCGCGAGCATCAGGACGGCGGCGAACGCGGCGACGGTAAGCTTCATGGCGGCCCCTAGAGGATCATCGCGCCAGCTTGGCGCCCTGAGCCGAAAAGGCCACAGCGCTCCGCCAATCCCGACCGCGTGGGTTGACTTATCCACAGCGAACGCCGATGTGCAGCCTGCGTCACGAACTATGACGTGCTCAGTGCTCCAGCCGCGTGGGGTCTCTTCCAAGGGACCCAGCCTGTCGAGCGCCGTAAGATCCATAGATCGCCCATCACGCGGGGCGCTTCCCCAAAGACCCGCGACCTCCGCGCCCCGATGCAATCGATGGGCGCGTTCGGCGCATATCTAAGAGATTTCATTTTGACTCAATTCACCGACTTCGGCCTGGCCGCTCCGCTGCTCAAGGCGCTGGCCACCGAGGGCTACACCACGCCTACCCCGATCCAGGCCCAAGCGATCCCCGGCGTCATGGCCGGCCGCGACCTGCAAGGCATCGCCCAGACCGGCACCGGCAAGACCGCCGCCTTCGCCCTGCCGATCCTGCACCGCCTGGCCGCCGACAAGCGCCAGCCGGAACGCAAGGGCGCGCGCGTCCTGGTGCTCTCGCCCACCCGCGAACTCGCGACCCAGATCGCCGAGAGCTTCCGCACCTACGGCCGCCACATGGGCGTCACCGTCGCCGTGATCTTCGGCGGCGTGAAGTACGGCGCCCAGCACAAGGCCATGGCCAACGGCGTCGACGTGCTGGTCGCCACGCCCGGCCGCCTGCTCGACCACCTGCAGGAAAAGACCATCACGCTGCGCGGCGTGGAGATCTTCGTCCTCGACGAGGCCGACCAGATGCTCGACCTCGGCTTCGTGCTGCCGATCCGCAAGATCGTGGCCCACATCCCGAAGGTCCGGCAGAACCTGTTCTTCTCGGCCACCATGCCGACCGAGATCGGCAAGCTGGCGTCAGAACTGCTGCATGATCCCTTGCGCGTGTCGGTCGCCCCGCAGGCGACCACCGTCGAGAAGGTCAACCAGCGCGTGCTGTTCGTGGAGCAGTCGCGCAAGCGCGCCCTGCTGAGCGAACTGTTCGACGATCCCACCTTCAAGCGGGTCATCGTCTTCACCCGCACCAAGCGCGGCGCCGATCGTGTTGCCCGTGGTCTTGAGCAGGTCGGCGTCGATGCCGCCTCGATCCATGGCGACAAGAGCCAGGGCCAGCGGGAACGCGCTCTGGCCGATTTCAAGGCCGGCAAGGTCCGCGCCCTGGTGGCCACCGACATCGCCGCGCGCGGCATCGACATCGATGCGGTCTCCCACGTGGTGCAGTACGAACTGCCCAACGTGCCGGAGAGCTACGTCCACCGGATCGGGCGGACGGCGCGGGCCGGCGCCGACGGCTCGGCCGTGGCCTTCTGCTCGGACGACGAACGGACCCTGCTGCGCGACATCCAGAAGGTGACGCGCCAGACCATCCCGTCCTTCGACCGCCGCAACGACAAGCAGTTGGGCGCGGCCACCGCCGCCCTGCCCGAGCCGCAAGGCGTCAAGCCGGACCGCGCCGACACGCGCGGCCCCGGTGGTCACCGCGGGGGCCATCAGCCCAAGCGCAACCGCAATCACGCCGGCGGCGGTAACGGCGGCGGTCACCGCCACGAGGGCGCCCCGGCGCGTTCGGGCGGCGGCGACAAGCCGGCCCAGCGCCCGGCCTTCAAGGGCCCGCAGCGCGGCGGCGGCGGCGGCAACGCCGCCCCGCCCCGCAGCGGCGTCTGGTCGAACCGCTAAGGTCGAGCTCCCGGCTTGTAGACCGATCGAGGGCCTCGCCGACCGGTGGGGCCCTTTTTCGTGGCGCTGCAACGCGCGGAAATACGGCTGCGCGGCTAGTTCGCAGGGTCGTGCTGTTGGACGAAAGCCACGGCGCGATTGAGCATCTGCTGCCGCGTGGCGGCGTTCGACAGCCAATGGTCCTCTCCCGCCATGGTCACCAGTTCGACCGGCTTTCCGGCCTGGCGCAGCGCGCGCTCCATCAACTTGCTCTGTTCGATCGGCACGACGGTGTCGTTCTCGCCATGGATCAGCAGGATAGGCGCGTCGGCCTTGGCGGCGAGGCGGGCCGGCGAGATGGCGTCCAGGTCCTGCGATTTGGCGCTGGAAAGGCCCCGCCAGAACTCCAGCGCGCGGCGGTCTCGGCTGGCAATGTCGGCCTCCAGCATCTTGCGCATGTCGGCCACACCGGCGACGGCGACAGCGCAGCGGTAAAGCCCCTGCTGCAGGGTGACGCCGGCCAGGGCCGCATAGCCGCCGTAGCTGGCGCCAACGATACAGACCCGTTTCGGATCGATGGTTCCAGCCTTGGCGAGCGCCGCCACGCCGTCGGAGATATCGGTCTGCATCTTGCGGCCGAACTGGCCGGCCGCCGCCTTGCGGAAGGCGTCGCCGTAGCCGAGCGTGCCACGGTAGTTCGGCTGGAACACCGCATAGCCGCGCGACGCGAAGGCCTGGGCCCACCAGTCGAAACTCACGGTATCGCCTTCGACGATCGGGCCGCCGTGCGGCATGACCACCAGCGGCAAGCCCTTGGCCTCGCGTCCAGGCGGCAGGGTCAGCACACCGTCCATCTCCAGGCCGTCGTCAGCCTTGTAGTGGGTCATCGATACGGGGCCGATCTGGTCCGGCCCGATGTCGGGACGGGTGTCGCCGATGGGCACCGCGGCGCGGCTAGAGAGGTCGACAAGATAGAACCGACCGGGATTTCTCGGGCCGTTGGCGCTGAAGATCAGCTTTTTAAAGTCCCGGGAGAAGGCGACCAGCTCACTGCGGTCGCCGCCGAAGGGGGCGGTTGCGTCGTTGATCCGTTTTTCCGTCGGCTTGTCGAACATCACCGACTTGGCGAGGCTGGCGAACCCGATCAGCAAGCGGCTGTCCCGGTCAAAGATCGGCCCCGAGGCGGCGGCATCCGCCAGCAGCACCTCACCCGGACCCGATCCATCGGCGGGCAACTCCCGGAGCTGCTCCTTGCCGTCGGTCTCTTCACGCACCAACAGCGTGCCTGGCCGGCGCCCCAGGCCGGCCAGGTCCAGTTCACGGCCCTTGCCGACGGCCTGGGCGAGCTGACGGGTCTCAGCCGCGCCGGCGTAGAGCGTCGAGGTCCGCGTCGCTGTATCGTAGAGTGTATGGGCCAAGACCTCGCCGGCCGATGAGACCAGCCAGCTCCGCGACCGTTCGGACGAGTGGACGACAACCTCGACCTTTCCGTTGTCCAGATCGATCCGGTCGAGGTCCGCGAAGATCGCGCTGCGCGACCATTCCTCCGTGTGCCCCAGGCCCACGCCTCCCACATAGGCGTACCAGCGACCGTTCACCTGGGCGGCGCCGTACCAGCCGAAGATGGCGTCCACATAGTTCGGGCTCTTGGCCAGCAGCATCACCGCCTTGCCTGTACGCAGATCGAAGTTGATCAGCCCTTCCCATTCGCCCTTTTGCGCGCCGGGTTCCGAGAAAGCCTGGGTCGAGGTGTTGAAGATCAGGAGGTGATCCTCGCCGGCCCAGGCCAGCCGCCGAAGCTTGCCCTCGGCGAACCGCAACGCCCCGATCGCCTTGCCGTCCGCGGTCTGGCGCACATAAACCACGCGGCCGTCCTTGTCGGAATCGATCACCGCGAAGCGCTCGCCGGAGGGTGAGAGTGTTGCGCTGTCGACGGCGGGCAGTCGGCCGTAGGCTTCGAGCGGCGGCGGCGCGGCGTCAGCGGCGCGCGCGCATACGACCATGCTGAGCATGGCGAACAGAACGACTGGACGACGCAAGAGCGGACTCCCCCCGGAACGGCTTGCGGACAGCCTACCCGAGCGGAACCTCCTGGCTCAACTATTCGGTGTGTCGCGCCTCAACTCCGATAATCCCCGTTGATCTCGACGTAGCGCTTGGTGAGGTCGCAGGTCCAGATCGAGGCGGAGCCGCGGCCCATGCCCACGTCGACGATGGGTTCCCGAGGCTTCGTGTCGCATTGAGATTAACGCAGGCGAGCAACCCATCCGACGGTTCACGGGAACGAAAGGCAGCTATCCTTGGCTCGACGGATCGAACAGCCGAGGCAAGTCTCGGGCTCCGTGAACGACGCGCACAATCCGCACCTCATCGACCAGGTCGCGAAAGAAAATCAGATAGCGGCCATGGCTGATCGCCCGCAAACCCGGCGAGATGTCTGCCCGCTCTCGAAACGCCAGCGGACGCGACGCGGCATCCATAGCCTTCTGTTCCAACTCCGCGACAAAGGTCAGCGCGCGTTGCGGACTGTCGTCGGCGATGTAGAGGGCGATTTCCCGCAGATCGGCCACGGCCTCTGGCGCGAAGCCTAGTCGTTTCACGCCCTATCCGCGCGCCGGGCCGCGATGAGCTGCCGCAACTCAGAGTAGACCTGCGCCGCCGGGATGCTTGGACCGCTTTCATCGCCGACGCGGATCGCTTGGCGCAGCGCCTCAAGCTCGTGGCGCTCCGTGTCGCGCGCGCGCGTCCAGTCGCGCACCGCCTCGCGGACAACCTCGCTGGTCGAAGCGTATTGGCCTTCGGCGACAGTCGCCTTCAAGGTCGCCGCCATTTCGGCCGGCATTGTTATGGTCATCCGTTCTATCGCGGCCATGAGGGTCTCCGAACATGCCGCATACTTTATCATACTTATGAGTATGTCGCCATTGGCAGCCGATATCTGGGAACGAAATCGCACGTCGCGAGCGCCCTTCTAGCTCCGATAGTCGCCGTTGATCTCGACGTAGCGTTTGGTGAGGTCGCAGGTCCAGATGGTGGCGGAGCCGCGGCCCATGCCGACGTCGACGCTGACCTCGAGCTCCTTCTTCTTCATGTAGGCGCTCATCTTGGCCTCGTCGTAGGTGGGCGAGACCAGGCCGTCGTGGGCGGCGACCAGCGGCCCGAACTTCACGCTCATGGTGTCGCGGTCCACCGGCTCGTCGGCGCGGCCCACGGCCATGACGATGCGGCCCCAGTTGGCGTCCTCGCCGGCGAAGGCGGTCTTGACCAGAGGGCTTTCGGCGATGGTGCGGGCGATCTTTCTCGCTGAAGCGTGGCTCTCCGCGCCCGATACGGTGATCTTGATGAACTTGGTGGCGCCCTCGCCGTCGCGGACCAGTTGCTGGGCGAGGTTCATCAGGACGTGCTCCAGCTTGTCGCGGAAGTCGGCCAGGCGGCGGTCGCCCGCCCGGCTGATCCGCGGCGCGCCGGACTTGCCGGTGGCGAACAGCAGCAGCGTGTCGTTCGTCGAGCGGTCGCCATCCACCGTCACCGCGTTGAAGGTGTTGCGGGTGTAGAGATTGACCAGGTTCTGCAGCGCAGCCGGCGAGATCGCCGCGTCCGTGACCACGAAGGCCAGCATGGTCGCCATGTCGGGCGCGATCATCCCGGAGCCCTTGGCGATGCCGCTGATCTTGACCTTCACCCCGTCGATCTCCGCGACCGCGTGCGCCCCCTTGGCGAAGGTGTCGGTGGTCATGATGGCGCGGGCGGCATTGGCCCAGCCGTCCTCGACGAGCCGGTGTTCGATCTCCGGCAGCTTGTGGGTGATCTTGGCGTCGTCCAGCAGCACCCCGATGACACCCGTCGAGGCCACCATCACGTCGCGCTGCCGGCAGTCGAAGCGCTTGCCGGCGGCGGAACACACCCGCCGCACGGCGTCGGCGCCCGGGCGGCCGGTGAAGGAATTGGCGCAGCCGGCGTTGACCACCAGGGCGCGGACGCCCTCGCCCTTGGTGGTCTCCAGGTGCCGCTTGCACCAGTCGACGGGCGCGGAGCCCACGCCATGGCGGGTGAAGACCCCGGCGCAGGCCGCCCCGTCGGGGAAGGTCATGACCAGCAGGTCGTCGCGCTCGTGCTTATAGAAGCCGGCCCGCGCGGTCGCCATCTGGACGCCGGCGATCGGTGGCATCTTCGGGAAGGGTACGGCCAGCGGCGACACCGGCATGGCGGAGGTCTTGGCGCCCGCCGCGGCCGGCGGGGCCGCGGTGAACTGCTGGGCCTGTTTGTCGGCGCGCTTCAGGGCGGCGCGCTTGATCGCGCTGGTCAGCGGATCCAGCGCACGCTCCAGGGTCTGACCGACCACCTCGACGGGCCGCGCGGCGGCTTCCAGCACCTTGGAGGCCGGCGTTGGGGGGGCGGCCGGCTTCGGCGCAGCGGATTTCGGAGTGGGCGGCCTGGTCATTTCTTGCCCCCCTTCGCCGGCGCGGACGACGGTGCAACGAGCGCCGGCGAGACGCCCGGCGTGGCCGGCGCCGTCTTCGGCGCGTCGGCCGGCGGCAGCGCCTGGTTCGGCGTGTCGGTCTTGACCATCATCTCGACCTTGGAGCGGCCGCGCAGCTTCTCCAGCAGGTCGCGGATCTGATCGTAGGTCAGGAAGCGCACGATCTGCGGCCGGGCGGCGTCCAGGGTGATTGGCTGCTCCACCCGGCGGTCCTCGACCTTCACCAGGGCAAAACCACCCTCGACCGGGAACGGGCCGACGATCTGGCCGGGCTTGGCCGCCTTCAGCGCGGTGTCATAGGCCTGCGGCATCACGTCGATGGTGAAATAGCCGAGGTCACCGCCGTTGAACCGGGTGGCGGCGTCCGTGGACTTCTCCATGGCCAGGGCCTCGAAGGAGGCGCCGGCGCCCAGCAGCTTGCGCACCGCCTCGGCCTCGGCGACGGTGGCCAGCACGATCTGGCGGGCGTGGATTTCCTCCGAGCGCTTCGCGAGCTTCAGCTGCTCCTGATAGAGACCCCGCACAGCGTTATCGTTGACCGCGTCGGAGACCACGCTTTCCACCAGCATGTCGCCCAGCACCCGGTCGCGGGCGGCCACCAGGCGGCGCTGGGCCACCGGATCCTTGTCGAGCTTGCGCCGCGTGGCCTCGCCGGCCAGCAGGCGCTGGTCCACCACTTCGTCCAGCACGCGGCGGAACAGGTCGGAGGAGACGTCCAGCGGTTCACCTTCGCCGATCAGGCCCTGCGACACCGCCTCGCGCTTGACGTCGGAGGACCAGACGGTCTGGCCGTCCACCTTGGCCACCGCGCGGTCGCCGCGCTCCGGCGCATGCTCGGCCCCGCCGCCCCGGCCGCAGCCCGCCACACCCAGCGCCAGCGCGGCCATCAGGCCGGCCAGCACGGCGGAACGGAAGAGCCGGTGGGCCATGCGGATCACCTCGAAGCGTGCGGAGCCTGCGCCGCCTGAAAGCCATCGGGGGCGCCGCCCGTCCCTAGCCATTTCCATAACGGGATGCAAAGGTTGCCGCCGAATGCGCCCCTAAGGTCTTCAAAGAGGCCACGAGGCGCCGCGGTCAATATTCGGGAGGATCCTTTAAAATGCGCGAAGCTGTCATTGTCTCTTACGCCCGCACCGGTCTGGCGAAATCCGTGCGTGGTGGGTTCAACATTACCCCCACCGTCTCAATCGCCGCCCACTCGGTGAAGCACGCCGTGGCCAAGGCCGGGATCGATCCCGCCTCGGTCGAGGACGTGTTCATGGGTAACGTGGCTCACGGCGGGGGCAATATGGCGCGCCAGGCGGGCCTGCTGGCCGGCCTGCCGATCACCACCTCCGGCGTGACGGTGAACCGTTTCTGCTCGTCGGGCCTGCAGACCATCGGCATGGCCGCCAACTACGTGCGCAACGACGGCGCCGACGTGGTGGTGGCCGGCGGTGTGGAGACCATCTCGATGCCCAACATGGGCACCGGCAAGGACAACAACGATCCGCGGCTGGCCGAGATGTATCCGGCGATCTTCATGCCGATGATCAACACCGCCGACATCGTCGCCGAGCGCTATAAGCTGAGCCGCGAATACCAGGACGAATATTCCCTGGAGAGCCAGCGCCGCATGGCCGCCGCGCAGCAGGCGGGCAAGTTCGCCGACGAAATCGTGCCCATGAAGACCAAGATGAAGCTGGTCAACAAGGAGACCAAGGAAGAGACGATCGTCGACTATGTGGTCGACAAGGACGAGTGCAACCGCCCCGACACCTCAGCCGAGGGCCTGGCCAAGCTGACCCCTGTCATGGGGCCGGGCAAGTACGTCACCGCCGGAAACGCTTCCCAGCTCTCCGATGGCTCCGCCGCGGTGGTGGTGATGGAACGCAAGGAAGCCGAGCGCCGGGGGCTGGCCCCCATGGGCGTCTTCAAGGGATGGGCGGTCGCCGGCTGCGAGCCAGACGAAATGGGCATCGGCCCGGTGTTCGCGATCCCGCGCCTGCTGGAACGCCACGGCCTGAAGGTCGACGATATCGACCTGTGGGAACTGAACGAAGCCTTCGCCTCCCAGTGCCTCTATTCCCGCGACAAGCTCGGCATCGATCCGGAGAAGTACAACGTCAACGGCGGCTCCATCGCTATCGGCCACCCCTTCGGCATGACCGGCGCCCGACTGGCCGGACACGTGCTGCAGGAAGGCAAGCGCCGCGGGGCCAAGAACGTGGTGGTATCGATGTGTATCGGCGGTGGCATGGGCGCCGCAGGACTTTTCGAGGTCCTTTAGACCTCAAAAAGGTCCGGCCGCGGCGCCCACAAGCAAACTTAGTCGAAATCGCTTCTGGCGATTTCGGCGGCGCCGCAGGACTTTTCGAGGTCCTTTGGACTGCGGCCATTCGGCGACTGAACGCAGGCCGCCCCTGGGCGACGCAGGCAATTCCTTAGGTTTTTTCGGCGAGGCTCATCGTCGAGCCTGAGGAATGCCTATGAAGACAGCGTCCGCGTTCAGCGTCCGACCGGGGGCCAGGACCGCCGTGAGCGAGGCGCTGGAAGCCCTGCTGGACAAGCTCGGCGGCGCGCCGGATCTGCTGTTCATCTATGCGACGCAGCACCATGCCGAGCCCGCCCTGCTGTCGACGATCCAGGATCGGATGCCCGGGGTCGCGGTGGTCGGCGGAACCTCGTGCGGCGGCGTCATGACGGAGGCCGGTTTCCACAGCGGTCCCGATGGCGCGCTCGGCCTGTTCGGTATCCGCGATGCGGAGGGGTCCTACGGTGTCGGCGCCGCGGAAATCGGCGCGGAGCCACAGGCCGCGGGCGCGGCGGCGATCCGCGCGGCCCTGGTCCGCGCCGGCCGCGAGTTCGAATCGCCGACGCTCGTCTGGTGCTGCCAGCCGCCTGGACAGGAAGAGGCGGTTCTTGACGGTATCCAGTCTGTGATCGGCCGGACCACGCCGATCATCGGCGGCAGTTCCGCCGACGAGGCCATCGCCGGCCTGTGGCGACAGTTCTCGCCGGAGGGCGTGACCGCCGACCATGCCGTGGTGGCCGCCCTGTTCCCCACCGCACCGCACGGCGCGGCGTTTCAGAGCGGCTACACGCCGAGCGCTCTGTCGGGCGTCGTCACCCGCGCCGGCGACCGACAGATCCTGGAAATCGATCACCAACCGGCCGGCCGGCTGTACAGCCAATGGACAGACGGCGCGGTCACCGAGGCCGACGCGGGCATGATCCTGGCCAAGAGTACGCCGACGCCACTGGGCCGGATCGCCGCCGAGGTTCAGGGCGTCCCGATGTTTGTTCTGTCCCATCCCTCGCTGCTGGGGACGGACGGCGCGCTGTCGCTCTTCACCGACATCGCTGTGGGCGACCGGATTCACCTGATGCGGGGATCGCCGGATTCGCTGGTCAAGCGCGGCGGCGCCGTGGTGTCCGACGCCTGCGCCACCGGCGGATGGAGCCCCGGCGCGACCAAAGGAGGCCTGGTGATCTATTGCGGCGGCTGCATGCTGCATGTCCGCGACCGGATGGACGAAGTCGTCCAGGGCGTGCGCGACGCCATGGGCGCGGCCCCCTTCCTGGGCGCCCATACCTTCGGCGAACAGGGGGCGATCATGGACAACTGTAACCGTCACGGGAACCTGATGGTTTCCGCGCTCACCTTCGGCTGACCGATGTTGCAGCTGGAACAGCTCCGCGAGGCCCTGGCCTCGGCCAAGCAGATCGAGGCCGCCCAGGCCCAACGCCTGCGCGAACAAGACCTGGTGCTGAGCGGCATCGAAGCCCTCCAGGCCGACGACGCGCCGACGGTGCTGCTCAGCCGCGCTTTTGATGTTCTGCGTCAGGCCCTGACCTTCGACGTGGCGCTGGTTCTGGAGCCCGCCGACGATGGCGAGGGGTTCACCTGCGCCGCGGCGACCGATCCCGCCGCCGTGGGCGCCTGGTGGCCGGCCGGCGATTTCTTTCGGCGGATCGCGGCGGGGCGCCCCGCCGTGGCGCCCAACAACGCCCTGGCCCCGGAGTGGAACGCCTGCAAGGGCTGCGAGCCGCTGGCCGGCGGCGGGCTCTATGCGCCGCTGGCGACGCCGGCCGGCAGCGGTCTGCTGATCATCTGCACCGCGGAGAGCGGCGCCTATTCGGCCAAGGACCTGTTGCTGGTCTCGCGCCTCAGCCTGCTGGTGTCCCAGACGCTGGCCACCGGGCAGAGCCGCCGCCTGGCCGAGGCTGCGCGGTCCGCGGACTACGAGCGCCGTGTGGCGGTCGAGGCCAATGAGGCCAAGTCCCGCTTCTTCGCCAACATGAGCCATGAGATCCGCACGCCGCTGAACGGCGTGACCACCGTGGCCGATCTGCTCAGCCAGACCGCGCTGGATCCACGGCAGTCCGAGATGGTCACGATGATCGTCGAGTCCGGGCGGATGCTGGAGCGGCTGCTGAACGACGTCCTCGACTTCGCCAAGATCGAGGCGGGCCGCCTGGAGGTCGAACGCGCGCCGTTCGATCTGACCGACATCCTGAAGTCCACCTTCGACCTGTTCGCCGCCAAGGCCGACGAGCGCGGCCTCGATTTCAAGGTCGAGGTCGATCCCTCGGCGCGAGGCGCGTTCGCCGGCGACAGCCTGAGGATCCGTCAGGTGGTTGGCAATCTGTTGAGCAACGCGATCAAGTTCACCGACCGGGGCGCGGTGACGACCCGGGTCTCCGCCGTCGATGTGGAGGCCGGGACGGAAATCCTGATCCGGGTTTCCGACACCGGACGCGGCCTGTCGCCGGCGCAGGCCCAGCGGATGTTCACGCGTTTCGAACAGGGTGACGGCTCGATCACCCGCCAGTTCGGCGGCACAGGCCTCGGCCTGGCGATTTCACGCTCACTGGCCCGCATGATGGGCGGTGACGTGACGGTCCAGTCCGAGCCGGACGTGGGTTCGGAGTTCAGCTTCACGTTCCAGGCGCCCCGCGCGCTGGATGCCCTAGCCGCGGATGACCGGCGCGCGGCGCCGGCCGAGCACGCGCGTTCCGAGGGACCCCGCGTCCTGGTGGCGGAAGACAACCCCAACAACCGCCGGATCGTCGGCATGGTGCTCGAAACGATCCAGGCGCGGATCGTCTTCGTCGAGAACGGCCAGGACGCCGTCGACGCCTTTGCGCCCGGCCGGTTCGATATCGTGCTGATGGACCTACAGATGCCGGTCATGGACGGACTGAGCGCCACCCGGGCGATCCGCGCCGAGGAGCGCCGCGCCGCCGCAGTGCCGACGCCGATCATCGCCCTTTCGGCCAACGCCATGACCCACCATGTGACAGAGGCCCTGGAGGCTGGAACGGACGCGCACGTGGCAAAGCCGATCAACCCTCTGACACTGCTCCGGACCATGCAGGCCCTGTGCGACGCGACGACTGCGCCGCGCGGCCGCGTTGACACCGGGGGGGGCGCTGCTTAAGTCTCCCGCGCCCTGAAATGGGTGAATTTTCCCGGCAGGCGTAGGGCGAGAGCCGCGCCCACCGCAATCCAACCGGACCTACCCCCTTGAGCATGTTCCAACGGTTCTTCGGCTCTTCCAATGACCGCAAGGTCAAGTCGATGCAGGCGCGCGTCCTGAAGATCAACGCGCTCGAGCCGCAGATGCAGGCGCTGTCCGACGAGGCGCTACGCGCCAAGACCGTCGAATTCCGCGAACGCCTGGCCACGGGCGCGACGCTGGACGATATCCTGGAAGAGGCCTTCGCCGTGGTTCGCGAGGGCGCGCGCCGCACGCTGGGCCAGCGGCACTACGACGTGCAGCTGGTCGGCGCCATGGTGCTACACCAGGGCGGCATCGCCGAGATGCGGACGGGGGAAGGCAAGACCCTCGTGGGCACCGCGCCCGTCTATCTGAACGCGCTGGCCGGCAAGGGTGTCCACGTCATCACGGTCAACGACTACCTGGCGCAACGCGACGCCGAGTGGATGGGTCAGGTCTACGAGTTCCTCGGCATGAAGGTGGGCGTCATCGTCCACGGCCTGAGCCAAGGCCAGCGCCAGGCCGCCTACAACGCCGACATCACCTACGGCACCAACAACGAGTTCGGTTTCGACTATCTGCGCGACAACCTGGTCTATGACGCCGGCGAAATGGTCCAGCGCGGCCACAACTTCGCGATCGTCGACGAGGTGGACTCGATCCTGATCGACGAGGCCCGCACGCCGCTGATCATCTCCGGCCCCACCGAGGACCGCAGCGAATTCTACCGGACCATCGACCTGCTCGTGAAAGAGCTGATCAAGGATCCGACCACCTTCGACTTCGACGAGAAGCAGCGGCAGGTGATCCTGACCGAGGAAGGCTCGGAGACGATCGAGGAGATGCTGCTGGAAGGCGGTCATCTCGCCGAGGACACCATCGCCCTCTATGACGCCGCCAACGTCTCGGCCGTGCACCATGTCAATCAGGCGCTGCGCGCCAATGTCATCTACCAGATCGACAAGGACTATATCGTCCGCGCCGGCGAGATCGTGCTGATCGACGAGTTCACCGGCCGCATGATGCAGGGCCGCCGCCTGTCGGAAGGCCTGCATCAGGCCATCGAGGCCAAGGAAGGCCAGGTGGTCCAGCCGGAGAACCAGACGCTGGCCTCCGTGACCATCCAGAACTACTTCCGGCTGTATTCGAAGCTCTCGGGCATGACCGGCACGGCCGCCACCGAGGCCCAGGAATTCCTCGACATCTACAAGATGGACGTGGCGGAGATTCCGACCAACCGGCCGGTGGTCCGCATCGACGACGACGACGAGGTCTATCGCACCAGCGCCGAGAAACACGTCGCGATCCTGGGCCTGATCGAGGACTGCTACCGCCGCGGTCAGCCGATCCTGGTGGGCACGGTGTCCATCGAGAAATCCGAGCAATTGTCGGAGATCCTGAAGGCCCACACCTTCGAACTCAACGGCAAGACCATCAAGGGCGTGCCGCACAGCGTGCTGAACGCCCGCTACCACGAGCAGGAAGCCGCCATCGTCGCCGACGCGGGCGTCCCCGGCGCGGTGACCATCGCAACCAACATGGCCGGCCGCGGCACCGACATCCAACTCGGCGGCAACATCGACATGCGCCTGGCCAGCTGGCGCGATGAGCAGCGCGCCGCCGGTGTCGACGTGACCCCCGAGGCGGCCCTGGCCCGCAAGCGTGAGATCGAGATCGAGATCAAGGACAAAAAGGAGCAGGCGCTGGCCGCCGGCGGCCTGTTCGTCCTGGGCACCGAGCGGCACGAAAGCCGCCGGATCGACAACCAGCTGCGCGGCCGGACCGGCCGTCAGGGCGACCCGGGCCACTCCAAGTTCTTCCTGTCCTGCGAGGACGACCTGTTGCGCATCTTCGCCGGCGAGCGTCTCGACGGGATCATGCGCACCTTCGGCGTCCAGGAAGGCGAGGCGATCACCCACAAGTGGCTGAACAGCGCCATCGCCACCGCCCAGAAGCGCGTCGAACAGCGCAACTACGAAATCCGCAAGAACCTGCTGAAGTACGACGACGTGGTGAACGACCAGCGCAAGGCGGTGTTCGAGCAGCGCGCCGAGTTCATGGCCGCCGCCGACATCTCAGAAGTCGTGGCCGAGATGCGCCGCGACACCATCGAGGACTTCGTCTCCCGCTTCCTGCCGCCCAAGGCCTATGCCGAGCAGTGGGACACCGAGGGTCTGGCCGAGCATGTCCGGAACTTCCTGGGTCTCGATCTGCCGATCAAGGACTGGGCGGCCGAGGACGGCATCGCCAACCCGGAGATCGAAGAGCGCATCGTCAAGGCCGCCGACGCGCGCGCCGCCGAGCGCGACGCCCAGGTCGGCGACCACATGCGCACGGTGGAAAAGAGCTTCGTCCTGCAGATGATCGACCTGCAGTGGCGCGAGCACCTGATGCACCTGGACCATCTGCGCAACGTCATCGGCCTGCGCGGCTACGGCCAGCGCGACCCGCTGAACGAATATAAGACCGAGGCCTTCAGTCTGTTCGAGACCCTGCTCACCGACCTGCGCCAGAACGTCACCCGCTGGCTGATGACCGTGGAGTTCCAGTTCGAGGCGCCGCCACAGCCGCCTCCCGGCAACTTCCAGGAGATCCACCTCGATCCCCTGACCGGCGAGAACGTGGCCCAGATGGGCGCCCTGCCCGATGGCCTGAACACCGAACAGCGCCAGGCCCTGCCGGTCGGCTCACTCCCGGAAAACTGGGAAAATACCGGCCGCAACGCGTCCTGCCCCTGCGGCTCCGGCAAGAAGTTCAAGCATTGCCACGGGGCGCTGGTCTGAGGCGACCCCTTCAGGGACGTTTCGGCCGCTTCAGCGACGCCTTCGCCTCAGCGACCGCCAGCGACTTGCGCGCCCAGGCGACAGCCGCATCGGGATCGTCCAAGGCGGCTTCGGGCAGGCGCCAGTAGGACGTCTCCTCCCACTTTCCGGGCGCGCGGCTGTAGACCCAGCCCACCGAGCCCACCGCGCGAAGTTCGGCCTTCAGCGCCTCGTCGGCCTTCAGATAGAGGGTCTCATCGTCGATCAGGCCGAACATGACGTCGCCGGCGTAGACTCCCGCGCCGCCGAACATGCGCCGAATTCGCACTGGGCCGAGCCCCGCGAACAGTTCCTCGACGAAGCTGTGGAAGCCGCTCATGCCAGCGGCACCCTACGCCAGGCGGACGCGATCCGCGAACGGGACGCGCCCACGGTCGGCCGTGGCGATGCGCCTAGAAGCTCACCCAGTTGCCGTGGAAGCCGAAGGGCACGCGCCTGGGCATCTCCGCCACCCCGATGGGGCCCTTGGCGATGTCGAGGGCGTCGAACACCAGCAGGTCGGAGCGGTCGGTGGCCGCGCGATAGACCACCGCCGTCACCCAGCCATCGCCCTCGGCCGCATCCGCCGAGCGAGGCGTGAACACTGGCTCCGAGGTCGCGTCGCCGGCGTCGAGGGCATAGACCTGCCGCTTGCCGGTCGTCAGGTCGAGGTGGGCGATGGCGTTCAGCCGGACGGTCTTGGAGCCGGTGGGATCGGCGGCGTACCAGCCGTGCCGATGCTTGAGCGTCTCGAACCGCGGGTCGATGCGGGGGAACTCGCCGTCGATGTCGTCCAGCGCCTCTTCCTTGATGGCGTCGGAATTGCCGGCCAGGTCGAAGGTCCAGCGCACCAGCCGCGCGGCGGCCTTGTCGCCGGGCGAGCCGTCAGCCTTGGGGAACAGCGGGGCCACGTTGTAGCGCATGACGTCGCAATACAGCTTGTCGCCCTCTTCCCAGGCGTTCAGCGGGTGGAAGACGTAGCAGGCCTCGGTGTTGAACCAGCGGATCGAGGAGACGTCGCCGTCGCGGCGCATCACGCCCACATGGCTGCCCTTCTCCGGCTCCCAGGCGAACGGCGGCAGCCCGGTCATCGCCCGCTGCAGACTGGCGGTCAGCGGCAGGATCGGGAACAGCACGTGGTTCTGGGTGACCATGAAGTCATGGACCATGGCGGAGAACGGGGCCTGGAAGTCGTCGCGGCGGATGACGCTCCCGTCGGCCGCGGTGACGCCATAGCTCATGCCGGCCGACAGCGGCATTTCGCCGACGCCGTAGCCGAACCAGACCATTTCACCGGTCCGGGGGTCGATCTTCGGGTGGGCGGTGACCTTGCCCTTATAGGGCCGCACATAGCCCTTCGACTCCAGCGTTCGGGTGTCCATCTCGAACGGATGGTGACCTTCCTCCAGCGCCATCAGCTTGCCCGCGTGGAAGACGATATTGGTGTTGGCGGTCCCGCCCTCGTTGCCCATGGCCAGCGGGTCGGTGGTCATCGGATTGCCCATCGATCCGAACAGGGCGCGGCCGTGCTCGTGCTCCAGTTCCCACTTCGGCGTGCGGACGTAGCGGTTGCGGTAACGGACCTTGCCGTCCTCGACATAGAAGCCATGGACCATGCCGTCGCCAGCGAACCAGTGGTGCTGGTCGGGGTCGCGCGGCTCGAACTGCGGATTGGCGCCGATTCGGAACAGCGCGCCGCGCAGACCGGCGGGAATCTCGCCCTTCACGACCAGGTCGTAGTCATCCTCGCTGCGGATCGGCGCGAAGTTGCCGGCCAGATAGGGGTTGATGCGCACATTGCCGTCCATGGCTCGTCTCCCTTGAAACTTACGATGTAAATTTAAGCAGGAAAACGTGGCGTCCGACAAGCGTTTTCGTGCAAGTTTCCCCGACCATGCCCCGCGTCCTCTCCGAAACCGATGTCGCCGACTTCCGCGACCGCCTCTGCGAGGCCGCCGAGCGGCTGTTCGCCGAGCGCGGCCCGGATGCGGTGACCATGCGCCAGCTGGCGGCCGATCTGGGGGTGTCGCCGATGACCCCCTATCGCTATTTCGAGGACAAGGACGACATCCTGGCCGCCGTGCGGGTGAGCGCCTTCAACCGCTTCGCCGAGGCGCTCGAAAAGGCGCGCGACAGCGTCAGCGGAGCCCGCGCGCGGGGCGCCGCGGTGGGCGAGGCCTATGTGAACTTCGGTCTGGAGCATCCGCACGCCTACAAGCTGATGTTCGATTCCAATCAGCCGCATATCGAGAAGTACCCGGAGCTGGTCGCGGCCGGCCAGCGGGCGCAGAAGACCATGACCGGCTACATTGAGGACGCCATGGCCGAGGGCCTGGTGGACGGCGACGCCCTGCAGATCGGACTGATGAACTGGGCCGCGATCCACGGCGCGGTGATCCTGGAGCTTTCGGGCATGCTGCCGCCCGGCGGCGCGCACCGGATCTGCCGCGGATTCGACAGCGCGCTGATGCGCGGAGCTCTTCCGCGGGACCGGGACGCGCACAGACAAGTGTGAAGCGGTTCAGTGCGTTGCTGGTGGGCGAAGCGACGGACGGGTTCAACGGCTGGAGGCAAGATAGGCCGCCATCGTTCGCGCCGTCTCCGCGGCCAGGGCGTCGTCGTCCAGCGGTAGCATGCGCCGCCAAAGGAGCGGGACGTGCAGCTTGTGCACCTCGATCAGGGTGGTGGCGCTGAGCAGGGCGTAGGTGATCGCCCGTTCGGGATCTGGGGCCGCGACTCTGTTTCGGAAAGGCAGAAGGGTCTCAATCAAGCGACGCATATTGGCCTCGACCAGGTCCATCGCCCGCTGCTGGAAGACCTCATCGGTCTGGATTTCGAGAAACTGGTCGAGCGCCTTGAGCAGGCCTGTGCGCCCGCGGTACTGCGCGACCAGGGCGTAGCTCAGAGCCTGCAGCGCGGCGTCCAGGCTCAGTCCCTGAAACCGATTCGGCGGAAGGTTCGCCTCGTTCGCCGCCTGCGATGCCTCCAACAGCTGAAGAAAAGCCCCCCGGATGAGGGCGTCCTTGTCAGTGAACCGCCGATACACACTGCCCGTGGAGAGCCCTGCCACCGCCGCGATCTCGGGAACCGTGACGCCGGCAAGTCCCTTCGCTTCGATCACCTCGAGGGTCGCCGCCAGGAGCCGCGCCATCGTCTGCCGGCTACGCGCCTGCTGCGGGGCTCTTGAACCTGAATCCATCACCTACGAATTCCTCCCGGGAATCGACCGGCCACACAATACAGCGACCAAGCCGGCGCTGGCCTTGCCAATAGCGGGCCAATATGTGAATGACCATTTGCATTCACATATTGGAGATCCCTTATGTCCAATCCAGCCCTCGCCGCCGAAATCTTGGTGGGCTTCCTCGCCCTTGGAATCCCTCTCACCGGCCCTTTCGAGCGGCGGATTTACCGCTCCGAGCCTGCGACGTCGCGCAAGCTCATCGTATATGGCGCCAACGTCGTCCTCTTGTGGTCCTTGGCAATCGCCGCGGTCTGCATCGAGGGGTCGTGGGAGGTGTTCAAAAGCCCGGCCGCGGGCGCGACTTGGCTGTGGGCGCCGGCGATTTCCAGCCCCCTGCTCAGCCTTGCCGTGGGAGTCTATCTGACCCTCGGCTTCCTGCCGCTCATCCAAAGCCTGCGCGGCCCGCGCTGGCAGCGAGCCTATGCCGCCGCGATGCGGCGCGGCTTTTCAGATATTCCGGGCCTGCTTCCGAACACCACGATCGAACGCGCGGCCTGGATCCCGTTGAGCCTTACCGCCGGGGTCTGCGAGGAGGTGCTTTTCAGGGGCTTTCTGATCCGCTTCCTGCACGAGGGGGAGGTCGGCATGCCGCTCGGCGCCGCGCTTGCGGTGTCGTCGTTGATCTTCGGGGTGGCGCACAACTATCAAGGCCGCAAGGGCGTGCTGACATCGATGCTCGGCGGTCTCGCCCTGGGCCTCGTGTTCCTTCTCACCGGGAGCCTGATCGCCAGCATTGTTCTGCATGTCCTTCTGGATTTGCAAACGCCCTACCTCCTGCGCCCCATCCCGGAAGACGACGCCATTTCGGCTGAAACCGCCTGACGCCGCGGCGGCGGCTGGCCATCGCCTCCGGCTTGACGGGTCGCTCCGCCTGCCCGAAGCATCCCCACGTCCAGGAGGCGCCCGATGTCCACGATCAAACCGTTCGAGGTGAGCTGGAGCGAGGCTGCGGTCACAGCCGTGCTGGACCGGGTGCGCGCCTATCCCTGGCCGCCGATCCCAGACGTGCCGGACGGATGGGCCTATGGCTGCGACGCGGGCTATCTGCAGGGCCTCTGCGACCACTGGACCAAGGCCTACGACTGGCGCGCCGCGGTGGCCGACCTAAACCGGTTCCCGCAGTTCACCGCCCGGGTGGAGGACTACGACCTGCACTTCCTGCATGTGGTTGGCGAGGCCGGCGGCAAGCGGCCGCTGATCGTCACCCACGGCTGGCCCGGCTCGCACTATGAATTCTGGGGCGCCATCGAAAAGCTCGCCTTCCCCAGCCGGTTCGGCGGCAAGCCGGAAGACGCGTTCGATCTGGTGGTCCCGTCCCTGCCTGGCTTCGGCTTTTCCTCCAAGCCCAAGCGTCCGATCGGCCAGCGCACGACCGCGCGGCTGTTCAACACCTTGATGACCGAAGTCCTGGGCTACCCGGCCTACCTGGCCCAGGGCGGCGACTGGGGCGCCATGGTGACCTCATGGCTCGGGCGCGACCACGGCGCTCAAGCCAAGGCCATTCACCTCAACATGCTGGGCTTTAGGCCCCACGGCGGACCGCAGGGCGAGGCTGAGATCGGCTGGGCGACGAAACAGGCCGGGATGATGGACATCATGGGCGCCTATTTCCGCCTGCAGGTCTCCAAGCCGCAGTCGATCGCCTGGATGGGCGCGGGCAACCCGGTGGGCCAGGCCGCGTGGATCATCGAGCGGTTCCACGACTGGTCGGACCTGTCGCGCAAACACACCCTCGACGAGGCCTACGGCAAGGACGCGCTGCTCACCAACATCATGATCTATGTGATAACCGACAGCTTCGCGACCGGCGCCTGGTACTACCGCGGCCTGGTGGAGGAAGGCGGTCTGGCCTTCGAGCCCGGCGAGCGCTGCGAGACGCCGACGGCGTTCGCCAACTTCCCCGGCGAGCCGCTCTATCAGGCGCCGCCCAGGTCGTTCGCCGAGCGCGCCTACAATATCACCCGCTGGACCGACATGCCTCGCGGCGGGCACTTCGCGGCCATGGAGGAGCCCGACCTCTATGTGGCCGAGGTCCGCGACTGGGCGCGTGGCCTCTAGTGTGAGAGACAGGCGCATGCCCGCCGCCGTCCCGCCCGTCCGCCACATCACCCTGGCCGAGATCGAGGCCGCGCGCGGCCGGATCGCCGGGACCTGCGTGCGCACCCCGCTGGTCCGCCTGGAGCTCGGCGCGGGCTTTCCGGACATCCGCTTGAAGCTGGAGAACCTGCAGCCGATCAACGCCTACAAGCTGCGCGGCGCGGCCAACGCGGTGGCCATGCTGAGCGACGCGGACCGCGCGAAGGGCGTCTGGACGATCAGCGCCGGCAATGCTGGTCAAGGCGTGGCCTATGCGGCGCGCAAGGCGGGCGTCCCCTGCACGGTCGTGGCTATCGAGACCGCGCCGGCCTCGAAGCTCGACCGCATGCGGGCGCTGGGCGCGAGGCTTGTGCTGGTGTCCTACGAAGGCGCCTGGAACGCGCTGGACGACCGCGCCTACCCCGGCGTCGAGGGGACCTTCATCCACCCCTTCGACGACGACGACTTCATCGCCGGCCACGCGACGATGGGCCTGGAGATCCTGGAGGATGCGCCGGACACCGCCGCCGTGATCTGTGGCGTCGGCGGCGGCGGCCTGATCACCGGCGTCGGCAGCGCGGTGAAGGCGATCAATCCGGTCATCAAGCTCTGGGCCGCCGAGCCGGAAACGGCCGCGCCCCTGTCGCGCTCGCTGGCCGCCGGGTCGGCTCAGAAGTTCCCGGAGTGGCAGGCCTCGTTCGTCGATGGGGCCGGCGGCCAGAGTGTCTTTCCGCGCATGTACCAGCGGATGACGCCGCTGGTGGACGGCTCGATCGTCGTCACTCTCGACCAGACGCGGCGCGCCATGCGGCTGATGGCCGAGAAGGCCCGCATCGTCGCCGAGGGCGCCGGCTGCCTGCCGCTCGCCGCCGCGCTGACGGGCGCCGCCGGTCAGGGTCCGATCGTCTGCGTGGTCTCCGGCGGCAACATCGACATGACCACCTTCTGCGACATCATGGCCGCGACGGCGGACTGAGCCTCCGCCCATGGCCCTTCCCGAAACACGCTACGACTTCAACTCCGACAACACCGCGCCCGCCGCGCCGGAGGCCATGGCCGCGATGCTGGAGGCCAACGCGGGGTTCGTCGCCAGCTACGGGGCCGATCCCGTCACCACTCAGGCCGCCGACCTGATCCGCCAGCTGCTCGACGCCGACGCCGAGGTGCGGTTCGTGGCCAGCGGCACCGCGGCCAACGCCATTGCGCTCGCCGCCCTCTGCCAGCCTTTCGAGTCGGTCATGGCCCACGAGCACGCTCACGCGGCCACCGACGAGACCGGCGCGCCGGGCTTCTTCGGCCACGGCCTGGGGATGATCCCACTACCCGGCGACCACGGCCGGATCGACGCCGGGGCGCTCGCGGCGGCGCTGGCCCAACCCGAGAACGGCCACGTCCAGTCGCCCGGCGCGCTTTCGATCACCAACGCCACTGAATATGGCGCGGTCTATCCGGCCAAGGCGCTAGGCGTGCTGATCGCGCCCGCCAAGGCCAGAGGCGTCGGCGTCCACCTGGACGGCGCGCGGATCTTCAACGCCGCGGCGGCCGGCTTCGATCTGGCGGCGATCCGCCCGCTGGGCGTCGATATGCTGGTGCTCGGCGGGACCAAGGCCGGCATGCCGCCCACCGAGGCTCTGGTGATCTTCGACCGCCCGTTCGCGCGGCGCCTCGATGCGCGCCTGAAGCAGGCCGGCCAGTTGCCGTCCAAGGGCCGGTTCTACGCGGCGCCATTCGTCGGCATGCTGCGCGAGGGCGCGGCGCTGCGCCACGCCGCCCACGCCAACGCCATGGCCGCACGGCTTGGCGCGGCGATGCCCTTTGCCTTGACCCATCCGGTGGAGGCCAACGGAGTGTTCGTGGCGATGGACGAGGCCACCCACCAGCGCCTGGAGGCAGCCGGCTGGAAGGCCAACCGCGTCTTCGACGGCTCGGTGCGCTTCATGTGCTCCTGGGCCACCACCCCGGAGGCGGTGGACGAGTTGGTCCAGGCGCTGACGGCGGTGCGTTAGGCGTCGGCCATCGTCCGCATCCCGGCCATGCGGTCGAGGCGCTCGTGGATGATTTGCTCGGCTTCGCGGACGATGCGGCTGATCAGCTCGGCGCAGGTGGGCACGTCATGGATCAGGCCCTGGATCTGGCCCGCCGACCAGATGCCGGCGTCGTTGTCGCCGACCTCGTAGACGCTGCGGCCCCGCGTGCCGGCCACCAGATCGCGGACGTCCTCGAACTTGGCGCCCTCGCGCTCCATGGCCACCACCTGGGTGGAGATCGCGTTCTTCGCCACCCGGCTGGTGTTGTGCATGGTGCGGAAGATCAGTTCGGTGGCGCGCTCGTCGTTGTCGACGATCTGCTGCTTGATGTTCTCGTGGATCGGGCTTTCCACCGTCGCCATGAAGCGGGTGCCCATGTTGATGCCCTCGGCGCCCAGGGCCAGAGCCGCGACCAGGCCCCGCGCGTCGCCAAAGCCGCCGGAGGCGATCATCGGGATCTTGATCTTGTCGGCCGCCGCCGGGATCAGGATCAGGCCGGGAACGTCGTCCTCGCCAGGGTGGCCGGCGCATTCGAAGCCGTCGATGGAGATGGCGTCGACGCCCATCCGCTCGGCCGACAGGCCATGGCGCACCGAGGTGCATTTGTGGATCACCTTGATCCCGTGCTTCTTGAATTCCGCGACGTGCTCGATGGGCTTGTTGCCGGCCGTCTCGACGATCTTGACGCCCGCCTCGATGATCGCCTGGCGGTATTCGGCGTAGGGCGGCGGCTTGATGGCCGGCAGGATGGTCAGGTTCACGCCGAACGGCTTGTCGGTCAGCGACCGGCAGCGGGCGATCTCTTCAGTCAGCTTCTCCGGGGTCGGCTGGGTCAGCGCGGTGATGAAACCCAGACCGCCGCCATTGGCGACCGCGGCCACCAGCTCGGCGCGGCCGACCCACTGCATCCCGCCCTGGACGATGGGATGCTCGATGCCGAACATCTCGGTGAACCGGGTCCTGAGCGCCATGATCGTTCCTCCAAACGTTTGTTTGGACGACACTGAACCCGCGGACGCTCCGTCAAGCAAGTCCTACCTCCCCCGCAAAACGGCGGGAGGTTGCGCCTACTGCAGGCCCGCGCGGCCGATGGCGTAGAAGCGCGCGGCGCGCTGCTTGCGCAATTCATCGGCGCTGAGACCCTCGAGCGCCGTGAGCTCTTCCTCGACCGCGTCGCCTACCGCCTTCATCGCGGCCTCCGGGTCGGAGTGGGCGCCGCCGGGCGGCTCCGGGATGATCCGATCGACGATCTTCATGCCGAGCAGGTCCTGGGCGGTGATCTTCAGCGCCTTGGCCGCTTCGGCTGGCGTGCGCGCGCCGCGCCAGAGGATCGAATTGGCGCCTTCCGGCGGGATCACCGAATAGACGGCGTGTTCGAGGATCAGCACGCGGGACCCGCAGGCGATGCCCAGCGCCCCGCCCGAACCGCCCTCGCCGGTCACCACCGCCACCATCGGCACGCCCAGCAGCAGGCTCTTTTCGGTAGACCGCGCGATGGCCTCGGCGACGCCGCGCTCTTCGGAGGCGATGCCCGGATAGGCCGCCGTGGTGTCCACGAAGCTGATCACCGGCAGGTTGAACCGCTCGGCCATCTCCATCAGGCGGATCGCCTTGCGGTAGCCCTCGGGGCGCGCGTAGCCGAAATTGTGCTTCACGCGGGTGACGGTGTCGCGGCCCTTCTCGTTGCCCATGACCACCACGGGCCGCCCCCGGAACCGGCCCAAGCCACCCATGATCGCCTGGTCGTCAGCGAACTTGCGGTCGCCGCGCAGCTCCTGGAACTCGTCGATCAGGCCGGCGGCATAGTCCACGAAGTGCGGCCGGTCGGGATGGCGCGCCACCAGGGTCTTCTGCCAGGCGTCGAGCTTGGAATAGGCCTCGCGGCGCATATCCTGGGCTCGCGTGCGCAGCGCTTCGATCTCGACGTCGAAGGCGCCGGACCCTTCGGTCTCCGACAGCTTGGACAGCTCCTCGATCTTGGTTTCGAGGTCGGCGATCGGCCGCTCGAACTCGAGGTAATGCACAGCCATTCGGGGAACACAGTCCTTCACGTCGAAGAGGGCGGGAAATTAGGCGCGATGGCTCCGCCTCACAAGAGCGCGGCCGGAAGGCCGTCTGTTCCGTATGCAACCTCCTGGGCGTCCAGGGGGTTGTTGGGGCCGATGATGCACGACGCTCGGCGTGAACAGCGCTGGGACACTGCAGAGAAATTGGAGACGATCATGAACGCCACCCTTCGAATCGGCATGGCCTCGGTCCTGGCGCTGGCGACCGCCTCGCCGGTCCTGGCCCAGTCGTACCAGGGCTATGACTATCAGCGCGACGCTCAGTACGCCCAGCCCGCGCCGCAGTACCAGCAGACCCAGCCGTCCTATGACGCCCAGCAGCAGTATCAGCAGGACCGCCGGGATTATGAGGCGCGCAAGCAGGCCTATGACGCCCGCAAGGACGCCTACGACGCGCGCCGCGACAACTACGAGGTCAGCCGCGCCGAGTACCAGTCGGCCCGGTCGGCCTATGAGCGCCGCCACGCCGAATGGGAGCGCGCCCGCGCCGACTACGACGCCCGCTACGGCTACGGCGCCTATGTCCGCGTCTATGGGCCCGCGCCAGCCTGGGATACGGCCCGTTGGGGCGCCTATGACGCCCCGGCCGCGGACTATTACGGCCGCCCGACGTCCTATGTGACGCCGCCCGTCGTGACCTGCCGCAACGACCACTCGGCCGCCACGGCCGGCGGCATCCTGGGCGCCCTGGCCGGCGCGGCCCTCGGCTCGAACGTCGCGGCCCGTGGCCATCGCGGCGACGGCGCGGTGCTGGGCGGCGTGGTTGGCCTGGGTATCGGCGCCTCGGTCGGCAATGCGCATGACCGGTATAATCGCTACAACTGCGACGACCGTGGCCCCTACTACAGCTACAACGACACCATCGCCTATCGGGAGTCCCGCGACGCCCGCAGCGATCGCTACGCCGACTACGGCCGCATGCGCTGCCGCCTCGCGGCCGCGCCGATCGACCGCTACGGCCGCGACTACCGCTACGTCCGCGTCTGCCCGGATGCCGACGGCCGCTATCGGATCACCGGCTAACCGGGTCATCCCTCCCCATTTCGGGGAGGGATGGCTCAGCGCTTGCGGGCCAGCGGGTGCTTCGAGGCGACCACCTCGGCCAGCCGGTCTCCGGCGACGTGGGTATAGATCTGGGTCGTGCCGATATCGGCGTGGCCGAGCAGGGTCTGGACCACCCGCAGGTCCGCGCCGCCCTCCAGCAGATGCGTCGCGAAGGCGTGGCGCAGGACGTGCGGGCTGACCCGCGCCGGATCGATCCCGGCGTCGGCGGCGGCCTCGTCCAGCAACTGGGCGAAGCGGCGCGGCGTCAGGCGGCCATCCTTGCCGCGCGAGGCGAACAGCCAGGGGTTGGCCCCGGGACCTTTTGGGTCGCCCTTCGGCAGGAACCCAGGCCGAACCTCCAGATAGGCTCTGACCGCCGTGCGCGCCGCGTTGTTCAACGGCGCCAGCCGCTCCTTGCCGCCCTTGCCCTTAACGATGAGATAGGCGGGATCGCGCGCCAGCGCCGCCAGCGTCAGCCCCGTCAGTTCGGAAATCCGCAGGCCGGACGCGTAGGCCAGCTCGACCATGCAGGCCAGCCTCAGGCCCTGCGCGCCATCCTTGGCCGCGGCGGCGGCGATCAGCCGGTCCACCTCGTCGCGACTCAGCACCTTGGGCAACGATCGTCCTTTGCGCGGCGCCTCGACGCGTCGGGAGGGGTCGTCCGCCCGCCAGGTCTCGCCCATCACGAAGCGATAGAACTGCCGCACCGCCGCGCGCCGCCGTGACGCCGTGGCGGGTGACAGCCCGCGCGCGCCCAGCGCCGCGAAATAGGCCTCCACGTCCTCGGCGGACGCATCGGCCAGGTCGCGCCCACGTCCGGCCAGGAACCCGGAGGCGTCGGCCAGGTCCCGCCCATAGGCCGTAAGCGTGTTCTTGGCCGCCGCCCGCTCCACCGACATCATCTCCAGGAACGCTTCGGCCCAGGCGGCGCCCTTTCCGATCATGTTTGGGAGCCGGTCATTTCAGCGCCAGCAGGCCTTCCAGCGCGAAATTGCGGGCGTCGGCGTCAAGGCCAACCGCGTGCAGGGCGTGGACGATACGGATGCGGTCGCCCAACGCCAGTCCGCCCGCTCCGGCCTCGGCGCAGGTCCAGAGCGACAGCAGGGCCGCCTCGCCCATCAGCTTCTGGTTCGCCGCGGACTCCAAGGCCAGGTCCCGCCCGACCGGCGCCTTGCCCTCGGTCACGGTAAAGGTTCCGAGCTGATCGCGCGCCTCGATCGAGGTCAGATCGCCCAGGAGAAAAGCCAGCATCATCGCGGCCTGACCGCGCGTCGCCGCCTTTGGGCCGCCGGACACGATCTCGCTGATGGCGGCGATAAAGACGCCGGAGCCCATCGGCTGGCTGGTCGCGATCGCCTTGGCGAGGTCCGCAAGATCGGGCGCGATGCCTGATGTATCGAGGCTGGCCGCCGGGTCGGTCCCGGCAAGGGCGGCCGCCACGTCCGGGCTGGGCTTCGCCACCGCCAGATCGAGCCCAAGGCTGTGCGACAGGGCGTAGTCGAGGCCGTTGCGCAAGGACGCCGCGCCAGGATTGCCGGCGCCGGCCAGCTTGGCGGCCATCAGCCGGCCGAACACCGGGTCCTTGGCCTGGGCCTGCGCGAGATCGAAGGTCAGCTGCGCCTGGTCCGCCTGGCCGCCGATCGCCTGGCAATAGGCGCGCAGCCGCAGCCAGTAGATCTCGTCGCGGCCCGAGCTCAGGCCCTGGGCGACCGCGCAGGCGCGGCTGTCGTCGCCGGCCAGCAGCGCGCTCTCCGCCGCGGCGTGGGCCAGCTCTGGATTGCGGTCGATTCCAGGGGCGCGCGCCAGAATGGCGGCCGCCGCCTTGGCATCGCCCTGGGCGATGAGGGCGCTGGCGCGGGCGCCCATCAGCGCGGCGTCGGTCCCCGCGCCCCGCGGCCCTGGCGCGCCCGTGGCCAAAATCCGGCGGGCGAGGGCGGCGGCGGCCGGCGACAGCGGCCTGGCGGCCAGCAGCGGCAACACCGTCCGCGCCGTCTTCACCGAGGCGCCGCGCCACAGCGTCGCCGGCAGGCCGGTGTCACGTCCAGGCGTCGTGAAAGCGTCCGGCGCGGCCAGGGTCGTCACCTCGACGCCCTGCGCGGCGGCGACACCCCCCACTGTCAGACTGGCCGACCCGGCGAGGACGAGCATGGCGATCAGGCAGGCGAGACGCGACATGATCCGCAGCATAGCGGGCGCGGGAAGTTGGCGCGAGGGGGCCGCCTCGTGTAGACCCGGTCTGCTTTCCTGGGGCTGTTCATGGACCGCTATGCACCGTTGCGCCGCCGCACCATCGCCCTCGTGGGCCTGATGGGGGTTGGCAAGTCGAGCGTCGGCCGGCGGCTCGCCAGCGCGCTTGAGCTGCCGTTCCGCGACACCGATTCCGAGGTCGAAACCGCCGCCGGCCGCTCCGTCGCCGACATCTTCGCCGACCTGGGCGAGGCGGCCTTCCGCGAGGGTGAGCGCCGGGTGATCTCGCGCCTGCTGGACCAGGAGCCGCATGTTCTGGCCACCGGCGGCGGCGCGTTCATGCACGACCAGACCCGCGACCTGATCAAATCCAGGGCGGTCTCCGTCTGGCTGAAGGCCGATCTGGAGGTGCTGGCGCGCCGCGTCTCGCGCAAGGACACGCGGCCGCTGCTGGCCGGCAAGGATCCGCTGGAGGTGCTGCAGGCCCAGGCCGAGAGCCGCTATCCGGTCTATGCCCTGGCCGACATCACGGTGGAGACCGGCGACGCCGCCCACCACGTCACGGTCGAACAGGTGATCGACGCCCTGTCCGCCCACGTCGAGGCGGCCCAGCCATGAGCCGTGCCATCGCCGTGGACCATGCAATCACCGTGGGATTGGGCGCGCGGGCCTATGAGGTGCGGGTCGGCGGTGGGCTGATCGACGGCGCGGGCCAGGCGCTCGCACCGTTCCTGAAACGCCGCCGCACGGCGATCGTCAGCGACGAGACCGTCTGGGGTCTGCACGGCGCGCGCCTGAGCGCGGCCCTGGAGCGCGCTGGAATCGCCGCCTTGCCGGTCATCGTGCCGCCGGGCGAGCAGACCAAGAGCTTCGCGGGCCTCGCCGACGTCACCGACCGCCTGCTGGCGCTGGAACTCGACCGTGGCGACGTGATCACCGCTTTCGGCGGCGGCGTGGTCGGTGATCTGGCGGGTTTCGCAGCCGCCATCTACAAGCGCGGCGTCGACTTCGTGCAGATCCCGACCACCCTGCTGGCCCAGGTGGACTCCTCGGTCGGCGGCAAGACCGCCATCGACACGCCGCGCGGCAAGAACCTGGTCGGCGCCTTCCATCAGCCAAAGCTGGTGCTGGCCGACCTCGACGTGCTGGCCACCCTGCCGGACCGCGAGATGCGCGCCGGCTACGCCGAGGTTATCAAGTACGGCCTGCTGGGCGACTTCACCTTCTTTGAGTGGCTGGAGCTGAACGCCGCCGGGGTGCTGGCGCGCGAGCCGGTGGCGCTGGCCCAGGCCGTCGCGCGGTCCGTTGAGACGAAGGCCGAGATCGTCGCCGAGGACGAGACCGAACAGGGCCGCCGCGCGCTGCTCAACCTGGGCCACACCTTCGGCCATGCCCTGGAATCCGAGACCGGCTACGGCGCGGCGCTGCTGCATGGCGAGGCGGTCGCCGCCGGCATGGCGCTGGCCTTCCGGTTCTCCGCCTCGCAGGGCCTCTGTCCGACGCAGGACGCCTATCGCGCCGGCGTCGCCATCGCGACGGCAGGCCTGCCGACCACCCTTGCGGAGGTCGCCGGCCATCCCTTCGACGCCCAACGCCTGGTCCGCCACATGGCGCAGGACAAGAAAGCCGAGGGCGGCAAGCTCACCTTTATCCTGGCCCACGGCCTCGGCGAGGCCTTCGTCGCGAAGGATGTCGACGCGACGGCGGTCACCGCGTTTCTCAAGCTGGAAGGAGCCGCCTGATGGGCGCCATCCTCGCGCTCGCCCCCATTGTTCTGGGGCTTATCGCCATCTCGGCCCTGTTCTCAGCCGCGGAGACCGCGCTCACCGCCGCCAGCCGCGCGCGCATGCACCAGCTGGAGCGGGAGGGCGACGGCGGCGCGCGCCGGGTCAACCGCCTGCTCACCGACCGCGAGACGATGATCGGCGCCGTGCTGCTGGGCAACAGCCTGATCAACATCCTGGCCTCGTCGCTCACCACCGAGGTGTTCGCCAAGGCGATCCCCGGCGGCTGGGGCGTGGCCGCCGCGACCGTGGTGATGACCGTCCTGATCCTGGTGTTCGCCGAGGTCCTGCCCAAGACGCTGGCAATCCTGCGCTCCGACGACGTGGCGCGGTTCCTCTCGGGCCCGACGCTGCTGGTGGTGAAGGTGTTCGGGCCGATCATCTTCACGATCCAGTTCGCGGTGCGAAAGACTCTGGGCCTGTTCGGCGTCCGGCTGGGCATGGAGATGGACGTGCTGGCCGCCCACGAGGAGATCCGTGGCGCCGTCGAGTACCACCACGCCGAGGGCCTGGTGGAGACCCACGACCGCTACATGTTGGGCGGCGTGCTCGACCTCGCGGAAATGGACGTCAGCGAGGTGATGGTCCACCGCCGGGAGATTTCCATGATCGACGCCGGCCAGACCCCGCGCCAGATCCTGGAAGAGATGCTGGAGAACGGCCACAGCCGCGTGCCGCTCTACCGCGACGAACCCGAGAACATCGTGGGCGTGCTGCACACCAAGGACCTGCTCCAGGCCATGGCCGACGCTGACGGGAAGATCGAGGCGATCGACATGGCCGCGATCATCCGTGCGCCCTGGTTCATCCCGGAGACCACCAGCCTGAAGGATCAGCTGGCCACCTTCCTGACCCGGCGGACCCACTTCGCCCTGGTGGTCGACGAATACGGCGCTCTGCAGGGCCTGGTGACGCTGGAGGATATCCTCGAGGAGATCGTCGGCGAGATCGAAGACGAGCACGATGTGGCCGTGGCCGGTGTCGTGGCCGGCCCGGACGGCTCGATCTCGGTGGATGGCTCGGTGACCATCCGCGACCTCAACCGCGCGATGAACTGGGACCTCCCCGACGAGGAGGCTGTCACGGTGGCTGGCCTGTTGATCCACGAGGCCCGGCGCATCCCGGACGCCGGCCAGACCTTCAGTTTCCATCACCACCGGTTCGCCGTGCTCGAGCGCAAGGTGAACCGGATCACCAAGCTGCAGATCTGGCCCGAACCGGAGCGGCCGGAATCCTGATCGCTTCGGTCGGCTTCCCGACCGATCGAAAGATGCCGCTTGATTGTCAGGCGCAACCTCTGCTGGTCTGCGCCGCCGAGCGACGGCCCTGGAGCTGCCCGAATGACCGACACCGCCAGACTTGCCGGGCTCCGCGTCCTGGTGGTGGAAGACGAGATGATGGTCTCGATGCTGATCGAGGACATGCTCGGCGATCTTCGCTGCGTCGTGGTCGGCCCGGCGGCGCGGCTGGACGAGGCGCTCGACCTGGCGCGAACCGGCGAGCTCGACTGCGCGGTCCTCGACGTCAATCTGGGCGGCCAACCGATCTTCCCGGTGGCCGATCTGCTGCGCGAGCGCGGCAAACCGTTCGCCTTCGCCACGGGCTATGGCGATGCCGGTCTGCGCGATGTCGACAAGGGGACGCCCGTCCTGCAGAAGCCGTTCCGCGAAGGCGATCTCGCGCGCGTGCTTGGCGAACTGCGCACCGCCGTCGGTTAGAGGTAGCCCAGACCACCCCAGCCGTTCAAAAGCAGGGTCACGGCGCCCAGCAGGGTCGCCAGCGGCAAGATCAGTTTCACGTCCCGTCTCCTCGAAGGTCTTGAAAGCTCCACCTTCAAGACGTCCCAGATAGGTACGATCCGACACAGGGTTAGATGCGAATCCCGCATCACCGTTATGCGGTTTTGGCGCGGGCCCGGCCGGGCCGGACCTGGACGCGTTGTCAGCCCGACCTGCACGCCTCGTCAGAACGTCGCGTCGAGGGTGACGAAGGCCATCCGGGGCGCGATCGGGAAGGCTTGGTAGCCGCCGGAATTGCCCGTCACCACCGCCGTCGAGACGCCCTTGATATCGTTCAGGTTGGTGATGTTGCCGCTGAGCTTCAGGCCCTTCAGCCAGCCGCTTTGCGGCATGTCGAAGCGGTAGCTCGCCTGCAGCCCCAGCATGAAGGTCGACTTCACCGACAGGTCGTTGAGATAGGTCACATAGCGCCGGCCGATATAGTCGCCGCTGACCTGCGCCTCGAACGGACCGAAGGCCACGCTGGCGATGGTCTTGTTCAACCAGTCCGGCGTCAGCGGCACCCACTTGCCGCCGGTCGCCACCCTGATCGGCGTCGCGACGCCGTTCACCAGCGTCGTGCCGCTCTGATAGTCCGAGGCGTAGGTCGACTTGTTGTAGGAGAGCGCGTCGTAGAGCCGGAAATGCGGGCCGAAATTCAGCGTCGCGGCGATGTCGACGCCGTTGGTCGTCACCCCGCCGACGTTGGCCAGGATCGCCGGACCTGGATTGATGAAGTTGAACGGCGCGATGTTCAGAAGCCGATTGTGGAAGTCCACGTGATAGACGCTGACCTGACCCTCGAGCGAGGTCAGCGGTCCCATCTCGACCTGGTGATGCGTGCGGGCGCCCAGCTCATAGGTCCATGACGTCTCCGGGTGGACCGTCTGCTTGAACAGCTCGAACGCCGCCTGGGTGCCGAGGCTCCAGGGCGAGAAGCCATAGAAACCGCTGCCGGCGCCGTAGGGGATGAACTGGCGCAGGTTCTTCTGGACGTTGGCGAAGACCTCTTCGTTGTCCGTCGGGTCCCAGAGCAGTCCCGCCTGCGGCAGGAACCATTCGTCGGAGCGGATCTTGCCCGACGGGAAGACCACCGGCACGGCGGCGGTCGGCAGGTTCTTCTGGTTGATGCGGAACTTGCCGTTGGCGTTCTGCAGGCTGGACTTGAAGCCGAACTGAAGCAGCAGGTCCGGGCGGATGCGCCATTGGTCCTGCAAGTGCAGCTGCACGTCGTTCACGTAGAACTCGGGATAGTACTGGATGAACACCGCCGGCGATTTGGGCGTGTCGTAGGGTGACAGGTCGTTGTTGGCGGCGCTGAACGGATACCAGGCCCGGTGCTGCGCCGGCTCGTTGTGCTCGACCCAAAGGCCGCCTTCCAGCTTGTGATCGCCAAGCTGCCAGTTGAGCGTCGAAATCAGGCCAGCGCGGTTGATCCGGTATTCCGTGGTGCGGACTTCGTTGCCCGTGCCGCCGAACAGGGTGGAGATGTTCTGCAAGGTCGCCGCGCTGGTCGTCGAGCCCACCACGAGGTTCGGGAAATAGGCCGCGAACAGACCCGGCAGGCCCGCCTGGTTGATCGGCCCCGCGACGATGCCGCGACCGTAGTCGTAGTGGTAGTAGGCCTGGTTCGACCAGGTGATGTCGGGCGAGAGCTTCCAATCGTACTTCACATAGGCAAGCAGGTCGGCGCGCTGGGCGGCGCTGAAACAGTTGGAGAAATTGTTGCCCTGGGCCGGCGGCGGCGTCCCCGGCCCGCCGGTGAGGCTGGAGGAACAGGCGGCGAGGTTCGGGTAGTAGAAGGGCCGGGTGTAGGGTGTGAAGCCGGCCGCGGCGGCGGTCTGCGACGTGCCAAAGGCGGTGGCGTCCTCGTTCGGTTCGACCTTGGATTGCCAGTCAGCATAGAGGGTCAACCGCCCTTGCTCGTCCTCATGGACGAACTTCAGGTTCACCTGATCGTCGCGCTGGTGGCCGTTGAAGTCCCAGGCTCGCTGGTCCTGGTGGACGTAGGAGATGAACCCCGCGTTGCCGCCGCCAAGGTCGCCCGAATCGGCCCGCAGGAAGGTGCGCGTGGTCTGATAGCTGCCCACCGTCTGGCGGATGTTGAATTCGCGGGTGTGCGAAGGATCGCGGGAATAGGTTTCGATCGCGCCCCCCAGGTTGCTGGTCGAGGCGACGCCCATGGAGCCCGCGCCGGAGGACAGGTTCACCCGGGCGACGTTTTCGCTGGTGATCGCGCGCGACACCGACAGGCCGTTGTAGTTGCCGTACTGCTGGTCGCCGAGCGGCACGCCGTCGAGAGTGTAGCCGAGCTGCTGGGTCGAGAACCCGTGCACGAACAGCGACAGGTTCTGCTCGTTGTTGCCCCACGGATCGGCGGTCTCGTAGATGACGCCCGGCAGGGTGCTGATCGCCTTGAGCGGGTTGACGCCCGGCAGCACCTTCTGGATTTCCTGGGTGGGCAGCTCGACCGACGAGCGGGTCTCGCGCGCCATGGTCACGACCACTTCGGAGACCGAGACGGTCTCGGCTGACGCCACCGCCGCCGCGTCGGCCGCGTGCGCGCCGCCGGCCAGGGCCGCGAGCAACAGGGCCGAAGTCCCGAGCAGGCGCGCTCGGATGATGGATGTCTCGGTCACGCTCACGAAAGCCCCCAAAGCCTGTTGCGGCGCGATCTGCGCCCGGATCAGGGGGTGGCGCATAGGGGCGCCTCGCGACGGCGGCGCTACGGTTTCCGGACCGTTTTGTGACGGCCTCGCCGTCGCCCTAGGACGCGGTGGCGCAAGGCGTTAGGTTGCCGCTGAATGATGCGCTGAGGCCACAAGATGCGAATGGGATGGATGCTTGTCGGGGCGCTCGCCCTGGCGCCGGCGATGACCGCGGCGGAGCCCGACACGCCGGCCCTCGCCGGTCATATCTGCGGCGCGACGCCGCCCGCGGCGGACGCTCCGGCAGCGCAGAAAATCCTCGCCGGCTATGGCACGGGCGGCTTCCCGATCGCCACCAAGGTCCCCGAGGCCCAGGCCTATTTCGACAACGGCATGCAGCTGGCGCACGCCTTCGCCCACAAGCCGGCCATCGCGGCGTTCAAGGAGGCCGAGCGGCTCGATCCGAGCTGCGCCATGTGCGTCTGGGGCGAGGCGTGGTCGCGCGGCCCGACCATCAACTATCCGATCGATCCCAAGGCCCAGGCCGAATTGGCGGCGCTGACCGACAAGGCCGCGGCCCTGGCCAAGGATGGGCCGGTCAAGGAACAGCGCCTGATCGCGGCTCTGCAGAAGCGCTATCGCCGGGGCGGTGGCGGCGGGGCCGGCGATTTCGCCTTTGCCAGGGAGATGGATCAGCTGGCCCGCGACAATCCCGCCGACAACGAGATCGCCATCGTCGCGGCCGACGCCTGGATGATCCCGGCCGCGATGCGCAACAATCAGGAAAACCTGGGCCGCGCCCTGGAGCTGATCGGCGGCGCGCTCACCCGCAAGCCCGGCGACACCGGCGCCATCCACTTCTACATCCACGCCACCGAGATGGACGGCATCGGCGGCCAGGCCGAGAAATATGCCGAGACGTTGCAGCGCCTGGCCCCCTCGGCCAGCCACCTGGTCCATATGCCCTCGCACACCTACTACATCGTCGGGCGCTACCGGGACGCCGTGCGGTCCAACGTCGACGCCACGAAGCTCGACATCGCCAACGCCACCCGTCAGGGCCTGGGCGGCGATCCGTGGAAGCTGATCTATCACTCGCACAATGTGCAGTTCGCCACCGGCGCGGCCCTGATGAGCGGCGACGGGCCGGCGGCGCTGGCGCAGGCCGCGTCGGTGTTCGATCACCTGTCGCGCGGCATGGACGGCAGCGTCTGGGACCAGTTCACCGCCAGCACCGCCTATTTCGCCGAGAGCCGCTTCGCCACGCCCGAACAGGTGCTGGCCCTGCCCGATCCCGGCGCCAAGCAGGCCTATCTCCAGGCCATGTGGCGCTACGCGCGCGGCGAGGCCTACGCCCGCAAGGGCGACGCCGCCGGCGTCCGCAAGGAGTTGGCGCTGGTAAAGGTGAGCTCCAGTGACCTGAAGCCGTTCACGGACAACGCCTCGGTGGCCCAGGCCATGGTCGATGTCGCCAATTCGGTGCTGGTGGGCCGCGCGGCGATGATCGAGGGCAAGCCCGCCGACGCCGCGCGCGCCTACCGCAAGGCCGCCCAGATTCAGGACGCCAAGCTGATCAAGATCAGCGACCCGCCGATCTGGTGGTATCCGGTGCGGCGCAGCCTGGCCGCGGCGCTTCTTGAACAGGGTCAGGCCGATCAGGCCGTGGCCGAGGCCAACAGGACGCTGAAGGTCTGGCCGAACGATCCGGTGACGCTGGCGGTCCTGGCCCAGGCTGAGCGTAAGCTGGGCGACCGCAAGGCCGCCGACCTGCACCTGGCGCAGGCCCGCAAGGCCTGGCGCGGCGCGGCCAAGCTGGCCATCGTCAGCGCGCTGCCCGCCGCCTAGAGGCCCTTGGCTTCCAGGGCCGCCAGCAGCTTGTCGGGCGTGATCGGATAGTCGCGCACGCGCACGCCACAGGCGTTGTAGATGGCGTTGGCCACCGCCGCGCCGGCGCCGGAGATGCCGAGTTCGCCGACCCCCTTGATGCCCATCGGGTTGGCCTTGTCGTCGACCTCGTCGAGCATGATCGCGTCCAGCTCGCCGATATCGGCCTGCACCGGCACCAGATAGCCAGCCAGGTCCTGGTTGATCAGCGACCCGTGGCGGGGGTCGACAGCGTTGCCCTCGGTCAGCGCCGAACCGACGCCCCAGATCATCCCGCCGGTCAGCTGGCTGCGCGCGGTCTTCCAGTTGAGGATGCGGCCCGCCGCGAAGACCCCCAGCATCCGCCGCGTGCGCACTTCGCCGGTCACGGTATCGACCGCCACCTCCACGAAGTGGGCGCCATAGGTGTGCTGGCTCCAGTTGCGCGCGTCGGCGGCGGGGCGAATCTCGCCCTCGGCGACCAGACCCTCGGGCCGGTTGCGGCGGATCAGGTCAGCCAGCCGCTCCGAACGGTTGGCGATGGCGATCACGCCGTCCTGGAAGGTGATGTCCTGCGACGGCCCGCCATAGAGGGGCGAGGCCGGATCGGCGACCGCGATCTCGGCGATCGCCTTGCGCAGGTTCATGCCCGCGTCGAGCGCCGCGGAACCGGCCGTGGCCGCCCCGAACTGGCCGCCCGACCCCGGCGCCGGCGGCAGCTCCGAGTCGCCGATCTCCACGCGGACGTCGCCCAGCGGCACGCCCAGGGTCTCGGCCGCGATCTGGGCCAGCACGGTGTAGGTGCCGGTGCCAATGTCGGTCATGCCCTGCTTGACGGTGATCACGCCCTCGGCGTCCACCGTGAAGCTGCACTTGGCCGGCAGCAGCATGTTGCCGCGGATCGCCGCGGCCATCCCCAGGCCGATCGTCCAGCGGCCGTTCTTCACAGCTCCGATCTTCGGCGTGCGGCGGTCCCAGCCGAAAATCTGCGCGCCCTCGCGCATGCAGCGCACCAGCTGGCGGATCGAGAACGGCTTGCCGGTTTCCGGATCGGTCTCCGGCTCGTTGAGGATCCGAAGCTCCATCGGGTCGATACCGAGCTTTTCAGCGAGCTCGTCCATGGCGACTTCGAGGCTCAGCGTGCCTGAGGCCTCGCCGGGCGCGCGCATGGCGCTGGCCACCGGCAGGTCCATCCGCACCAGCCGGTGCCCGGTCAGCCGGTTGGGCGCCGCATAGAGGCTGCGGGCGAAGTTGGACGCGTGCTCGGTGAAGTTGCCCCGGCTGTCACAGTGGGTGACCGTCATGATCGACATGGCGGTGAGCTTGCCGTCCGGCGTCGCGCCCAGCCGGACACGCTGTTCGGTGGCCGGCCGGTGAACAGTGCCATGCATCATCTGCTGGCGGGAGAAGGCGACTTTCACCGGCTGGCCGAGTTCGCGCGCGGCCAGCGAGGCCAGCACCAGGTCCTCATAGAACGAGCCCTTCCCGCCGAACCCGCCACCGATGTAGCGGGTCAGCAGCCGCACGCTCTTGGACGGAATCATCAGGGTCTCGGCCAGTGAGTTCTGGGCGAAGCGCACCATCTGGACCGAGGTGTTGACCGTGAGCTTGTCGCCATCCCACCAGGCCGTGGTGGCGCAGGGCTCCATCTGGCAGTGGTTCTGCAGAGGCGTGCGCCAGACATCGTCGATGGTCACCGGCGCCGCGGCGAAGGCCGCCGCGAAGTCGCCGATCTCGGTATCCTGCTCGCCGGGCGGTTGCACGCCCTGGTCGCGAACGGCGTGGAAATCCGCCATTGGCGCGTCGGCCTCGTAGGTCACCTTGACCATGGCCGCCGCGGCGTTCGCGTTCTCGAAGGTGTCGGCGACGACCACCGCCACCTGCTGACCGAAGAAGTACACGCGGTCGGACTGCAGCGCCGGCCGCGGCGACGGCGTGAAGAAGTCGTAGCGCTCCGGCCGCGGTCCCTGCTCTGGCACGTTGAGATGGGTCCAGACCAGGCGCACGCCCGGGGATGCCTCGGCCTGCGCCGTCTCGATGGCGGCGATCCGGCCGCTGGCGATAGCCGCCGAGACCATCACGCCATAGAGCGGCGGCCCGGAGGCCGAGGGGGGCAGCTCGACTTCAAAGGCGTAGGGCGCGGTTCCGGTGACCTTGAGCGGGCCCTCATAACGGTCCACCGCCTTGCCGATATTGCCGGCCCGGTTTTCCTTGACCGGATTGCTGGCGGCTTCCCAGTCAGCGACGGAACTCATGCGGACCTCCCGGCCTTGCGGGCCTCTTTGATGACCACCGGCGCAAGGCGCGAGATCAGCGAGATCTTGAAGCCATTGCGGCCGTTGTTGCTGGCCTGCGCCAGCTCCGCGGCGATGGCTTCGGCCGGCGAGGCGCCAGACGCCAGAGCCGCCTCGGCCTGCGCCGCGCGCCAGGGTTTGTGCGCGACCGCGCCGAACGCGACCTTGCCGCCGACAACCGCCACGCTGACCAGCCCGGCCGCATAGGAGGCCCGGTCGCGGACCTTTCGATAAACTTGCCCACCCCCCTCTTCAGAGGGCGCCGGAGCCGGCGGCAGGACGATGGCGGTGATCAGCTCGCCGGGGATCAGATGGGTCTCGACGTCCGGCGTCTCGCCCGGCAGCCGGTGCAGGTCGGTCACCGCGAACGACCGCGCCTGCCCGGAGGGCGACAGGGTCTCGACGGTGGCGTCCAGAACCGCGAGCGCCACGGCCATGTCCGAGGGATGGGTGGCGATGCAGGCATGGCTCGCCCCGAAGATCGCCGAGTTGCGGTTCAGGCCTTCCAAGGCGCCGCAGCCGGAGCCGGGTGCGCGCTTATTGCAGGGCTTGGTGGTGTCGTAGAAATAGGCGCAGCGGGTCCGCTGCAGCAGGTTGCCGCCGGTCGTGGCCTTGTTGCGCAGCTGGCCCGATCCGCCGGCCACGATGGCGTGGGTCAGCACCGGATAGCGGGCGCGCACGCGGGCGTCGGCGGCCACATGGCTGTTGGTGGCCATCGACCCGATCCGCAGGCCGCCGTCGGGCGTATCCTCGATCCCAGCCAGTGGCAGGCGGCCCACGTCGATCAGATGAGCCGGATGCTCGATCTCCAGCTTCATCAGGTCGAGCAGGTTGGTGCCGCCGGCGATGAACTTGGCGTTGGGCGTTTCCGCCGCGGCCTTCACAGCCGCCTCGGCGCTGGTCGCGCGCTCGTAGGTGAAGGGCCTCACGCGGGCAGCCCCGAGACGCTGCGGATCGCGGCGACGATCTGCGGATAGGCCGAGCAGCGGCAGATGTTGCCACTCATCCGTTCGCGAAGCTCGTCGTCGGTCAGCTGGATCGGCGCGGTCAGGTCCGCCGTCTCCTGGCTGGGCCAGCCGGCGGCCACCTCGGCCAGCATGCCCAGCGCCGAACAGATCTGGCCGGGCGTGCAGTAGCCGCACTGGAAGGCGTCCTCGGTCAGGAACGCCTGCTGGATGGGGCTCAGCGCCCCGACCGCGCCGATCCCTTCGATGGTGGTCACCGCGTCGCCGTCATGCATCACCGCCAGCGACAGGCAGGAATTGATCCGCGTGCCGTTGACCAGCACCGTGCAGGCGCCGCACTGGCCGTGGTCGCAGCCTTTCTTTGTCCCCGCCAGATGCAGGGTCTCGCGCAACGCGTCGAGCAGGGTCGTGCGGGTATCGACGTCCAGCGCCCGCGCCTCGCCGTTGACGGTGATCGTGGTCTTCAAGCCAGAGACTCCCCGGATAGATGCAGGCCGCGGTTCAAACAGTTGTTTAGTGTAGCCCTTAGGTTTCGCCGGGCGCCAGAGCCTTGACCGACAAGGCATGCAGCGGACCGGCCAATTCTTCGGCCAGCGCGCGATAGACCATCCGCTGGCGGGCGACCTTGGCGGCGCCGGCGAAGGCGACCGACTCGATCGTCACGTTGAAATGGCTCTCGCCGCCCGGATTTGCGCCCGCATGACCCGCGTGGCGGCCGGAATCGTCCTCGATCTCGAGCCGCGTGGGCGTGAAGGCTGCGGTCAGCTTATGTTGGATGGCATCAAATATGGCGCCCATCGGCGTAATCTTCAATTCTTGAAAGGGATTATCTCGGCCCCATACTTGGCCCATGCCCGCCGCGTTTCAATACAAGCCGCGTTTCGTCGATATCCGCGTCCGCCCCCCCAAGCCGGAGGAGGAGGCGCGCGCCGAGGACGTCACCGCGCTGAAGCCCGGTGAACGGGCCTGCGACCACCCCGGGTGCCGGCTGGCGGCGACCGCCAGGGCCCCGAAATCCCGCGACATGTTGAACGAGCACTACTGGTTCTGTCAGCCGCACGCCGCCGAATATAACCGTAACTGGAACTTCTTCGCCGGGATGAGCGAGGGGGAAATCCGCCGCCGCCAGCAGGACGAGCTGTTCACCGGCGGGCGCCCGACCTGGGAGATGAAGGCTGGCCGCATGAGCCGCGAGGCCGCCGCCTTCTCCAACAAGTTCAAGAAGGGCGAGGGCTACCGCGACCCCTTCAACCTGTTCGGCAAGAACGGCGGGCGGCCCACCGCCGAGCCCGAAGAACGCGCCATGGGCAAGATCGAGCGCAATGCGCTGGCCGACCTCGACCTCGACAGCCACGCCGACGGCCCGAAAATCCGCGCCCGCTACACCGAGCTGGTCCGCCGCCTGCACCCCGACGCCAACGGCGGCGACCGCGCCGGCGAACACCGCCTGCAGCGGGTGATCAAGGCCTACCAGTCCCTGCGCAAGGCGGGGATGGTCTAGGGCTCGGACTCCAGGCCGCAGCCAAAAAGCGTGATTCGTCGAACCGTGTACGCAGTAAGACCAATCTGCTAGGTCTTAGGCGTCGCAGGCTTCGCCGCCGAGCGCCTGTGACGGGAAGCCTTCGCGATACAGCCTTCCAGCTCGTTTCGACGCAGGAAGTCGCCATGTCCACGCGCACCCTCCAGACCTCTCTCGTCGCGGCGCTTGCCGCCGGATGCCTTTGCGCGCCACTCGCCGCGCGGGCCGCACCGCTTCCGGACGCCGTCTTCGGCGCCACCCTGGGGACCTTCAACACCAGCCAGTCCTATTCGGCCCCCGGGACCTACGCCCTGGGGAACCTGTCGACGACCGTCTCCGGCCTGCCGACCGCCACGTTGACAGGCCACGCCACCGGTACGGACGTGAACGTTTTCAACGGCAACGGCAGCTTGGAGTCCTCGATCGTCTATTCCTTCGGCCTGAACGGCGCCCCGGCCGGCGTCGTGGTGCCGATGTTCGTCAGCTTCACGCTGCTGACCAGTAGCGCCGGAGGCCCCGCCTTCCAGGACGACGCCTCGGCCCGGTTCGTGCTCAACAACGGCGCCTTCGATGTGATCAACCTGTTCTCGTCATCCAGTGATCCGCTGGCCCATCCCAACTTCACCGGGACCCTGGGCTTCAGCCAGCTGTCCGACGCGGTCGGCCGGGTTTCGCTGCAGATCGACGTCCGAGCCATCGGCGGCGGCGTCGCCGACGCCTTCGTCGATCCCTATATCTTCATCGATCCGGACTTCCTTGCGCGCCACCCGGAATATTCGGTGGCAGTCAGCGCCGGCATCGGCAATGCGGCCCCCGGCGGCGGCACGGTTCCGGAGCCTGCCTCGTGGGCGCTCATGGTCCTGGGCTTCGGAGCCCTGGGCGCGGCGCTGCGCCGGCGGGCCCGTCCGCAAACCGCCTAGCGAATTTCGATCGGGTCCAGGTCCTAAGCCGGCCAGGGTGCGAGGTCTTCCCGGCGGCAAAGCTCCGCGTAGGACGGCAAGGCGGCCAGCCGGGCCAGGTAGGCCGCGAGCACCGGATGGTCGTTGGCGGGCTGCGCCATGGTCCGCGACCAGCGCATCGGAGCGGCGGCCAGGAAATCCGCCGCGCCGGCCTTCGCCCCGAACAGGAAATCGCGGCCGTCGGCGAGATCGCCGGCCAGCCGCCGCCAGACCCCTTCGATGCGCCGGCGCGCCAGATCGCGCACCGCCGGAGCGCCGTCCGGCGAACCGTCCTTGTCGGCGTAGAACCAGTCGCGCATGGCCGGCGACAGATTGTTGGCGAGGAACACCATGGTCTCCAGCCACTTCGACCGCTGGGGATCGTCAGGCGCGGGCCCCAGGACGGCCTGCGGGTGGCGCTCGGCGAGCAGCATCAACAGCGCGGCGGACTCGACATGCGCGACGCCATCGACGATCAGCGTCGGCACGCGTCCCATCGGATTGAGCGCCAGGTAGGCTGGTGTGCGATGCGCCCCGGTCTCGAAATCGATCCGCACCGTCTCGAACGGCACGCCGATCTCGATCAGCGCCCAGTGCACCGGCATGCTGGCTGTGCCCGGCGAATAGTAGAGCGTGTAGGTCATGGCGCGTCCCCAGTTGCCAAGGGGATTATAGCGGCCTCACCGCGAACCGGAATGACCCGCGCGCCGTAGGTCGGGTCAGGGGGCGATGTGGGCTGCGGTCAACTCGGTGCGGGCGGCTTCGACCTCGGCCCGGAATTGTAGCTTGTTCATCAGCCGGTCGATAAGCGCGGTCGCCAGCACGTGCCCCGCCTCCAGATCGCCGCGGTAATGGACGCCGCAGACCAGCCGGCTCTCGGCATAGTCGGCGGCCCGCGCCAGGACAGCCTGGGCGTGGTTGGGCGCCAGCTCGGCCAGGACCGCCGAGGCGGCGTAGCCCATGGTCGCGTGGCCGCTGGGATAGCTGTTCCTGGAGTCGTGGCGGTCATCGCAGACGTCGAGATCGGGGTCTTTCAGCCAGGGCCGCTCGCGTTTGAAGAACGCCTTGGCCTGCTTGGCTGCGAGGCTGTCCTCGGTGCGCAGGTCGGCGAACAGCTTTGCAGTGTTCGGCAGTCGCGCGAGGTCGAAGTCCGGCCCGAACAGGGGAGCGAAGACGCGGACGTCCTCCAGAGCGTCGTCGGCTTTGGCCTGGGCCAGCCGCGCGGGGGTCCGGACGGTGGCTGCGATACGGTGCAGCTCGGCTCTGCCTTCGGCGGCGGCGGGCGCGTCATCGGCCGGCGGCGGCGGCAGCACGAGCGCCGGATCGAGGTCACCGGGCGCCAGGAACTTCGATGCGGCCGCCGGCGCGGGGAGCGTCGGGGGCTGCGCCTGAGCCTGACCCGCGACCAGAACCGCCAGACCAGCCAGGATCACCGCCCGCATCAGAAATTGACCTTCAGCGACAGCTGAAAGTTCCGCTGCGGCTGGAAGTAGTATTGGTCGTAGGGAACTGTCTTGCCCGGCTTGACCGAGACCACCTTCTGGCTGTCGGTCAGGTTGTAGATCGCGCCCTCGATCCGGAAGCGGTCGATCCGGTAGACCAGCGTCAGGTCGGCCGAATTGAATCCGGGAATCTTGTAGGCCGCCGGCTCACCTTCCGCCGCCCAGGCGACGCCGGTGTATTTGTCGGTCAGGGACGCCGACCAGTGCTCATCGTTCCACAGGATGCCGACGGCGGCCGTCGATTTCGGCGCGCCGGCGATCTGCTTGCCGCCGACAATCACCACCGGGACGCCATTGATGATCGTATTGGCGCCTTGGGCCTTGGCCGAGTTGATCGAGCCGTTGGCGAACAGCACCAGGTTTTCGGTCGCCGCAAAGCTGACCTGACCCTCGACGCCCTGGTACTTGGCGCCGCCCAGGTTGAAGCTGTCGGTCTCCGTGCCGCCGGCCGCCAGGGGCACGGTGACGGTCTGCAGCTTGTTCTTGAAGTCGACGTAATAGACGTCCGCGTCGGCATTGATCCGGCCACCGTGATAGACGATGCCCGCCTGATAGTTGGTGGAGGTCTGCGGGTTCAGGTCCTTCAGGTTCGGATTGACCACCTGGGTCACCGAGATATCCGGCAACAGGAAGCCGGTGGCGTATTGCGCATAGACCGAGACATCGTCCCGGACCCGATAGTTACCGGTCAGGAAATAGAGCGTCTTGGTGAAGGTCTTGGAGTCGTGGAACGGCTGGCGCGACTTCTGATTGACGTCAGCGTTCACGAAGATCTTTTCGTGCACATACTTAAGCCCCGGTGTGATGGTCAGCTCGGGGGTCGCCTTCCACTCGAAATCGATGAACGGCTCGTACTGCTGCCAGCCTGAGTTCTGCAGGTACTCCAGGTACTGCGGCACGCCGGCCAGCACCTTCTGGCGGTAGTCCACCACGTAGGCGACGCCGATCGTGCTGGCCGTGGCGTCGTAGTCGTAGCGGGCGCGAGGCCCCGTATCGGCGGTCTCGGCCCACAGGCCGGCCTTGATCTTGCCGAACGACAGCTCCTGGTCGAGATGCAGGATGTCGCCGTAGATCTTGTAGACGTTGAGCTTGGTGTAGCCGGGGACATGGCCGTTCACCACCGGCTTGCCGCCCGGAACCTGGGTGATCGAAAGCCCGGTCCGGTTGGCGATGTCGGTGGGCGAAAGCGTCGGATCGAGCGCCGATTCCGTGTCGTTCTTGTAGTAGTAGGAATAGACCGTGTTCTCGAGCTTCAGGGTCGGCGTGATGTCGCCGTTGAGCTTCGCGTAGTTGAAGTAGGTGTGCTTGGTGACCAGGTTGTAGCCGTAGTAGGTCGGGTTCGCCGGATTGTTGTCGAGGGCGAAATTCTTGCCATAGAGGGCGACCTGGTTGAGCGTCGCGCCGAAGTTGTCGTTGGTGTGGATACGCGTGTAGTTCCAGGTGCCAAGCACCGTCAGCTTCCAGCTGCCCCACAGCGGAAACACGCCACGCACCAGCTGGTTGTAGGCTTTGGCCTTGTTGTAGCTGAGCGCGCCATCGGTGCTGAGTTCCTGGAAATTGAACAGGATGTGCGCGCCGTTGAACCGGTCGAGGTCGCCGGTGTTGAGCTTGGTCACCGACAGCCAGGTGTTCCAGGTTCCGCCGGTCACCGACTGCGACCCGCCCATCTCATGGCTGACCTCGGGCGAGAAGATGTTCACCGAGCCGCCAAAGGTCGCCGCGCCCAACTGGCTGGCCTCACCCGGTCCGCGGTCCACCACCACCGCCCCGATTGTCGAGGACGGGAAGAACGACGTCGAATGGTGGGTCGGGCCGTTGGCGTCGCCCCAGGGGATGCCGTCGTAGGTGATGTTGTATTCGCCGTCCTTGAACCCGCGCAGGGTGGTCTTCGCCTCGAAAAGACCCGGACCGCCGAACGAGGTGCCCGCCATGCTGGGGGCCAGGTTGACGATCTGGTTGTAGTCGGCGGTGACCGGCACGAACTGGTCGATCGCCTTGCGGTCGATGATCGCCTGCGGCTCGGTGGCGGCCAGCGAGGCCTTGGTGGGCGCGGCCAGGGCCGCGCCAGCGCCGGTGACCACCAGTTCGTCGACCTGACGGCCGAAGTCGGCGGTCTCAGGGTCGATGTGCACCGGTCCGGCCTCCACGGCGGCGGCCGCGGCGAGGTCGGCGGCCTGGGCCGGGGTCCAGCCCAGCGCAATGGCCATGGCCAGGACCGAGCCCGCGCCCAGGCCCGCGCCAAGCCCGAGGCCCGGCGCGCGGCGCACGGTCCGCGTCATCGAATTTGTCATGCTTGTTCCCCTCATGCCGGCGCCGTTGCGCACGGGAAGACCGCTCGCGGTCCTTGCGGTCCGCTTTTCGGGAGGGGTCCCGGAAGATGCAAATGAAGGTTTTGTTGCAGTTTTACTCTGGAAATAATTCGGACTTAGAGCATCTCCTTCAAATGAAACGTATAATCGAGCCCTCAATTCTTCTGTTGGCGGAATATCCGTATG
>JANYET010000060.1 GCA_025359785.1 Alphaproteobacteria bacterium | reverse complement strand
CTGCGCCCGCAGGCCGTGCTGTCGGAGGGTGGTTTCCGCGCCAAGGGCCGGATCGCGGGAGAGGGCGACTGCGTCGTCGCCGAAGCCCTCGCCGCGGAAAAGGCCGGCGCCTTCGCCGTCGTCGTCGAGGGCGTCGCCGAGGACCTCGCCGCGCGGATCACGGCGGAACTCAAGGCCCCGACCATCGGCATCGGCGCGGGGTCGGCGTGCGACGGCCAGATCCTGGTGACCGAGGACATGCTCGGCCTGTTCGAATGGACCCCCAAGTTCGTCCGCCGCTATGGCGCCTTGCGCGGCGATATCGCCGGCGCGGTCAGCGCCTACGCCCGCGATGTCCGGGATGGCGCGTTTCCCGCCGCGGCGGAGACCTATTTCGTCAAGGCCTGACCACGGATTGCATTGTCCGCCGCCGTCTCCCTAAAGAGGGGCGACCCCGGGGACCGATCGCATGAAGTTTCGCACAGCGCTTGTTTTGGCCGCTCTATCGGCCGCCGCGCCCGCCCTGGCGGTTCCGGTCGCACCGTCCCAATACGGCATGCTCAAGTGGCGCTCGATCGGACCCTTCCGGGGCGGACGAGTGCTGGCGGTCGCCGGCGCGAGCGACGACCGGCTGCACTTCTACTTCGGCTCGGTAAACGGCGGCGTCTGGGAGACCCGGGACGCCGGCCGGACGTGGAGGCCGATCTTCGACTCCGTGCCGGTCGGCTCGATCGGCTCGCTGGCCCCGGCCCCGTCCGACCCGAAGACGATCTATGTCGGCACTGGCGAATCCGACATGCGCTCCGACATCGCCCGGGGCTCCGGCATGTACCGCTCGCGCGATGGCAGGAAGACCTGGACCTCCATCGGCCTCAAGGACAGCCAGCAGATTGCCCGCATTCTGGTCGATCCGCGCGATCCGCGTCGTCTCCTCGTGGCGGTGCTCGGCCATCCCTACGGCCCGAGCGAGGAGCGCGGCGTTTTCCTGTCCACCGACGGCGGAGACACCTGGAAGCGGACCCTGTTCAAGGACGCCGACACCGGCGCCGTCGACCTGACCTTCAAGCCCGGCGATCCGGGCGTCGTCTACGCCGCCCTGTGGCAGACGCGCCGTCCGCCCTGGAACGTCTATGCGCCGTCGAGCGGGCCGGGCGGCGGGCTCTACAGGTCGACGGATGGTGGCGTGACCTGGACCCAGAGCGTCGGCAAGGGGCTCCCCGCGGCGACGGGTCGGATCGGGGTGGCGGTCAGCCCGGCCGCGCCGAACCGAGTCTATGCCCTGATCGACGCCAAGGTCGGCGGCGGCCTTTATCGGTCGGATGACGACGGCGCGAGCTGGACCCACACCAGCGTCAACGCCCACATCTCCGAGCGCGGCTGGTATTTCGGCGAGCCGACGGTGAACCCTGCGAACGCCGACGAGGTCTGGGTGTGCAACACCATCGTCCTGCGCTCCGACGACGGCGGGGCGACGTTCACTCCGGTCAAGGGCGACCCCACCGGCGATGACTTCCACCATCTGTGGATCGATCCGGCGGACCCGGCGCGGCGCATCCTCGGCAGCGACCAGGGCGCGCAGGTCAGCCTGAACGGCGGCGCGACCTGGAGCTCGTGGTTCAACCAGCCGACCGGCCAGTTCTACCATGTCGCCACCGACAACAACTTTCCCTACCGCGTCTACGGCGCCCAGCAGGACAGCGGCGCGGCCGACGTCCCCAGCCGGGGCGGCAGCCCGTGGGACGGAGTCAATATGACCCAGTTCCACGAGTCGGAAGCGGGTGGCGAGAGCGACAACCTCGCGCCCGATCCGAACGACCCCGACATCGTCTACGGCGGACGGGTCGACCGGCTCGACCGGCATACCGGCCAGGTCCGCAGCGTCGATCCGACCCTTGCGGTTCCGGGCGAGTATCGCGGCACATGGACGCTGCCGCTGGTGTTCGGCCCCGACCGCAAGACTCTTTATTTCGCCAACCAGCGTCTGTTCCGCACCGCCGATGGCGGCTCCCACTGGGACGCGATCAGCCCGGATCTGACGCGGCCGGACCCCGGCGTTCCCGCGACCCTGGATGCGCCCGCCGCCGCGGACACCAATGGACCGGGCGCGCGCAAGGGCGTGATCTACGCCATCGGCCCCTCGCCGCGTTCCACCACCGACCTCTGGGTCGGGACGGATGACGGACTGGTCTGGCGCAGCCGGGACGGCGGCGGCCACTGGACCGAGGTGACGCCCGCCGGGCTGCAGCCGTGGTCGAAGATCGGCGTGGTGGAACCGTCGCATTTCGACGGCGAGACCGCCTATCTGGCCATCGATCGCCATCGTCTCGACGACCGTAAGCCGTACGTCATGCGCACCCGCGACGGCGGCCGGACCTGGTCGACGATCGTCGCCGGCCTGGACGCCACGGTGAACGTGGTCCGGGAAGACTCGATCAGGCGCGGCCTGCTCTTCGCCGGGACCGAGCGGGGGGCGTTCGTCTCGTTCGACGACGGCGCCTCATGGTCGCCGCTGGGCGCGGGACTGCCGACGACCTCGGTGCGCGACATCACGATCAAGGGCGACGACCTCGTCATCGCCACGCACGGCCGCGGCTTTTATGTAATGGACGACATCGGGCCGCTGCGCGACCTCGCGGCGGACGCATCGCCGGCGACGCGACTGTTCCCCCCCGCCGTCGCCGTCCGCTTCCGGCCCGCCGGCTTCACGGGCACGCCGATGCCCAAGGACGAGCCGATGTCTGTCGACCCCGCGTTCGGCGCGGCCATCGACTACAGCCTCGCCGCCGACGGACCGGTGGACATCCGGATCGAGGAC
>JANYET010000061.1 GCA_025359785.1 Alphaproteobacteria bacterium | reverse complement strand
GCCGGTCTGTTGCGCGGCGCGGATGTGGTGGCGAAAGCTGGCCTGCTGCTGGTCCCGCGGCGACGTCTCGTAATGGTAGTCGAGCCCGCTTTCTCCGATGCCGACCACGCCGTCCTGCTCCATCCGCTCGATCAGGCTGGCGGCGCGGTTATAGCCGATCTGCAGCCGGCGCTGGATGTAGCTGGTGGACGCCTTGCTGTCGCGGGTGACCACCGCCACGGCGCGGTCGTAGAGGTCGTTGGACTCGCCGCCCTCGCCGCCGCCGAAGCCCGCATCGTCGCCGCCGTCTTCCTCCGGGGCCGCGGTGACCTCCTCGAGGTATTGCGGCTGGCCCTGGTCGCGCAGGAACTTGGCCACGGCTTCCACTTCGCCGTCGGACACGAACGGCCCGTGCAGGCGGGTGATGCGGCCGCCGCCGGCCATGTAGAGCTGGTCGCCCTGGCCCAGCAGCTGTTCGGCGCCCTGCTCGCCCAGGATAGTGCGGCTGTCGATCTTCGAGGTGACCTGGAAGCTGATCCGGGTCGGGAAGTTGGCCTTGATGGTGCCGGTGATCACGTCCACCGACGGGCGCTGGGTGGCCATGATCAGGTGGATGCCGGCGGCGCGCGCCATCTGCGCCAGGCGCTGGACCAGGCCCTCGATGTCCTTGCCGGCGACCATCATCAGGTCGGCGACCTCGTCGATGACCACGACGAGCATCGGCATGGGTTCGGGCGTGATCTTCTCGCTCTCGTAGATCGCCCGGCCGCCCTCATCGAACCCCGTTTGCACGGTGCGTTCAAAGTGTTCGCCCTTGGCGGCGGCCTCCTTGGCGCGCTCGTTGTAGGAGGCGACGTTGCGCACGCCGATCTTCGACATGCGGCGATAGCGGTCCTCCATCTCGCGCACGGTCCACTTCAGCGCGACGATGGCCTTCTTGGGATCTGTGACGACGGGGGCCAGCAGGTGCGGGATGCCGTCGTAGACGCTGAGCTCCAGCATCTTCGGGTCGATCATGATCATCCGGCACTGGTCCGGCGGCAGGCGATAGAGGATCGACAGGATCATGGCGTTGACGCCCACCGACTTGCCCGAGCCGGTGGTGCCGGCGATCAACAGGTGCGGCATGCGCGCCAGGTCGGCGATATAGGGCTCGCCGCCGATCGTCTCGCCCAGCGCCATGGGCAGGGTCTGGCCGCCGCGCTCATATTCCGGGCTGGCCAGCAGGTCGCGCAGATAGACCGTCTCGCGGTTCATGTTCGGCAGTTCGATGCCGATGGCGTTGCGGCCCGGTACCACCGAGACGCGGCAGGCCGCGACGCTCATCGAGCGCGCGATATCGTCGCTGAGCGCCACCACACGGGCCGACTTCACGCCGGCCGCCGGGACCAGTTCATAGAGCGTGACCACCGGGCCGGGCCGGATCTGGTCCACCGCCCCGCGAACGCCGAACTCAGCCAGGACGCTTTCCAGCAGCTGGGCGTTCTGGCGCAGCGCGCCCTCGTCGAACTGGGCGGAGCGCGGCTTCGGCTTGGCCAGCATCGACAGCTCGGGCATTGCAAAGCCGCCCGGCTTGACGAATTCGAAGGTCGATTGCGCCTCACGCTGCTCGCGCGGGCTCTCCTTGCTGGAAAGCTTCGGCGGCTTGACCTTTGGCCCCTCGCCGTCGAGGGCGAGGGAGATCGGCGTGGGATCGAGCGCCGAGTCCGGAATGCCTTCGCCACGGTCGCGGGTGGAGACGCGAGTGGCGCGCGAGGTCTTCTCGGGCTTGGCGGCGACCAGCCTGGGCTTGGGCGTCAGCAGGACGGAGAGCCAGTCCCCCAGGGTCTGCAGCTCTGATCGGCGCAGCCCGATGGCGTAGCCCAGCGCGCCCAGCCCGATCACCGCGAAGACCGCGGCGGCGATCGGCCGGGCCAGCGGCAGGTGGGCGTAGGCGAGCAGGTTCGAAAGGCCGGTCAGCAACGCGTCGCCCCAAAGCCCGCCGAGGCCCTTGGCGAGGGGCCAGGTGGCCGGCGGCGCGGGCCAGGCGAGCGCGGCGGCCACCGCGAGCACGCCGAGCACGCCGATCGCCGCGCGCAGCCGCAGCTTGCCCCGCCCGGCGGCCGGCTCGGACGCCGCCGCGCGGCTGAGACCCAGGATCACCACCGTCAGGGCCACGAAGCCGCAGGCCAGACCCAGCGACTGGACGCCCAGGTCGGCGAGCGTCGCGCCGGGCGCGCCCAAGGCGTTCGACGGCGCCGAGGGTCCGGCGGCGTTCAGGCTGGGATCGGCGGCGTTGTAGGTCGCGAACGCCACGGCGAGCGCCGCGCCGGTGGCGGCGACCACCCCGCCGCGCAGGCGCGCCGTCCCTGGATGCGACCAGGCCAGGTCGGCGATGTGCCAGACGAGCGCCATGCCGGTCTTCCGCGCGGTCCGCGCCATGCCGTCCAACTCCCACCGAAATCAACCGATCCGTTTTGGCGGTGTGGTGGTTAACGGGCATTTACCTTGCTGGGCCCACGATCTCGATTTGCGAGCGATCTTTCGGCGGATTAGGGTCCGGCCCATGCAGTGGTCCATGCCCCCCAGGGTGCTTCAGGTCGTCGCCGCCCTGATCGCCCTCGTCGCGCTTTCCGCCTTCACGCTGGGGATTCTCAACGCCCCATCGCGGGGACGCATGCCGGGCGAGAAGTTCTCCGGCGCCGCCGGCGCCGCGCCCCTTGCGGCCACCGAGGCCACGCCGCTCAGTCAGGACCGCATCGAAGGCGCCTTCCAGCCCCGTGAACTGACCGACGAGGAAAAGGAAAAGGCGCAGGCTGACAAGGAGGCCCGGCAGGAGGCCGCCGACGCCGCCAAGGCCGCCGCCGCCACGGTGCCACCGGGCGTTGTCGTTCCCGGCCCGTCTACCGCCGCCGCCGCCAGCGAGGCCCCGCCGCCTCCGCCGCCGCCGGAAGAAGCGCCGCACTAAGGCCGCATCGCTCCCGGTTCCGCCGAGGGATCCGCCCCTACGCCGCTCCGTGCGCCTTGAAGTGGGCCAGCATCTTGGCCCAACCGTCCTTGGCGGCTTCGGCGTTGTAGCTGCCGCGGTAGTCGGCCAGGAAGCCATGGTCGGCGTTGGGATAGACGACGATCTCGTCCTTCCGGCCGGCCGCCTTGAGCGCGGCGCGCATGTCCTCGACGTCCTTGGCGGAAATGCCCTTGTCGAGGCCGCCATAGAGCCCGAGCACCGGCGCCTTGAGCTCCTTGACCAGGTCGATCGGCGGCGTGCGCGGATAGGCTCCGGCCTTCAACGGGCCATACCAGGCGACGCCGGCCTTGAATTCCGGGAATCGCTCGCAGCACAGCCAGGTCGCGCCGCCGCCCCAGCAGAAGCCCGTGACGCCCATCTTTTTGGTGTCCGCGAAGGGCTGGGCGGCCAGATACCTGAGCGCGGCCTTGGTGTCGGAGGTGACCTGATCGCCCGGCGTCGCCTTGACGATATCCATCACCACCTTGAAGTCGGCGGTCTTCGACGGGTCGCCCGCCCGGACGAACAGGTCGGGGGCCAGCGCCACATAGCCCGCCTTGGCCAGCCGGCGGCAGATGTCCTTCACCCATTCATGGACCCCGAAAATCTCGGAATTGACGAACACCACCGGGTGTTTGCCTTTCGCGGCCGGCCTCGCGAGGTAGCCGGGGATTTTGCGGTCGCCGGCGTCGATCTCCACCGTGGCGGTGACCAGGCCCTCTTCGTCGGTGTGGATCGGGTCGGCGTCGGCGGAATAGGCCGCCACCGCATAGCCGCCGGCCAGCGCGAGCGCGAGCGCGCGGCGGGTAAGCGCGGGATCGCCCACCCAATTTCCGTCGGCCCGGATGTGAGTGACCATGGGAGCGCCTCCGCCTGTTTGCGATGATCGCCAACCCTGCGCCGGTCGCCAGCCCACTGTCAAAGCCATGATTCAGGCGTTTGCGGACACACCATCCGGGGCGGCCGGAACCGGCTAGCGAGAGGCCACTGATCGTCCGTTTGAGTCATCGGCTTGGCGCGGCAGGAGACTTTCACCCTTGCGAGCGCGTCTATTTTCCCCATATCGGCTGGCGATGCTGGGTCCCGTGAGAGTAAACCTCACTTACGGACCCCGGCGCGGACTTGATCGACCAACTGTTAGTACCACCGGGGGCGTTGCAAGACCGGAGCGCTTCACCTGAAGGCTTCACCGCAGCGTCCGCCAACAAGGAGCGAGCTAGACTCTCAATGAGCAAGATTATCGGTATCGACCTCGGCACGACCAATTCGTGCGTCGCCATCATGGACGGCAAGACGCCGCGGGTCATTGAAAACGCCGAGGGCGCGCGCACCACGCCGTCCGTGGTCGCCTTCCTGGAAGACGGTGAGCGCCTCGTGGGCCAGCCGGCCCGGCGCCAGGGCGTCACCAATCCGACCAACACCCTGTTCGCCATCAAGCGCCTGATCGGCCGTCAGATGACCGATCCGATGGTGGAGAAGGACAAGGGCATGGTGCCCTATGACATCGTCAAGGGTCCGAACGGCGATGCCTGGGTGCGCGCCCAGGGCGCGGACTATTCGCCCCAGCAGGTCTCGGCCTTCATCCTGCAGAAGATGAAGGAAGCCGCCGAGCAGCACCTCGGCGAGAAGGTCGAAAAGGCGGTCATCACCGTCCCGGCCTATTTCAACGACGCGCAACGCCAGGCCACCAAGGACGCGGGCAAGATCGCGGGCCTGGAAGTCCTGCGGATCATCAACGAGCCGACTGCCGCGGCGCTGGCCTATGGCCTCGACAAGAACGACGGCAAGAAGATCGCCGTCTACGACCTGGGCGGCGGCACTTTCGACGTCTCGATCCTGGAGATCGGCGACGGCGTCTTCGAGGTGAAGTCGACCAACGGCGACACCTTCCTGGGCGGCGAGGACTTCGACCTGCGCATCGTCGACTTCCTGGCCGAGGAGTTCAAGAAAGAGCACTCCGTCGACCTGCGGAAGGACAAGCTGGCCCTGCAGCGCCTCAAGGAAGAGGCGGAAAAGGCCAAGAAGGAACTCTCCTTCACCACCCAGTACGAGCTCAACCTGCCGTTCATCTCGATGAACGCCAACGGCCCGCTGCACCTCAACATCAAGCTGTCGCGCGCCAAGCTGGAAGCCCTGGTGGAAGACCTGGTGGCCAAGACCATCGGCCCCTGCGATCAGGCGCTGAAGGATGCGGGCCTCAAGAAGTCCGACATCGATGAGGTGATCCTGGTCGGCGGCATGACCCGCATGCCGGCGGTCATCGAGACCGTGAAGGCCTTCTTTGGCCGTGAGCCGCACACCGGCGTGAACCCGGACGAAGTCGTGGCGCTGGGCGCCGCGGTGCAGGCCGGCGTGCTGCAGGGCGACGTCAAGGACGTGCTGTTGCTGGACGTCACGCCTCTGACCTTGGGTATTGAAACGCTCGGTGGGGTGTTTACGCCGCTGATCGAACGCAACACGACCATCCCGACGAAGCGCTCGCAGACCTTCTCGACAGCGGACGACAACCAGTCGGCGGTGACCATCCGGGTGTTCCAGGGCGAGCGGCCCATGGCGCACGACAACAAGATGCTGGGCCAGTTCGACCTGGTTGGTCTGCCACCTGCCCCACGCGGCGTGCCGCAGGTCGAGGTGACCTTCGATATCGACGCCAACGGCATCGTCAACGTCTCGGCCCGCGACAAGGCGACCAACAAGGAACAGTCGATCCGCATCCAGGCCAACGGCGGTCTCTCCGACGCGGACATCGACGCCATGGTCAAGGAGGCCGAAAGCAACAAGGCCGACGACGAAAAGCGCAAGGCGGGCGTCGAGGCCAAGAACCAGGCCGACGCGGTCATCCACTCCACCGAAAAGGCCCTGGCCGAACACGGCGACAAGGTCTCCGCCGACGAGAAGGCCGCCATCACCACCGCGCTCGAAGACCTCAAGAGCGGCCTGGCGACCGACGATCCCGAAACGGTCTCGGCCAAGACCCAGACCCTGATTCAGGCGTCGATGAAGCTCGGCGAGGCCATGTACAAGGCCCAGCAGGGCGAAGGTCCGGCTTCGGACGAAGACGCGGCCCACGCCGCGGGCGGCGCCCATGGCGCCGGCGCTCACGGCGGCGAAGACGTGGTGGACGCCGAATTCGAGGAAGTCGACGGCGACGACCACAAGAAGTCGGCGTGACAACCTGCCCCATGGCGGCTCAAAGCGCCTCTTGCGAAGAGATCGTCACTGGGGACGTCGCCACTGCGTCTGCGCGACTTGGGACCCCCGCTCGCTCGATCCGGTTCTTCTGGAATCCGGGTCTTGTAGCCGGGCGGGGGTTTTCCCACCTCTCCAACAGCCACACACCAGACACCTGAGCGTTTGATGCGCGACTATTATGAAATTCTCTGTGTCGAGCGCAGCTGCGACGCGGACGGCCTGAAGGCCTCGTTCCGCAAGCTCGCCATGGAGCATCACCCTGACCGCAACGCCGGGTGCACGGAGGCCGAAGGCCGCTTCAAGGAGATCAACGAGGCCTATTCGGTGCTCTCCGATCCGCAGAAGCGCGCGGCCTATGACCGTTTCGGCCATGCCGGGCTGAACGGCGGCGGCGGCGGCGGTGCGGGCGGCGGCCAGTTCCACGACGTGGGCGATATCTTCAACGAGGTGTTCGGCGACGTCTTCGGCGATATGTTCGGCGGCCGTCGCGGCGGCCAGCAGCGCGCCGGCCCGACCCGCGGCCAGGACCTGCGCTACGACCTGGAGATCACGCTGGAGCAGGCCTATGCCTCCTCCGAGGTCGAGATCACCGTGCCGGCGGCGCTGACCTGCGACACCTGTGACGGCTCGGGCGCCAAGCCCGGCACCAGCCCGACGGCCTGCAACGCCTGCGGCGGCGCCGGCCGGGTTCGCGCCACCCAGGGCTTCTTCTCCATCGAACGCGCCTGCCCGCGCTGCGGCGGTTCCGGGCGCCTGGTGCTCGACCCCTGCGCCGACTGCCACGGCATGGGCCAGGTGCGCCGCGAGCGGACGTTGTCCGTGCGCATCCCGGCCGGCGTCGACGACGGGGCCCGCATCCGTCTCGCCGGCGAAGGCGATGGCGGGACCCGCGGTGGCCCGCGCGGCGACCTCTACATCTTCGTCTCGGTGAAGCCGCACGAGCTCTTCGAGCGCGACGGCCTGGACCTGCTCTGCACCGTGCCGGTGCCGATGGCCGTGGCCGCGCTCGGCGGCGAGATCGAGGCCCCCTGCCTGATGGGCGGCGAGAATTGCGACGGCGAGTGCAGGCTGCCGGTCAAGGTGCCCGAGGGCGCCCAGACGGGTAAGACCGTCCGCCTGAAGGGCAAGGGCATGCCGTCCCTGCGCTCGCGCGAGCGTGGCGACCTGGTGGTCGAGCTGTTCGTCGAGACGCCGAACAAGCTCACCGCCCGCCAGAAGGAGCTGCTGCGCGAGTTCGCGGGGCTCTCCACCGACGCCCAGCACCCCAAGAACGCCAGTTTCACCGGCAAGGCCAAGACCTTCTGGGACAGCGTCAAAGGCTGAGTGCCCCGGGTGGGGCGCCTATTGCTGCGCCGTTGAAATCTGCCTGAGCGGCGCGCAGGCTTAGCTGCACGCAAGGACGCCGCGACCAACAGCGGCGCAGGGGGAAATTGCATGCGCTTCCGGACCATCGTCTGCGCCGCCGCCTCGGCCCTCGCGCTGGGCGCGCCGGCCTTCGCCGCCGACCTGTCGAAGAGCACCGTGCCGGGCTACAGCGACGTGGTCGGCGAATATCTGCAGGTCCCCGGCTTCCAGGCCGCCGGCACGCCCAAGGGGCTCAACACCGCGACCTTCCTGCGGGTGCGCGCCGCGGCCGATGGCGAGACGCCCAGGCCGGCCAACGCGGTGATCATCGGCCTGCCGGGCTTTGCCTCGACGCCCGCGCACTGGCTGTTCCTGGCGAGCCAGCTGGTCCACAAGGCCAACGCGCGCACCTGCGAGGGCAAGCCCTGCCGCCTGGAGGTCTGGGTCCTGCAGCGGCGCGGCGCGAATCTTTCCGACACCAAGGGCCTGCTGGCCGCCCGCGCCAGGCGCGATCCCAAGGTGGCGCTCGACTACTACTACGGCGCGCCGGTGACAGCGCCGATGGCCGGTAAGGGCGCGCTGGCCCGGGTGATCGACCAGGGTCCGGGCGCGAAGTGGAAGCCGCTCACCGAGGACGACCTGGGTTTCATGTCCGACTGGGGCTTCGAGGCCTATTCCGGCGACGTCGACGCCATGCTGGGCCTGATCAAGGTCAGGGCCGGCACGAAGACCGTCTTCCTGGCCGGCCACAGCCAGGGCGGCGGCTTCGTCGCCAACTATGCCGCGCGGATGCAGGCGGACGGCCATCGTGGCGTCGACAAGTTCTCTGGCCTGATCTTCCTCGACGGCGGCCCGGCCACGGGCGCGGAGGCTCTACCCACCGAGGCGCAGCTCAAGACCTATTTCGACCACGTGGCGGATCTCAAGTCCGGCAAGGCCAAGGCCTACACCGACGCCAGCGGCCTGTTGGGGGCCATCGCCGGGCCGGTCTCGGGAATGAGCCAGTCGGTGACCGGGATCTATGGCGCCTACGCAGACCCCAACGCCGAGGCTTTCTTTCCCCTGCGCGCCAACGGGATGGCCCCCGCGCCGGGCGACGATTTCCTGAAGGCCCTGCGCGTCACCTGGCTCAGCCGCGCCGGCGTCAGCTTCGACACCGAGCCGGTGCCGGGCGCGGGTGTCCAGACCGGCGTCATCCGCTTCCTCGGTCAGGGCCTGGGCCGCCTCGACTTCACGCCGCTGCCGGGCACGGAAAAGCTCTGCGACAAGACGCCGGAGCCGCCGAGCCTCGGCGGTCCGCCGAGGGGTGGGGCGACCATCACCTGCACGCCCACCGGCGCCATGGTCGATCCGGACAAGGTCTACGGCTGGATTGAGGGCGGCGGGGCCTCGACCATGCCGACGGACGCCGGCAAGGCGAAGCTGTGGCTCGCCACCACCGGCTGGGCGCCGGCCCGCAGCAATCTCAAGCCGATCACGGTGACCTTCAAGGACAGCGGGACCAAGGTGATCGACGCCTCATCCATGGTCGCCGGCAACTGGTACGCCTCGGAGCGCTGGGACTACGACGCCAACTTCATGGGCCGCTACAGAGTCCTGAGGCTCGACCGCGACGGGGTGAAGGTCGATCTCGACAAGACCAAGATCGCCGCGATCCCGGTCTATGTCGCGCGCCAGAGCGCCAAGGCCGGCCCCGACAACCCGTTCCCGAGGGTCTCGGACTATACCGAGATCAACAAGACCGGAACCTACCAGACGCCGCAAGCCAAGGCGCTGACGCCGCTCGACCCGGCGATCAACGTCGCCATCTACCACCACTCAGACTTCATCGGCGCCGACGACTCCACCCCCGACAAGGGCAGACCCGGCGACGCCGGCAATTCAGCGGTGGCCAACACCCTGATCGACTGGGTGCTGAAGCGGTCGAAGGGTGTGGCGACGGCGCCGACGCCCAAGGCGCTGGGGGTTCACGACGTCTATTGAGCCGAACGCGCGCTCGCCGTTTGCGGCGGACGGGCCTTTCGGCTAGAGACACCGCTCCGCGCGGAAACGCACCCGTAGCTCAGCTGGATAGAGCGTTGCCCTCCGAAGGCAAAGGTCACACGTTCGAATCGTGTCGGGTGCGCCAGCGAAAGCAATGACTTAGGGCCGCCATCGCGAGGGCGGAGTTGAGCCTAGCAAACATATAGCAAACAGCATCGAGATGGCCGGCCGCCTCCGGGTCCGCCTGAGCAGGTGTGTGGAAGCCGCCGAAACCCATCGTAGGCAAGGTTGCCCCCACCCCTACCCCCTTCTGTGCCTGCCGGGACCGTTCCGGCTTGCCTTGCACCGACAGTTTTTGGAATTTTGAAATCCGAGCACATCCTAAGCAGGAAGCTCGCACCGATCAGGCGGACTCTCACAGACGAATGACCGCAATGATCTTGCGGGCTCACCGCAAGATCGCAGCGCGGCCGGCACCCTTCCCCTGGCGAGGCCGCGCGCGGGCTCTCTTGGGGCGTGGCGATGATCCCGCCCCAAGTTGTGTTATGAAGTAACACCAGAGAGCACGGGCGGCAGAGGCGAACCATGGCGTATCCAACAAAGCGGACTGACGCCGCTGTGGACGAGGTTTTGCAACGCATGGCCCAAGGCGAGCCGTTGGCTCAAATCGGTCGTGACGAGCACCTGCCCCACCCGTCAACGTGGCGAGAGTGGTGTCGGGCCGACGAAGCCCTCGACATCGCGCACGCTCGCGCGCGAGACGACGGGTACGACGCCATTGCCGCGGAGACGCTGGACATCGCGGATGGCAAAATCCCCGACGCCAACGGAGGCCACGACTCCGTTCGGGACAAACTGCGCGTCGATGCGCGCATAAAGCTGCTCGCCAAGTGGGACCCGCGCAGATATGGCGACGGCTTTCAGCTCCGGCACGCGGACGCGGACGGTAAGAAGATCGACACCGCGCCGCTGGTCCAAGAACTGCTTGGGTTGCTCAAGGCCGGCTGACCTCGGATCGCACCTCCTCGACCTTCTCCGGCGTCATCAGCTCGCCCGTCACGCATCGACCTTCGGCTTCCGCTCAACGGGCCTGATCGTGAAGGTGTAGAGCGGGTCCACGCGCTGCGAGAACGGATAGATCGGGTTGTCGGGGTCCAGGTACTCCTCGATCTCCTCGTCACGCAGAATGATCGCCTGCCGGTGGTGGCCGATAGAGGAAGTGTCACCGCCGGGGCCTTTCGTCAGCATCGAATAGCTGACCATCGGTCCCTCCGCGACATGCTCGGATCGCCCCCAAAGCCCCGCGGCGAACATCAGGCGCCCATCCGGCCAAGTGAACTCGTGCTCGACCTTCTTGCCGGTCTGGCCCTTGTCCCACTCGTAGAAGGCGTTCAGCGGGATGATGCAGCGCCCGGTCTTGGCGACCTCGCGCCAGGTCTTCGTCGCGTCGGCGTACTCCGACCGGCAGTTGTTCCGGCCGGCGGACTCCTTCTCGCGGCCATAGGCTTTGTATAAGCCGGTGAAGTCCGGCGGGACCCAGCGCCAATTGCCGGCCAGAGCCAGCAGAGCGTCGCCCTCGGGGATCAGGAACTCGCCAAGCTGCCCCGGCCCAACGTGGGCCTTCATCTCGGCGTTCGGCGGCGGCCCCAACCGTGACCACCGGGGCGGAATGCGGATTTCCGACCAGTCCTCGTTCTCAGCCCGCCAGTCCGGGTCCTTCCGATAGTGGTTGCACATCGGTCAGTCCTCGGCGGCGCCGGCGTTGCCCTGGACGATCTCGCGCCACATCGCGCGGCGGGTTTCAGGGATTTCCGCCCACGGCAATTGAAGGCCGCTTTCGGCTGAGGCTTCGTACTCCGCCTTTGCCTTCCGCTCGATCTCGTCGTCGGTCATGGTCGCCACGCTAGCGCGGCCAGCGCGCGCGGCAAGGCCCCTCGGCGGCCTCGGCTTGAGAGCCGGTCGGGTTTCCCACCTCATGCTTCCGCAGCGGCCACAGGGATGGCTGGCGAGCCTCGCGACGGCTTTGATTCCGGTGGTGTCATCGCCCCTTCCCGTGGCCTTGAGCCTCGCGATCACATCGAGCAACGGCGCGTCGAAACTGTCCATGCAAGCTAGGCACTCGAACCGCACGCCATAGCTGGCTCCCTGGTCGATATAGGAGCCGAGGGGTACTCCGATGAGGTCAGGCGGCCCTCGCATCAGATCGGCCGCGGGCCACGTCGGCGGCTGGCCCAACGGTCGCGCTCCGACCCGCTCATCTCCCAATAGAGCAAGGTGCGGCCAAACCATTCGCCCAGCACCTGACCGCTGGAATATCGCTCCGATCCCGGCCAGCACGCGCCGATGCGGAAAGGCACATCAAGGTCATTGAGCGCCTTCGGAATGGAGTTGGCCGTGGTCGCCTCCGCCATGGCCTTGATCCGGACGACGTCACGCCGGCTGAAGCCGAACCCGATCAGGAATGCGCGTCTGTCCCGGTCATGCGCGTAACCCGTCCTGAGCGGCCTGAAGGGCGTTGAGGGGCCGGGAGAGGCCATGTAGTGGCCGGGGGCGCCGCAGCCCTTGCACGGCGGCCGGCGGTCCCATGCGATCCAGCCTGCGCCCCACTTGGCGATCAGGGCGTCAACGTCGAGATCGACCCAACGGTCATTGCATTTGCAGCTCGCCGTCTGCGCCAACCGCGTGCCGTGCGCCTTCATGTCGCCCAGCGTTCGCTGCCAGGCCATCGGGCTTCGGGGTGCGGTGCGGTCGCCCACGGGGAAAGTCCAAGTTCCGGCGCCAACCTCCTTCAGAGGCCGCCATGACCCGCATGCCGTCAAGGTCTGAGCGGCTGCAGTCGGCCCAATTCTGTTGATAGATGCGGAAGCTGGGGCTTAGGCCGAATGCCTATTACAACTTCGTCCGCGTCCACCAGACGCTGCGCATGACCCCGGCATCGCCGGACGCCGCCTGACCTATCGGCGGATTTGGTGAAGGGTCCAATGCCGCCCCAGCGCGGGCGTAGGAAGCATGGGGTATTGGTGAAGTCATGAGTGACGACAAGCGCCCGATCATAAACGTCGCGCCGGAGACCATTGAGATAGCTCCAGCCTACGGCGGCAGAGTCATGCTGCGGTTGGATTATCAACCGGAAGACGTTCCTGCTGAGATTGGGAGGGGGCGGATTTGGGTGAGATTGACCGCCACGGAAGCGCGTGAATTTGCACGTCAGTTAGTGGCGGCGGCCGATGGGACGAAAACTTGATCCCGCGCCAAAGGACGCCGTTTTCGTCCGTGCGTTCGTAGATTTCCATGACCTTGCTTTTCGCGTAGATTGATCCACGCGATGCGGGCGCATCCATAAGGACAGGGCGAGGTCGGAAGCCTCGCCCGTCACCCTCAATCTAGCACGATGTCAGCGAGTAGTGCAGGTCGTAAGGCCTGTGAGAGCCGTTGAACAGTTCGTGGTCAGCACTTGAGGCTGACGGGTGGGGCTCGCCAACCTGGACAGTATGTCTCCAATGGCCTTTTGGTCGCGCAAAGCTTTCTCTTCTTTCGCTATTTCGTGCTCTAGCCGTGCTGTCTCTTGGTCTTCAATGCTTCGCCGACGCGCGTCCGAGGCCTGTCTTGCGACGACCAGTTTGATTCTGGGTTTCGCGGCCTCGGCAGCGTACCGGGCGTTGTCCCATTTTTCCCGATCCGCAGTTTCTGCGATGTGGCTCCATTCGGAATAGAATTGGTCGTAGGCAGCGGAGAGGTCGGGGTATTGCTGCAAGAACGGCAGCCGTTCCACCTCCCGCATACAATCGACGAAGGGTTGGCGTCCTTGGCTGAGCAGCGGCCGGCAAGTCTCTGGTGGTGTCTGCGCTTGCGCACCACTTGCTAGCGCGCACAGCGCCAAGGTCGCCAAGAAGATAATTTTCACCACACAGCCCCCAGCGTTCAGTCCGGCTGGCGCCGGGACGGTTAGTCACGTGCGAACACAGGGAAGGCACGTCCCGCCTATTCCCCGAGGGTATTTTATTGAGCAGGCCGCCCGACAGAGCGGACCTGTGTTCAGCGCGTGAGCGCATCGGCGACGGTGACTAAACCGGCGTCCGACATCGGCACCATGCGCGCCTAGCGCCTCGTTGTCACGCCACGCTGGCGTTGTAGGGCAGGCTGAGGCATCAGCGCCCGCGGCCCGCCTCCCCGACTTGTGACCATTGTCACTGGAGGAAAGGGCTGCGGCCAGGGTTGCGCGCACCCATGATCGAAGACGCTCCCCGAGCCGCTGTCGGCCAAACGGCTACGTTCACCTTGCGAGGCTCGGTCTGCTTCACCTGCTTCACCCTTAGAGGGTGGTGAAGCAATTGAAGCATGGACCTCGCTTTGCGGCGGATCTTCAAATGACCTCATTGAAGCGATTTGAAGATATTGAAGCGGGTTAGACTTCCCCGGTTTCGTCTGCCGCGATGGGGCTCGTGGAGACTTCGCCACCTTCGCGGAAGAGGACGCCTTTTCTCACCAGATCGCCCAGCGCCCGTTCCAGATTCGACCGTCGATTGTCGCGCCGGGGAGGTTCGCGGTCTGGCCCCGTATCGAGAGGTTTCACGGCAAGGGCGTACTCAATCACGGCGGACTCGCGCACGCGTCCGCCACTCGACGCCTGGAGCTGCTGAACCGCCTCAAAGACGATCAGCTGATTTTCACCCCGCGGCTTTGGCCTGGAGCGACCACCCTCGGGGGTGTCCATGTGCTCGACGACCATGCTCGTGATGTGATCGTCGTCGTCATCGATACCCAAATCCACGGGGTCGAGTCTGAAACGGAATTCGATAGCGTCACCACCGTCCTTCAGCTTCGTAACCGTGGCCCATCGTGCCTCCTGTTCCCGCCTGATCTCGATCTCGACATCGGCCGCCGCCTTGAGGCCAGACCAGCCACGGGCGCCCTTGCTGGCGTCCTTGCCGCTGTGGTGCACCAGCAGCACCATGGCGCCAGTTGCGTCCTTGATCCGACGCGCGTGGCGCAGTGCGAGGCCCATGTCCTCGCCCGCATTTTCGTTCGCGCCAGGTGTGACCTGCGCCAAGGTGTCGACGATAATGAGGTGTGCACCGCCGGCCGCAAGTATGGCTTCGACTACCTCGGCCACGTCGCTCTCAATCAAGAAATTCGGCACGGCGGAAAGCACCCCAAGAGGGGTCACGTTGACGTCTATGTGGCGCGCTTCAGCATAGGCCCTCAGTCTGACCGCGACTCCTCCGGCGCCCTCCGCGGCGAGGTACTGAACCCGCCGTTGATTGACCTTGCGCCCTCTCCAGGGAATTCCTCGGGCAATCGCCAGGGCCATATCGATGACGAAAAAGCTTTTGCCCGACCCTGACTGGCCGAAGATCACGCCAAGATCGGCGTCAGGCACGACACCCTTGATGATCCAGGGTGGCAACCGGCGGCGCGAGAATTCACCCATGCTGATAATTGGGTATCGCCCGCCGTAGTCCTCTGGCGTGGCCACCACCGAACCGTCGGTGACTTGACTGAGGGCGGCCTGCGCATCCTCTACGACGCGGCTGATCGGGTCGAATGTTTGAGGCGGCAATCCTTTTGCAGCCCTGGCGACCGCCACCATCTTCTTGACGCTGGCCATGGTCACCGGCTGGCGGCTTGAGGGCCGGTCGAAGGAGAGCCACTGAGCTTCCAGCGCGTCGGTCCCAGGGTATTGGGCGCCGCCCGACGACCAGGCGTCCCATAGCGCGAAGCCCTCGCCGCCGGTCTCGTGGTGCAGCGCCATCCCCACCCGTATCCAGCCGTCGCGGCCCATGGACGGGTCGAGGTCCGCCAGCATCGCCTCGATTTCGGCCGCAGGGACACCTAGGCGCGGCGTGAAGGTCTCGAAGGGGTCGGACGTGGGGTCACAGCCGTTTGGGCTGCGTGTGGGGCCGAATCGGGCTGTGGCGAGGGCCTCCAGCGCTGGGCTGATCGGTGCAATGGTCTCGGCGTTGTCGAAAGCGTCCGTGGTCCAGTATGGCAAGCCTGTGAAGGTGCAGTACCCACTCGACCCAAAAAATTCCACGCCCCAGGGCTGACCCGGTGCAGAGGTCGATTTGTGATTTCCGAGGTCGCCTTTGACGAAGGCCCTGAGCCCGGTGCCGCTGGGCGAAAACTCAGCGTAGGTGTCCCCGATGACGGCCATGACCTCAGGCGGGATCGCGCCGTCGGGTCCCACGACATGGTCGAAGTCGAGGGCCGTGATCCCCATGCCCGGCAGTAGGGCGATCCCGACGCCTTCGTAATTGCCACGAGCTGCGGCGGAGCGTGCTGCGGCGAAGGTGACGAGGCGGGCGCGGTCTTCTGGTGATCCCTGTCGGCCGTGACGTTTGCGGCCATCCAAATAATACGGAATCTTGCGGGGCTTGGGCTCTCCTGGGTGCTGCTCGTATCTCCAAAGTAACCAAGCAGGGATGTCACGCAGTTCTAGCGGCGGGTCGCGCGGCGCGGCCGGCGGCTGCGGCGTTGCAGTAGCCGCTTGGTCCACGCGTTGCGGAGAGTCCTCGGCGGCGCTATTCTGCGGGTGTTCAGGGCTAAATTGAACACCATCGGAAAGCCCGTCGCGTTCACCCGCGGCGGGTTTTTCTTCGTCGGTCATGTCGCTCCGCTCAGCCTCCGTGATGGGGGCCGAGTGCAGACGCTCTTGGGTCGGTGGTGGCGGCATTCGCCTGCCCCGCACCTAAGGCGGATGCTTCGGACGTGCTCCGAATCGGCTGGCTCAGACGCCCTTGAGCCCAGTCGAGGGCGTCGCCCAATCGATACAAGGGGCGAACCCCAAACAGTCGATAGGGCGGCCCGCCGCCCCGAGTGGCCTTGGTCGCAAGCGTCTTGGCCTTGACCGGGTATCCGCGCGCTGTCAGCGCCATCGCCATCGCGTCGCGGGTCAGGAGGGTGTCGGGATCGATGTGTGTGTCGGAAGCCATCTCGCGCCTTCTGGTTTGCGGGCAGCCCGTATGGGTTGCGATGGCTCTCGATTATTCACACAAGACGGCGCTCGACCACCGCTGTCCTAATCGTGCGTTTTGCCCAGCCTAGGTAGGCGGTTGTATCCTTTCAGGACCCCTTGGACCTTGCCCTTGGTGATGTCGCGTCGGTCGAGGAGGACGTTGGCGATGGTCGCCACGGTTGCGGGAAGCAACTTCTCGAACAGTATGTCGCAGGTCTGCGCGAGGGTAATGATCAGCCCTCGTTCCCACTCATCACCAACCCGGTCGCTCGCCCTTTTGACGATCCAGGGACTATTCGATCTGGGGCGCCGGAGTTCGCCTTGATTGCGGCTAGCGGTCGCTAGAGCGCGGAGGGTAAGTGCCCCTTCGCAATTCCCAAGACGATCATACTCAGCAGCGTCATCGTCATGGCGAGCCGCGAGTTTGAAGAAGGTCTCCGCCTCTGCGCTGACCGCCGCATGTGTGCGGGTGCGGGGTCCAAATTCAGACCGGCGATCCCACAGCGCATGCCCCGTCGCGTCGAGAAACAGCAGCGCAGCGGCCTGGTCTTGGATGCGGTCGCATTCGTCTGACCCCTGAGGGTATTTCGCCAGCCCTTGATACCGTGGGTGGCATCGGAGCATGTTGAGCTTAGCCGGATGCACGAAGGGGCAATCGCCTTGCTCCGCTCCGCGCTTTCGCCTGCGAATTTCCTTCCAGACCTCGCTCATGCGCTCGTCTGTTGCGACGCGGCGAAGGGCTGTGGCGTGTTCCGCGAATACCGAGACTCGAAGCGCCCCTTCGGGTCCCTCTGTACTCGGTCGAGCGCGAGCTTCCGCGAACTCGGCATGAGCCACGGCCGCGACCAGCAGAGGAACCCACGTTGGAATTTCGAGAGTCCTAGGCTCGGACATGCTCATAGGGCCTGCGACGCCGCCGTTTTCCGGCAGACCGCCCAGTGCCCCCTTCGGCGCGCCGGGAGTGCAGCTCGCGCCGCCATCAACCGACCGCCGGCCGCAACTGCATCACCACACCCGCCATCAAGGCCTCGGTACGGTCTGCGACCGCATCGGCCGCCGCGAGCAAGACGGCGTCGGCGGCATGGATATACCGGCTCGTGATCGAGCGGCCCTTGTGCCCGACGAGCGCCCCTATCGTCGTCTCCGAATAGCCGATGTCACCCGCGAGGCTCGCGAACGAATGGCGCAGCGTGTGCGGGGTGATGTCCTCGGGCAATCCGCCGAGCTTCGCGATCTTCGCCCACAGTTTCGGGAAGCCCGACATCCGCCCTTCGCCGCGCGTCGCGGGAAACACCAGGGTATCGTCGCCCGAGCGCGGCAAGGTCCGCAGCACTGCGCAGGCCGCATCGGACAAGGGTCTCATGCTCCGGCCCGTCTTGGTGTCGGCAAGCATCGCGGTGCGACGTGTAATATCAACTTCCCCCCACTTGAGCCCCAACGCTTCGCCGGAGCGCCAGCCCGTCAGGGTGAGAAAGTGAGCCGCGGCAACCGCCGCCGGCCAGACCTGCACCGCCTTTGCCGCGCGCAGCGCCTCCCCCAGCGCCTTGTATTCGTCATCGCCCAATCGCCGCTCGCGCCGGCCATCGGCGAAACGGAGGACGCCCTGCACGGGATTGTCGGGCCTCATCCGGTGGCGGACGGCATAGGAGAAAATTGAGCCGAGCAGCCCGACCGTGCGCGTGGCCGTCCCCTTGCCGCCGCGCACATTTGCCAAGCCGCGCTTCTTCGCCGTCTTCGTGCGTCCAGCCGTCTTTCCCTCGGCGACGGCGTGCATGAAGCCGTCGATATCCTCGCGCGTCACCGCCGCGACCTTCATTGCGCCGAGCAGAGGCTTGATGTGGCGTTCCACACGACCTTTGTCCGTCGCGATGGTCGCGGGCTTCTTCGCAGCCTTGCGCCGCGTCAGCAGCCGCCCCGCCTCAGCGTCGGCAATGTAGAGGTCGCACAATTCGGCGACGCTGGCGGCTCTGCGCTTGGCGTGCTTGTCAGCAGCCGGATCGGCGCCATCGACCACTTGGCCTAGGATGCGCTTGGCGGCTTCACGCGCCGTGTCGGGTGTCCACGGCGAGCCGTGCCGCCCGATGGTCTGCCAGCGTTGCCGCCCCTCGGCAGTGCGATAGACCACAACATAGGATACGGTTTCGCTCTTCTGCCGACGAGCGTGGAACCCTCCAACTGCGCTGTCCCATACGATTTCGCCCGGCTCTAACGCCCGAATCTCCTTGAGTCCGATCCGCTTGCCCGATCCCGCCATGCCCCGCTCCCTCGGTCGCTGTCTGGTTGCTAGCAAACACGTAGCAAACAGGTTCGCGCAAAGCATAGCAAATGAAAGGCAGCGGTCGCAACGTGAAACACCAGTTAAATCAAATCATGATCGAGCCATCGCAAACCTCAGCAAACGCCCTCAGAGCCTGGGAACTGCCCTCCGAAGGCAAAGGTCACACGTTCGAATCGTGTCGGGTGCGCCAGCGTATTCAAAGAGCTAGGCGATCTCCAGATCGCCGGACCTTTATCCAAGTCACCACCTAGTCACCATCGGTGCGGCGCTTGGAGGCCTTAGACACGTGTGCGTGAACGCGGCGGGTGGTCCGTCGTGGTGCCCCCCAGGCCAACACGCGTGCCCGGCGAGCCGGCCCGCCAACGTCCGCTTCGCATCTCGCTCACGCGCCCTAGGTCAAGATCGGTCGATCTTCGTCGCCACGAAAGATTGCCGCCAAATTCGAAGAGACAAGCTTCAGCCCACGAGGGATGCCAGGGACGCCGAACCATCCGCGAAAAAGATACTTGCCGAGCATGTATCGAGCGGCTGGGTGGCCTGCTTCGACTGCCCATTCCAGCGATGGTTTCCAGGCTAATCTTTCCGCAAGGGGAAGGGTCGGGCGAAGACGGAGGCGGATCAGTCGATACACCGCCGGAACGAAGCCGCGCCTCCAGCCGGTCTCATAGACCTTCTCAGCCTCGTCATTCTGCCCTCTTGAGACCAAGTACGCACCATATCCCAGCAGACCGCGGTCCGAACCACCTTCATATGCGCGGCGATACCACGCTTGCGCCTGGTCCTTGTCTTTCGGCACTCCCGCCCCCACGCCATACGACCATGCCACGTAGTGCGTGCTGTAGAGCGAGCCTCGATTTGCGAAGTCCAGCAGTCGGACGAACCCTTCTTCCGGTGACGCGTCGTGCAAACGAATCGCCGACATCAACTCGTCCTTGAAGGGGTCAGCGTCGAAGATGCCCCAATCGTTCGCTTGAGCGTACTCCCACTTCGTAAGGCGCTCGCGCTGTTCCGCTGCGAACTCGCCCATGCCGATCTTTGAATGAAGCCAGGACATGAAGCCCATGATGGAGACTAGCACCCGTCAAGTGTCAGGATCGACAGCGTCACTATGAGGCCGACCTCCAAGCAGTCAACGTCAGCTCTTCCCCGGTTTCGGCCATTCTGAAAGTCCGCTTTCGGGTGTGATGATGACCGCTTTCGACCCATAGCATGCGTCGCGATTGAACCTTCAGGCGCTTCCCCTAAGCTCCACAATATGGGCTGGCCTGGACGGACAATTGGATTGATCGGCGCAGCGTTCTTTCTGGCCATCGGCGCTGAGTCCGGGGGCGATTGCCGGACCCTGTTCAGGCTGCACCTGGCAGCCGATGACAGGGGCATCGGCATTTGCCTGTACCCTGGCAACTGCCCGCGCGGGCAACCCCCACGCCATGTTCGAGGCGGCGGTGGCGTGCCGCTTTGGCCGGGGTGTCCCGCGTGACCTCGCGCAATCGGCGTACTGGTATCGGAGGGCGGCGGAGCGAGGTCACCCGATCGCAATTTCGATGCTAATCGCGGCCTACCGCAATGGCGAAGGCGTTCCGATAGACCTCGCCGAGGCGGTGCGTTGGGAGCCCTCGTCCTCCGCCATGGTTTGGGCGCGTACGAGTAGGATCGTTTTTCCAACCCCCCTTAAGCCAACCATAAAGGGATACTGGATCGGCCGCCCGAGGGCGCATCGCTTCAGGGCGACCTCAGTCTTCTTAAGCACGTCAGCGCGCCCGGCGAGTTCTGGCGGTGGGTTGCCGGCGCCTGGCGCGTACGGATTGCGGACAGGGTCCATGGGCAGGTTTAGCCAGTTATGCGAGAATCTTCCGATAACTCGCTAAACTCGGGTCCGCTAGGTTTATGCAGGGTAGTTTATCTACTTATAGCGAAATCGTCGTATAACTGGATAAACTACAAATCATTCAGGCAGTCCTTGTCACCACGACTGCGCCCGACCGCCACCGCAGTTGGGCCGCTAGAACTGCACGTGCCCGGTCAGGCGCAGGTCGTAGATGTTGAGGCCGCTGCGGGTCTCGGCGCCGGCGCCGACCCCGAACCCGCCCGAACCGTTCTCGCCCTTCAGCGACAGGTGCACCACCGCGCCCTGGCCGGCGATGTTGTCGGAGCGGAGCGAGAAGCTGTCGCTGCTGGCGACGAAGCGGGCGGTGGTCGCGCCCAGCACTTCGCTGGCGACGGCCTTGTAGCCCACCAGGGCCTCGGGCCCCCAGGAGCGGTCGGGGCCGTACAGCGCGCCGACCGCTACGCCGGCGAAGGCCGAGACGCGGCTTGAGGTACGCGAGCTGACGGCCAGGTTCATGCCGTCGCCGCCGCCGCTCTCACTGTAGGACCCCTCGACGAAGCGGACGTAGTCGAGGCTGGCCATCGGCCGGAAATAATAGTGGCCAGCGAAGTGGCCCTCGTAGCTGGCCATGGCGCGGGCGTCGAAGCCGAAGGCCGACCAATTGCCGGCCGCCGTGCGGTTGACCGCCAGGCCTTGGCCGCCCAGCACCTGGATCACCCGCTCGCTGGTCACCCGGCCGTAGTCGCCGGAGATGCGCGCGTTGGCCGAGAACGCGCCCTTGGTCATCCGCCAATAGGCGCCGGCCTCCAGCAAGGTGGCGTGCAGGTTTTCGGCGGCGTCGACGCCGTCGGCATAGACCTGGTTGGTGCTGGCTCCGAAGGTGACACCCAGGATGCCCAGCGGCGTGCGTGGAATCTCGTAGCCGGCCACCGCGCCCAGGCTCCAGCCCTTGTAGCCAGGGTGGTCCGGCTGGCCGTTTGCGAAGACGCCGAGGTTGGTTTCCTGCATCCAGAAGCCGCCGCCGACCGGGTCCTGCCGGTCGTCGAGCGGCCGGCCGAAGGCCGCGACGCTGCCGGCCATCAGGTTGAACAGGCTGCCCGAATGGTTTGGCAGCAGCTGGTTGTAGAGGTTGACCAGGCCGGTGCGGCTGTTCTGGACGAGCAGCGCGCCCTCCAGGCCCTTGTCCTTGCCGATGTTGTTGATGATCGCCTGATAGGCGCCGGCCGTGGCGGTCGGCAGGTTGAGCTGGGCGGCCGATTTCAGCGACAGGGTGGCCGACACCGTGCCGGCGTTCAGGTCCGTGGTGAGGGCCGAGTTGTAGAGATAGGGCACCGAGCCCAGCAGGGAGGCGTCGATCGAGCCCGCGGTCAGGTGGTCGGCCCGGATCAGGGTGTAGGTGGTCGCGCCCTTGAGGATCGAGTTGAAACGCACGCCGATCCGGGCGCCGCTGGCGATCGTGGCGTTCCCGGCCACGTCCAGCCGGGTCGCGAGGCCCACCGACGGATCGGCGGTGACGATCAGCGACGAGGCCGCGCCGAGGTTGAGGCTGGTGAGCTTGAGCTGGCTGGCGTTGTTGACCTGCAGCACGCCGGTCCCGACGCTCAGGGCTACCGTGCCGCCGGCGGCGTTCAGCGCGCCCTTCACCGTGGCGGCGTTGTCGATGGTCAGGCTGTTGGCGCCGGCCCCCAGGTCGAGGTCGCCGGTCAGCGTGCCACCGAGGATTTCCACCCGGTCGCCGCCGGAGCCGAACGACACCGCGCCGGTGATCGCCGGCGTCACGGTCGCGCCGGTCGGGATGTCCTGCAGCAGGTGGACGCCCGTGGTGTTGGCCGACAGGTCGAGCGCGGTGTTCTTGCCGGTCACCGGCGTCACCAGGTCGGTCAGCGTCCGGCCCGCGGAGATCGTTCCGATGTTCTCGACCTCGACCAGCGTGCCCGAACGGTCGATGACGGCCGTCACATTGGCCTTGGGGCCTGAAACGGTGGCGCCGATGGAGTTGGCGTTCAGCAGCGCGCGCACATTGGCGCCGGCCTCGATGGACAGCGCCTGGGCGCTGACCCCTGGCGCGTCGGAGGCGAGCGTCGCGGCGATCGAGCCGTCGTTGCGGATGAGCGGCGCGATGACGCCGCCGTTCACGTGCAGGGCCGTTGTGTTGGCCCCGTAGGCCGAGGTCGCCACCGTGCCGCTTATGTGGACGCCACCCGAGGTGTTGACCGTGCCGCCGCCGGCCACGCCGAGCTGCACGGCATTGGCCCCGATGCCGTCATAGAGGCCGTCGCCGACCACGGTGCCGCGGATGTCCAGGCCGTAGGGCGCGGTCGTCGCGTTGACATTCCCCAGGGTGATATTGCGGCCCACGGCGCCCACGACCAGGGCGGGTGCGGACGAGATCGAGGTGACCGCGCCGGCGGTGCCGGTGGTTACCCCGGTGGTCGCGTCGGTCGTGGCGGCATCCACCACGATACCCTTGCCGACACTGCCGCCGACGGTGATCGTGGCGCCGCTCAGCAAGAGGTCGTCGGCCTGCAGGTTGGCGAGGAAGGTCGAGCTGCTGCTGCGGGTGGTGAAACGGTAGCCGGTGACCGTCACCGCGCCATTGATGAGCAGTTGGCCGCCGACGTCGCCACCGAGGTTCGCGCCTTGGGTGTTCTGCCCGGTGGCGCTGATCGTGCCCCCGAGCCTGACGTCGCCGCTGATCGTTCCGGTGGAGCGGATCGCATAGCTGTTGTCGCCGGTGATCGACAGCATGCCACCCTGGGAGAGGTTTCCCACCAGATTGGATTCCAGCGAGATGCCCGCCGAGTTATTGCCCTTCACCGAGATTCCGCCGCCGAGGGAGCCGTTGATGACGTCGCCGGTGAAGCTGCCGGGGCCGATCAGCCGGATACCGTAGCGGCCCGTACCGTTGTCGAAGGCCCCGTGCGGGATGCCGTTCTTGTCGACGGGCGCCGTAAAGGTGTCATCGACCTGGATCGTGCCGTTGTTGGCGACGTTGCCGGTGTGGCCGCCCTTGATCAGGACGCCGGTCACATTGTCGATATTCTGAAACTGGATGACGCCGGTGTTGTTGAGCGCGTTGTTGCTGTCGATGGTCACCGCGACGCCCGAGGCGGGCTTGATTGCGCCCCCGGCATTGATGGTGACGTCACCGGCGGCGGAGGTCACCAGCGGCGCCGTGGTGCTGGTGGTGATCGTCGTTTGCGCCAACGCCGGCGCCGCCCAGATCAGGGCTGACAGGCTGACCATGGATGGGCCGAACCGCAGCGCGCGCAGGGCTGCGCGACCGGCCTGCTGGGCCGCTTTTTGGGCGGCGTCCGGCGAAAAATACCCAGTCATCTACCTCGACCCTTCACGACGGACCGATCGATCGAGCACGATTGTGTCCAGTACATGACTTTGAACGGCGAATTTCATGGCGGCGCCCGGTTGGCGTGTCGCGACTATTTCAGTCTTGCATCGAGGCCCGCAACAGTCGGTCACGCGTCGATTTCTCCCGAAAATTGCAAGGCTTAGGCCGCGCGACAGGTCCCCAGGGACGCCAACCGTCGCGCGCCCTTGAAACCTCATGTGAGGCTTAGATGCAAATTTCTTCAACTCCAACAGCTTACGGAGGCGATCAGGCACAACGCCTCCTGGCCATGCTCCTGCCGCCACAGGGGCCGTCCTCTGGGCAAGACCTGCCGGGCGCCGATTCGGTCCGGCCAGGCCAGCCGCCGAGCCCGCCACCGGCCAGCCAACCCGCCGGCCGGACGAGCGCGGCGCAGTTCGCGTCCAGCACGCTGGCCTCCTTGCTCTCGGCGCAGGAAGCGCCGCCGACCAGCGCCGAGGTGGCGGGCAAGATCATCAGCGCGGCGGATGCCGACGGTGATGGCGCGCTCAGTCTCAGCGAGATCGAGAAGGCCATCGGCGCCGATACGACCTCCGGGACCGACCCGCTCAGTCAAGCGTTCGCCTCGCTGGACACCAACGGCGACAGCAAGGTGAGCGCCAGCGAGCTTTCCACCGCGCTCGATGTCCAGAAGGGCGCCGGCGGCGCACACCGTCACCACCAGGCCCATCGTGCGCCGCCCACCAGCAGCGACCTCGCCGCCAAGGCCATCGGCGCCGCCGACACCAACGGCGACGGATCGCTCAGCGTTGACGAGATCGAGACGGCGCTGGGGTCAACGTTGGCCGCCAGCGCCAAGGACGCGCTGACCTCAGCGATCGGCAAACTCGACACCAACGGCGACGGCAAGCTCAGCCCCGCCGAGCTGTCCGCCGGCATCGACGCCTTCCGGGCGGCGCGCCATCGCGGCGAGACGGACACCGCGGCGCAGGCCGTGACCGCCTGATCGGGCGCGGCCGGGGCAGAAAGCCCCGGCCACTCGACCTGATCGATCTCCCCCCCGCTCCCGTGTCGGGCCACCCTTCCGTGTCGGGCCACCCTTCCGTGTCGGGCCACTCTTCCGTGTCGGGCCACTCTTCCGTGTCGGGGCGGTGTCAGGCGCGTCGCGCTGCCCGAAATTTCCCTGGCCGGCCGTCGTGCGATGAAGCTGACCACAAGAGCCAGGGAGACCATCATGACTCCAACCCTTCGTATCGCCACCCTGTCGACCATCCTCGCCTTGGGGCTGGCTGTCGGGGCCCAGGCGCAGCCGCCCGCTCCGGACGGTCATCGAGGCCCGCACGCCATGGGCGGTGAGATGCAGGCCCAGATGAAGGCCATGCACGAGGCGCACCAGCGCCAGCGCGCGGCCGACTTGCGCACCATCCTTCGTTTGCGGCCCGATCAGGAGGGCGCGCTGACCGCCTTCCTGCAGTCGCGGCATCCGCCGATGGAGATCGGCCCTCGTCATGGCCCCGAGGGTGGGGGTGGCATGCCGCCGGGCGCCGGACATGGCGCTGCGATGACCACGCCGCAGCGGCTCGACGAGATGGCGAGACGCGAGGCCGAGCATGCGGTCCGGCATCAGCAGCACGCCGAGGCGCTTCGCAACTTCTACGCCGCGCTCGGCCCTGACCAGCGCCAGGTCTTCGACGCCCTGCAACGGATGCATGGCCCCGACGAATCCGGCGGCGAGCCCGGCTGGGGCCGCCCTGGCTTTGGCGGAGGCTTTGGCAGAGGCCTGGGCGGACCCCCGCCGCCCCGAGAGGACTAGAAATATGGTCCTGACAACGATTGTGGCGGGCGCGTTATCGGTGCGCCACAATGGTTGAGGAAGGAGACGCCATGAACAGCCAAGCCGGCATCCTACCCGCGCGTCACATCCTGGTCGTCGATGACGATTCCGAACTTCGCGAACAGGTGGTCGGCTATCTGACCGAGCACGGCTATCAGCTGCATGCCGCCAGCGACGCGGCCAGCATGGAGCGGGTCCTGGCCGCCGCTCCGATCGACCTGATCGTGCTGGACGTCATGCTCCCCGGCGAGGACGGGCTTTCCATCTGCCGACGGCTAACCGAATCCGGCGGGCCGGCCATCGTCATGGTCAGCGCCATGGGTGACGAAGTGGACCGAGTGCTGGGTCTGGAGCTCGGCGCCGACGACTACCTGCCCAAGCCCTGCAGTCCGCGCGAACTGCTGGCCCGCGTCCGCGCGGTGTTCCGCCGGCTGGACGAGGTGCGCGGCGGCGCACCCCGGCGCGGCAAGACCTATCACTTCCAGGGGTTCGTGGTGGACACGCTGCGCCGTCAGCTTCGGGCGCCGAACGGCACCACCATCCTGCTGACCGGCGGCGAATTTTCGCTGCTCAGCGCTTTCCTGGAGAACCCGCAGCGGATCCTGTCGCGCGATCAGCTGCTGGAACAGGCGCGCGGCTCTCAGAGCGAGGTCTTCGACCGGGCGGTCGACGTACAGATCAGCCGCCTGCGCCGGAAGCTGCACAGCTGCGTCGAGGGTGAGATCATCAAGACCTACCGCGGCGCGGGCTATCTGTTCGACGCCAAGGTGACCCGCGCTTGACCGAGGCGGGGGTGACCGAGGCGGGGCGGAGCGCGCCGCGCCGCGCCTGGCCACGGGCGCCGATCAGCCTGCAACTGGTGACCCTGCTGCTGGCGAGCCTGCTGGTCGCCCAGGCGATCAGCTTCGGCGTCATCCTGCTAATCCCGCCGCCGCGCACCCCGGTCTATCGGGTGGCCGATGTGGCGGCTGCGATCCATGGCGGACCGTTGAAGACCCGCTTCGGGCGCCCCTTGACGCGCACCACCGTCACGGCCTTGCCGCCGGAACTGGTCGCGCCGCACCGCGAGCACCAACGCACCCTGGCTGAGCTGGCTCGGACCTTGGGCGAGCCGGAGGCGCGGGTGCGCCTGGAGGAACAGAACGCCTCGCCGATCTGGCGCCTGCGCCGCGCCTTCATCGGCGGGCGGCTGCGGCGCGGCCCCGACCGCGGCGGACCCATGGGCGCCTCGCCCTTCGAGATGGACCGCGGGGCTCTGCCGGAGGTGTCGCCGGGCGCCCAGCCCGGCGCGGCGTCGGCGGTTGACCCGCCACAGCCTGGGTCCGGCCCGTTCGGGCGCCGGTTCGGCGGTGGGCCGGAAATGCCGATCTTCGGTGACTTCACCGCGGCCTTGCAGCTGGACAACGGCGCCTGGACGGTGGTGCGCTCGACGCCGGAGCCCTTCCCCTCGGCCTGGCAGATGGAGACCGCGGGCTGGCTGCTGGCCGGCTTCCTGCTGGTCGCATCGGCGGGCTATCTGTTCTCGCGCCGCATCTCCGCCCCGCTGCGCCGTTTCGCCGAGGCGGCCGAGACCCTCGGCCGCGACCCACACGCGCCGCAGATGACGCTGAAGGGCCCCGCCGAGATCGGCGCGGCGGCCCGCGCGTTCAACGAGATGCAGGCGCGGCTCAAACGCTACATCACCGACCGGACCGCCATGGTGGGGGCGATCTCGCACGACCTGCGCACGCCGCTCGCCCGCATCCGTTTCAAGCTGGAGGCCGCGCCGCCCGCCGTGCGCGCCTCGGTCCTTTCAGATGTCGAGCAGATGGAACAGATGATCGGCGGCGTGCTGGCCTTCATCCGCGACGAGGGCTCGCCGCGTCGCAGGGAAAAGCTGGATCTGCTGTCACTGATCGAATGCGTGGCGGACGACGCGGCGATGGTCGGTGGCCAGGTGGAGATCGTCGACGGCGAACCGGCCACGGTCGATGGCGACCCGGTGGCCCTGCAGCGACTGTTCTCTAACCTGGTGGACAATGCGCTGAAATACGGTGGCGCGGCGCGGATCACGGTCCGCCAGGAGGGTGGGATTGCGGTCGTGGAGATCGCAGACCCCGGCCCCGGCCTCTCGCCCGACGAACTCGGCCGGGTGTTTCAGCCCTTCTACCGCACGGACACTTCGCGCAATCTCGACAATGGCGGCGTGGGTCTGGGCCTGCCGATCGCGCGCTCGACCGCCCGCGCGCATGGCGGCGATGTGGAGCTGATGTCGCGGCCTGGCATGACCTGTGCGATCGTCACCCTGCCGTCGGCGACCTAGCAATAATGGCGTCAGGGGGTCTTGCGGCCGACGACGGGCGTGTCGGGATAGGCGAGCTGTTCGCGGGCCATCCAGGCTTCGGTGACATAGTTGATGATCAGCGACTTGCGCACGACGGGAATCGGTCTCCGCTCGAACCCGTGCCAGGTGCGATCCGACGGCACGAAGACCAGCGCGCCGCCCGGGATGAAGGGCGCGCGGTGCGACCAAGTGTCCGCATCGGCGTAGACATCGGTGCCCAGGTCAGGCTGGCCATCCGGGCCGAGATAGTAAAGCAGGGTGAATTTCTTGACGCCCAGGTCGGTGTGGGGTTTCAGCCAGAATCCGTCGCAGTCCTGGGCGTATTCAATCCGCAGGCAGCAGCCATCGACCCGCGCGCCGGTGACATCCTCGACCACCGCCACGGTGGCCGGATCTTGAAAAGCCTCGGCCACGCTGCGGCATACGGCGTGTTCGGCGATCGCGGCCGCGTCGATATACCGCCGAGTATTGTTGTGGATTTCGCGCGAGCCGGATACGCCGTCCAATGACGGTGCTTCGAACGGCAGGGCGTCCAGCGCCTGGGCCACAGGGCTTGGCAGGACGTCTTGCAGGACCCAGTGCCGATATGGGGCGTCATAGGCCGGCGCGGTTCGCAGGCTGTGGGCAAAGTCGTCGCGGCAGGCCGTTCGGTCGCGGTCAACCGGGCCAGGGGCGGATGTATCGCCAGAGGGGTCGAGCAAGGCCAGTGGACTACGCATTGATCTGGTCGCCTCGCTTCATCCGGCCTACGCCGGGATGACGCCGCTGACCGGCAAGCACCTCAGGGCGCCTGGGACAAGGCGCCGCTTGGCCGCCGGCTCGGCGAGCCTGGTCGCCCTGTTGGCCGCGGGCGGCGCCCACGCGGCTGAGACGCGGGTGTTCCACCTGCCGTCCGAACCCGTCGAGAGCGCGCTCGTTCACTTCGCCGTGCAGGGCGGGGTGTCAGTGGGTGGGTTTCCGGCGCGCGGCTGCGGCGGCCGCTCGCGTCCGGTCGATGGCGCCCTGGCCCCCGCCTCGGCCCTGACGGTGTTGCTGCCGGCTGGCTGCGGCTTCGAGACGCTGGACGCCCACAGCTTCCGGATTTTCGGACGCCCCGCCGCCGTCCCGCCGCCGCCGGCCATGCCGCCGGAGGCCGACATCATCGCTCCGCCGCGCCTGGACGAGCTGGTGGTCACCGCGGAAAAGCGGCTGGAGCTGCTCACCCGCAGCGCCTCGGCGGTCAGCGTGCTCTCCGGGCGTGACCTCGACGTGTTGGGGGGCAAGAGTTTCGAACAGATCGCCGCCCAGATGGTCGGCGTGGCGGTCACCAACCTGGGCTCGGGCCGCAACAAGATTTTCGTCCGCGGCCTCTCCGATGGCTCGTTCACCGGCAAGACCCAGTCGACGGTGGGGCTC
>JANYET010000059.1 GCA_025359785.1 Alphaproteobacteria bacterium | reverse complement strand
ATGGTCCGTCGGTCAGATCCTGGAAAGAGGGGGAGCGATGCTTCTAGCCCCCGGAGCGCGTGTCCGGAACCCCTTTACCTCCCGCTGCTTCGCGGGGGAGGTTACTCCACCGCCTCGCAGTCGATGCCGCCGACGCCGCCGTGCTGGAGCAGGTAGACCGCGTCCTGGGGAACGTCCTGCTGGGCTGAGGCGTCGCGGTCGAGGTTGGCGTAGAGGCCGCGCAGGACCCGGCCGGAGATGCCGTGGCTGACGGCAATGATCCGGCGCTCGGGCTCGGGCGGCAGGTCCGCCAGCCAGTCGCCGATGCGGGCGGCGACCGCTTCGTAGCTTTCACCGGAACCGGCGTCGAAGGCCCAGCCGGTCTTGCCGAAGGTCTCGGGGTTCTCGGCTTCGAGGTCGGCGCGCAAGCGGCCGTCGTGCGGACCCCAGCTCATCTCCTTCAGGCGATCGTCGAGCTCGATGGGCAGGCCGCCCAGTCTGGCCGTGATCAGTTCGGCGGTGGCGTGGGCGCGGCCGAGCGGGCTGGAGATCAGCCGCCAGCCGTCCAGGTCCGGGATCAGGTCGCGCAACAGGCCGCCGACCGCCATGGCCTGGCGGACGCCGAGCTCGGTGAGCGGCGAGTCCACGTGACCCTGGATGCGGCGCTCGCGGTTGAACGCGGTCTGGCCGTGGCGAACGAGGTAGATCACGCGCGGTGGATCACCGCTTCCGACGCACGACCGGGTGCGAGGAGGACAGCCCGCCATCGACGGCGATGGTCTGGCCGTTGACGTAGGAACTGTCATCGCTGGCCAGGAACAGGGCCGCCTGGGCGATCTCGTCCGGCAGGCCATAGCGGGTAAGCGGATTGAGCTGGCCGATCTTGTCCTCGTTGCCGCGGGCCCGCGCGCCGTCGAAGATCGGCTTGGTCATGCCGGTCTCGATCAGGCCCGGCGCGATGGCGTTGACCCGCACGCCCGTGCCGTAGAATTCGTTGGCCGAGGTCTGCGCGAGGCTGATGACGCCGGCCTTGGAGGCGGAATAGGCCGGCCCGCCGGCGCCGGAGCGGATGCCGGCGACCGAGGCCGTGCAGATGATCGAGCCGTGGCCCTGCGGGATCATCACGCGGCTGGCGTGCTTCACGGCCAGAAACGCGCCGATCAGGTTGATGCGCAGGATCTCGGTCCAGTAGTCGGGGGTCTGTTCCTCCAGCGGCAGGAAGCCGCCGGAGATGCCGGCGTTGGCCCAGACCACGTCGAGCCGGCCGTAGTCGGCCAGCGCGCGGTCGATGTAGGATTTCACGAAGGCTTCGTCGCCGGCGTCGCCCTGCAGGGCGACGGCCTTGCCCCCGGCCTTGGCGACCATCTCGGCGGTCTCGGCGACGCTGTCGGCGCGGTCAACGCAGACCAGGTTGGCGCCCTCGCGGGAAAACAGCAGGGAGGCGGCGCGGCCGATGCCGCTGCCCGCGCCGGTGATGACGGCCGTGCGGCCGGAGAGACGTCCCATGGCGGTTCCTTAGGCTGTCGTTTTGGCGCGGGCGGCCGCGGCCAGAATGGCGTCGATGATGGTGTCGTAGAGGCCCGGCGGCACGTCGTGGCCCATGCCCGGGATGATGCGCAGCTCCGCGCCCGGGATCGCCGCGGCGGTCGCCTCACCGCCCACCTTGGGCAGCAGGGGATCGTCGGCGCCGTGCAGGACGACGACCGGAAGGGTCAGGGCCTTCAGCGCCTCGGTGCGGTCGCCGTCGGCGCGGACGGCGGACATCTGGCGCGCGACGCCGGCCGGGTTGAAGGCCCGGGCATGCTCCGCGATCACCCGGCCACGAATCTCATCGTCCGTCCACGGATGGGCCGGGCTGCCGATGATGCGGGCGTTCTTGATGCCGTGGGCCAGATAGGCCTCGTAGTCGGCGGCCGGATCGGGCGCCGGCGCGGTCAGCACGGCGCCGGCCGTGGGGTGCGGCGCCATGGTCGAGGCCTCGCCAGTGGTCGACATGATCGAGGTCATCGACAGCACGCGCTCGGGGTGGTCGAGCGCCAGGCGCTGGACGATCATGCCGCCCATGGAGACGCCGGCGACGTGGGCCTTGTCCACACCGGCTGCGTCGAGGACGGCGACGGCGTCGCGGGCCATGTCGGACAGCGCGTATTTCTCCTGGGGCCAGGTGGACAGGCCGGTGTCGCGGTTGTCGAGGCGGATGGCGCGGTAGCCTTTCGCCACCAGCTTTTCGCAGAAGGCCTCCGGCCAGCGGGTCATCTGCGAGCCCAGGCCGTTGATCAGCAGGACGGCCTCAGGCTGATGGTCGCCGAAGGTCTGGTACTCGATCTCGACATCGCCGTTGCGAGCGCGGGGCATGGGCGGCTTCCTTGAGGGTCAGCGGATGAGGACGTTGGCGGCGAGCCCGCCGGCGATCACCAGGCAGAGCGGAGAGTAGTAGATGCGGTTCAGGCGGTAAAAGGGCCGGCCCTGCGATACTCGCCAGAGCGCCGGGAAATAGCCCGCCATGCCGCGGACCAGGAACACCAGCATCACGCCGAAATAGCCGGCGGCCGAGGCCATGTTCCAGGGCCAGGTCAGGGGCGCGCGGAAGGCGAGCACGATCAAGCCCGCCAGCGCTATGGCCGCGGCGACGCCGATCGTGATCGCCGCGCCGGGGCGCCGCGTTCCGGGGGTGACGTAGATCGCGAGCTCGCCCCTGGGCGTGGGCCAGTCGCTGCCGAACGCCCAGCTCAGGTGCAGGGCGGCGATGGCGAGGATCACGCCGGCGAGCAGGAGGGTGACGGCCAGGCCCATCAGGGGATCAGCAGGACCCGGCCCACCGCCTGGCGGCTTTCGATGTAGCGGTGCGCCTCGGCGGCGTCCCTCAGCGCGAAGGTCTTGTCGATCACCACCTTCAGCGCGCCGTCGGCGACGTCCTGGATCAGCTGCTGGATGTTGTCGTGGACGCGGTCGGTGGCGATCTCGGCGCCCAGGAAGACGCCGGAGAGCGAGCGGTTGCCGCCCATCATCGAGCCGACGTCGACCCTCATGGGCTCGCGCCCGGCCGCGCCGACCATCGACACCCGGCCGCGATAGGCGAGGCTGGCGATCGAGGACTGCAGGGTGGGGCCGCCGACCGAGTCGACGATCACGTCGGCCATGTGCTTGTCGGTGAGCCGCGCGACCTCGGTCGCCACGTCGTCGCGGCTGTAGTTGATGCCGTGGGTGAGGCCGAGCGGCTTCAGCGCCTCCAGCCGCGCGTCGGACGACGCGGTGGCCAGGATCATCGACGCGCCGGCCCGGGCGGCGAGCTGGATGGCCGCGACGCCGACCCCGGAGGCGCCGGCCTGCACCAGGACGATCTCGCCCTTCTTCATCCGGCCGAACTCGAACAGGCAGTCGTGGGCGGTGCCGAAAGGCACGGGAATGGCGGCGGCCAGCTTCACGTCCATGCCGGGCGGGATCACCCAGGCGGTGCGGGCCGCGACCGCGCGCAGCTCGGCGTGGCTGCCGAAGCCGCCGGTGGTGACGCACCTGTCGCCGACCTTGATATGCTCGACCTCTTCGCCGACCTGAATGACCTCGCCGGCCGCCTGATAGCCGACGATGTGGGGCTTCGTGACCAGCGCGCCGCCGAAGCGGTTGAGCGTATCGCCGCCCTCGATGGAGACCGCCTCGACGCGGATGACGATGCCCTTGCGATGACATTCGGGATCGGCGACGTCCTCGTACTTGAAGACGTCGGGACCGCCGTTTTCGTAGTAGACCGCAGCCTTCATGACCTTCGTTTCCCGTCTAAACATCTGTTTGACCGAAGGCATCCCACGCGGGCCGGAGTGAGGCAAGGGGACGCTCTTGTCAGATGACTCCGTTCCGGCGAGCCTAGGGCATATTCGCGTTCACGGAGCCGACGCCCCGACATGAAGCCGGCTGAAGCGGACCTCGTCCTGGGCATGTTCTATCGCTACGCGGCAGATCCGACGCGGTGGGGCCATCTGATGGATGTGCTGCCGGGCGAGGACGCCGCGCCGCCGGCCGGCGCCATGGCCGAGCTCGCTCAGGGCCAGGAGGTGGCGCGGCTGGCGGCCAAGCCCGGCGAGGGGCCGCAGGACGAAGGCTGGCGCGCCGACCTTGGCTGGCTGGCGCTCTCCGCCACCGGCAAGGTGCTGGTCTGTAGTCCCATGGCGGCCGCGGCGCTGGCCGGACTGGGCCGCGCCGCCGTGGGATCGCCGCTGGCGTTCAACGATCCGCAGAACGGCGAGGCGCTCGATCAGGCGCTGGCGCAGCTTCAGGCGGGTTCCGGCCAGCAGGTCGTACGGCTGGAGCGGCGGGGCGGCGCGGGACCGGCCTTCGCCTACGCCACCCCGGCGCAAGCCCTGATGTCCCGCATCGGCCAGGCGGGCGCCAGATGGGCGGCGATGCGGGGCGCCGTGGCGCTGGTCTTCCCCGCGCCAGAGGCCGCCTCGCGGCTATGGATCGGTGTGCAGGACAGCTTCGGCCTGACCGAGGCCGAGGTCCGTCTGGCCCGCAAGCTGCGCGAGGGGCTGTCCCTGCAACAGGCCGCCGACAGCTTGGACGTCTCGATCAACACGGTACGCAACCAGCTGGGCGCGATCTTCGACAAGATGGGCCTGACGCGGCAGAGCGACCTCGTGCGGGCGCTCACCGAACTGGGCGCGGTGGCCGGCGTCCTGGAGGCCGAGACGGCGGCGGCGGACCTCAGCCGGGTGATGGCCGACGCCCCGCCGCTCCAACGGCTGACGCTGCGCGACGGCCGCGTTCTGGCCTACCGCGACTATGGGAGCCCCACCGGCCAGCCGGTGCTGTTCTTCCACGAAGGCATGGGTTCAAGCTTGGTGCTGCCCGGCACCCAGGCTCTGGCGGCGGCGCTCAAGCTGCGGCTGATCGCGGCGGAGCGGCCGGGCTTCGGCCAGTCCGATCCGTTGCGGACCTACAGTTTCGAAACCGTCGCCGACAGCGTTGTCGAGCTATGCGATCAGCTCGGCCTGGCGACGGTCCGCATTGTCAGCGTGCTGTCGGGCGGCCTGTCGGCGCTGGCCACGGCGCAGCGGCTGGGACCGCGCGCCGAGATGGTCATGCTGCTGTCGGGGCGCGCGCCCAGGATCCAGGACCGGGCGAACCAGCCGCCGAACCTGCTCGGCGACATCCGCGCCCGGCTGGAGGCCAATCCGTGGATCGTTGAAGCGATCTTCACGGTGCTGCGCCTGCGACGCTCGCACGCGCTGACCCGCAACATGGCGCGCGCCGGGGCTATTTCGCCCGGCGATCGCGCCTTTATCGAAACACGGCCGGAGGCCGTGGACTATATGTGCGCGCTGGTCGGCGAAGCTCTGGCGCGCTCGATCCGCGGCCCGTGCGATGAGCTCAAGGCCTATCGGCGCGCGCGCCATGCTCCGCCGTACACGCCCGACCGCCCGGTGATCATCTGGCACGGCGCGGAGGATGGGATGACCTCGCTGCCGGAGCTCCTGGGCTACCTCGGTCCCGGCGCCGGCGAAGTGCGCCAGATGGAGGGCATCGGCCACTACATGAGCCAGAAGCATTGGCCTGAGATCCTCCAGCGGCTGGCAGCCGGACCGGACCACGCCGCGGGGGGATGACAAGCCGCCCGGTCTCCCGGACAGTAAGGTCCTGCGGGAGAACCGGACATGACACGGGCTTTGGTGCTGGGCGGCGGCGGACCGGTGGGGATCGCCTGGGAGAGCGGACTGATCGCCGGCCTGGCGCAGGCCGGGGCCGACCTCGGCCGGGCGGACTTCACGCTCGGCACCTCGGCGGGCTCGTTCGTGGGCGCCCGGCTGGCGCTGGGCGCGGACGCCAAGACCCTGGCCGACCCGATTCTGGCCGAGGCCTATCGTCCAGCCTCCGCCGGCGGCGACCCAGGCCGCGACGCAGGCCGCCCGGCCGCCGACCTCTCGACGCTGATGCGGCTGATGGCCGAGGCGCAGAGCGGCACGCGCAACCCGGCCGCGGCCCGCGCCGAGATCGGCGCCTTCGCGCTGGCCGCCCGGACCATGGACGAGTCCGCGTTCCTGGCGAGCTTTGGCCACGCCTTCGCGAGCCTGCCGGATGACGCCTGGCCGGAGCGCGATTTCGCCTGCACGGCGGTCGACGCCGAGACTGGCGGCTTCCAGCTCTGGACCCGCGCGTCCGGCGTTGGCGTCGCCCGCGCCGTGGCCTCGAGCTGCAGCGTGCCCGGCGTCTTCCCGCCGGTGACCCTCAAGGGTCGCCGCTATATCGATGGCGGCATGCGCTCGCCCACCAACGCCGACATGGCGGCCGGCCACCAGGTGGTGGCGGTGATCGCGCTGCGGCTCGGCGAGACGCTGGACGCCGCCAACCGCATGGGCCAGCTGCTCGACCAGGAGATCGAGAGCCTGAAGGACGGCGGCGCCACGGTGCTGCTGATCACGCCGGACGAGGCCAGCGTCGCGGCGTTCGGGCCCAACCTGATGGACTTCGCCCGCCGCGTCGACGCCGCGCGGGCCGGGCTCGTCCAGGGTCTCGCCTATGCCAAGGACATCCAGCCCTATTGGGGGTGAGCGCCCCGTTCCGCGGGCTGTCCATTCGGTGCGGCGCGGGGCCCGCCCTTCTGGTCCTTGGGCTGCACCTTCAAGAGGCTGTCCATGGTCAGCCGCCCGGTTTTCAGGCGGTCGAGCTTGGCGAAGCGGCGATCGGTGATCGCCTTCCATTCGGCCAGCGTCACCTTGCCGTCGAGATCGGCATCGGCCGCGGCGATTGGCTGCGGCTCGTTGAGCAGCGAATAGCGCGCGGCCCCGTCGCGCCCGGCGATGGGGATCTTCACGCTCTGCTGGCGCAGCAGAGCCTCGGCGTCGACGTGGGAGCCGCCGGTGTCGTTGGTGCGGGGCGATGATCCCCCTGTGGCGCCGCCGCTACCCGCTCCCCCGCTGCCACCCGGTCCCCCGCCGCCCCGGCGCATCCGGCCGCCGCCCTGGGCCGGGTCGTCGAAGGTCATGATGCCGATCTCCGGGACGATATCGCGCTCGTAGGCCTGCAGTTCGAAGCCGTCGATGGTCCCGTCGCCGTTGACGTCCAGCACCTTGAACGAGCGCATCGCGTCGATGCGGAATTCTTCCAGGGTGATCGCCCCGTCGTGGTCGGCGTCGGCCTGGGCGAACCAGCGGGCGAGGCCGCCTTCGCCGCGGAAGGGCTCGCCGGACGGGCTGATGAACAGCCGGATACGCGGCGGGCCGCCGGGCGGTCCGGCGCGGTCGCCATCCCCCGGATCGCCCGAGGCGCAGGCGCTGATCGCCATCAGCATCGCCGGCAGGAGAAGGTATCGGTACATGCGCGCCTCTTGGTGGTCGGTCAGCTTAGCGTGGCGTTGGGCCAGGGCCAAAATGCGCCGACCGCGTGTCGAACGCGAAACCCTTTCCTACGGGCCGCCGCCGGGCTCTAGTGGCTTCGCTTTAGACGCGAGAGGGGAGCGCCATGCTGACCAAACTGATCGTCCGGGTGATCTTCGGGGCGCTGGGCCTGTGGGTCGCCTCCAAGCTGGTGGCAGGGATCACCGTCTCCGGCCCCACGGCCCTGGTCCTGGCGGCGCTGCTGCTGGGCGTGGTCAACGCCATCGTGCGGCCGGTCATCGTGATCCTGACGCTGCCGCTGACCCTGGTGACGCTGGGTCTGTTCCTGCTGATCGTCAACGCCGGGATGATCCTGCTGGTCTCGATGGTCGTGCCCGGCTTCCACGTGCACGGCCTGATCGCCGGCGTCCTGGCGGCGGTGATCACCGGGGTCTCCAGCTGGATCGGCGGCATGATCCTGCGCGACGACCGGCGGGAGTATCGGCGCTAGGTCGCAGCGTTTGCCGGCCGTCATCTTCGCCGGCCGATCAGCAAGAGCGACAAAGCTTCAGGTCGCCGCGCCGCTGGCGATCAGGGCCTCGACAGCCGCCGGCGCGTAGCCCGCCGCCAGCAGCACCTCGCGGGTGTGCTCGCCGAGCTTGGGCGCCGGGCCCGCCGGGCCCGTGGCCGTCCCGGGGAAGCGCACCGGCGCGGCCGGCGCCTTGAAGCTGCCGCCCCAGCCGTCGGGCGTATCCACGAAACAGCCCGCCGCATGCGCCTGCGGATCGTCCACGAAGTCGTCCAGCGTGGTCAGGGGCGCGGCGATGATGTCGGTCTTGCGCATCATGGCGACGGCCTCGTCCAGCGTCAGGGCCGCGAACACCGCCTCCAGGATGGCGCGGATCTCCAGCACCACCGCCATGTCGACGATAGGGGCCGCGCAGCGCGGCGCGTCGATCAGGTCGGCGCGGCCGATGACCCGCATCATCTGTGGGAAATCGTCGGGGCCGCGCTGGGCGACATAGATCCAGCGGTCGTCCCGGGTGCGGAAGTAGCCCGCGATGGCGCCCGGCCGGGTGGCGCGAGGCTGCGCCGTCAGGGCCTCGCCGTTGCGCAGGCGGATCGACAGATCCCAGCCCAGCGCATAGGCCCCGACCCGCATCAGGGCGGTCTCCACCTGGCGGCCGACGCCGGTGCGGGCGCGCTCGTGCACCGCGGCCAGGACGCCGGACAGGGTCGCCAGCGCGGTGACATGGTCGCCCATGCCGGGGCGCGACCCGATCGGCTCGCGGTCCGGCGGATTGATCGCATGCGCCACGCCGCTGCGGTTCCAGAACCCGGTGAGGTCGAAGGCGGGAATATCGGCCTCGGGGCCGGTCAGGCCATAGCCGGTGACATTGGCGTAGATCAGCCGGGGCAGCTCGTCCCGGACGCTGTCGTAGTCCAGCCGCGCGCGCTTCAGCGCGCCGGGCCGCACGTTGGTCACGAAGACGTCGGCGTCCTTAAGGATGGCGATCAGGGCCGCGCGGCCTTCCGGCTTGGCGAGATTCAGTACCACGCCGCGCTTGCCGCGGTTCTCGTTGGAGAAGATCGGGTTGCCCGGACATTCGGCGGTGTCGGGCCAGAAGGTGCGCGTCGCATCGCCCGCAGCACTCTCGACCTTGATCACGTCGGCGCCCCAGTCGGCCATCACCGCCGCGCAGCCCGGCCCCGCGATCCAGGTGGACCATTCGACGACCTTCAGGTCGGACAGCAGGGGCATGGGGTGTTTCCTTCGGCGAGTGCGCGGCATCCTTTCCCGCATCCACACCGCATGTCATCCCGGTTTCGCGGCAAGCGAAGACCGGGCCTCCTAGGTCTGCTCTGCGGGCGTGACCAAGCCAGGACTCCTTCGAGGCGCAATCAGAACCGCGGTTTCCAGTTGCTCGTGGAAAAGGCCCGAGGGGTTCAACCGCAAAAGGGCCTCCACGAGCTCCGTCTCAAACGCCGCCGCCCGCTCGCCAAGCACCGATTTCGACAGGCCGACCCCCGCGTAGACGCAGCCCAGGATCGAGGCGGTGTCGCGGGTTATCTCAAAGGCGAATTCGCGGACCGTGAAGTCGGCGAAGTGGCTCGATCGCCGCAGCGACGGCGCGTGGGCGACTTCCGGGTGCTTCAGCGGGTGACGTCCGCGGCGCGCCAGGAATCGGCCCGCGACCGCCGCGGCCAGCGGTTCCCAGCTTTCCTGCGGTCGCCGTCGTCCCTCATCCAGGATCGCCAGCGCGCCGCCGGGCTCCACCAGGTCCGCAAGCTGGCGCAGGACCCGGTCGCGATCCATCCAGTGGAAGGACTGCCCCATGGTGACCAGTTGAAAGGTTCCGAGATCGGAGGGCAGGTCCTCGGCCCGGCCTTGAATCCAGCGGATATTGGTCACGCCGCGCAGAGCGGCCAGCCGCCTGGCCTCCGCGAGCATGGCGGCCCCAGGGTCCACGGCGACGACTTCGACCGCCAGGCGCGACAGCGGGATCGCAATCGTCCCGGGCCCACAGCCGAGATCGAGGACCCGCGCATCGCGCCCAAGGTCCAGCGTGTCACCGATGTAGCGCAGCGCGGCCGGGGCGTAGGGCGCCCGGAAGCGGTCGTAGTAGATCGCCGCGTCATCGAAGGGAGATGGCTCTGCCATAGGCGATTTAGCGCCCGAGTCGGGGAGAGGTGGACACGGGGCGTCTCCTCGCATGAACGGCGCCCATCCTTTCCCGCATCCACACCCCATGTCATCCCGGTTTCGCGGCGCGCGAAGACCGGGACCCATGGACGCCGACGGACGGTGGCCAGCCCGATGGGTCTGTGCGTATGGGTCCCGGACAAGCCGCAAGAGCGGCTTTCCGGGATGACCCGAGGGCGTCCGCTGCGTTGTCGGTGAGCCATAGAAAAAGGGCGGCACCTTGCGGCCCCGCCCTCGTTTCTCAAAGCGTTGTGAGCGTGGACTAGAAGTCCATGTCGCCCATGCCGCCCATGCCGCCGCCGCCGCCCATGCCGCCGCCGCCGCCGCCCTTCTTGGGCGCCTCGACGATGGCCGCTTCGGTGGTGATCATCAGGCCGGCGACCGAGGCCGCGTCCTGCAGGGCCGTGCGCACGACCTTGGCCGGATCGATGACGCCGGCCTTGACCATGTCGACGTACTCTTCCGTCTGGGCGTTGAAGCCGAAGGTGGGCGAGGGGTTCTCGAGCACCTTGCCGACCACGATGGAGCCTTCGACGCCGGCGTTTTCGGCGATCTGGCGGATCGGGGCCTGCAGGGCGCGGCGCACGATGGCGACGCCGGCTTCCTGGTCGTCGTTGTCACCCTTGAAGCCGTCCAGAACCTTGGAGGCCTTCAGCAGGGCGACGCCGCCGCCGGGGACGATGCCTTCTTCCACGGCCGCGCGGGTCGCGTTGAGGGCGTCGTCGACGCGGTCCTTCTTTTCCTTCACCTCGACTTCGGTCGAACCGCCGACGCGGACCACCGCAACACCGCCGGCCAGCTTGGCCAGGCGTTCCTGCAGCTTTTCCTTGTCGTAGTCCGACGTTGTGTCTTCGATCTGCTTCTTGATCTGCGAGATACGGCCTTCGATGCCGGCCTTGTCACCCGAGCCGTCCACGATGGTGGTGTCGTCCTTGGTGATGGTGACCTTCTTGGCCTTGCCGAGCATTTCGAGGGTGACGTTCTCGAGCTTGATGCCCAGGTCTTCGCTGATCAGCTGGCCGCCGCACAGGATGGCGATGTCTTCCAGCATCGCCTTGCGGCGATCGCCGAAGCCCGGCGCCTTGACGGCCGCGACGCGGAGGCCGCCGCGCAGCTTGTTGACCACCAGGGTGGCCAGCGCTTCGCCTTCGACGTCCTCGGCGATGATCAGCAGGGGACGGCCCGACTGAACCACGGCTTCCAGCACCGGCAGCAGGGGCTGCAGCGAGGAGAGCTTCTTTTCGAAGAGCAGGATCATCGGCTCTTCGAGGTCGGCCTCCATCTTCTCGGCGTTGGTGATGAAGTAGGGCGAGAGATAGCCGCGGTCGAACTGCATGCCTTCGACGACGTCCAGCTCGGTCTCGGCGGTCTTGGCTTCTTCAACCGTGATGACGCCTTCGTTGCCGACCTTGGCCATGGCCTTGGCGATCATCGCGCCGACTTCCACGTCGCCGTTGGCCGAGATCGTGCCGACCTGGGCGATTTCTTCGTTGGTGGTGACCTTGCGCGAGGAGTTCTTGATCTCCTCGACGACCTTGGCGACCGCCTTGTCGACGCCGCGCTTCAGGTCCATCGGGTTCATGCCCGCGGCCACCGACTTCAAGCCTTCGGTGACGATGGCCTGCGCCAGCACCGTGGCGGTGGTCGTGCCGTCGCCGGCCTTGTCGTTGGTCTTGGAGGCGACTTCGCGGATCAGCTGGGCGCCGAGGTTCTCGAAGCGGTCCGCCAGTTCGATTTCCTTGGCCACCGAGACGCCGTCCTTGGTGGAGCGCGGCGCGCCGAAGGACTTCTCGATGATCACGTTGCGGCCCTTGGGACCAAGGGTCACCTTGACCGCGTTGGCTAGGGTGTTCACGCCGCGCAGCATCCGGTCGCGGGCGTCAGAGGCGAAATAAACGTCTTTCGCAGCCATGTTGGGTTCTCTTTTTCTGAAAGTCTAAGGGGGAGGGAAAGTCCGGTCGTCGGGCGCGTTAGGCCTCGAGCACGCCCAGGATGTCGCTTTCCTTCATGATCAGCAGGTCGGCGCCGTCGAGCTTGACCTCGGTGCCGGACCACTTGCCGAACAGGATCTTGTCGCCCTTCTTGACGTCGAGGGGCTGGATCTTGCCGGTATCGTCACGCGCGCCGGGGCCGGTCGCGATGACTTCGCCTTCCTGCGGCTTTTCCTTCGCGGTGTCGGGGATGATGATCCCGCCCTTGGTCTTTTCTTCTTCCTCGACGCGCTTGACGAGGACGCGGTCTCCCAGGGGACGAAACGCCATGATGCTCTTTCTCCGTTCGATCGACGGTTGGTTTTGATGACAGCGCCAGCGCTGCTCGGGCCGCGTGTTAGCAGTCGCGGTCCTTGAGTGCTAACGACGGGCTGCAAGTAGGAAAACCCCCCTGTAGAGTCAAGGCGCGACGATATTTCGGTTGGAGGCGATTGCTGGGCGCCGCTAGGGTCGCGGCCGAAGATCGTGAAGTCAGTCCGGAGAGACCGCCCCATGCGCCGCGCCCCCATTCGCCAGAGCCTGGCGCTAGCCACCCTCATCGCCGCCGCAAGCTACGGCGCGGCCCATGCCGAACACTGGGTCAAGTTCGCCGACGGGGCGAACGGCATCGAGTGGTCCTACGACGGCGACTATACCTACAAAGACCGCGAGACCGGCCGCATCGTCGTGATGCAGGCGATCTCCAAGCCGTCGGCCAACCTGATGCCGGGCGGCCCGACCAAGGGCGTGGGTTCGGTCTATGCCGTGGATTGCGGCAAGAAGAACATCATCCCGATGGGCTCCTACAAGCCGTCGGCGACCTTCAGCATCGCCAACGGCTGGCGTTCCGAGACGCCCAAGAAGCTCGGCGGCCCGGAAGACGAAGCCCTGCTGGTCGCCGTCTGCGCCACCGCCGCCGGCGCGCCGGTGAAGTAGGGCTAGACTTCATCCCTCCTCTTTAGGGGAGGGTGGCCGGCGCGCAGCGCCGGTCGGGTGGGGGTTTCCGACCTGGCGACAAGGCCAACAGTTCGGGCGCGCAGCCTGCGGAGCGCCATGACCGAGCCAGAAGTCTGGCTCCGGGCGCGGCTCAAGCGCCTGCACGCGCAGGGCTTCCACTTTCGGCGCCAGCGGCCGTTTCACGGCTACTACCTCGACTTCGTCTGCATCGACCGACTGCGCGTCATCGAACTCGACGGCGCTCATCACAACGTCCCGCTCCAGGCCGAACACGACGGCGTGCGGGACGCGGTGCTTAAACGGGCCGGCTACCAGGTCATGCGGTTTCCGAATTCAGTCGTTCGTGCGGACATCGCCGGCGTGATGGATGAGGTCCTGTTGGCGCTAGAGGCGCACCCATCGGTCTATGGAAGGGGGCGCCCTTCGGACCCAGACGGCGCTTGAACGTGAAACCCCCACCCGTCCGAGGCTGCGCCTCGGCCACCCTCCCCTAAAGAGGAGGGATGGGCCTAAAGAGGAGGGATGGGCGCTCGAGCAGTTTAAACGCTTGTTTGAACCGGGGTGATGGGCCAATGCTTGGCGCAAACAAATCCGCCTGCCCAACGCCAGGCCTGGGAGTGACCCGATGAACATCGCCGCCGAAAAGCCTGCCTCCAGCTTCTCGCTGAACCCGCAGGACGAGATGAACGACCTGCGGATGAGCGCCAAGGCCCTGCCGCTGCTCAACAAGGTGAAGGACTTCATCCGCGAGGTCGTCGAGCCGATGAGCGAGGAGTTCCATCGCCTGGGCGAGGGCAACCCGAACATCTGGTCCTATGCGCCCGGCCAGCTGGAATGCCTGGAAGCCGCCAAGGACAAGGCCAAGGCCAACGGCCTGTGGAATTTCTTCCTGCCAGACGCCGAGACCGGCGAGGGCCTGTCGAACCTCGACTACGCCTATATCGCCGTCGAGCTGGGCAAGAACCGCATGGCGTCCGAGACCATGAACTGCGCCGCGCCCGACACCGGCAACATGGAAGTCCTGGAGCGGGTCGGCACGCCGGAGCAGAAGAAGCAGTGGCTGGAGCCGCTGCTGGCCGGCAAAATCCGCTCGGCCTTCGCGATGACCGAGGTGAACTCCGCCTCCTCCGACGCCAAGAACGTCAACACCCGCGCCACCCTGGTCGGCGACGAATATGTGATCAACGGCGAGAAGCACTACATCTCCGGGGCCGGCGACCCGCGCTGCAAGATCATGATCACCATGGTGCAGACGACGCCGGATGGCCCGCCGAACCTGCGCCAGTCGCAGATCCTGGTGCCCACCGACGCGCCCGGCGTGAAGATCCTCGGTCCGATGAACGTGTTCGGCGATCCGGACGCGCCGCACGGCCACATGCACATCGTCTTCGACAATGTCCGCGTGCCGGCCTCGAACATGCTGCTGGGCGAGGGCCGTGGCTTCGAGATCAGCCAGCTGCGCCTGGGCCCGGGCCGCATCCACCACTGCATGCGCGCCATCGGCTCGGCCGAAAAGGCGCTGGACCTGCTGGTCACCCGCGGCCTTTCCCGCGAGGCCTTCGGCAAGCCACTGGTGCAGCTGGGCGGCAATCTGGAGATCATCTCCCGCGCCCGCCTCGACATCGAAGCCATGCGCCTGATGGTGCTGAAGGCCGCCAAGGCGATGGACGTCCTGGGTAATCAGGAAGCCCGCGTCTGGATCCACATGGTCAAGGCCATGGTGCCGGAGCGGGTCTGCCAGATCATCGACCAGGCGATCCAGATGCACGGCGCGCTCGGCGTTTCGCAGCACACCCCGCTGGCCCGGATGTACACCCAGACCCGCACCCTGCGCATCGCCGACGGCCCGGACGAGGTCCACCACATGGTGGTCGGCCGCAACGAGCTGCGCCAGTACCGCGAGATGCCCCGCGACGCCGGCGAGACCTCGATCTTCCGGCACTAGCCGCTACCAGCGCCGGCGCTGTCTCCAGGGCTTGGAGACGGTGTCGGTCGCGGCGTCGCCTTCAAGATTCAACCACGAACCCACACGAAAAAACACGAACGCGCCCTGCCGGCTGAGGCGCGGTTGGCCGAGATTTCCGGGCTCAGCGCGAACAGGACTTGGCCTGCGGCCGGGCCGCTCTCTGGGCGCGTTCGTGGTTTTCGTGTGGGTTCGTGGTTTTGCGTTCTTCGCCTAAGACCTCTCGACCTTCGCCTAAGACCTCTCGACCTTCGTCTGGGACCGCTCGACCGCGCGCTTCGGACGCGGCGTCGGCCACGAGGGAAGAAGGACGCTTTGCGCGCCTCCCCGCGCTGTGCCTAAACTCCGATAACAAACGAAGCTTGGGAGGGCTCTTAGGATGAAGACGACCACACTGGCGCTGGCCGCCATGTCCGCGTCGCTGCTGGCGCTGGGCGCCCCCGCCGCCGCGCATGCGGAGACCGCGTGCGCGGACCTGGTGAAGACCGTCCTGCCGCATGCCGAGGTGACCAAGGCGGTCTCCGAGAAGGTCGGCGAGATGGCGGTCTGCAAGGTCTCGGTGACCAGCCGCCCGACCAAGGATAGCGATATCCGCATGGAGCTGTGGATCCCCGAGGGCGCCGCCTGGAACGGCAAGTTCGTGCAGGTCGGCAACGGCGGCTTCGCGGGCACGATCCCCCGGGTTTCGTTCAACGCGCCGGTCAAGGCCGGCTACGCGGTCGCCGGCACCGACGACGGACACCAGGACCCGGTCGGGACCAACGCCTCCTGGGCGCTCGGCCATCCGGAGAAGGTGGTCGATTTCGGCTGGCGCGCGGTCAAGGAAACCACCGATGCGTCCAAGGCGCTGATCGTCGCCCAGAAGGGCGCCAAGGCGAGCCGGTCCTATTTCGCGGGCTGTTCGGACGGCGGGCGCGAGGCGCTGATGAGCGCGCAGCGCTACCCCAACGACTTCGACGGCATCGTCGCCGGCGCGCCCGCCAACTACATGAGCCAGCTGTTCGGCCTGTCGGCCTATCAGCAGCAGTTGATGACCAAGCCCGGCGGCTATCTGGGCCCCGCGCAGCGCGAACTGCTGCAGAAGACGTCGCTCGCCGAATGCGGCGGCGAAGCGTTCATCCGCGACCCGATGAGCTGCCATTTCGATCCGCGCAAGCTGGCCTGCAAGGCCGGCCAGACGCCCAAACCCGGTGAAGAGGGCGGCTGCCTCAGCGCGCCGCAGGTCGCCACGGCCACGGCCCTGTACCAGGGCCGCAAGGACAAGACCGGCAAGATCGCCTTCCCCGGCTACAGCCCCGGCGCGGAGTCGGCGAACGGCAGCTGGAACGCCTGGATCACCGGTCCGAACGCGGACTTGAACCAGAAGGCCGCCGGTCCGTCCTTCTCCTCCAACGCCTTCAAATATTTCGGCTTTCAGGATCCCAACTTCGACTATCTGAAGATGGACATGGGCGCCCAGTTCGACATCGCTCACGCCAGGATGGCGCCGATCATCGACTCCGCGGACCCCAACCTCGCGGCCTTCAAGAAGCACGGCGGCAAGCTGATCCAGTACCATGGCTGGAACGACCCCGCGATCCCGCCGCGCTCGTCGGTGGTCTATTACGAGGACGTCCGCAAGACGATGGGCGACACCGGCGGGTTCTATAAGCTCTACCTGATCCCCGGCATGTTGCACTGCGCCGGCGGGGTGGGTCCGAGCAACGTCGACTGGGTGGCCGAGCTGGACGGCTGGGTGAATGGCAAGGCGGCGCCGGGCGAGCTGATCGCCAAGGGCGGCCCCGGCCAGGCGCCCGGCGGCCCGGCGAGCCAGGTGCTCTGCCCGTTCCCGGGCGTGGCGAAGAAGACCGGCGAGAGCTGGGCCTGCGCCGTGCCGATGAAGAACGTGCCGATGAAGAAGAAGGGCTGAGACCGATGAAGCGCTTTCTGCTCGCCGGCGGCGCGGTCCTCGCGCTCGCCGCGCCGTTGCTGGCTGTTCCGGGCGCCGCCCATGCCGAAACCACCTGCGCCGAAGTTGGCAAGGCCAGCCTGCCGCACGCCGAGATCACCTCGGCCAGGACGGTGAGCCTGAGGTCCGGCCAGGCCTGCGACCTGATGGTCACCAGCCGGCCGACCCCGGACAGTGAGATCAAGATCGAGGTGATGATCCCGGCGGGATCGGCCTGGAACGGCAAGTTCGTCCAGGTCGGCAACGGCGGGCTTGCGGGCTCGATCCCCTCGGCTGCGATCAAGGCCCGCGCCGAGACCGGCTATGCCGCCGCCGGGACCGACGACGGCCATGGCGGCAACGGGCGCACGGCGACCTGGGCGCTGGGTCACCCCGGCAAGATCGTCGACTTTGGGACGCGGTCGCTGAAGTCCACCACCGACGCCGGCAAGGCGCTGGTCGTGGCGATGAAGGGCGCGCCCGCCAAACGCGCCTATTTCGTGGGCTGTTCGGCCGGCGGGCGCGAGGCGCTGATGGAGGCCCAGCGGTTCCCGAACGACTTCGACGGCATCGTCGCCGGCGCCACGGCCAACTACAACACCCTGTCCACCGGTGGCCGAGCCTATATGCAGCAGGCGCTGGCCAAGCCCGGCGGCTATCTCGCCCTGCCGCAGCTGGAGCTGTTGCAGACCGCGGCGCTGAAGCAGTGCGCCGACGGCGGTCCGTTCATCCGTGACCAGATGGCCTGCAAGTTCGATCCGGCGGTGCTGGCGTGCAAGCCGGGCCAGAGCCCCGGCGCTGAACAAGGGGGCTGCCTGACCGCGCCACAGGTCGCCTCGGCCAAGGCGATCTACGGCGGCCGGATGGTAGGCGGAAAACAGGCCTTCCCGGGCTACATGCCGGGCGCCGAGGCCGCGCGCGGCGGCTGGCAGGCCTGGAACACCGGGACCTCGCAGGCGGCATGGGCGGAGTCCGCCGGGCACGCGATCTCGTCGCAGTTCCTGAAATACTTCGTCTACAAGGACCCCTCGTTCAACTTCCTGACGATGGATCTGGGCCCGAAGTACGACCGCGACCGGCAGGCCACCGCGCGGGTTCTGGACGCCACGGACGCGAACCTGAGCCCGTTCAAGGCGCACGGCGGCAAGCTGATCCAGTACCATGGCTGGAACGACCCGGCGATCCCGCCCCTGGGCAGCGTCCGCTACTTCGGCGAGGTGACCAGGGCCACCCCCGGCTCGGCCGCGTTCTACCGGCTCTACATGATCCCCGGCATGCTGCACTGCCAGGGCGGCGCGGGGCCTGGCAATGTCGACTGGCTCGAGATTCTGGACCGCTGGGTCGAGGAGAAGGCCGCGCCGCATGAGGTGACCGCCACTGGGCCGCAGGGCGACAGCCAGCTGCTCTGCCCCTATCCGGGCGTGGCGCGGAGGGCGGGCGACGGCTGGGCCTGTTCGGTGGCCCGCAAGAAGGGCTGAGCGCGCCTGAGACGCGGCGCCGCAAGCGTGGCTTTAGGGCTGGCGAAACGGCGTTCGCGGGCGTAGGCAGGCGCCGTTCAGATGACTCAAGCTTTCCGCATACGCAGCCTGTCGCCGGATGAGGCGAGCGCGTCGGTTCCCGCCCTCGCATCGGTGTTGCTCGACTGCGTCCAGGGCGGCGCCTCGGTCAGCTTCATGGCGGATATGACGTTGGAAGAGGCTGAGGCCTTCTGGCGCGAGGAGACCACCGCGGACGACGGGCGCGCGATCCTGGCGGCAGAGGACGATGAGGGCGTCTTCGGCGTGGTGCAGGTGATACCGGTCTCGACACCCAACCAGCCGCACCGCGTCGATGTCTCCAAGCTGCTGGTCCATCGGCGCGGCCGCCGCCGTGGCGCCGCCGAAGCTCTGATGGCCGCTACGGAAGACGCCGCTCGTGCGATGGGTCGCTGGCTGATGGTGCTCGACACCGTCACCGGAAGCCCTGCCGACTATCTCTACGAAAAACGCGGCTGGCGTCGCGCGGGGATCATTCCCGATTACGCCCTCTATCCCGATGGCGCGCTCTGCGACGCCACCTTCTTCTACAAGGCGCTTGCCCGATGACCGGGCCGCGTTGCCTTCCAAGCGCCCGGCCGATGACGGCCGTTGGCCCCAGCCGGACGGCCGGCTCCTTCTGGCGCACGTCGCGTCGCAGGTCCGCGGACGAAGGGGCCTGTGTCCCCCTCGCGAGGCGGATCGCAACCTCGGAGGACTATCCTCATGACCCTCGGCCCCGCGATCTTCATCGTGGTGATGTCGTTCATCACCGCCGCCATCTCCGGCGTCTTCGGCATGGCGGGAGGCCTGCTGCTTAAGGGCTCGCTCGCCCTGGTCCTGCCGGTCTCCGCCACCTTCGTCGTCCACGGCATCCTGCAGCTGGTCGCCAACGGCTGGCGGGCCATCCTGCACCGCAAGCACGTGGACTGGCGGATCGTCGGCGTTTTCGCGATCGGCGCTTTCGCGATCGGCGGGGTGATGGCCTTCGTGGCGCTTGAGCCAACGCGGGCGACGCTCTTCCTCTTGATGGGTCTCGCGCCCTTCCTGGTCTGGCTGCCGCAAGGCTGGGTGAAGCTCGACGCCTCGCGGCCGGTGCAGGCCCTGATCTGCGGGATCAGCGTCACGGGAATGAACCTGACGGCCGGCGTCGCCGGGCCGCTGCTCGACATCTTCTTCGTGCGCACCGCGCTCAACCGCCACCAGATCGTCGCCACCAAGGCCGCCACCCAGATCTTCAGCCACCTGATGAAGATCGCCGTCTATGGCGCACCGCTGCTGGCGGTTCACGGCAAGGGCCTGCCGCCTTGGTGGCTGTTCGCCGTGGCGATCCCGTTGTCGATGCTGGGAACGGCGGCCGGGGGGATCGTCCTGAACCGGCTGAGCGACGTGAACTTCAAGCGCTACCTGCGGCTGATCCTGACGGTGATCGGCGCGGGGTATCTGGCGCAGGCCGCGCGGCTCTACATGCTCGGCGGTTAGCCAAAAAAAAAGGGGCCGGCCCATCGGGGCCGGCCCTTTAAAGTCTAGGGAGGAAACGCCCAGGAATGGGCCACCCTCAGGTATGTGTTGATCAAGGCGGCGCAAGGCCCGCCCCGTAAGTTTTTTGGACGCAGGTGAAGAAAGATGCAGTTGGACGTCCAGGTGCTCGAAAACCGCCATGTGCGGCTGGAGCCGATGACGCAGGCCCATCGCGAGGACCTGCGGGCCGCCTGCGCGGCCGATCCGGCGACCTGGAACGACCTCTATCCCTTCTCGATGCTGGGCGAGGCCTTCGATGTCGGCTGGGACCGGATGTACGGTAAATCCAGTCCGGAGTGGATCGCGTTCGCGGTGATGGCGGACGGGCGATGCCGTGGGACGACCAGCTTTCTGGCCATCGACCCGGCCAATGCGACGGTGGAGATCGGGGCCACCTACTACGGGCCGGAGCTGCGCGGCGGGGCGGTGAACCCGGCGGCCAAGCGGCTGTTGATGGCCCACGCGTTCGAGCGCGGCGCCCGGCGAGTGCAGTTCAAGGTGGACGCGATCAACGCCCGCAGCCGCGCCGCGGTGCTGAAACTGGGCGCCATCCAGGAAGGCATCCTGCGGCAGGATCGGCTGACCTGGACCGGCCGCATCCGCGACACCGTGGTCTTTTCGGTCCTGGCCCACGAATGGCCCGGGGTCCGCGACGGCCTCGACGCGCGGCTGGAGGCTTTTGGCGCCTAACCGGTCCGCGCCAGTTTGCGCGCCGCGGCGAAGGTCAGGGCCAGGGTCATGACCGCCAGGATCGCGATGTGCTGCGGCATCGATCCCTGGCTCGGCAGCCCGGCTGAGGCCCGGGCGAGTTGCGCCAGATGGTAGGTCGGCCAGATCGGTTGGATGGTCTTCAGCACCCCGCTGATCGGGAAGAACAGGCCCGAGAGGAAGGCCATGCCCAGGTAGACAATGTTGGCGAAAGCCGCGGCGCTGGAGGCCGGAGCATAGCAGCCGATGAACAGGCCGACGGCGCAGGCCGGGAAGACGCCCAGGGACATCACCGCCGCCAGGCGGAACAGCTGGGCGCCCGCCAGGGTCACATGGCCCATGGTCAGGCCCGCGGTCACCAGCATGATCATCACCACGATGGCGAAGACGTAGGCCATCATCAGCTTCGACGTCAGGTACGAGCCGGTGGGCATCGGCAGCGCCCGCTTGAAGGTCAGCAGGCCCTGATTGCGCTCGACGGCCACCAGGATGCCGAAGCCGAACAGGCCCGGGCCCATGACGCCATAGACCGTCCAGCCCACGAACATCTGGTTGGCGAAGACCGCGCCCGCCTTGCCGTTCAGGATCACGCCGAAGAAGCTGTAGAACAGGATCGGCATGGCCAGGATCGGCATCGAGAAGGCCGGCGTCCTGAACAGCCTGAGGGACTCGTATTTCGCATCGCTGAAGTAGGCGCCGATCAGCCGCTTCAAGCTCATCGCCGGGACGGGGTTGGTCGCGGCCAAGGTCATCACGCGGCCTCCTGATTGGTTTCGGGGGTGGCTTCGGCGGTGAGTTCGGCGAAGGCTTCGGAGAGCCCGGCGCGACGGACCTCGAGATCGCTGAGCGCCGGATCGGCGCCCAGCAGCCGGCGGACCACGGCTTCGGCGTCAATGGTGGTGATGGAGACCTGCCGCCCGGTTTGGGCCGCGGCGCTGACCTCGGGCCAGGCCTCGATAACGGCGAGCGCGGTGGCGGTGACGCAGTCCACGCGCTTGCGGACGACGATCTTGCGCATCTCCTCGACCGTGCCTTCGGCGACCTGGCGGCCCTTGGCCATGACCACCACGCGGTCGGCGAGCGCCTCGGCCTCTTCGATGTAGTGGGTGGTGAGCACAATGGACGCCCCGCCGGTCACCAGGCCCCGGACCGCCGCCCACATGGTCTCCCGCGCATTGATGTCGAGGCCGGTGGTCGGCTCGTCGAGGAACAGCAGGCGTGGGCGACCGCAGATGGCCAGCGCGAACTGCACCTGTCGCTTCTGACCGCCAGAGAGCTTCGCATAGGGCCTCGGGCCGAGCTTCTCGACGCCGGCGAGCGCCAGGGTTTCGGCGAGCGTCAGAGGGTCGGGATAGTAGGCCGAGGTCATGGCGATCAGGTCGTGCACCCGAAGCGCGTCAGGCAGCATGACCTCCTGCATCATCACGCCGACGCCGCGGCGCGCGGCCAGGTCGCGCGGCGAGCGGCCGAACAGCCGCACCTCGCCGGAGGTCGGTTCCTGCAGCCCCAGCATCAGGGCGATGGCCGTGGACTTGCCCGCGCCGTTCGGCCCCAGCACCGACAGCAGTTCGCCCGGCCGGACTTCCAGATCGAGGCCGTTCAGCGCGACGGTTTCGCCGTAGCGCTTGTGAACGCCGCGTAGCGCCGCGAGCGCCGCGCCCTGGATCTGTGGTTCAGCCTTCATCGGTCACCCCTGCTTTCCACCATCGAGTCGCCGCCGAGTGGGCGGTTGGATGCATTTCGGATAGAGAACTCTGTCACACAGAGTAAAAGCCCATATGGCGGCGTCGTCAAGTTCCGACTTGGCGACGGGCGGCGAACCGGGGCTAGGCTGCAGGAACGCTCAAGCCGATGTCGGGACCTGAAGACGCATGACCACGCGACGCGACCTCCTCACTCAAGCCGCGGGCCTCGGAGCCCTGGCCGCGGCCGGCGCAGCCCGCGCGGCGCCGACCGCCTTCAGCGACGCCAGCTTTCACGGCGCCATCGTCATCGACGGCATGGGCTCCATCGACGATCCCGATGGCGCGGAGGATACCACCGTCCTGACGCCTCGGGGTGTGGCCGCCTTGCGGCAATCCGGGCTGACCGCGGTCAGCCTTACCGTCAACGTCGTCGGCAACCAGCCCGACGTCTGGGAAAAGACCATCGCGAACATCGCCCAGGTCGATCAGCTGGCCGCCGACAATCCGGACATTCTGGTCAAGGCCCAGACCAGCGGGGACGTCCGGCGGGCCAAGCGTGAAGGCAAGATCGCGCTACTCTGCAATGTGCAGGACACCAGCCTGGTGGGCGCCGACCTGAACCGGTTGACCCTGTTGAAGGGCCTGGGCGTCCGCATCGTCCAGCTGACCTATAATCTGCGCAACCTGTCCGGCGACGGTTCGCTCGAGCCGGCCAACGCGGGCCTGTCGAAGCTCGGCCGCGCCACCATCGCGCGGATCGAGAAGGAGCGGATGCTGGTCGACTTCAGCCACGGCGGACAGCGCACCATCGCCGAGGGCCTGGCCGCCACCACGCGGCCGCCGATCATCAGCCACACCGGCTGCCGCTCGCTGCACGACAATCCGCGCAACGTCTGGGATGCGGAGATGAAGCTCTGCGCCGACAAGGGCGGTGTGGTCGGCATCTACTGGATGCCGTTCCTGGTCCCCAACAGCAAGCCGACCAGCGCCGACCTGATCCGCCACATGCAGCACGTGTTCAATCTGTGCGGCGAGGACCACGTCAGCATCGGCACCGACGGCGTGGTCAACAAGACCGTGCTCGACGACAAGGCCCGCGCCGCTCAGAAGACGTTCTACAACGACCGCGCCGCCCAGGGGATCGCCGCGCCAGGCGAGGGCCCGGAGATCTTCAACATCGTCGCCGACTGGGACGACAACCTGCGGTTCCGCCACCTGGCCGATGGCCTGTCGAAGGCTGGCTGGACCACGGGCCAGATCGAAAAGGCGCTCGGCGGCAACCTGATGCGGGTCTACGCCGAGACCTTCGGTTGAGGCTCCGCTCGCCCCGCTAGGTCGTCTGCGCGGTGCGCTCCTCGGCGTTGGCGAAGAATACCTCGGAGGCGTGCTCGGCGACCTCCTGGGCGGTGTAGGGACGGCCCGGATTGAAGCCGCCGGTCTGCAGCATCTTGATCTCGCGGACGCCGCGGCTGGAGACGCCCAGCACCTTGCCGGAGTGGTCGGCGGCGAGGTCGGAGACCATGTAGAGCACGCCCGGGGCCACGTTCTCCGGCAGGCTCATCGGGTCCGGTTCCTTGCCCAGGCGGCCGGGCAGATCCGACGTCATGCGGGTGTAGGCGCCGGGCGCCAGGCCCATGACCCGGATGTTGTACTTGCGCCCCTCGATGGCCATCACCCGCATCATCCCATAGATGCCGGCCTTGGCGGCCCCGTAGTTGGCCTGACCGAAATTGCCATAGAGGCCGGAGGTGGACGAGGTCAGGACCATCGAGCCGCCGCCGTGGTCCTTCATGTATTTCCAGACCGGCAGGGCGCAGCAGTAGGTCCCCTTCAGGTGCACCTTGACCACCTTGTCCCAGTCTTCCTCCGAGGTGTTGGCGAAGGTCTTGTCGCGCAGGATGCCGGCGTTGCAGACCAGGATGTCGACCTTGCCGAAGTTGTCGAGCGCGGCCTGCAGGATGTTCTCGCCGCCCTGGACGGTGGAGACGTCGTCGCCGTTGGCCACGGCCTTGCCGCCGGCCGCTTCGATCGCGTCGACCACCTTCTGCGCCGCCGAACGGTCGCCGCCGCTGCCGTCGCGGGCGCCGCCCAGGTCATTGACGACGACGCTGGCGCCTTCCTTGGCGAACAGCTTCGCATAGGCCTCGCCCAGGCCATTCCCGGCGCCCGTAATGATCGCCACCTTGCCGTCCAGCAGTCCCGCCATCGTAACCTCCCAATGCGTTTTTGTTTTATGGGAAGCATCTTCCGACCGAGGGTGGGCCGTTGGCAAGCACCTACCTCCCCCTCCCGCCGCTCCGCGGGGGAGGTAGGGCTAACGCCGCGCCTTGAAGAACGCCTTCAGCATCGCCGAGCTCTCCTCCGCCATCACCCCGCCCGTAACCGAGGGCCGCGAATGGCAGATGGGCTGTTCGAAGAACCTTGGGCCGTTGACCACCGCGCCGCCCTTGGGGTCCTCGGCCCCGAACACCAGGCGGCGGATCCGCGCGTGGCTGATGGCCCCGGCGCACATGGCGCAGGGCTCCAGCGTGACCACCAGGGTCAGGCCGGTCAGCCGGTAGTTACCGAGTTTGGCGGCGGCGGCGCGCAGGGCGACGATCTCGGCGTGGGCGGTGGGATCGTGGCTGCCGATGGGCTGGTTGGCGCCGACGGCGATCACGTTGCCGGACGCCTCGTCGATCACCACGGCGCCCACCGGGGTCTCGCCGGCCTCGGCGGCGGCTTGCGCGGCGTCGAGCGCGATGCGCATGGTGCGATGGTCATGATCCACGATCCGCACCGAACCGGCGCCCGCCCTTCCGGTCAAGCCCGCACCCCGCAAACCGAAGGCGCTTCCAACGGCGCCAAGGACGCCGCCAAGGACGCAGGCGGTGACCGCGTGGCCAAGATGTTGGCCCGCGCCGGCGTGGCTTCACGTCGCGAGGTGGAGCGCCTGATCGAGGCCGGCCGCGTCGCGCTGAACGGCCAGGTCCTGACCACGCCGGCGGTGAAAGTCGAGGCCGGCGACATCCTGACGGTGGACGGGGCGGTGGTCACCGAGGCCGAGCCCGCGCGGCTGTTCCGCTACCATAAGCCCATCGACCTGGTGACCAGCCACGCCGACCCCAAGGGCCGCCCGACGGTGTTCGAGGCCCTGCCGGAGGGCCTGCCGCGGCTGATTTCCGTGGGCCGCCTGGACATCAATTCCGAGGGCCTGCTGCTGCTGACCAATGACGGGGGCCTGGCGCGCGCCCTGGAGATGCCGTCCACCGGTATCGTCCGCCGCTATCGGGCCCGTGCGCGGGGCCGGGTGACCCAGGAGCGGCTGGATACGCTGAAGAAAGGGATCACCGTCGAGGGCGTCCACTACGGCGCCATCGAAGCCCATCTGGACAAGGCCAAGGAAGGTCCGCAAGGCGCGAACCTGTGGATCACCGTCGTCCTGGCGGAGGGCAAGAACCGCGAGGTTCGCCGCGTGCTGGAGGCCTTGGGCCTGAAAGTGAACCGGCTGATCCGCCTGGCCTACGGTCCGTTCGCGCTGGGAACGCTGATGCCCGGCGAGGTCGAGGAGGTCGGCCCGCGGGTGATCCGCGAACAGCTCGCCCAGCACATCGCGCCGCAGAACCTGCCCAAGGGTGACCGGCCGCTTTGGAAGAAGCCCGCCGTCGTGGCCGCCGGTCCGCGCCGCGGCGCCGTGGAAATCGATCGCGGCGGCAAGTCTCCCGGCCGGGCCGGCAAGCCGCAGCGGCGCCTCCGCAAGGCCCCGACCGGCGATGCGCCGCCGAAGATGGAATACAAGGCCGGCTGGGCGAAGCCGAAGCCCAAGCCAAAGATCGTCAAGGCCGCGCCAAAACGCCGCTCTGGGGCCGTGAACAAGGCGCCGCGCCCCGCCGGCCCGCCCAAGCGGCCTTAGCCTTTGCGCATCGTCTCCGGGCGCTTCCGCGGCAAGGCCCTGGCCACGCCGAAGGGCGAGGGCACGCGGCCCACCTCCGACCGCGCCCGCCAGGCGATCTTCAATATCCTGGAGCACGCCGCCTGGTCGGACGGGGTCCGCGACGCCCGGGTCATCGACCTGTTCGCCGGCTCCGGCGCCCTGGGCTTCGAGGCCCTGTCGCGGGGCGCGGCCTACTGCCTGTTCGTGGAAACCGACGAGGCGGCCCGGGGCGCGATCCGCGAGAACGTCGAGGCTCTGGGGGGTCTGTTCGGAGCCACCCGCGTCCACCGCCGCGACGCCACCGACCTGGGCGTGCGCCCCGGCGGCGACGGGCCGCCCTTCGACATCGCCTTCCTTGATCCACCCTACGAGAGGGGTTTTGGCGAGCTGGCCCTGGCGAAGCTGGCGGCCGGAGACTGGCTGTCGCCTGGAGCCATCGTGGTGTTCGAACGCGGCGTTGCAGAGCCCGCTGTCGAGGCTCCCGGCTACGAGGCCCTCGACGCCCGCGACTATGGCGCGGCGCGGGTCTGTTTTTTCCGGTTCGAAGGTGCTTGACCCTCACGCCCCGTGAGGCCTGATCAAGCGGCCATCGACGAGGATAATCGATCCGTGAGCGGTCATACGGTCAAACAGGTGGCGAAGCTGTCGGGCGTTTCCGTCCGCACGCTGCACCACTACGACGCAGTGGGGCTGCTCAAGCCCGCATCGGTCGGTGAGAACGGCTACCGTTACTATGGGCGGGAGGAGCTGTTGCGCCTGCAGCAGATCCTCTTCCATCGCGAGCTCGGCTTCTCCCTGGAGGAGATCGCGCGCGTGCTGGACGCCAAGGGCTTCGACCGGGTCGCCGCGCTCAAGGCGCACCGGCAAAAGCTTGAGGCCGAAACCCGGCGCTACCGCCAGCTGGTGCGCACGATCGACCACACCCTCGCCGCCCTCGAAGGAGACGCGAAGATGGAAGACAAGGCGATGTACCGGGGCTTCGACCCCGAACAGCAGGCGGGCTACGAGAAGGAGCTCGTCGAAAGGGGTGGCCCGGCGATGCAGAGCCGCATCGACACCGCCAAGGCCGGCATGGCCGGCTGGAAACAGCCCGATTTCGACGCCATGCAGGCCGAGGCCGACGCGGTCGAAGCCGGCATGGCCAAGGCGCTGGCAGACGGCCTGCCGGTGGACTCCGGGACCGTCACCGCGCTGATGCGTCGCCAGCACGGCTGGATCGCCAAGAGCTGGAACCAGCCGGCGCCGGCCGCGGCCTTCAAGGGCCTGGGCGAAATGTATGTGAACGACGCGCGTTTCCGCGCGCGTTACGACGGCCGTCAGGCTGGCTTGGCGGAATACATGGCCGCGGCCATGGCCTCGTTCGCGGACCGTGAGCTTGGCTGAACTCGGCTGCCTGTTCGGTGGATCTAGCGCCGGCCATGACAGTGAAATACCTCACCCGCTTGCGGGGGAGGTTCTCACTACCGCCGCCCGAACAGGCGCTCGATGTCGGCGAGCTTGAGTTCGACGTAGGTCGGCCGGCCGTGGTTGCACTGGCCGGAGTGGGGCGTGGCTTCCATCTGACGGAGCAGCGCGTTCATCTCCGGGGCGCTCAGCCGGCGGCCGGCGCGGACCGAGCCGTGGCAGGCCATGGTCGAGCAGACGTCCTCCAGCCGCTCCTTCAGCGCCAGCGCCTGGCCGTTTTCCGCCAGGTCGTCGGCGATGTCGCGGACCAGGCCTTGGACATCGGTCTCGCCCAGCAGGGCCGGCGTCTCGCGCACCAGCACCGCGCCGGGGCCGAACGGCTCCAGCATCAGACCCAACGCGGCGAGTTCCTCGGCCTTCGCGCAGACCCGGTCGGCCTCGGCGGGATCGAGCTCGACCACCTCGGGCAGCAGCAGGGCCTGGCGGGTGACGCCACCCTCGGCCATCTCGTGCTTCATCCGCTCATAGACTAGGCGCTCATGGGCGGCGTGCTGGTCGACGATGACCACGCCGTCGCGGGTCTGGGCGACGATATAGGTCTCGTGTACCTGGGCCCGCGCCGCGCCCAGCGGAAAGTCGACGGGATCGAAGGCTGGCCCATGGGCGTAGCCGGGGACGCCCTCTTCCGCGACGCCGGGCTGCCAACTCGGTTCGGCGCGGGCGGAGACCTCGGTCAGGCCTGGGATCGATTGAACGGCGGCGGCCAGGGCAGACGGCTGCCAGCCGCCCTGGCGCCAAGCGGAATAGCCCGCCGCCGAGGGTGGGGGTTGATAGTCTGCCCCTCTGAAGCCTTCTGGCCGGAAGCCGCCGAGGGCCGCGGCCGAGACCGTGGTGGAGGCCCGGTGTCCGGCGGCGGCCAGCGCATGGCGCAGGCCGCCGATGATCAGGCCGCGCACCAGACCCGGATCGCGGAAGCGCACCTCGGCCTTGGCCGGGTGGACGTTGACGTCGACATAGGCCGTGTCGAGCTCGACGTAGAGCGCCGCCAGGGGATGGCGGTCGCGGGCCAGGAAGTCGGCGTAGGCGGCCCTGAGCGCGCCCTGCAGCAGGCGATCGCGCACCGGCCGGCCGTTCACGAACAGGTACTGGTGGGCCGCGTTGCCGCGGTTGTAGGTCGGCAGGCCGGCAAAGCCCGACAGCCGCACGCCTTCGCGTTCGTGATCCAGGGCCAGGGCGTTGTCGGAGAACTCGCGGCCCATGATCGCCGCAAGCCGCGCGAGCCGTCCGTCCGGCCCCTTGGCTTCGGCGGGCAGGCGGATCGTGCGGCGTCCATCGAGGTCCAGAGCGAAGCTGACCGCCTCGTGCGCCATCGCCTGGCGCTTGATCTCCTCGGCGATGGCCATGGCCTCGGCCCGCGCGGACTTCATGAACTTCAGCCGCGCGGGCGTGGCGTAGAACAGGTCGCGGACCTCGACGCGGGCGCCGTGCGGATCGGGAAAGGCGGCGGGCGAGACCGCGCTCACCGCGCCGCCCTCCACGAAGATCGCGTGGGCTTCGGCCTGGCCGCCGGATGTCATCCTTGGTCGGCTCGCGATGGACAGGCGCGCCACCGAGCCGATGGAGGGCAGGGCCTCCCCGCGAAAGCCGAGGGTGGAGATGTGCAGCAGGTCGTAGTCGCCGGCGTCGTCAGGGCTGAGCTTGGAGGTGGCGTGCCGCTCGATGGCCAGCGGCAAATCTTCGGCCGACAGACCCTGGCCATCGTCGGCCACCAGAATCCGGGTCAGGCCTCCGCCATCCGCCTGGATGTCCAGCCGCGTCGCGCCGGCGTCCAGCGCGTTTTCCACCAGCTCCTTGACCGCGCTCGCGGGCCGTTCCACCACCTCGCCGGCGGCGATGCGGTTGACGGTTTCGGGCGGCAGACGGCGGATCGGCATGACGAGGCTTTCGACGATTTTGCAATATAGGCCGATTCCGGAGCTGCGGATCGGCTTGCGACATGGACTGGGCGCTTTGGCCGCCGCGTTGACGCTGGCTGGGTCGGCGCTCGCCCAGGCGCCGCCCGCCAAGCCCGACGCCAATGATCCCGACGGCGTGCTGGTCGAGGAACTGATCGTCGTGGGCCGCCTTCCAGGCCCGGCCTGGTGGACGGTCTCCAATGGCGTGACGACCGTCTATGTGCTGGGCTCGCCGTCGCTGGCGCCCAAGCATATGGCGTGGGACCGCGGCCTGTTCGAGCGGCGGCTGGCGGGCGCGAGCCAGGTGATCCTGCCGTTCCAGGATATCCGGGTGAAGATCACCGGCGTGCTCGGCGCGGCTTTCAACTTCATGCGGCTGAAGGGCGGTGGCCCGTTCGAGGCGACGCTGGAGGCGCCGGCCAAGGCCCGGTTCGTGGCCGCGCGCACCAGGCTCGGCCAGCCCGCCGAGCACTACGGCACGAGGAATGCGCTGGCCGCCGGGCTGATACTCGCCACCGACTATCGCGACAAGACCACGCTCACCACCTCGGACCCGACCAAGCTGATCAAGCTGCTGGCTGCCCGCGCCAAGGTCCCGGTCTCGCAGAAGAGCTACGACATCGGCCCGCTGATGGGGGCGATCGCGCGCACGCCGCCGGCCGCCGCGCGGGGCTGTTTCGACGAAGTGCTGGCCCAGGTCGAGGCCGGGCCGGGCGTCACCCAGGCTGCCGCCAGGGCCTGGGCGCAGGGCGATGTGCGCGGCGCGCTGGCCAACGAGCGGACCTATGAGCGCTGCATCGGCCTGGTCCCCGGCGCCCAGGCCTTCGACGCGCGGGTAAAGGCCGACCAGGTCGCGGCCATCGAACAGGCGCTGAAGAAACCCGGTCACGCCATCGCCGTCGTGCCGCTGCGCCCCCTGCTGGCGCAGGGCGGCGTGCTGGATCAGCTTCGGTCGAAGGGCTTCACGGTCACCACGCCGGGCGAGGAACTGTAGCCCCTATTGCGGGCCGAAGGTCGCGGCGACGAAGTTTCCGTAGTTGTCGAGGACGTGGGGATCCTCCTTCACGATCTGGACGACTTGCCGCGGGATCAGTTTCAGATGATCGACCATCCCCTCGGGCGTCATGTGCATGGCCGGTGCGAAGTCGCGGAAGATGGCGAAGGACCTCTGCTCGTAGCCGGCCACGTCGACCTTGGCCGGGCCGCCCGCGAAGGCGACCTTGGTGGCCTCGTAGAAAGCATGCATGTGCGGGTCGTTGATCCACGCCTGCTCCGTGGCGCCTTGCATGTTGTGGGTGGTCTCGTGCGGCGCGGAGGGCGCCGGATGCTGGGCGAACGCCGGGGCGGCGAGGGCGGCGAGGGCGAGGCTCGCGGCGGCGGCGAGAATGGGCACAAGGCGGATCATCGGGGTCAGGCTCCGGGCTGAGGGCATCGGCCTACGGACCGCGAAACGGTTGTCGCCGCGCCGTGGGGCTGGTAGGTCATGACAAGAAAGTCTGACATGATGTAAAAGATATTATACATCTAGTCGAGCGTCTATTTCATCGAGGCCGCCGCCAATGTCGTTCCGCGAGAAGTCCGCCTGGATCACGCTGGTCAGCGTGCTGGTCTGTTTCGGCGCCTATTTCGCCGCCCTGGCGGTCGGCCACGTCCGGGGCTTTCACAGCCTGTTCCTGCTGCTGATCTGCGGGTCGGCGCTGGGGGTCCTGCAGCTTGGCCTGCACATGGTGGCGGCGGCGACCACGCCGAAGGACGGCCGGGCGCCGCGCGACGAGCGCGAGACCTTGATCCAGTGGCGCGCCCACACCCTGGGCTACTATGTGCTGATGGCCCTGGTGCTGGCGCTGTTCGTGCCGGTGCACTTCCCGCACTCGGCGATCGACATGGCGAATTTCGCGCTGCTGGGCGTGGTCATCGCCAGCCTGGTCGTGGCCGTGGCCCAGATCGTCATGTTCCGGCGCGGCGCCTGAGGTGACGTTGCCGATCGCCAACCAGATCCGCCGGCTGCGCTTCGAGCATGGCGAGATGACCCAGTCGGACCTGGCCGAGAAGATCGGCATGACCCGCCAGACCGTGGCGGCCATCGAGGCGGGCAAGTACTCGCCGTCGCTGGAGGCGGCCTTCCGCATCGCCCACGTGTTCGGCGTGGGGCTGGATCAGGTGTTTCAGTGGAATTCCGTCCCTCCTCTTTAGGGGAGGGTGGACGAGGCTAAGCCTCGGACGGGTGGGGGCCATGGGCCAAGCCTCCGAGATCGGAGCTTGAGCGCCGGTTACCCACCCTGGCCGCCGCGCGGCCTGTCCCTCCCCTAAAGAGGAGAGATGATTTTTTACAGGCCCGGCAGCTTCAGCTTCTTTTCGCCTTCGCGGGCGATGATCACGGTCTTGCCGCCGGTCAGCTTGGCGATGCGGTCGGCTTCGGCCGCGGCGTCGATCGGCGCCGAACTGTCCGAACCGGTGGCCGCGGCCGTCGTCGCCGCGCCCTTGTCGGCGCGCCAGAACATCACCTTGTCGGCGAAGCTCTTTTCCTTGTGCGCCACGTCACCGAACTCGTCGTCGACCACATAGCGGATCAACGGGTCGGCCTTGTCGGCGCCGGCCTTGGCGACCAGCATCTTTTCGCCGTCCGAGCGCGCCTCGCCCTCGCGGTTGCCGAGCAGGGCGGTGCGCGCGGCGCTCTCCGGCTGCAACTCCTGCGGACGCGGCTTGCCGGGCGCCGGCGGGCGCAGGGCGAAATCCGGGGGCACCACCAGCGGGGCCTTGGTCACCACGCGGAATTCGTCAGGGGTCACCTTGGTCAGGCCGAGCGCATTGCGCGTCGACACACAGCCGGCGAGACCTGTCGCCGCGATCAGGGCGGTGGCGACGATCACACGGTTGACGCTCATGGACTTTGGTACTCCTAGGACCGCCCCCGGCCGCGAAGGACACGTGGATAGCGTAAAGCGAGCGCCGCGCCAACGGCGCATCAGGACGCATCCCCCCGAGGGGCTTGCGGCGATGCTTCGGCAGCCGCCTTGGCGGCGCGTTCCCGGCCATCCTGGCGCAGCATGTCGAGCAGCAACAGACAGATGCCGACGCTGATCGCCGAGTCGGCGACGTTGAACACCCAGGGGAAGTAGGCCCGCGACAGGTCGACGAAATCCTCGACCGCGCCGAAGCGGATGCGGTCGACGACATTGCCGATGGCGCCGCCGATCACCAGGCCCACGGCCGCTGCGAACAACGGCCGCTGAGTGGTGCGAACCCAAACCGCCAGGACACCGGCCACGACGATCGAGAAGGCAGCCAGCAGCCAGCGGACCAGGTCGTGCTGGGCCTGCAGGAAGCCGAAGCTGACGCCCGGGTTCCAGACGCCGGTCAGGTGCAGCGGGCCCAGCAGCTTGATCGACTCGCCCTCGCTCAGGCGCAGCACGTCGAGCACCCAGTATTTCACCGCCTGATCGGCGACGACCACCAGCAGCGCCAGGATCAGCGCGAGGCGGCCGAGTTTGGTGATCGCGGTCATCAGCGGTCCCTGCCGTGCGCGGCGTCCCAGGCGGCCACGGCGTCGGCGTCGCGCAGGGAGAGATCGGGATAGCGCGAGTCGGAGCCCACCTCCGGCAGGATGCGCCAGGAGCGGGCGCATTTCCGGCCCTCGGCGCGCTTCGGTTCGACGGCGACGCCGGAAACGTCGGTCAGACGGAAGGCGTCCGCCGGCCCGTCGGCGGCGATCAGGGTCGCCTGGCTGGTGCGGAACACTTCGGCCGCATCGAGACCGTCGAAGGCGCTCATCAGGTCGGAGTCGGCGATGTAGGCGACCGGAGCGGCCTCCAGCGCCGCGCCCAGGCGCTTTTCGCGGCGTTCCACTTCCAGGGCCCCGGTCACGACCGACGTCACGGCCTGCACCTTGGCCCAGCGGGCGGCCTCGGCGTCGTTGCGCCACGCGGCCGGCGTGTCGGGAATGGTCCGCAGGCAGTTGGACCCGGCGTCCGGATAGCGCGTCAGCCAGGCCTCTTCGGTGGTGAACGGGATCAGGGGCGAGAGCCAGGCGGTCAGGCGCTCGAACACCGCCTGCATCGCCGTGCGCGCGGCGCGGCGGCGCACGCTGTCCGGCTGATCGCAGTAAAGGACGTCTCTGCGCACGTCGAAGAACAGCGCCGACAGCTCGTTCTGGCAGAATTCGGTGACGGGTCGGATCACGTCCTGGAACAGGTAGCCCTGATACGCGACCCGGACCTGGCCATCGAGTTCCCAGAGCCGGTGCAGGATGAAGCGCTCCAGCGGCGGCATCTCGTCGAGCTCAACCGCCTCGTCCGGTGAATAGTCGGCGAGCGCGCCCAGCATGTAGCGGATGGTGTTGCGCAGCTTTCGATAGGCGTCCGACGTGGTCTGCAGCACCGTCTTGCCGATCCGGCTGTCGTCGGCGTAGTCGATCATCGCCGCCCACAGCCGGATGATCTCGGCGCCGCTTTCGCGGATCACGACCTCCGGATCAACCGTGTTTCCCTTGGACTTCGACATCTTCTCGCCGGCCTCGTCCATGGTGAAGCCGTGGGTGAGGATCGCGTCGTAGGGTGCGCGCGCGCGCGTGCCGGAGCTCTCCAGCAGCGACGACTGGAACCAGCCCCGATGCTGGTCGGAGCCTTCCAGATAGAGATCGGCAGGCCAGCGAGTGTGGGCCCGGTTCTCCAGGGTGAAGGCGTGGGTCGATCCAGAGTCGAACCAGACGTCGAGGATGTCCTCGACCTTCTCGAAGCGCTCGGGGTCGTGCTGGCCCAGGAAGTCGGACATCGGCCGCGTGAACCAGGCGTCGGCGCCCTCGGCGCGGATCAGGTCGACGATGCGGGCATCGACCGCCGGATCGTGCAGCGGCTGGCCGGTTTCCTTGTCGACGAACATGGCTAGCGGCGCGCCCCACGCGCGCTGGCGGCTGATCAGCCAGTCGGGGCGGCTCTCGACCATGGCGCGGATGCGGTTGCGGCCGGCCTCCGGATAGAAGGCGGTGGCCTCGATGGCTTCCAGAGCGGTCTCGCGCAGGGTGCGGCCATTGTGGGCGGCGTCCTCCAGCGGCGTATCCATGCGGATGAACCACTGGGGCGTGTTGCGGAAGATCACCGGCGCGCCGGAGCGCCAGCTGTGCGGATAGGAATGCTCCACCCGGCCGCGCGCCAGCAGGTTTCCGGCCTCGATCAGCCGGTCCATGACCGCTGCGTTGGCCGGCCCGAACTTGCCGGACTTCTTGCCTTCGGTCTCCAGCACCTTCAGCCCGCCGAACAGCGGCACGGCCTCGTAGTAGGCGCCGTCGGGATCGACGGTCTCGGGGATCTCGCGGTGGCCGTGGGCGATCCAGACCATGTAGTCGTCGGCGCCGTGGCCGGGCGCGGTGTGGACAAAGCCGGTGCCCGCGTCATCGGTCACGTGGTCGCCGGACAGCATCGGCACGGGGAAGCCGTAGCCGGCGTCCAGCTGCGCCAGAGGGTGGGCCAGCACCATGCCTTCGCCGTCGACGTCTTCAGTGCGGTGGAACTTGGCGACCTTGGCGGAGGCCATCACCTCGGCCGCCAGCTTGTCGGCCAGGATCAGATGGTCGCCGGGCGCGGCCCAGGGGGCGAATTCCAGCCCCTCTTCCAGGGCGTCCACCACATAGAGACCGTAGGCGATGTCGGGATTGTAGCTGACCGCGCGGTTGGCGGGGATGGTCCAGGGGGTGGTGGTCCAGATGACGACGCTGGCGCCGCGCGTCGCGTCGGCCCCCTCGACCACCGGGAATTTGACCCAGATCGTCGGGCTCGAGTGGTCGTGGTACTCGACCTCGGCGTCGGCCAGCGCGGTGCGCTCCACCGGGCTCCACATGACGGGCTTGGAGCCGCGGTAAAGCTGGCCCGAGGCCACGAACTTGTGGAACTCGGCCACGATGGCGGCCTCGCTCGAATAGTCCATGGTCGCGTAGCGGTGCTCCCAGTCGCCGATCACGCCCAGGCGCTTGAACCCGGCCATCTGCACGCCGATCCATTTCTCGGCATACTCGCGGCAGCGGGTGCGGAACTCGGCCTTGGAGACCTCGTCCTTGCGCCGGCCCTGACCGCGCAGCTCCTCCTCGATCTTCCACTCGATCGGCAGGCCGTGGCAGTCCCAGCCGGGCACGTAATCGACGTCGTAGCCGAGCAGGAACCGCGAGCGGACCACGAAGTCCTTCAGCGTCTTTTGCAGCGCGTGCCCGATGTGGATCGCGCCATTGGCGTAGGGCGGCCCGTCGTGCAGCACGAACAGGCGCGCGCCGGCATGCTGCCGGGCCTTGCGCAGGGCGTTGTAGAGATCGGCGTCGGCCCACCGGGCCAGGATCACCGGTTCCTTCTGCGGCAGACCGGCGCGCATGGGGAAGGGCGTGTCGGGAAGGAAAACGGTTTCGCGGTAATCGCGCGAAGGGGTCGCGGCGTCGTCGGCCATCACTGTGTCCAATAGGCTCGGGGTTTCGAGGTGCGGGGCAAAACCCGGCGCGCGCGGACGGTCCCGTCCGGCGTCACGCCGGGCGGATAATTCGCAAGCTCGTCCGAACCGAAATCATGAGCGAGGCTCTAACAGACCGGGGCTCCGAACCCAAGAGCCGGCGCGGTGGCGTCTGGGATAAGGCGGCGAGCGGTGGCGTCTCGTCGCGGACCGAACGTCCCGGCTGTGGCGTGCAGCGCCGAGCACCAGGATGCACGCCATAACCACTGCGCGCACCGACACGCCGCGCCTAGCTTGACCGGGCCGCAAAGTGTCGCGGCGCCGCTTGACCGTGTTGGTCAGCGGCTTTGCAGGCGTGGGGTCGATTTCGATGAACAGTAAGTGGATGGCCGCGGCGTTGGGCATCGCGGCGTGGGGACTGGGTGTCGCAGCGCAGGCGGCGGTGATCAATCGGACGTTCGATCTGCAGGCGTCGCGTTTCGAGCAGGTGTTCGGGTCCGACCCGACCTCGCCGCAAGATCCGGTCTCGATGAATTTCACGCTGATGTTCGACAACGGCGCCGACATCGGCACGACGACCACGGGTTTGACCGTCAACAGCTTCACCCTGCCCTATGGCGCGGAGTTCCAGTATTTCACCGCCACTGACGGGCTGGCCCTGGCCACCGACTTGAGCGGGCCGGCCACCTGTAGCTCCACGGCGGGCAAGTTCTGCGCCTTCATCCACGACGCGACGAGCGCGGCGCCGACCCTGATCTTTTTCCAGAACGCCTTGCCGACCAACAATGTCTGGCGGGCCAACAGCCTGGCGCTGACCTACACCGACGCCCGAGGCGGCCCCGGTGTTCCCGAGCCCGCGGCCTGGGCGCTGATGCTGATCGGCTTCGGCGGGCTGGGCGCCCGGCTGCGCTGGTCGCGCCGGTCGCACACCAAGATGTCGCTGGCGGGGTAGGCGGCGCGCGGCAAATGCGGCGGCCGCCGGAGGCGACGGCCCCGCACGTGTCATGGGCCGGTAATCCGCGCCACGCTCCTAGCCGATTGAGGGGGAGCGGCGATGACACTGGAATGGGGTCATGAGCCGCCCGGGCTACCGCCAGTGGCGGGCCGAAGGGCGGCGCTTTTTTCCTCAGATACGGTGGCCAAGATCGACGCCATTCTGGAAACCCAGATGCCGCAGCTTTGAAGGCCTTTCATCCGGACAGGGCCTGAGAGGCGGCTCAGACGCATGACGGGCGCCCTCAAAGCCCACGCTTGAAGACCGATGGTTTGACCGGCCTGCCCCCGGCGTCCATCCTCTCGGGTGGCGTTGGGGGCCGGTGATGCCGTTGCGCAGGACGCGGCGCCGCCCCGGCCAGGATTGGACGGCAAAGGCATGACCGACGACGTCTCCGCGACCCGCAGGGTGCTGCTGTGCGCGCTCGGGCTGGGCGGGCCGATGGGCCTCTATTCGTGGGATGCGGCGGCGGCGGCCGCGCCGTCCGTGCGCCGGCGTGTGGCGCCGCTGGCGAGGCGGCCGGGCGTGAAGCCGCGCAACATCGTGGTCATCCTCACCGACGACCACCGCTACGATGCCCTGGGGTTCATGAAGAGCCAGAGCTTCCTTGAGACGCCAAACCTGGACCGGATCGCGGCCGAGGGCGTGCATTTCAAGAACGCCATGGTGACGACGGCTCTGTGTTCGCCGTCCCGGGCCTCGATCTTCACCGGCCTCTATGCCCATCAGCACCGGGTGGTGGACAACAACCACGCGATCGATCCGGCTCTGACCTTCTTCCCGGAGTATCTGCAGCGGGCCGGCTATGAGACCGCCTTCATCGGCAAGTGGCACATGGGCCCCGAGGGCGACGATCCGCAGCCGGGGTTCGACCATTGGATCAGCTTCAAGGGCCAGGGAACCTACCTGCCTTCGCCGAACGGGTTGAACATCGACGGCCGGCGCGTGCCCCAGGCGGGCTACATCACCGACGAACTGACCGACTACGCCCTGAAATGGCTGGAAGGGCGCAAGGGCGACCGGCCGATCTTCCTGTTCCTCAGCCACAAGGCGGTTCACTCCGACTTCATCCCGGCGGCGCGGCACAAGGGACGCTATGCCGGCGCGCCGTTCCGGTATCCCGCGACCATGGCGCCGCCGGCCGATCCGGCCACGCGGCCGATGTGGGTGCAGAACCAGCGCAACAGCTGGCACGGGGTGGATTTCCCCTACCACTCGGACCTGGACATCGCCGAATACTACCGCCGCTATTGCGAGACCCTGCTGGCCGTCGACGAGAGCGCGGGGCGGGTGATGGCGCATCTGGAGACGCGCGGCCAGCTGGACTCCTCGCTGATCCTCTACATGGGCGACAACGGCTTCGCGTTCGGCGAGCACGGCCTGATCGACAAGCGCACGGCCTATGAAGAGTCGATCCGCATCCCGATGCTCGCCAGGTGCCCGGAGCTGTTCAAGCCCGGCACGGTGGACAAGGTGGTCGCCAACATCGACGTGGCGCCGACCCTGCTGGCCGTGGCGGGCCTTGTTGCGCCCCCGGGGATGGCCGGCGCGGATGCCCTGCCGCTGGCGCAGGGAAAGGCAGTCCCGTGGCGCGACGCGCTGCTCTACGAATATTACTGGGAGCGGAATTTCCCGCAGACGCCGACGGTCCACGCGATCCGCGAGGGGCAATATAAGTACATCCGCTACCATGGCCTCTGGGACATCGATGAACTGTACGACCTGAGCGCGGACCCGCTGGAGGCCAGCAATCTGATCTTCAGCCCCGGCCACGAGGCGATCGTGCGCCAGCTGAATGGCCGGCTGTTCGACATGCTGCAGGCCACCGGCGGCATGGAGATACCGGTGTCCCGCGACGCCGGACTGCGCGCCATGCTCAGGCGCAGAGCCGGCGCCGCCCAGGGACCCTTTCCTCCGGCGTTCTACAAGCCGGCGGGGCCCGGCACGCGCTGAGGTTGCTCTCCACCTGAAATCCGGCCTCAGCGCGTGGCGGGCGGCTTTGTGAAATGGGCGGTCATGGTCTGCAGGCCATCGAACTTCAGTTCCGAAGCCCGCAAATTCGGCATCGATGGGCCGGCCGGACCCTTGGACGAGGTCGGGCTGGACGGCCGTACCTGGCGAGCGCAGCCTTGGAGGGCTTCAGCCATGCCGGGACCGCACCGTGACGTCGATCGCCGATCTCTGCCAGGACTTGCCGGTGGCGGCCTACGCCGGTGGTGACGTGCTGCTCAGGGAGGGCGAGTCCACCGGGCGGCTCTACATCCTCGCCGAGGGGACGGTCGAGGTGCTGAAGGGTGATTATCAGATCAACACGGTCGCCGAGCGGGGTGCGATATTCGGCGACATGTCGGCGCTTCTGGGCCTGCCGCACATGGCGACGGTGCGCGCGCTGGGACCTTGCTCCGTCCATGTGATCGAGGGCGGAGAAGCTTTCCTGGCGTCCCACCAGGAGGTGGCTTTCCATCTGGCCAAGATGCTGGCCCAGCGCCTGCACGGCGTGAGCAGCTATCTGGTGGACCTCAAGCGACAGTTCGAGGACCACGACGGACACCTGGGCATGGTGGACGAGATCCTGGAGACCCTGGTCCACGAGCAGCGCAGCGATTTCACGCCAGGATCGGATCGCGATCCGGGATAGGCGCCGCGAGCCAGGCCGGCGGGGACAGAAGTTCCGCCAGCGGCCGCTGAAGCGGGTGGTCCAGCCGCACCAGTTCGGCGCCGGCCAGGGAGAACCAGGCGGCCTCGCGCGCGTCGGTGTCGATGGCGATGTGGGCCGGCGTCTCGCCGATCTGACGACCGGCGTTGAAGACCCAGGTCTCGCCGATCCGGTCGACCCAGGATCCGTCGCGTTTGAACGGCGCCTGGTGGATGTGGCCGCACAAGACGAGGTCGGGCTGGTAGGTCTCGATCCAGGCCGTCAGGTCCTTGTCACCCCAGGATTGCTTACCGTCCCAACTGGTCGGCGAGCCCTCGGGCGGCGCGTGATAGACCCAGATCCAGGCGGCCTTGGGGGTCAGCGCGTCGCGCTCGATCTGCGCCCGTACAGCTTCTCTCGCCTTGGGGCCGTCCCACCAGGGACAGATCGTCACCAGCGTCTCGCCGAGCTTCAGGGAATCCCCGTCGGTGGCGATGCCCAGGCGGCGCACCCGCTCCATCCAGGCCGGAATCCGCTCGCCGCTTTCGTCGCGGCGATCGAGGTCGTGGTTGCCCGACGACACGATCAGCCGCGTTCGCGCCGCCAGCCGCCGCAGGTATTTCAGGATCACCACGATCTGCACGCCGCCCCCGAGCTGGCCCGCGATGTCCAGGTGGTCGCCGGCGACCACCACGACGTCGAAGTCCGGCGCCACCGCCGCCGTCCAGTCATACTGCTTCAGCGCATAGTGCAGGTCGGAAACCAGCAGAATCTTCATGTCGCGCCGCCCCCGCTCCCGCGCGGTCCAGACCCCGCGCCACCTCACCCCAACGCGAAGCTAGGCCGTTGCACGCGGGCGCCAGCCGCAATCAGCCGCTATTGGCGTCGATTTGCGTGCCTGCCTGTGAAGGAGGCAGAACGAAGTTATTCGATATGTCAGCGCACGCCAACGCCCGGCCGCTCCGGGGACCTGCAGTCCGGCCATCGGGACACTAGCCGAAGTCCGGCATCAGCAGGTCGCGGGCGGCCTTGGCGTCTTTCATGACCTGGGCGGTCATGGTCTCCAGGCCGTCGAACTTGGCTTCGGGGCGCAGGAAGGCGATCAGGTCGGTCTCGATGACCTGGTCGTAGAGGTCTTCGTCGAAGTCGAAGAGCCAGACTTCGAGCAACGGCGCGCGCACACCCTCGATGGTCGGGTTGATGCCGATGTTGGCGACGCCGGGGATGTCGCGCCCGTCGGGCAGGCGGGTGCGGGTGGCGTAGACGCCGAACCTGGGGATCACATAGTCGCCCAGCGCCACGTTGGCGGTCGGGAAGCCCAGCTTGCGGCCGAGCTGGCGGCCGCGCTGCACGGCGCCTTCGATGGCGAAGGGGCGGCCGAGGATCTGGGCGGCGACCTCGGGGTGGCCTCCACGCAAAGCCTCGCGGACATGGGTGGAGGAGAACTTCTCGCCTTCGTTGTCCTCGACAGGCTCGGCCACCGAGACACCGAAGCCCATCTCCTCGCCGTAGGCCCGCATGGTCTCCGGACTGCCGGTGCGGCCCTTGCCGAAGGAGTTGTCGAAGCCGACCGCCACGTGGCGCGCGCCCAGGCCCTCGTGCAGCACGTCGCGGGCGAACTCGCGGTCGGTCATCTGAGCGAGCTCGGGGGTCAGTGGCAGGACGTAGAGGATGTCGACGCCCAGCGCCTCCAGGGCGCGGGCCTGCTGGTCGGGCTTCATCAGATGGAAGGCGGGCTCCTCGGGGCGGAAATAGACGCGCGGGTGCGGATCGAAGGTGATGACGCCGAGCGCGCAGCCCTGCTCGCCGGCGGCCTTGGCGGCCAGCGCGATCACCTGCTGGTGGCCCCGGTGGACGCCGTCGAAATTGCCCATGGCCACGGCCGCGCCGCGGTCGCCCTGCGGCAGGTCCTTCCAGCCCTTGATGAGCCTTAAACGCCTCATGTGTCCCTGCGCGGGACCATGATCAGGGCCTCGCCGTCGACGACGGTCTTGCCGTTCACCAGGCAGGCGGTCTCGAAGGTGGCGTGGCCCTTGGTGGCGTCCAGAGCCTTGACGGTGACGCGGGCCACGACCGGATCGCCGATCTTCACCGGACGGCGAAAGCGCAGGGACTGAGACAGATAGATCGCGCCCGGCCCTGGCAGCTGATTGCCGATCACCGCCGAGATATAGGCCGCCGACAGCATGCCGTGGGCGATCCGCCCGCCGAAGGTGGTGGTCCTGGCGTAGGCCTCGTCCAGGTGGACCGGATTGTGGTCGCCGGAGACCGCGGCGAAGGCCTCGATGTCGGCCGCGCCGACCACGTGGCTCGCCTCGGCGGTCTGGCCGACGCTCAGTTCGTCGAAATAGAGACCCTGCTGCACCCTGTGTTCCCCGTCGGCTTGTGGCGTTCACTTAGCGGCGAAACAGCCTTCTCACCAGACAGCTTGGTGTCACCAGACCAGGTCGGCGATGGCGTAGGTGGCGGTCAACCCCGCTTGATGCAGCAGGTCGGCGACGGCCGGCGCGTTCAGGCCGTTCGGCCCGATGGTCTCGGCGCCGTGGATGCCGCTGGCCACGAACAGCACATCGAGCCCGCGCGCGTTGGCGCCGCGGATGTCGGTGGGCAGGCCATCGCCGATGCAGAGCACGCGGGCGGGGTTCGGCGGGCTCACCAGACCCTCGGCGGCCTTGGCCAGCGCCAGGTCGTAGATCGCCGCATAGGGCTTGCCGGCCATCGCCACCCGGCCGCCCAGGCTTTCGTACAGCTGGGCGAGCGCGCCGCCGCAGTAGATCAGCCGGTCGCCGCGCTGGACCACGATGTCGGGGTTGGCGCAGATCATCTCCAGGTCGCGGCCGGCGGCCTCGACAAAGCGATCGCGGTAATCGGCGGGCTCTTCGGTTTCGTCGTCATAGGGGCCGGTGACCGAGATGAATTTCGCGTGGGCGAGGTCGGAGGTCTCCAGGCCCAGGCCTTCGTAAAGCGGTGCGTCGCGCTCGACGCCGACCAGCCAGGCGGGGCCTGGCGCGCGCTCGGCCAGCAGGCGTCGCGTCGCGTCGCCGGAGGTGACCACGTGGCTCCAGGCCTCGCGCGGCACGCCCAGGGCGTCGAGCTGGTCGATCACCGGCGCGTGCGGGCGCGCAGCGTTGGAGATCAGGATCACAGGGCCGCGCGTCGCGCGGAACCGCGCCAGGGCCGCGCAGGCCTCGGGGAAGATCTCGACGCCGTTGTGGATCACGCCCCAGACGTCGCAGAGCAGGGCGTCGTAGCGGGGGGCGAGGTCGGAGAGGCCGGCGGGCAGGGTAGGAGCAGTCATGGTCCGGGCGGTAGCGGCGGGCCGCCGCCCGGTCAATGCCGGACGCTAGCTCGCCCGCGCGAGCGCCGGCTCCGACACCCGGGCGCCGGGGAAGATGCGCAGGAAGTTCTCCGCGTAGAAGGCCTCGCGCACCGCCTCGCTGCGCTCGCCGAGGAAGCCCTCGAAGCGTTTGATCGGATCGCGGCCGCCCTCGACGTGCGGATAGTCGCTGGAGAACAGATAGAGTTCCGGGTTCGACTGGTCGATCAGGACGCCGACATCCTCGAAGACGAAGGGGGTGAAGGCCATCTGGGCCGTCAGGGTCTCCGACGGCTTGCGGCTGAACGGCGTCTGGTTCTTGTCGGCCCGGATCCAGTTCTTGGCCACCCAGTCCAGCCGGGTCAGCAGCGACGGCACCCAGCCCGCGCCCAGCTCGACGCTGGCGCCGCGCAGCGCCGGGAAACGCTCGAACACCCCGTCGATCAGCATCACCGACAAGAAGGTCTCCGGCCCCTGGTGCAGGATGGCGATGTCCTTGGACCGCAGGTTCTCGCCGCCGCCCATCCAGTCCTTCACCTCGCCCCGGCCGTTGTTCATCCAGGCGCGCGCCTGCTGCAAGGGCGCGCCGCCGACGTGCAGCAGGAAGGGAACCCCGGCTTCGGCCAGCCGCGCCCAGAAGGGGTCGAAGTCGATATGGCCCGGCGAACGCTCGCTCGGCGGGCGGTGCGGAATCCACACAGCCTTCAGCCCGGCGGCGATCGCCGCGTCCAGCTCGGCGATGGCCAGGGCCGGCTCGTCCAGCGGGATGATCGCCACACCCAGCAGACGGTCGTCGCCACCGCAGAAGTCGGCCATGTGGCGGTTGTGGGCGCGGGTCGCGCCATAGCGCAGTTCCGGGGTGATCTTCGAGGATGGCGAGAACGGCATGGCGACGCTGTGGGTCGCGAACACCAGCTGGCGCTTGAACCCCAGGAGGTCGAGCGCGCGGCTGCGGTCGGCGCCGTCGAAAGCGCCCAGCGCCTGGATTTCCTTGGAGCTCTCGATCAGCCGGTCGCCGAGCGCGATCTGGGCGGCGATATGCTCGGCGCTGTGGCGGTTGCCCTGGCCGACGATCACCGCGACCTCCTCGTCAGTGACCAGGGAGGCCGAGTAGCTGACCTCCGGGATCGCGTCGCGCAAGGCCGGGTCGGCATACTTCTTCAGGAAATCCGGCAGCTCCATGATGTGGCTGTCGGCGTCATAGAACGCCCGGTGCGCGGGAGCGTAGGCCATGGGGTTTCCTCCACGGGCCCTCTGTGTCCGGGACCCTGAGGCGGCACTATCGGACCGCGCCGGCGCCTTGTCACGCCATTCGGCCCCGCCGGGTCAGCCGTAGGCCTGGCGCCGCGCGTTGAACTGCGGGCGGATCAGGTTGGGCGGCGGACCGGCTTCGCTGAGCACGGCCTCCTTGATGGCGCGGGGCTCGCCGAACAGGTGGCCCTGGCCGAAGCCGATATTGAGGTCGAGCACGTCGATCACCTGGCGCTCGGTTTCCACCTTCTCGACGATCACCTCGACCCCGTAGCGGCGGGTGAGCATGGTGAAGTCCTCGGCGGCGAGGTCGGGCAGCGAGCGCAGGATCTGGCGGCCGTCCAGCTCGGTGAGCTCCTCCAGGAGGAACTGGGCGCCGACCTTCAGGAACTTGACGTCGGAGCGGGCGAGGTCCTGCAGGTCGAGATCGAGCGAGGTGAGCTTGTCCAGGCTGAAGCGGAAGCCCAGGTCGGCGAGCTTGCCCATGTTGCGGGCCTCCACCGAGCCGCGCGCGTCGAAGGCCTGCTGGCCGATCTCGAAGATCAGGGCGCCGGCCAGGTCGCGGTTGGCGGTGAGCAGGTCGAGGAACTGCGGGAAGAAGCTCTCGTCGGCGAGGCTGGCCATCGAGACGTTGCAGAAGATGCCGACCTTGCGGTCCTGCTTGGCCAGGCGCCGCACGATCTGCACGCAGCGGAACAGCAGCAGGTTGTCGATGGCGGTGACCAGGCCGCCGGGCTCGGCGACGCTGAGATATTCCGCCGGCATCATCACCCGGCCGGTCTCGTCGCGCAGGCGCGAGAAGCTCTCGTAGAACTGGGTGCGGCGTTGCGGCAGCGAGACGATCGGCTGCAGGAACAGGTCGACGCGGTTCTCGGTCAGCGCCTCGCGGACGATTTCCAGCAGGGCCGGCGCCTGGCGGGTGTCGGCCGTCACGCCCCGCGCCGCACCCGCCGCGAGCGGGAAGGCCGGCGCGTCGCCCTGCTCGTCGAGCCGGCGGCGCATGCGCTCGACCAGGTCCTCCAGCATGTGGACCTCGTCGATCAGGTCGTCGGAACGCTGGGCGTCGTCGGCCACGGTCTCGAAGATTTCAGCCACGCGCGCGTCCAGCGCCTCGACTTGGGTGAGCAGGATCTTGTGCGCCTCGCGGATCGCCTCGACCTCGCCCTTGATCTCGGCGGTCTCCAGCGCGCGCTCGATCAGGCCGTGGAAGGCGAAGCAGAGGCCGAGCCCGCCCACCAGGGCGGCCACACCGGCGCCCCAGCCGCCCCCGTTCCGCCACAGCGTCAGCGAGACGATCAGTGACAGGCACAGGTAGGTCGCGCAGAGGAGCCCGAGCGTGAGCCGACGCATGGTCGTGAGCCATCCGAATCAGTTGCAAGCAGTATCCGCCGCGGAATCCGTGCAGGTCCAATGGATTAACGGGGCTGCGACGACGGTACGTTTGGTCTTTTCCAACCACGGATTTCACGGATTCCACGGATAGCGCCGCCGCCATCCGTGGAATCTGTGCAATCCGTGGTTCCAATCTGGATGGCGCCCGCATCGTGGGCCTCTCGGGACTAGCCCTGGCCCGCCTCCGGGAATTATGTGATCACTGTTCAGTTGACCCTTCTGGAGCGGTGAGATGGCGGACGGATCGAAGCCTCAGGCCAGCGATCATTTCGACGTGCTGATCGTGGGGGCGGGGCTGTCGGGGATCGGCGCGGGCTGGCACCTGCAGGACAAGGCCCCGGGCCGCTCCTACGTGATCCTGGAAGGCCGCGAGGCGATCGGCGGCACCTGGGACCTGTTCCGCTATCCGGGCATCCGCTCGGACAGCGACATGTACACGCTGGGCTATGCCTTCAAGCCGTGGACCGAGGCCAAGGCCATCGCCGACGGGCCTTCGATCCTGAAGTACGTCCGCGAGACCGCGGCCGACTACGGCATCGACCAGCACATCCGCTACGGCCACAAGGTGACGTCCGCCGCCTGGTCGACCCAGGACGCCTGCTGGACGGTGACGGCCGCGCGCGGCGACGGGGCGGTCGTCCAGCTCACCGCCAGCTTCATCTTCCTCTGCGGTGGCTACTATTCCTACGATGGCGGCTACACGCCGGACTTCCCGGGCGCCGCGGCGTTCCAGGGTGACCTCGTCCATCCGCAGCAATGGCCGGAGACCCTCGACTACGCCGGCAAGCGGGTGGTGGTGATCGGCTCCGGGGCGACGGCGGTGACGCTGGTGCCGGCCATGGCGGCGACGGCGGCGCACGTCACCATGCTGCAGCGCTCGCCGACCTATGTGGTGTCGCGGCCGGCCGAGGACGCCATGGCCAACCGGTTACGCAGGTGGCTGCCGGCCATGCTGGCCTACAACCTGATCCGCTGGCGCAACGTGCTGTTCGGCATGTGGTTCTTCCGCCTGGCCCGCAACAAGCCGGACGCGGTGAAGCAGAACATCATCGCCATGGTCCGCCAGGCGCTCGGCCCCGACTACGACGTCGGCAAGCATTTCACCCCCCGCTACAACCCCTGGGACCAACGCCTGTGCCTGGTCCCCGACAGCGACCTGTTCGAGGCGCTGAAGGCCGGCAAGGCCGAGGTGGTCACCGACCACATCGAGACCTTCACCCCCACCGGCATCAGGCTGACATCCGGCGCCGAACTCGCGGCCGACGTGATCGTCAGCGCCACGGGACTGGTGCTGCAGGTGATGAACGGCCTGGCGATCACCATCGACGGCGTCGCCGTCGATCCGGGCCAGACGCTGTCCTACAAGGGCATGATGTACGAGGGCGTGCCCAACCTGGCTTCCGCGTTTGGCTACACCAATGCGTCCTGGACGCTGAAGTGCGATCTGACGTGCGAATATGTCTGCCGCCTGCTGAACCATATGAAGGCCACCGGCCTGCGCCAGGTCACGCCGCACAACGACGACCCCGATATCGAGCGCCAGCCGTGGCTGGATTTCTCCTCCGGCTACGTCACCCGCGCCATGGAGAAATTCCCCAAACAGGGGGCCACGGCGCCGTGGAAACTGCACCAGAACTACGCGCTCGACCTGATGAGCCTGCGCTACGCCAGGCTCGAGGATGGGGCGCTGGCGTTCAGCAATCCGAAGCCGGCGACGGTGAAGGCGCGGGAGAGCGTGGCGGCCTGAGCCGCCACGCCGATCAGGCCGCGGCCAGCGCCGCGCGGCGACGGCGCAGGATGGCGCCGAGGCCGCCGAAGCCCGCGAGCATCAGCGCCCAGGTTTCTGGTTCCGGGACCGCGGCCCCATTGGGGGTGACCGTCAGGTCCCACTTGGTCACGTCCTGGATCGAATAGGACAGGCCCGTGCCGCCGGTGAAGCCGATGTAGGCCGAGGAGCCCAGGCTTGTCAGGTCGAAGGCCTGGCTGTCATTGATGCTGAGACCCGTCACATGATTGAAGGCCGAGTAGCTGAGAATGCCCCCGCTATAGCCGATCGTCACGTCCACCAGATCGTTCTGGTCGCCCAGGTTGAAGTTGTGATCCGGGGTCCCCGTAATGCTGCCGTCCGTGAATATTCCCACGTGGTTGTTGTCCCAGCTCTGGAACCCGACACCGATGTTCTTGGCCAGGCCGTTGGCCCCCACGCCGCCGCCGCCGCCGCCGAGCGCCGAGGCGCCGGCCGGGTCGTTCTGGATCAGGAAGGTGATGCCGTCACCCTGCGGGTCGTAGCCCGAGTTGGTCAGCGAAAAGGTGAAGCTGGTCGAAAAGGTGCTGCTGGTGCTGAAGGCCGTGCTGATGAACGCACTGGAGGCCTCGCCGGCATTTGAGTTGGGATTCAGCGGGTTCAGCAGGTTCGACCCGTTGTTCAGCCGCAGGGTCGTCGCCGTCGCGCTCGCGAAGCCGCCGTTGAGCTGCAGGGTGGTGAAATCGATGATCGCGGCGTGCGAGGACGTCGCCAGGCTGCCGAGAACGGCGACCGCGCCAAGCGCGGCAATTTTGTAGGAACGCATAGTGGACCCTTATGTTTGACCGAGGCGATGGTGGAGTCGGGTCCAGCTTCCCCACCATGGCTGGCACTTAGCCGTCATTGGCGGTGGCGCGCAACCGGAGTCGCCTCACAGGCGATTGGGGGTTCGAACCGCATATTTGCCGGGCGCTGGTCGCCGGGTGGGTTTCGGGACCCGGTGGCGCTATCCTCGCCCAGGCGCCGGTCTGGGGCGTCGGCTTCGGAGCGCCTCGTGACGTCCTCGCCAGCTTTCCCCCGCGCCGCGGCTATCGAGGCGACGCTTGAGCTCGTGGCGGAGCGCTGCGCCGATCCGACGCCGCTGGTCTATGCCCGCCTGTTCGCCGCTCACCCACAGATGGAGGTCCATTTCTGGCGGGACACCAATGGGGCCGTGAAGGGGGAAATGCTGGCGCGCACCTTCTCGGCCATCCTCGATTTCGTGGGCGAGCGCCGCTACGCCGACCACATGATCGGGACCGAGATGGTCACCCATGAGGGCTACGACATCCCGCGCGAGATCTTCGCCACCTTCTTCGGCGTCATCCGCGACACGGTGCGCGACATCCTTGGACCGGACTGGTCGGCGACGTCCGAGCTGGCCTGGGCCGAACTGCTCGTGGAGATTGACCATTATGTCCTGAAGACCCCGCGGTCGGACATATCGAACGCCTATTATCAGCAATTGCTGGCGAACTTCGAGGCTCAGCCCGGCGCCAGCTGATCACCCCAGGCGCCGTAGATCAGGCGCGCGGGTGAGCGACCGCGGTCCACGAGCAGCGATCGGCCCGCCCACTCTGGTTGCACAGTGAGAGTAGCCGTGCGAGCGTTTCCCCCTAGTGTGCTGGTTTTGAAGTTCGCCAGAGCCAGCTTCGAACGCTTGCGAACTTCGCAATCGGGACGCTCGGCGGCGAGACCCGCGCGCCGCCAGCGATCCTTGGGAGGCAGACCGTGCTTGTGACCGTGATTCCCAAGGGCCGACCGTCTCCCTCGGTGCAGGAGATTCTGGCGCAGGACGTCAATCCCGCGCCGGCGATCATGCTGACGGAATCCCCGGCGCAGGGGCTCGGCGACGGTGACGTCGGCATCGAGCGCTATTACGCCAAGGCCTGGCACGACCGCGAGGTCGAGAAGGTCTGGCGCAAGACCTGGCAACTGGCCTGCCGGGTCGAGGACATCCCGCAGGTCGGCGACCATATCCTCTACGAGATCGTCCACGACTCGCTGATCGTGGTCCGCGCGGCCGATAACCAGGTCAAGGCCTTCGTGAATTCCTGCCTGCACCGCGGCACTCAGCTGCGGGCCACGGGCGGCAGCGTGAAGCAGTTCCGTTGCCCGTTCCACGGCTGGACCTGGAACCTCGAGGGCGCGCTGACCCACGTGCCGGGGCGTTGGGATTTTCCCAACCTGGACACCGAAAAGGCCTGCCTGCCGCAGGCCAAGGTCGGCGTCTGGGCGGGCTTCGTGTTCATCAACATGGACCCCGACTGCGAGCCGCTTGAGACCTATCTGGAGATTCTGCCGGAGCATTTTCAGGCGTTCGGCCTGGAGGATCGCTACAAGGCCGCGCACGTCAGCAAGATCATGCCGTGCAACTGGAAACTGGCGATGGAGGCGTTCATCGAGAGCTACCATGTGCCCATGGCCCACCCCCAGGTGATGGGCTACTACGGCGACGAGAATACCCAGTACGACGTCTGGCCGGGGGTGCGGCACGTCAGCCGGATGATCGCGGTGCAGGGCGTTCCGAGCCCCAGCATGACCGGGCTGGACGCTAACCTGACGATCAAGCACATCCGCCGCGACGTGCCCTTCTATGGCGGCGCGCCGATCGAGGCTGAGACCACGTCGGAGGCCCGCGCGAAGCTGGCGCAGCGGGCCCGCGAGAAGATCGGCCGGGCGTCGGGCCGCGACCTGTCGGCGCTCTCGGATTCGGAGTCGCTCGACCTGATCGAATATCTGCTGTTCCCAAACATGGTCCCCTGGGGCGGCCAGGCGTTGCCGATCACCTACCGGTTCCGGCCCAACGGCGATGACCCGGAAACCAGCATCATGGAAATCATGCTGCTGTTCGCCAAGGCGCCGGACGGCAGCCATCCGGAGCCCGCGGCGATCACTCACCTGGGGCTGGACGATCCCTGGTCCGCCGCGCCGGAACTGGGCTCGGCGGCGATGGTGGCCGATCAGGACACCGAGAACCTGAAGCGCATCCAGCGCGGCCTGCGGGCCTCGCGCAAACCCGGCGTGACGCTTGCCCAATACCAGGAAAGCCGCATCCGCCACTTCCACGAGACGCTGGACGCCTACATGGCGGACTGAAGGCCTGGACCTAGGTTTCCACCGGAATCCACCACTCGACCCACGACCCGGCGCGGTCGGGCTGGAAGTCGTCGGGATAGACCTCCAGATCGGGGACGCCGCGGGCCAGGGTCTGACCGCTGTTTGGAACGCGCTCGGCCCAGATCTCCCGGACGGCAGCCTGCATCTGCGGGTGCAGCGGGCCGCCGCTGAGCACCTGGCGGAAGACCAGGTAGGCCTGGGGCGCGAGCTCGATCACTTCGAGGCTCTCGGGGACGGGCGCCCCCACGGCCAGGGCCGCACCGGCGACGTAGTGCAGGCCCCTGCCGCCGGGACCCGCGCAGCAGACGCCGAAGGTCTCGCCGCCGGCTTGGCCCGCGAACGGCAGGCGCTGGGTGAACTGGTCCCACAGCTGCGGGATTTCGGCCATGTTGGTTTCGTCGAAGTCGCGGCCCAGGCCGGCGATCCGCAGGGCAGGCTTGCGGGCCGGGGCGGGCGCCTGGGTGACGTTTGCGGCGGGCAGGCCTTCGGTGCGCATGGTCAGGGTTTCCGATTTTTCGGGGCGCTCGCCGTCCCGATAGCGGCCAGGCGAGATGCCGAATTCGCGGGTGAAGGCGCGAGTAAAGCCTTCCTGGCTTTCGAAGCCATAGTCGAGCGACAGGTCGATCAGGCTGGCGCGACGGTCGCCGCGCAGCCGCTCGGCTGCGGCTTCCAACCGTCGCACGCGGACATAGGCCATCGGCGTCAGGCCATAGCGGGCGGCGAACAGGCGCAGGAAATGATGCGGCGACAGATGCGCGGCCTCGGCGATCTCGCCGAGGGTCAGGGGCGCGGCGAGGTTCGCCTCCACGTACCGCCGGGCGCGGTCCATCGGGTCGGCGACGCCGAGGGGCTGAGTGGTGGAGACCATGCGGGCATCATGGCGAGGCGCCGCGCGGTTGTCTTGACCGCGGTTGCTGTCGAAAAAACCCAGCGTCGTCGGCGCGAAATAGATGGTTGAGGCGTCTTGCGGTTAAATCAATCGTCGGGATGACGATTCACACCCCAATAGAGTATGGCCAGGCCAACAATGATGGTCACGATCCCAATCGTAATGTATTCCCCGGTCGGTCTGTGGTGAGGATCGTCCGAGGCGCTGACAATCATGCCCATCACGCCGGACAGCACAAACCAAAGTCCAATAATAATGGGAATACAGCCTGGGCGCCGCTCCGGCGCGATGACTTGGCTGTCAGGGTAGGCCTCATCGAACGATCGCAAAGGCGGGTCGTCTGCGGCGGCGATTTCGTCCGGGTCCGGCGGCCCGTCCTTGAGGGAGCGCCAGAGGAGTTTGTGGAAGCGCGGATCGCGCTCCATCGCGGTCGCCAACTTGCGCCAGATCTCGTTGTAGATCGCTGCGTTCTGCTTTCGGGCGCGCCGCGTCGCGGAAGTCTCCTCGAACAGTAGCCAGAACGCCGGATGAAAGGATGTTACGCGGGACCAGAACGGGATGCCCTTGTAGTAGAACGTGAACGCCCAGCCCTCTTCATGGCAATAATCGGGTTCTGAAACTTGGCGACAGCCTAACTTGGTCAGAATCCGACCAAGCGCGACGACCACGTTCCGGCCGCCAAAGACCGCGATATCTCGCTCACTTCCCACCTCATCGTCCGGAAAGTCGGCGATGAATCCACCCCACGGCCTGACGGTCACTGAGGCCCTCCCTGCGTCTGATTCTCGAACAGGCCTGGAAACTCGCCGGCGTCCACGATCGCGGCTCCATCCTTCCAGAAAGTCGGCGTTCCGCGCCAGACGCGCTCCGGAAAGCCGTACCGCTTCTGGTTGAGCCGCTTCCCGCTCCAGCCCTTCCCGCCGTTGAGATTGGCCGGAAGCTTGGCGCCCTGGAAACGTTTATCGACGCCGTAGTGGTATTCATAGAAGTCGGCCTGAGACATGCCTCTCGGCTTGGAGACGTTGAGCGGACTATCCATGATCCATGCTGGGATTTTCTTGCCTTGCAGGACGGGAGGAATTGGGATTTTCCATTTTTCAGAAGATATGACGCTGCGTCGTTGCGGAATTGGCGAGTGATGACCGCGACCTTCGTAAGGCTTCGAAAGGTATTCCGCCGTTTTCCGGTCAAGGCCCTGGGCCATGCTCTTGGCGATGCGCGCATCGCGCGTCGCCTCGAACGTGCGGACGGCCCGCATCCCCGCCAGAGCTTCGCCGCCGCCGAAAAACCCGACGACATTCACCAACCCTTCGCCGTCGTTCATCCCAACGCCAAACTCGCGCTTCATCTCGTCCCAAGCGGTATCGGCCATGGGGCGGTTGAAGGGAACAAGATCGCGGAGCGCGGTCTTCCCGGCAGCCAAGGCATCGGCTCTCAGCCGTCGCGGATCGGCGACGACGCTGCGTCCATACTGAAGCGCTCCGTGAACCCCATTTCGCACCTGACCGGCGGCCTCCTCCCGCCCTTTGGGATCGAAGGGATTCGCGAGTTTTCCGGCGAACAGCGCGGCGTCTTTCAGGTCGCCAACAGCATGATAGACACTTCGCCCCGCGCCGAAGGGCAGGCCAACGAGGAACGCCGCGCTTCCACCCACCACCTTCACCGCCGGGTTGTGATCCCAAGGCTCATGGGCGCCCGGCGAAACGGGCTTCGGGCGCGGCGGCGCATAGACCTCCAACTCGTCAACCAGAGGGGCGTCGGCTGCCCTTGAGCTCCCATCTGTGCCTCGGTATTGAAACCTCGGAACAGGCTGCGGCTGAGTTGGATCCGCGCGTCGTTGCGCGTCGACTGCTGGCCAGCGCGGCGCATTCGCGGATACGTAGCCTACTGCCTGGACGGGAGCCCTTCGAAAGGCATCATCGCCGTCGGTCGTGGGCCTCGGACGTCCTCCGGACAACGCGCGCAAACCTATAGCCGTGAGATCGCTCGGTCGGGGCGCATAAGGGTTGTCCCCGCTCTGCGTCCCTTGATTCCAGAGGTCACGCGCGATCGCGTCCGCCTCAGGCCGTAGAGCGCCGTCTTCATTCCGCTGCGACATCCAGGCATGGATGTCATCCAGATCGTCGGCGCGGCGCGCCGACCAGCCCCCAACCATGCGCCCTCCAGTTCGCGGGCCTTTTACCGACGAGGAAGTCCCGCGCGGCGCCCATCCGCAGGTGTGAAGTCTGCCACGGATCGGCGGATGATGCAAGAACAAAGCATGAACAATTTGGTTCCGGCCCCAACCCCGACCTGCGCACCCCGACTGATCCGTCGGCGCAAGGCGGCAGCGGACGTCGTACAGACCCAGGCATTCTGCGCCGAGCGGCTACGGCGTCCCCGGCGCGGTCCCCGCCTTAAATCTCACGGGGGATGCGAGCCTGGCTCCGAAGCTCAGTCAAGGACGCGCTCTTCGGCGCGCCGCGCCGCGGCCGGCTTTGCCGGCCCTTGAGTGAGCTTCAGAGCCAGGCAAACTGGCCGCCATGAGATCTACGGCTCGGACCGTCCGGACGGACGGCTCGGAAAGCGGTGAATTGGCTAGTTTGAAACCTGGTCGATGCTCGTCAGCCGATAATTTCAAGGCCGATCAACACGCCATCACTATCGAAATCCAGATTGATGTCGGGGCCACGGTAGCCGGGAATAAGATCTTCCAAAATCAGGGTCTCAGCGACGGAATCCGCACTGTCCTGGCCTCGGCGAGGATGGCCCTTCAAGTACAGATATGCCTCAGTCTCGCTGGCGTCGGTCACCAACTCGTGGCGGGTCATTCGGTCCATCAGCTACGATCTGGCCGATGCCATTGGCGGTCAATAGTAGGCCGCAACCTAGCCGTTGCGGAGGTTCGCCGGCTGCCGCGCGCCCCTACCGCGTCGGAACCGGAACCTCGCCCCGATAGTCATAGAACCCACGCCCGGCCTTGCGCCCCAACCAGCCAGCCTCGACGTATTTCACCAGCAGGGGACAGGGGCGGTACTTGGAGTCCGCCAGGCCCTCGTAGAGTACGTTCATGATCGACAGGACGGTGTCCAGGCCGATGAAGTCGCCGAGTTCCAGGGGGCCCATGGGGTGGTTGGCGCCCAGCTTCATGGCGGTGTCGATGGCTTCGACCGTGCCGACGCCTTCGTAGAGGGTGTAGATCGCCTCGTTGATCATCGGCACCAGCACGCGGTTGACGATGAAGGCCGGGAAGTCCTCGGCGTTGGCGGTGGTCTTGCCCAGGCTCTGGGCGAACTGGACGGCGGTCTCGTAGGTCTCTGGCCCCGTGGCGATGCCGCGGATGATCTCCACGAGTTTCATCAAGGGCGCCGGGTTCATGAAGTGCAGGCCGATGAACCGGTCAGGCCGGTCGGTGGCCGCCGCCAATCGGGTGATCGAGATCGACGAGGTGTTGGACGCCAGCAGGATGGAGTCCGACATGTGCGGCGCGAGCGCCTTGAAGATCGCCTTCTTCAACTCTTCGTTCTCGGTGGCGGCCTCGATGGCGAGGTCGGTGGCGCCGATGGTCTGCAGCTCGGGCGCCGGCTTGATGCGGGCGATGCCGGCGTCCATGGCCTCCTGGGTGATGATGCCGCGGGTGACCTGGCGGGTCATGTTGCGGACGATCAGGCCCATGCCGGCGTCCAGCCGCTCGGCGCTGACGTCGTGCAGCAGGACGTCGTAGCCGCCCAATGCGACCACGTGGGCGATACCCGTCCCCATCTGGCCCGCGCCGATGACGCCGACCGACTTGATCTGAACCATTCGAAATGCGCCTCGATGAGCGGCCATTCAGGGGCGGCTCTTCATTTGTGGCGGCTTTCTAACATGGCGGCGCCGTACTGCCGCAAGGCTTTTGCTGCGGCGCAGCGTGACCGCAAGGGCACGGTCCGGCCACGAAAAAGGGCGGCCCCGCAAAGAGCCGCCCCTAAACCTTCGAAACCAACCGTCGGCGAGGTGTTATTTTCCCGCGGCCGTCAGCGCGGCCATCAGGTCCGGCACAGCGGTCTTGTAGTCGGCCACCAGGCCATAGTCGGCGACCTGGAAGATCGGCGCGTCGGCGTCCTTGTTGATCGCCACGATCACCTTGGAATCCTTCATGCCGGCCAGGTGCTGGATGGCGCCGGAGATGCCGATGGCAATGTAGAGCTGGGGCGCGACCACCTTGCCGGTCTGGCCGACCTGATAGTCGTTGGGGGCGTAGCCGGCATCGACGGCGGCGCGACTGGCGCCAACCGCGGCGCCCAGCTTGTCGGCCAGCGGCTCGATCACCTTCTGGAACTCTTCGGCCGAGCCCATGGCGCGACCGCCGGAGACCACGATCTTGGCCGCGGTGAGTTCCGGACGGGCCGACTTCACCAGCTGCTGGTCCACGAACTTGGTCTTGGGCGCGCCGTCGCCGGCGCCGATCGTCTCCACCGAGGC
>JANYET010000057.1 GCA_025359785.1 Alphaproteobacteria bacterium | reverse complement strand
AGGCGTGGCCGAGTTGTTGGAGAGCGTCTTCTGCGGGGTGGACCCGGGGGTCGTCGAGCAGCAGGGCCTGGGCCTCGAAGCTGCTCATGGCGCCAGTTACGGGAGAGAAGGCTGTAAGTTGCATTGGGAGAAATCCCTTTTCGGAGTGGGGTGCGGAGCCCATCGGCTCGTTGACCGTCTCGCGCCGACGGCCGGCGTCCCCCACAAGGGCTTTTGAGCGCAGCGTCCCTTGTGGTGGACGCCGGGCGGTGGCGAGGTCACGACAAGCCAGAGGGGTTCGGGCCCTCATCGACAGGACGGATCCACAGCCTCTTGCACTCGCTCCCGCACCCCTGGCGCCTTGGGCTCGGGGTCCAGGCCCTGCGATGACCCGCCCACTCCCAGACGCGCCAACCCCGTGCCTCGCCGAACGAAGCGCCGGCCTCCCCAAGATTGAAGGGGGGGTCAGCCGACACCGAGATCAATGCGCCTCTCCGCCGTCAGCACAGGCTGAAGCCGACCGGGCTGATCACAACGCCGGCCGCGCCGGCTCCCCTCGCCGACATCCGGCGCCCGCCACCCAAAAGGCCCGCGCCGACAGCCGTCGCTCATAATATGCTCTTGAGAGATCAGTAATCGGCTTTAGATACGTTCAAGGGCGCATAGCCTGCCCCCCCGCCGAACTGCGATTTGCTTCTCACCGCGACGCAGGTCGCCCAATTGGCTCTTGAACGCCCATGCCAGCCCGCAACCTGCTGCTCCTTGCTCCGCCCCATCCCGTTGAACTTGCCCTAAAGGAACTCGGTGCGAATCTGCGGACAGCGCGGTTGCGACGAAACCTGACGATCGAGGAGGTCGCCCAGAAGATTGGCGTGGGTCGCCGCGCCGTGTCGGATGCCGAACGTGGCAAGCCATCAACCAGTGTCGCGACCTATGCCGCCCTGCTTTGGGCTTTCGACCTTCTGGCCGACGTTCACAGTCTGGCCGATCCCAACTGCGACCAGGAAGGGCTGATCCTCTCACGCTCAAAAGCCCGCGTCCGCGCACGACGCGGCGAAGCCTTGGACAACGATTTCTAGGCCAGATGGCGCAAGCCATCGTGCGGATACCCACGCCGACGCTGGCGGATAGGCCGCGCTAAGACAGACGGCTTTCCTCCAAGCTACTTACTTTAATGAGAGCTTGGTGATACATAATCCGCCATTAGCGGAGCGCGAAGGTGCCATCATGGCAACGCCACACCATCCCTCGACTGCCGTTCGCCACAGCCTTCGCAAGCTGGGGGGCGATATCAAGGACGCACGCCGGCGTCGTGGCTTGCCGGCCGAGGTCGTCGCCGAGCGCGCCTTCACGTCACGCTCGACCCTGCGCCGGATAGAGGCTGGCGACAACGCCGTGGGCATCGGCATCTATGCGGCAGTGCTTCAGGCTTTGGGTCTGCTGGACCGGCTTGGAGACATGGCCGCGCCGGGCCGCGACGAGGTCGGCCTCTCAATGGCGTCCGAGGCCCTGCCCATGCGCGTGCGGCTCAAGCGGGTGAGAGCGGATGACCATGGCTGACGTTGAGGTTCATATCGACTTTTCCGCCGGCCTGCGCCGGGTCGGCACGCTCCACCGTCAGGCGCGACGCGGCGGGGAAGCCGTGGTCTTCGAATATCATCCCGCCTGGTTGGCGGACGCGGCCCGCTTTTCACTGGAGCCCGCATTGACCCTGGGCAAGGGTGCGTTCGCGCCGGCCGCGGGCCTGTCGATGTTCGGTTCGATCGGCGATTCCGCGCCCGATACCTGGGGCCGTCGGCTGATGCAGCGCGCCGAACGCCGCCAGGCCGAGCGTGACGGCCGCCCGGTGCGCGCCCTTTCGGACGCCGACTATCTCCTGGGCGTGGCCGACGTATCCCGGCTCGGCGCGTTGCGCTTCCGCGAGCCCGGTGAAGCCGATTTTCGGGCTCCGACCCAAACCGGCGTGCCGGGCCTCGTCGAGCTGGGTCGGTTGATGGGCGTCACTGAACGCATCCTGCGCGACGAAGAGACCGACGAAGATCTCGCGATGATCTTCGCGCCCGGCTCCTCGCTCGGCGGCGCGCGCCCCAAAGCCTCGGTGATCGATCAGCACGGCAGCCTGTCGATCGCCAAGTTTCCCAAAGAGACCGACGACTACAGCATCGAGCTATGGGAAGAGGTGGCGCTGAGACTGGCCGAGCGTGCCGGCATCCGCACCCCGCGTCATGATCTGGTGAAGGTCGCGGACAAGTCCATTCTGCTGTCCCGACGCTTCGATCGGGATGGCGAGACGCGCATTCCCTTTCTGTCAGCCTTGTCGATGCTGGGGCTGCGCGACGGCGAACGCGGCAGCTATCCCGAGCTGGTCGACGTGCTCACCCAACATGGCGCCCACGCCAAGCAGGACGCCGTCGAGCTCTACCGGCGAATGGTGTTCAACGTCTTGATCTCCAACGTCGATGACCATCTGCGCAACCACGGCTTCCTGTGGGCGGGACAAAGCGGCTGGACGCTTTCGCCCGCCTACGACCTCAACCCCACGCCGACCGACGTCCGGCCGCGCATCCTCACCACCAACATCGATCTGGATGAAGGCACCTGCGACCTGGGCCTGGTGGAATCGGTCGCTGAACTCTTCGGCCTGGGTCCAAAGCCCGCACGCGAGATCATCGCGCAGGTCGGCCAGGCAACTCGGGCCTGGCGCGACGTCGCCGCGGAGATCGGCGCGCGGTCCGCTGAGGTGGGTCGCATGCAAAGCGCCTTCGAACATGCAGATCTGACGCGGGCATTGGCGCTCTGAATTGGTCCGGCTAGAACCTGACCCATGTCCTTCGCCTCTATTCCAATCAGTCGACGTCTACCGCTCCGGAATACGCCACCAAATAGCCGGCGGCGTGCTGACGGGTTTCAAGGCAGATGGATGATTCTGAGGCGCATAGTTTTGGGCGCGATATTGGGCGCCACGCTCGTAGGAACGGATGCAATGGCCGTCGAAGAACCAGCCTTCAAGGCCGTCCTTCATGAAGGCGCTTTCGAAGTCCGTAACTATCCAGCCCTGGTGGTCGCCGAGGTGACCGTAAGCGGCGATCAGAAGGAAGCCGCCAGCAAAGGCTTTCGTCTGCTCGCCGGATATATATTCGGCGGCAACAAACGCCGCCAAAGCATCGCGATGACGGCGCCGGTGGCTCAAGCGCCGACGAGCGAGAAGATCGCCATGACCGCCCCCGTCACCCAAACTCAGAACGCTGGCGAATGGGTCGTGCGGTTCACGATGCCGAGCGCTTATTCAATGGAAACGCTGCCAGAACCAAACGATCCAAAGGTGCATTTGCGCGCGGTCCCGCCGGCCCGCTTTGCGGTGCTGCAATTCTCAGGTCTGGCCAGAAAGGACGATGTCGCTGCCAAAACCGCCGAGCTCGAGAAACTCGCTGCAACACACCACCTGCGGGCCATTGGCCCAGCGTCGCTGGCTCAGTACGATCCGCCGTGGACCCTCTGGTTCATGCGGCGCAATGAAGTGATGATCCCTGTCGCGCCCTGAGTGCGCCCAAACCGCTCAAACGACAGCAACGGCGTGGGCTCAGGGATTGCAGCGCTCGCAGCGGCCAGGATCCGCGGTCGTGGCACACGTAGCCGGGCGCTCCTGTCGGTAGTCGCAGGCCTGGCAGGTCAACACCTCCGAGTGGATCACATGCGTCGGCTCCCCACACCATTCACAGGGAAGCCCCGCAATGCGTTGGGTGACATCAAATCCGGGACCGGCGCACGCCGGGCATTGACTGCGAAACCGGCGAACCAGGTCGCTGGCCGCGCGCTCGATCGCCCGCATCCGGGTAGGATTGCGATGGGCGCGCATATCCGCCTCGATGAAGGCCGCGCCGCATTTGGCGACGACCTGGCCGACAGCCCTTTCCAGACAGGCGTGATCGACGACGTCCTTGAACAGGGCGAGACCTGGCGCGGGCTTCCCGTCAACACAGCCCATGACGATCAACCCATGCTCCGGAAATTTCGACCGCTCAGCAAAAGCGGCCGCGGCTACCATGTCCGTGACGACCGCATGGCTATAGTTGGTCTCAGGGCTCGCGAAATAGCCCGTCAGTTCGAGGTCGCGTTCGCGATCGATCAACAGGACGAGTTCGCGGCTGAGCGGGAGGAAGGGGATATAGGGGTGCGGGCCAAAGCTGCCTTCGCTGGCGAGGCCAACGCGAGCATAGGGCGCATACTTGAAACCCGCTGCGATCTTGGCCCTGGCCGCATCGAGTTGGGAGCCCGTGCGCTCGACGTCTCGGCTGAACGTGCCGAACGTGTCTGTGTCCACGCCCATGGCCAGGCCTACCACCAGCCCAAGTCCTTCCTTCAGGACCGGAGCGATCACGCGCTCCTTTCCGTGCATGGTGGCCAGAACCGCGACGGTGTTTTTGTAAGGACGATCGTCAGCCGCCATGGTCAGAAATAGCCCTCGCGCTTCTTTTGTTCGAGCGAGCCGCCATCCTCCCCGTCGCTGATCCGACCCTGACGCTCGGAGGATGAAGCCCGCAGGGTTTCATCGACGACGGCGGCGAGATCGGTCGCTTCGGACTCAACCGCACCGGTGACCGGCCAACAGCCGAGCGTCCGGAAGCGGACCGTCCTGGTCTGGATTTCGTCGCCGACCTGGAACCGCATACGGCTCTCCTCGTCGACCACGATGAAGGCCCCGCCGCGTTGCACGACCGGCCGGGGCGCGGCGTAATAAAGCGGCGCCAGCTCGATATCGTGGAGCAGCGCATAGGCCCAGATATCCGTCTCCGTCCAGTTGGAGAGCGGAAAGACGCGCGCGGTCTGGTCCTTGCCGAGGCGGGTGTTGTAGAGCCGCCAGAGCTCGGGTCGCTGCTGGCGGGGGTCCCATGAATGGCCGGCGCCGCGCACCGACACAATGCGCTCCTTCGCGCGCGACTTTTCCTCGTCACGCCGGGCGCCGCCGAAGACGATGTCATAGCGACCGGCGTCGAGCGCGGTCTTGAGGGGCTCCGTCCGCATGACCTGGGTGTAGCGGTCCCCGTGATCGAATGGATTGATACCCGCCGCACGCCCTTCTTCATTTGAATGGGCGATGAGCTCGAAGCCATACCTGGCCGCGAAATCGTCGCGGAACGCGATCAGCGACCTGAATTCCCAGGTCGAGTCTACATGCAGCAGTGGGAACGGCGGCTTGGCGGGATAGAAGGCCCGCAGCGCCAGGTGCGCCATCACGGTCGAGTCCTTGCCCGCCGAGAACAACATGACGGGGTTGCGGGCTTCGGCGACGGCCTCGCGCAAGATGTGGATCGACTCCGATTCCAGCCATGACAGGTGGGAGTGCGCGAGTTTCACAGGTCAGACCGCCATCTTCAGAGGAAGGGCCTGATCGGTCCCGCCGCTCATCGCGGTCCATTGCAGATCGCCTGCGTAGCGCCAGGCCATCCTGCCGGCCTCATCGAGGGCGAAGAGATGCAGCCAGCAATTGTCGAACAGCGCGCGAACGCTGTCGTGACGCCCGAGGATCTCGGTCATCGCTTCGCGCGGCGCTTCGATGCAGACGGACAGGCGAAGCGGCTCGTGGACGTAGCGCTCGCCGTCATGGACGGATTGCCAGGGCAGCCCGGCCCGCATTACGCCGCCGTTCCCCTCAACGACACCTATGCCGCCGGTGACGTTGTGCAGGAGCTTGTTCCCGCCGCCGAAGGTCTTGGGCGCCACGGTCGATCCGTAATATTGCAGGCTGATCCAGCTCGCGACCACCACGGGCGCGGTCAGGATCAGCTCCAGCACGCCGAAGTCCTTGTCGGCTTTCCAGTCGTAGTCGTGCAGGAAGGCGCGTCCTTCGAGGGTCTTGCTCGCCGTGCGCCGACGGGGCGCTGCTATGAACGCCTTACAGCCTGCCAACGCCCATTCCGGCCGCACCTCAGCCCAGTCGCGGCTGCGCCTGGTGAGGCTGCCCTCTCCGGCCGCTCTCAGCAGACGCAAGGCACGTTCGCCCCTTGAGATGACGCCTGCCGCCTCAAGCCAAACCTTTGCCTGGCGGATATCGGACTGATGCAGTGCGGAGGGATGATCGTCAGCATAGAGCGTGACCGCGTCCGTCGTTGTGTCGTGCAAGGCGCCGAGGAACAGGGTGTCGGACGGAATCTCGATCCCCTGGGGAACCAAGCCCGCGCGCACCTGTGGGTCGTTCAACAGCGCCGCCAGCAACCGTGCATTGACCTCGCCAGAATAGCCGCCGCAGGCCCCGCAATGCAGGCCGCTGGCATGAGGGTTGTTGACCACGTTCGCCCCGTGTCCGACCAGCAGCACGAGCCTCGCGAAGTTGGTCGTCAGCGACATGGCACGGAGCACGGTCTCAGCCGCCTTGGTTCTCGTATCGAGATCGAGGGCGGGATCCAGACGGGGGGAGGGATCGTTCGGCGCCGGCGCGCCATGCAGTCCCAACGCATCGCTCACGAGCTTGCCGGCATAGACCGGCCCCGTCGCCTCGACGAAGGCGAAGGACGACACGGCCGCGAGCTTGAACCGACCCCAGGCCCGCTTGGCACGCGCCTTGAACCGCGCCGACTGGTCCGCATTGGCATCTTCAGGGCCGCCCGAACAAGTGGACAGGCCGGGGTTCAGGAGCACGGGCAACCGCAGTTCCTGGACATCGGACGCAAAGCGGCGATGCGAGGTCGTCAGGCCGAAGAAGCCTGCGAACCCCAGGGTCTGGATATGCGGGTTTACGGATTCCAGCGCCCTCCGGAACACTTCCGACCGGACGTCGATGCAGAAAGCGGCCTGGAGCGCGGGCCGGTTGTCCGTCGCCAGGGCCCCTGTTTCCGCGAGGGTTTCAGCCAACACCCGTTGCGCCGCGCGTTCCGAGGCTTCCTGCAGGATGGCGTCCACGACATGGTCGGCGCTCGGCGTGACAGGTAACACGTGGGAGGCGATGACCGCCTTCCATTGGTCGCCGATCTGGTCCTCATACCGGTCGAGCAGGGCTGCTTCCCAGATCAGCCGGATCGCCAGGAAGTCGGTGATGGTCGCGTCCGGGCCGCCGCCGAGTTCCGCCTGCCAGAGCCGGTAGCGCGCGTATTGCGCCCAGCCGCCCAGGGTCATCAGCATCTGGTGGAAATAGGTTTCAAGAGCCTCGATCGGGATCGCGATCCGCTGCACCACACTCGCGAGTGCGTCCAGCGCCGTTTCCGGCGCCTCCGAGACATGGGTCGCGAAGCCCGAAAGGCCGACGATCTCGGGCGTCAGATCATGGGTCGCCACAGCCCGCCAGGCGCCATAGGCGCCTCTCCCGCGTGGCGCAGCCCAAAGCGCCTGTCCTTCGTCGAAATAGCCGGCCGCCCAAGCGCCGAAACGCTCAGCGATCAGCCCCGGCCAGTCGATGCCTGAGGCCATAGCGGCGAGGTCGGCGATGGTCGGCGTTGCGCTGATCTCGGGCTTAGACACGCACGCCGCGGACTTTAGGGCCGCCACGTTCGCCGGGCGCGACACCGCCGGCGCGCTCTTCAGAGCGTCCGACAAATCGGTATCGCTGATGAGCCCGCTGGCGATCCGCTCCTGGTACCAGCTTCGCGGCATGGTGACCGGGACGCCCGCCACCCGTTCCAGACGGGCGCCGACCGTGGCGAGGCTTTCATGGGTCTGGCCGAGGAATGGATTGACCGCGACGCTCGACGCCAACGGCCAGACTGGAGGGATCGCCCGGGCTGCGCGGTCGGCGACCGCGTGCAGTTCCAGGGCGCCGTGCAGGGTTGATGGATCTGCATTCGTCATTGTTCTTCCTCCAGTCGGATCAAGTTGCGCTGCGCAGGCGCCAGCCGCGGAGCAGCCGGTCGAACACCGCGTTGGCGTAAAAGCCGTTGGAGAGATGCACGCGCAGCCCCGCGGCGGCCGGGTGGTAGGCCCAGAGCGGAAACATCGCCTGGACCACGGCCACGAGGCCGAAGCTGATGACTGCGAGCACGATCAGCGCCCATTGCAGCGGGCCCGGCGCCGGTGCGGCGGGGAGAACTCCGGAGGTCAGCCAGACGGCGAAGACCTGCAGTGCGAAGTAGCTCAAGGAGGTGGCGACGGCGTAGACGACTGTTCGCCGGGTCAAAGCCCTTGGCGCAGCATCCGCCAGTCCCTGGGCGAGCATGTAGGCAACGCCGAAGATTAGGATGGCGCCCAGCGCGATAGCCTGCGGCGATTTGTGCTGAAAGCCGAAACCGAACCCGACGACAGCATATATCGCCAGCGCCAGGAGAAAGGCGCGCCCGACCGCCCCGGCCTTGGGAATGGCCACGGGACCGGGCCTGCGATTGGCGGCGATCAGGTCCACCGCGCCGCCGGACGCCAGGAAGGAATGAGCCTTGTAGAGCGAATGGGCGACAATGTGCAGCAGGGCCAAAGGGAAGAGCCCGAGCCCGCATTCCAGGATCATGAAGCCCATCTGGGCGACGGTCGACCAGGCCAGCGAGGTTTTCACCGCCGGCTGGGTCAGCATCACCAACCCACCGAACAGGGCCGTGAAGCCGCCGATCATGACAAGGACCGCCAGAACACCCGGGGCTAGCAACATCACGTCAGCGAAGCGGATCAGCAGAAAGCCGCCGGCATTGATGACGCCCGCGTGCAGGAGCGCCGAAACCGGCGTTGGGGTTTCCATCACCTCGGTCAGCCAGCCGTGCATCGGGAACTGCGCCGATTTCAAAAGCGCCGCCGTCGCCAGGAAGCCCGTCGCAGCGATCGCCAGGCCGCCGCCGTTTCCGGCGCGGGCGGCGCTCAGGATTTGCGCGATGTCCGTCGTGCCGTAGGCAAGCGTCAGCAGCACCGCCGCCGTGACCAGCGCTACGTCGCCTAGGCGAGCGGTGACGAACTTCTTTGCGGCAGCGCGCTGAGCGGCGACGCGGTGCGGATAGAACAGCAGAAGCCGATGCAGGAAGAGGCTCGTCGCGACCCAGGCCAGGACCAGCTGCACCAGATTGCCCGAAAGCACCAGGAGGAGCACCGAGGCCAGCGTCATGCAGAGCCAGCCGCTGAAGGCGCCTTGCCGCGCCTCACCGTCCAGATAGGTCGCGGCGTAACGCACCACGACCCAGCCGATAAACGAGACGAGCAATAGCATCACGACGCTGACGGCATCCTGCAGGATCGACAGACCAACGCCGTGCAGCCCGATCAGGCGGCTGTCGCCCGATCCGTGCGAGATGAGCAAGCCTGCCGCGGCCGCCGCGACGACGAGAGCGACAAGTGCCGAGGCCTCAGCCAGCCTAGGAAGGATGCGAGGCCTGCGGCCAGGGTTCAGAAAGCCGACGGCGGCGCTCATCAACAGCGCCAAGGGGGCGGCCAACGGCAGGAGATCGATTGGCAAAGGTTTCACCGCTCACCGCGTCATGCGGTTCGGAACCTGAGGTAGACGGTTATCAGTGCGTTCGAAAATTCATTGTTTCGGCCGTATCGTTCTGTTTTATGGAACGACATGAAGAACCTGAACTTCAACCATCTCCGCTATTTCTGGGCGGTCGCGCATGAAGGCAGCCTCACCCGAGCGGCCGAACGACTGAATCTGTCGCAGTCCGCGCTATCGGTGCAGATCCAGAAACTTGAACGCCAGATGGGTCATCCGCTGTTCGACCGGGTCGGCAAGCGGCTCGTCCTGACCGAGGCGGGTCAGATCTCGCTCGACTATGCGGATACGGTTTTCCAGGCCGGCGACGAGTTGATGTGCACCCTTGTAGGGCGGTCTCTCGCGAGCCGCCAGGTCTTGAGGGTCGGGGCGCTTACGACCCTGTCGCGCAACTTCCAGCTGGAGTTCCTCCGTCCCCTGGTCGGTCGCGCGGATGTGGAGCTGATCGTGCGCTCTGGCACGACACGCGATCTGCTGGCCCAACTCGAAGCTCATGCCATCGACGTGGTTCTTTCCAATAGCGCCGCCCAACGCGACGCCCGCGCGCCGTTTAGAAATCACCTGCTCAACCAGCAGCCCGTCAGCCTGATTGGCCGGCCCCGGCCCGATAGGCCTCCGTTCCGCTTCCCGGAGGATCTTCGCAGCGAGCCGATTCTGCTTCCGAGCCTCGACAGCGACATTCGGGTCGGGTTCGACCGTCTGCTCGATCTGGCAGGCATCCGGCCCATCATCCTGGCCGAGGTCGATGATATGGCGATGCTGCGCCTGCTCGCCCGCGAGCGCGAAGGCGTGACGCTCGTGCCGCCTATCGTGGTGCGCGACGAGTTGGAATCCGGGGCGCTCGTCGAGCTATGCCGCATCCCGCAGCTGACGGAGAGCTTCTACGCCATCGTTCAGAACCGGAGATTTCCCAATCAGCTGCTGGCTGAACTGGTGAGTAGATATTCTGCCTCTTAGTCCCGCCTCCGGTGAGAAACCTCACAGCTTCGAATCTCAGATCAACCCCAGAGCCTTGAAGCTGGCGACCTCGGCGCGCCCGACAATGACGTGGTCATGCACCGCGATCCCCAGGGTGCGCGCGGCGTCGACGATCTTCCTGGTCATCTCGATATCGGCCGACGAAGGGGTCTGATCGCCCGATGGGTGATTATGGACCAAGATCACGGCCGAGGCGGACACCTCCAGCGCCCGCCGCACGACCTCGCGCGGATAGACGGGGGCGTGGTCGATTGTGCCGTGATTGAGAATCTCATCGCCGATCAGCTGGTTCTTCTTGTCGAGGAACAGGACGCGGAACGCCTCGCGTTCACAGTGGGCCATGGTGAGCTTCAGGTAGTCGATCAGCGCCGTCCACGAGGAGACGACGCAACGTCCCGGCAACTCGGCCGCCGCGAGCCGGCGCGCGGCGTCGTAGATCAGCTGCAGGTCGACACCGACGCGGGTGTCGACGAACGCCGAAAGCGCGGCAAGGTCGGCCGTCAGCACCCGCCGAAGACACCCGAACCGGACCAGAAGTGCTGCGGCCGTGGCCCGGGCGCCGTTGGCCAAGGACCGCGAGAGCAGGAGTTCGAGCGCCTCGGCGTCGCTCAGGCCCGCCAGGCCGCCGGTCGCGGCCCTGGCGCCCAGCGTCCCTGTTGAGGGGGCTGGAGACGAAGGGTCGGTGTAGCGAGCGGTCATCTCGCCCACGCCCGGCGCCGCGGCGAACAGATCGGCGGTCTGGGAAGGTTTGGCGTCGTTACGGTGAGAAGGTCTGGGCATGGAAGCCTCAAGCAGCCAGCGCCGGACCAAATCCCGGTTCGCTCGCGAGCTCCCAGCCCTTCCTCCGACTTTCCCATCGGGCCGGGCAGGGCGGGCGCCGAACCGGCCAACCCTCGCAACACCGGGGGAGGGGCCTGGCGCCCTCACGCGGCCAGGGGTTGGCTGGCCTGCGCCGGCTGGCTGTAGGCGAGCAGGTGATCGACGGCCCGCTGGGCGTGCCCGGAGGCTTCCAACAGGGCCCCGGGCCGGTCCTTCAAAATCTTGACCCAATGACCGAGATACGCCGCGTGGCTGTCGAGGATCTGGGGCCTTAGCCCGATCCGCAGCCCGATCGCAGCACTGCCGATTTCGGCGACAAGCTCCTCGAACGCATAGGCGGCGTCACCGAACCGCTGGCCGAAGGTGCGGCCCAGGCGATGATCTGCGCCGCTCCAGTGGACGGCCTCGTGAGCAAAGGTGGACTTCCAGTCCTCCACGCATCCGAACGCCTCGGGCGGCGGCATCCGGATCAGGTCGGCCGCGCGCACATAGCAGGCGGTGTTGCCGCCGATCTCCAACCTGGCCGGGATCGCATCGAGCACCGCATCGCGCGCCGCCGCCCGCACGGCCGGGTCGATCTTCGGCGCCTCGAGATAGATCTGCGGACAGTCGGTCAGCTGCTCGGCGTTGAAGACCGCGTAGGTCTTCAGATAGCGCAGTGTCTTGGCTTCCCCCTCGCCGGCCTCACTGGAATCGGCGACGTCGCGGCCATCGACGACGCGGGTCTTGTAGAGGATCGCCAACGCGCTTCGGGCGCCCTTGGCGACCGGCGCGCCGATCGCCAGCGCCTGCCGGAAGGTGAACCAGAAGGGGCTCGTATAGCCGCGCTCCGCGCCGGCGAACGCCAGGAGCCAGGCGTTGGACCCGCTGAACGGCTGGCCGTCGGACCGCAGGGGCGTGGATGGGTCGGCCCCGTTCGCCCAGGGCTGGCGCCAGGGCGGCACGCCGCGCTCCAGGCGGGCGATGATTTCGTTCAACAGCGGCTCAAGGG
>JANYET010000055.1 GCA_025359785.1 Alphaproteobacteria bacterium | reverse complement strand
GCCGCGAGCTGCGGTCGCCGCAGGGCGTGGTGGTGAACCTGTCTTCGGGGGAGTTCTCGCTGTTGCGGGCCTTTGTCGAGCGGCCGCAGCGCGTGCTGACCCGCGACCAGCTGCTGGAGTTTGCCCGCGGCCCCGACAGCGACGCCTTCGACCGCGCCATCGACGTGCAGATCAGCCGGTTGCGGCGCAAGCTCGACGACGGCGGCGGCAGCCACGAGCTGATCCGCACGATCCGCAACGAAGGCTACATGTTCACCGCCAAGGTGAAACGCACATGATCCTGCTTCGCCAAGGCTACGCAGGACTAGGTCCTTCGAAGCTCCTGAAGGGAGCGAAGTAGGATGATGGATTGGGCGAAGGCCAGGCCCACCGGGTCGCTGTTCGTCCAGCTCCTGACGCTTACGGGCCTGACGCTGGTGCTGGCCTGGGTGATGAGCAGCCTGCTGCTGTTCATGCTGCCGCCGCCGACCCCGGATTTCTACCGCCTGGCCGAGATCGAACGGACGTTCCGCGGCGCGCCAATCACTTTCGCCGAGCGCAAGCCGATTGAGCGGACCATTCTGGACAAGCCGCCCTCGCCCGCCCTCGATGGGCAGGTGATGCCCGCCATCCGCGCCCAGCTCGCGCAGGATCTCGGCGCGCCGGTGGCCGATATCGTGGTGGCCGGGGAACGCGGCCTGCTGTCCGACCGTCGCCTGGGCCGCATCCTCCGCAACAGGGCGGCGAAGGTCGGGGTGCGCGACGAGGAACATTTCCTGATCGCGCCGTTCCAGGTGGGGGTGCGCCAGGCCGACGGACGCTGGATGGTGGTCCGCTCGCAACCGGTGTTCGGCCTCAGCCCCTGGCAACAGCGCGTGGCGCTTTGGTTCGTTTTGTCGGCGATCGTCATGTCGCCGGTGGCCTATGTTTTCGCCCGCAGGCTGGCGGCCCCGATCCAGCTGTTCGCCGACGCCGCTGAACGGTTGGGCCGCGATCCGCGCGCCGAGCCGCTGCCGGTCAAGGGGCCGGCCGAAATCCGCGTGGCGGCCAATGCCTTCAACGAGATGCAGCAACGTCTGCGCCGCTATGTCGAGGACCGCACGGCGATGGTCGGCGCCATCGCCCACGACCTGCGCACCCCGCTGACCCGCCTGCGGTTCCGCATCGAGGGCCTGCCGGACGAGCAGAAGGCCAAGATGAGCGCCGACATCGACCAGATGGAGGAAATGATCGCCGCGGCCCTGACCTTCGTCCGCGACGCCAGCCGCCCCGGCGAGCGCACGCCGCTGGAGCTTTCCTCCCTGCTGGAAAGCCTGTGCGACGAGATGGCCGAGACCGGCCATTCCACCGAGGTGGAGTCCGGCGAGAAAGTGGTGCTGGAGGGCGACCCGATGGCGTTGCGCCGACTGTTCTCGAACCTGCTGGAAAACGCCGTGAAATTCGGCGGGCGGGCTCGGGCTCGTGTTTTCCGCGATGCCTCCAACGCCTTCGTGGAAATCGAGGATGACGGGCCAGGCATCCCGCCCAGCGACCGCGAGAAGGTGTTCGAGCCCTTCTACCGCCGCGAGCCCTCGCGCAGCCGCCAGACCGGCGGCATCGGCCTGGGCCTCGCCGTGGTGCGCTCCATCGCGCGCGGCCACGGCGGCGACGTCGATCTGATCAATCGGGTCGGTGGTGGCCTCACCGCGCGGGTGCAATTGCCGCTCTGAGCGAAATCACCTTAACAACGGACGCAATCCGGCCTGAAATCTGCCGGTAATGGACGACTGTTGCATAGCCAAGCTTATCCCTGGTGAAAGGCCCCCGCCGCATGAGCCCGCCGACCGCAGCCCGACGGGGTTTCCGTCTCTCCCGCGGCCAGATCATCGCGCTGGTCGTGGTGGGCCTGCTGATCGCCGCCATGGTCGCCTGCCAGATGCGGCCGAAGCCAGTGGCCGACCCCTATCGCACGGCGAACATCGAGCGCGGGGCGATCGTCAAGGCGGTGGCGGCCTCCGGCACGCTGCAAGCGCTGATCACCGTGGATGTGGGCTCGCAGATCTCCGGCCAGATCACCGACATCAAGGTCGACTACAACGACCAGGTCCGCAAAGGTCAGGTGATGGCGATCATCGACCCGCAGACCTATCAGTCGCGGCTCGCCCAGGGGCAGGCCGACGTCTCCGCCGGCGAGGCGCTGATCGCCCAGGCTGAAGCCCAGGCCGCCAACGCGCGGGCCGACTATGAGCGCAAGAAGACGCTGGTGGCGCAGGGCATCTATTCGCCGTCCACGCTGGATCAGTCGAAGGCGGCTTTCCTGAACACCGACGCCGCCGTGGCGTCGGCCCGCGCGCGGCTGGCGCAGAGCCGCGCGGCGCTGAACAGCACGCGCGTGGACCTGGGCCGCACCACCATCGTGGCGCCGATCGACGGCGTGGTGGTCGACCGCAAGGTAAGTCCCGGCCAGACGGTGGCGGCGAGCTTCACGGCGCCGGTGCTGTTCACGCTCGCCCAGGATCTGTCCAAGCTGCAGGTCAAGATCAGCGTCGACGAGGCCGACGTGGGCCAGGTGCATGAGGGTCAGACCGTGCGCTTCACGGTCGACGCCTATCCGGACGACAATTTCCAGGGCGTGGTCACCCAGGTGCGCAAACAGCCCACCATCGAGCAGAACGTGGTCGCCTATACGGTGATCGCCGTGGCCGACAACCCGCAGAAGAAGCTGTTGCCCGGCATGACGGCCAACACCGACATTGTCATCGAGACCCACAGCAATGTGCTGAAGGTCCCGGCCGGCGCCCTGCGCTGGAAGCCGCCGACGCCGCCCACCCTGAAGCCCGGCCAGCCGCCGGGGGGCAGCCCGCCGCCGGCCGCCGCGCCGCTTCGTGGCAAGGGCCGCACGGGCACGGTCTATGTGCTGCGCGCCGGCAAGCCGGTGAAGGTCGCCGTGAGCGTCGGCGGGACGGACGGGACCTTCAGCGAGATCGCAGGCGCCCTTCAGGCCAACGAGAAGGTGATCGTCGGCGGCGGGCCCAAGGGGCGCGGCGGCGCGCAGATCAGCATCGGCAACTAGGCGATGCCGGACCGGGCGATGATCCAGATCGAGGACCTCACGAAGGTCTATCGGATGGGCGACGAAGAGGTGGCGGCGCTGGCCGGCGTCTCGCTGCGCATCGAGCGCGGCGAGCATGTGGCGGTGATCGGCCCCTCCGGCTCGGGCAAGTCGTCGCTGATGAACGTGCTCGGCGGCCTCGATCGGCCGACCGGCGGCCACTACCGCTTCGAGGGCGAGGACGTGGGCCAGTTCGACGACGACGCCCTGGCCGGGTTCCGGCGGCGGCGGATCGGCTTCGTCTTCCAGTCCTTCCAGCTCCTGCCCCGGCTCACCGCCCTGCAGAACGTCGAGCTGCCGATGGTCTATGCCGGCCTGCCCCGGACGGAGCGGCGGGAACGCGCCACCGCCCTGCTGGAGCGGGTGGGCCTGGGCCCGCGCAAGAGCCACCGCCCGACGCAGCTTTCCGGGGGCCAGCAGCAACGCGTGGCCATCGCCCGTTCGTTGGCCAACAACCCCGACCTGCTGCTGGCCGACGAGCCCACGGGCGCGCTCGACACCCAGACCGGCCAGGAAGTGCTGGCCTTGTTCCGCGAACTCAACGCCGGCGGCCTGACCGTGGTGCTGGTGACCCACGACAAGGGCGTCGCCGACCAGGCGCACCGCCGCGTGGCCTTCCTCGACGGCCTGATCGTCTCCGACGACCACGGGGGGAAGGCATGAGATTTTTCGAACTCGTCCGGTTCGCCATGGGCGCCATCGTCGCGCACCCGATGCGCAGCGTGCTGACCTCGCTGGGCGTGGTCATCGGGGTCGCCGCGGTGATGATGATGACCTCGATCGGGGTCGGCGCTTCCCAGAAGGTCAGCGGGGCGATCGGCGCCTTGGGCTCCAACCTGATCATCGTCTCCCCCAACTATCAGCGGCCGGGCCAGGTCAGCCAGGGGGCGGGCCAGGGCCTGTCGCTGAAGGATGCCGACGCTCAGGCGATCACCAAGCAGGTGGATGGTATCGCGGCCGTGGCGCCGGTGGTGCGCGGCCAGGTGCAGCTCTCCGCCGACGGCGCGAACTGGAGCACCGGCATCCAGGGGGTGACGCCCGACTACCTGGTGGCCCGTGACCTCAATATCGCGTCCGGCCGGATGTTCGACGACCGCGAGGCGCGCCAGGGCCGCAAGGTGCTGGTGATCGGCCCGACGGTGGCCCGAGAACTCTGGGGCGACGCCGATCCGGTAGGCCGCCGGGTGCGGGTGAAGAACGTGCCCTTCGAGGTGATCGGGGTTCTGGAGGCCAAGGGCCAGTCGGGCTTCGGACAGGATCAGGACGACGTGGCCATCGGCCCGCTCAGCGCGGTGCGCTCGCGGATCATCGGCCGGCGGATTCGCGCCGACACGGTGCAGACGATCTTCGTCAAGGCCACCAACGCCTCCGAGCTCGACCGGGTGCAGGAGGATGTGGCGAACCTGGTCCGCGACCAGCACCACATCAAGCCGGGCGAGGACGACGACTTCCAGACCCAGAACATGGCCTCGATCCTGGCGGCCAGTCAGTCGGCGATCGGCGTGTTCACCGTGCTGCTGGCGGCGGTGGCGGGCGTCTCACTGGTGGTGGGCGGCGTCGGCATCATGAACATCATGCTGGTGGCGGTGACCGAGCGGACGCGGGAGATCGGCCTGCGCATGGCCCTCGGCGCCCGGCGCTCCGACATCCTGATCCAATTCGCCATGGAGGCGGTGTTCCTGTCACTGACCGGCGGCCTGATAGGGCTGGCCATCGGGGTCCTGGGCGCCATGGGAATCGCCAAGATCGGCGCCTGGCCCGCCGCCGTGCCCACATGGTCGGGGCCGCTGGCGCTCGGGTTCTCGATGGTCGTCGGACTGATTTTTGGGGCCTACCCATCCTGGCGCGCGGCGCGGCTGGACCCGATCGAGGCGCTGCGGCGGGAATAAACCGGCCGCGCCCCGCGCAACCTTGGCCACGGCTTGCGGGTTACCCCCCGCGAGAACCCGCCTGCCCCGAGGAGCGTAACCCCCATGACGACCCCCGAAACCACCAAGCCGAAGGCCCGCCGAGGCTTTGCCGCCATGAACCCCGAACGCCGTCGCGAGATCGCCCGCAAGGGCGGCGCCTCGGTGCCGAGCGAGAAACGCAGCTTCGCCAAGGACCGCGATCTCGCCGCGGCCGCCGGCCGCAAGGGTGGCGAATCCAGCCGTGGCGGCGGACGCAGCCGCGGCCGCGATCTCGCCTAAGCGATAAGCGAGACCACGGCGAAGGCGGGCGCGTCGCTGAGCCAGCTGGCTTCCAGCGTCCAGCCCGCCTTTTGCGCCAGCGCCGTGAACCGCTCGAGGGTGAATTTCGCGGAGTTCTCGGTGTGCAGGGTTTCGCCCTTGGCGAAGCTGAACACCTGCCCGGCCACCCTCACCTGCTGATCCTTCAGGCTCTCCAGATGCATCTCGATGCGGCTCGCCTCGGCGTTCCAGATCGCCCGGTGCCGGAAAGCCTCGAGATCGAAGTCAGCGCCCAGTTCGCGGTTGATCCGCGTCAGCAGGTTCTTGTTGAACGCCGCGGTGACGCCCTGCGCGTCGTCGTAGGCCGCGACCAGGGTCGGCTCGGCCTTCACCACATCGAAGCCCACCAGGAAGCGTGATCCGGCCCCCAGCAGGCCGCGCGCGCCGGCCAGGAAGGCATGGGCCTCCTCGGGCGAGAAGTTGCCGATGGTCGAGCCGGGGAAGAAGCCGGTGACCGGCCGACCCTGCGCGGCCTTCGGCAGGGTGATCGCGCGGGTGAAGTCTTCCAGCAGCGGGGCGACGGTGAGCGTCGGATAGTCCCGGCGGATAGCGGCGGCGGCCTCGTCCAGCGCCGCGGAGCTGATGTCGAGGGGCGTGTAGACGCCGATGTGCGGGGCGGCGTCCAGCAGGATACGGGTCTTGACGCTGGCGCCGGAGCCGAATTCCACCAGGGCCGCGCCCGGCGAGATCAGCTTGGCGATCTCCGGCGCGATCCGGCGCAGAAGCGCGACCTCGGTGCGGGTCGGATAGTATTCCTCGAGCGCGGTGATCGCCTCGAACAGGCGCGAGCCCTCGGCGTCGTAGAAGTATTTCGGCGGGACAGCCTTTTGCGGTCGGGCGAGGCCCGCCAGCACATCGGCCTTGAAGTCGCTGGTGACATGGGCGCTGGCATCGTTCGCGAAGTCGCGGGCGAGCCTGACGCCGGAGAACATCCAGCGCTGCTGCGGATAGAAAAAGTTGCGGTAGCTGGCGCGGACATGGCCGGACGGCGTCACGCAGGCACCGCCACGCAGCACCATCTGGCCTGCCATGAACTTGCCGTTGTACTCGCCGACCGCGCCGGCTTCGGGCCGGAAGCCCGGATAGGGCGAATAGTTGCTGCGGGTCCAGGCCCAGAGGTCGCCGAACATCTGGCGCAGGCCCGAGCCGGGCGGTGGGGCGACCGGCTCGAGCCGGCCCGAGGCCAGGAAATTGCCGGCCAGCGGCAAGCCCTGGGCGGCATGTTCCCATTCCGCCTCGGTGGGCAGGCGCGCGCCGGCCCACGTGGCGAAGGCTTCCGCCTCGTAGAAACTGACGTGGCTGACGGGCGCCGCTGGGTCCAACCGGCGAAGACCATGCAGCGTCATGGCGCGCCAACCACCGCCATCAGCCTCGCAGACCGGCTGCCAGTAGAGCGGCGCGTCCCAGCCCTCGGCCTGGGCGCGGGCCCAACCTTCCGCGAGCCAGAGTTCGGGCCGGCGGTAGCCGCCGTCGGCCATGAAGGCCAGCCACTCGGCATTGGTCACCAGCCGGTCGGCCAGTTCAAAGGGCTCAAGCCAGACCTTGTGGCGCGGGCTCTCGTTGTCGAAGGCGAAGCCCGCCGCTTGCGGATCGGCGCCGTCGTGGCCGATCTCGACGAGACCGCCCTCGAAGCCGATGAAGCGCGCCGCCTCCGGTGCGTGGCCGGTCTGGCCGCCGCGCGGTGGGGCATAGGCCGGCTGCAGCGGCGATTGGGCGAAGAGGTGCAGGATATCCATCAGGATCAGCTCCTGATGCTGTTCCTCATGGGCCAGACCGAGGTCCAGCAGGTCGGCATGGGGACCTGAGCCATCCGCCAACAGGCGTCCCATGCCCACGTCCACATGCGTGCGGTAGGCCAGGACATCGTCCAGCGACGGTCGGGTGAGCAGGCCACGCTCGGGGCGCGGCTGCCGGGGCCCCAGCGCCTCGTAATAGGAGTTGAACAGGAAGTGGAAGCGCGGATCGAACGGCTTGTAGCCCGCCAGGTTGGGGACCAGCAGGAAGGTCTCCCAGAACCAGGTGGTGTGGGCCAGGTGCCATTTCGTGGGGCTGGCGTCCGGCATGGACTGGGCGAGCTGATCTTCCGGCGTGAGCGCGCGGGTCAGCGCCGCGCTGGCCTGGCGGACGGCGCGGTAGCGGTGAAGGGCGCTGGACGCCGGGGTTTGATCGCGACCGGCGGTCTGGGCGCGGGCGATCGCCTGCGGGTCTTCGGACTGGCTCATGGGCCTCCCCCTCTTCGCGCCCGCTGACCGGACGCGCCTCTCCCGCCGAGCCTGACCTAAGCGTCCGGCGGGCCCGCCACAACCAGCGGACGCCAACAAGATTCACCAGAGCAACGATTTCCCCGCCAACCGTGTTCCCTGCGCCGCCGACTTCCCTGCGCCGCCGACTTCCCTGCGCAGCCGGCTTCCCTGCGCAGTCGGCGGAACGACGGCTCGGCCTTGGCCGTTAAGACGCCACGACGTCGTCAGCCAGAGGGATCGAAGCCATGCCCAATCGTCCGGACAAGCAAACCGTCGGCGGGACCGGTCCGGTCAAGGCCGAGGACCAGCCCACCTTTGAGGCGCCGCCTGAAACCGAGGCTCTGAGCTTCGACGCCCACGACGCACAGCTCAACAAGGCGCTCAGCCGGTTCGACCGTGAACGCGCCGGATCGCGCGGCGCCGAGTTTCCGCACGATGAGACCTATGCGCCCGGCTATCACGCGGGCGGCGCGCGGTTCGGTTTCTTCAACGGCAAGGACGACGCCGGATCGCCGGCCCACCCGGCGGCTACTGACGCTGCGTCGCCGGAAGCCGACGACAAGACCTGATCCCGACGCGCGCCTTGCCGCTCCAACCCCCTTCCTGAGCCGATCAGGCCGCTCTAAGAACCGGCCATGACCCGTGACGACGCCCAGGCCCTGGACACCGCCGATCCGCTGGCGAGGTTCCGCGACGCCTTCGATCTGCCGCGCGGGGTGATCTATCTCGACGGCAATTCCCTGGGCCCGCCGCCGCTGGCCGCCCACGAGCGGATGGCGCAGGTCACCCGCGGCGAATGGGGCGACGGCCTGATCCGCAGCTGGAACGCCGCCGCCTGGATCGAGGCTCCGGCCCGGATCGGCGACAAGATAGCCCGGCTGATCGGGGCCAAGACCGGCGAGGTCATCGTCGGCGACTCGACCTCGGTGAGCATCTTCAAACTGGCCGCCGGCGCGCTGTCGCTGCGCCCGGGGCGCATGACCCTGCTGACCGAGACCGGCAGCTTTCCCACCGACCTCTACGCCTTGCAGGGCCTGACGGCGCTGCTGGGCGAGCGCGTGCGGGTGAAGGCCGTGGCGCCGCACGATGTGGCGGCGGCGATCGACGAGGACACCGCCGCGGTCCTGCTGACCCATGTCCACTTCAAGTCCGCCCAGCGCTGGGACCTGGCCGCGCTCACCGCCGCGGCGCACGCCAAGGGCGCCCTGGTGATCTGGGACCTCTGCCACACCACCGGCGCGGTGGCGCTCGACCTGAACGGCGTCGAGGCCGATCTGGCCGTCGGCTGCGGCTACAAATATCTGAACGGCGGGCCCGGCGCGCCGTCGTTCCTGTTCGTGGCCCAACGGCACCAGGCCGCCATCCGCTCGCCGCTCTGGGGCTGGATGGGCCACGCCGAGCCCTTCGCCTTCGAAGACGGCTACCGTCCCGCCCCCGACATCCGCGCCCAGATCACCGGCACGCCGCAGGTCCTGGGGCTCGCCGCGCTGGAAGTCGGCGTGGATCTGCAACTGGAGGCCGACCCGGCCCTCGTCGAGGCCAAGGGCCTGGCGCTAGCCAATCTGTTCATCGCCGAGGTGGAGGCCCGCGCCGCCGATCCGGCGCTGAAACTCGCCAGCCCTCGCGATCCGGCCCAGCGCGGCCTGCACGTCGCCTTCACCCACCCGCAAGGCTACGCGCTGGTCCAGGCGATGATCGCGCGGGGGATCATCGGCGACTTCCGCGCCCCCGACATCGCCCGCTTCGGTTTCTCACCGCTGTTCCTGAGCCATGCCCAAGTCTGGGACGCCGCCCACGCCCTGGCCGACATCCTGGCGACGCGCGCCTGGGACCGGCCGGAGTTCCGCGCCCGGGCGGCGGTGACCTAGGCGGTCGGACGGGCCGCGGCCGCGACGCAAGGAAGGATGGCGGTGACGCAGGGATTCGAACCCTGGATACCCTTTCGGGTATGACGATTTAGCAAACCGTTGCCTTCAGCCACTCGGCCACGTCACCTTGTTGAAAACGCGGGGAATTTCACCCCGCGTCGTCGCCCCGGCGCGAACCCTGTCTGTGAGGGCCGCGCCGGGATCGCGGTTTCTAGCCGAGGATGCGGCCTCTGCCTAGACGGCTAAGGCCGCGCGGCGACGGCGGAGCACCGCGCCGAGGCCGAAGAAGCCCGTGAGCATCATCGCCCAGGTCGCCGGTTCCGGCACGCCGGCATTGTTGTAGACGAAGTTGTTCGGCGCCCCGGTCGAGATGTCCGTGGTGATCACCACGTCTCCGGCGTCATTGAGGCCGAACGCCTGGCTGCTGGTGGCCCCGGCGACAACGATGTCGGTGAAGATGTTGGCGACGCTGTCGAATTGGAAGGCGTGGGCGAAGCCGTCGGCGCCGGTCCACTCACCGGCCACCAGGCCGTTGTTGTTGATGTCCTCGAAATAGGTTGAGCCGCCGACGCCCGCCGGGTCGGTGAACAGGGTGTAGGTCCCGCCACTGAAGATGAAGCCCTGGGCGAAACCGCCGATGATCGCCCAGCCGGCGACCGTGCCGTTGTCCTCGATGCCACGGGCCGCGACCCGCGTCGCGCCGGCCGGGCCCGAGAGCGTGGTGAGCACACCGCCGTCCAGGACGTAGCCCAGGATCGGGGAATTCTGGCCGAGCGGGCCGGCGGAATAGTAGTCGCCAACCTGGGCGCCCGTGGCGTTCGTACCCTGGGCGATGCCGTGCAACGGATTGCCGGTGTTGGGGTTGGTCAGCGTGGTCACCGCCCCGCCGTTGGTCCGCTGGTATTCGGCGGCGACGTTGAGGTTGCCCGAGGTCGCGTAACCGGAGACGACGTTGGTCTCGCTGATCGCGCGGCCATAGGTGAAGGCGTTGCCGCCGATGGAGAACAGTGAGTACGTCCCGCCCGCGTCGCGCGTGAAGTCCTGGCTCGACAGGCCGTCCGCAGCATTGATGTTGCCCGTCATCCAGCCGGAATTGTTGATCCCAAGCACTTTTGTGGTTCCGCCGTTGGGGTCCACGTACGAAGGGATAGCGGTCAGCGTGCCGGCCTGCGCCAGGCTCGCGGCGCCGATCACAGCGAGCGCTACCGCCGCAAACAATCCAGTCCTGGTCTTCATTCGATTTCCGCCCTTACACAGGGCGGCATCATGCCACAGCCCCAACCGCCAGCATCACGGGCTTGGGGGAAATGGCAAGCCATCACACCCGACAAGCGAATTCCTCGCAGTTGAAGCGAGGATGGGGCCGACGCGCCTCAGCCGTGGGCGAGCCACTCGCGGGCCTGGCGTTGGGCCTCGGCCACCTCGTCGGAGGCCATCTCTTCGGAGAGTTCCCTACGGTAGACCTTGGCCTCGACGGACCCGCGCATGGCGGCCAGGTTGAACAGCATGTGAGCCGAGACGTAGTCGAGCGGAGCGCCGCCCTGGCCTGTCGAATAGAGCAGGCCCAGACGGAAGAGTTCGTCGCCCGTGGCTTCCGCACTCGGCAGTGGGAGTCCTTCTTTGGCGACTTGCAGTTGCGCAAGCATGACCGAGTTTCCTGTCCTGGCCGGCGGGCTCCGTTCTGGAACCGCGTCTCCGACCGTATCGAGCGTGAGAGAAACAGGCTGGCGCTGAACACATGGTTAAGGCCGCCGTTGTCTCGCCTTCATCTGGCCATGGTGGTTAAAAAGTCGCAGTCGGCGCCTGGGCAGACCGCCTCACCCGTTAAGCCGCCGTGGCGGAGCGGCGGCCTTGTTCAGGCGCAGTTCAGGCGTGTCTGGCATTGTGGCATCGACCGAGGACGCGTTTTTGAGGAAGATTGGCGACATGCGCCGCCTGATCGCTCTGCTGGCCGCCGTTTCCCTCGTCGCCGGACCGCTGGCGACGGCGGGCGGAGCCATGGCGAAGGAGCGCCGCGAAGCCCGGGCAGCACAACGCAGCGAACAGGTGCAGCGCGGCGGACAGCGCGGGGATCAACGGGGCGATCAACGGGGCGATCAACGGGGCGATTCTGGTGCCCGCTGGCCCGGCGCGCGCGCCGAGCCGCCGGTCTATCGCGGAGACGCTCGCAACGAAGGCCGCTATGCGCCGGCCGAACCCCGCGGCGAGGCCAGGGGTGACTATCGCGGCGACTACGGCGGCGAACCGCGGATCGACCCGCGCTATGACCCGCGGGTTTCCGGCGCGGCGCCGCGGCGCGGCGGCTATCTTGGCCCCGGCGCCGGCGCGGTGATCCAGAATCCGGCCAGCCAGCGCCTGCGTCCGGCGCCGCGCGGTTATGAATGGGTGCGCACCGCGCGCGGCAATGCGCTGGTCTCCCAGTCGACCGGCCAGGTCTTCGACGTGGTGCCTTACTAATCATCCCTCCCCGTGACGGGGAGGGATTAGCCCCCGAGTTTGGCTTTCAGCATCTGATTGATCACGCCGGGGTTCGCCTTGCCCTGGGTGGCCTTCATGATCTGGCCCACGAACCAGCCGATCGCCTGGGGTTTCTCGGCGACCTGGGCGGCCTGACCCGGGTTCTCGGCGATCAGCCTGTCGATGATGGCCTCCAGTTCGCCGGTGTCGGAAACCTGCTTCAGGCCCTGTTTGTCGACGATCTGCGAGGCCGAGCCTTCTCCGGCCCACATCCGCTCGAAGACGTCTTTGGCGATCTTCGACGAGATCACGCCCTCCTCGATCAGCTGGACCAGCTCGGCGATACCGTCAGGCGCGATCGGCGAATCGGCGATGTCGAGCCCGCCGGCGGTCAGCCGCGCGGCCAGATCGTTGGTCACCCAGTTGGCGGTGAGCTTGGCGTCACGGCCGCCCTTTGAACCCCCTTGCACAGCCTGCTCGTAGAAGTCCGCCCTCGCCTGTTCGGTGATCAGCACCTGGGCGTCGTAGGCGGTCAGGCCGTACTGCGACTGCAGGCGCGCCTTCTTGGCGTCCGGCAGCTCCGGAAGCGTCGCCTCGATGGCCTTCACCCACGCGGGATCCAGGTCGAGCGGCAGCAGGTCGGGGTCCGGGAAGTAGCGGTAGTCGTGCGCGTCCTCCTTGGAGCGCATGAAGCGGGTCTCGCCCTTGCCGGGATCGAACAGGCGGGTCTCCTGGTCGATCTTGCCGCCATCCTCGAGGACCTCGATCTGGCGGCGCGCCTCATACTCGATGGCCTGCTGGATGTAGCGATAGGAATTGACGTTCTTGATCTCGCAGCGCGTGCCCAGGTGGCTGAAGTCGCCGGTCTCGCGGAACTTCTCGTAGGCGCCCGGGCGGCAGACCGAGACGTTGACGTCGGCGCGCAGGTTGCCCTTCTCCATGTCGCCGTCGCAGGTGCCGAGATAGACCAGGATGGTCCGCAGCTTCTTCACGTAAGCGGCGGCTTCTTCTGAACTTCTCATGTCCGGCATGGAGACGATCTCCATCAGCGCGGTGCCGGCGCGGTTCAGGTCCACGTAGGACGCGTTGGGGTCCTGTTCGTGCAGCATCTTGCCGGCGTCCTGCTCCAGATGGAGACGCTCGATGCGCACCGTGAAGGTCGAGCCGTCGTCGTGCTCGACGATGACCTCGCCCTCGCCGACGATCGGGTGCTTGTACTGGCTGATCTGATAGCCCTGCGGCAGATCGGGGAAGAAGTAGTTCTTCCGGTCGAAGTGGCTCTTCAGGTTGATCTGAGCCTTCAGGCCAAGGCCGGTCTTCACCGCCTGCTCGACGCAGTGGCGGTTGATCACCGGCAGCATGCCCGGCATGGCGGCGTCCACTAGCGAGACCTGCTCGTTGGGCCCGGCGCCGAATCCCACGGCCGCGCCCGAGAACAGCTTGGCGTTGGAGACCACCTGGGCGTGGACCTCCAGCCCCAGGACGATTTCCCACGGACCGGTGCGGCCCTCGATCTGTTTGCTCTTCTCAGTCATGCCGCCTCGATAGCGCCACAGACGCCGAAGAGAAAGCGTGACGCGTGTGTCATCTTGCGCGCGGGGCCATTCCGCGCTCAAAAGGCCGGCCTGCCCCGTCGGGGGGTGAGCCATGGCGCCGCGCTAACTGGTTTGTAACTTGCGTCGCACCCCGCAGTTGCGCTCATGCTACGCGGGCAACATTTCTCGGGGAAGGAACCCACTCATGAAGACCACGATCATCGCCGGCCTCGCGGCCCTCGCGACCCTCGCCGCCGTGCCGGCTTTCGCTCAGGCTCCCGCGGCCCCGATGGGCCCGCCGTCGGTCGAAAAGACCACCATCGGCGCGCTCTGGGCGAACCCGGCCACCAAGGCCATCCTGGAAAAGGACGTCCCCGGCATCGACCAGTACATGGACCAGATCAAGGACATGACGCTCTCCCAGGTCGCCCCGATGAGCCAAGGCGCCATCGACGACGCCAAGCTGAAGGCCATTCAGGCCGATCTCGACAAGCTGCCGAAGTAAGCCGGCGCGTCTTCAGTATCTGAGATTGAAGAGCCCCTCGCCTGACGGCGGGGGGCTTTTTCTTTGGGCTGACTACGGCGCCGCGACCGGGGCCGGGGTCGGCGCGGGCTCCTTGAGCAGCGGTGTCACGGCGGCTTCGAAGCCCTCGAGATCGAAGGCGCCGGACCCGGCGAAGCGCACCACGCCGGCGCGGTCGATGATGTAGCTGGTCGGCACGCCGTCCATCACCCGATAGCCCGAGCCCGAGACGTTGGTGGCGATCGGATAGTGCAGGATGCCCTGCAGCGGTCTCAGTTTGGACGCCGAATATTGCAGCTCGGTGGTGACCGCGAAGATCTTCAGGTCGGTGTCGGGATGGGTGCGCATGAAGTTTTCGAAGGCCGCCATCTCGGCCTTGCAGGGCGTGCACCAGGTCGCCCAGCGGTTCACCACCACAACCTTGCCCTTCAGGTCGGACAGCCGCACCTGCTGCTTGTCGAGGGTGGTGATGGTGAAGTCGCGGGCGGGTTTGCCGACGCCCGAGGCCATCGCCGGAGCGGCGGCGAGCGCAAGCCCCAGGGCTAAGCGACAGACCTTGCGAAATTTCACGGCGCGCCCCTGCCTCGCACGCCGGGCTCGGATCGAGACGGCGCGAGACCGCAGCTTGTCAGGCCGCGGCCCGCTTCACCACCACTTCTGAGGCTTGGCGCGGAAATCGGCGGCTTTTTCCAGCGCGCCGCCGAGCGACAACAACGTCCCCTCGTCCAGGGCGCGGCCGATCAGCTGCAGGCCGAGTGGCAGGCCGGCGGCGTCGAGGCCGGCCGGCACGCTCATGCCGGGCAGGCCCGCCAGGTTCACCGTCACAGTGAAGATGTCGTTCAAGTACATGGCGACCGGATCGTCGGACTTGTCGCCCAGGCCAAAGGCGGCGCTGGGCGCAGTCGGCGTCAGCAGGGCGTCGACCCGCTCAAAGGCCTGATCGAAGTCATCGGCGATCCGCCGGCGGACCTTCAGCGCCTTCAGGTAGTAGGCGTCGTAGTAGCCGGCCGAGAGCACATAGGTGCCGATCATGATCCGGCGTTTCACCTCGGTCCCGAACCCCGCGGCGCGGGACTTCTCGTAGGTGTCGGTGAGGTTGGCGCCCTCAACCCGCAGGCCGTAGCGCATGCCGTCATAGCGGGCGAGGTTCGAAGACGCCTCGGCGGGCGCGACGATGTAGTAGGCCGGCAGGGCATATTTGGTGTGCGGCAGGGAGACCTCGACGATCTCGCAGCCGGCCTCCTTCAGCCACGCGATGCCCTGTTCCCACAAGGCGTCGATCTCGGCGGGCATGTTGTCGACCCGGTACTCCTTCGGGATGCCGATCCGCAGACCCTTCACCGACTTACCGACGAAGGGCGCGAAGTCGGGCGTTTCGACGTTGAGGCTCGTGGAGTCCTTGGGGTCGTAGCCGCACATCGAGGTCAGCAGCATCGCCGCATCCTCGACCGTGCGGGCCATCGGCCCGGCCTGATCCAGCGACGAGGCGAAGGCCACCACCCCCCAGCGCGAGCAGCGGCCGTAGGTCGGCTTGATCCCGACCGTGCCGGTAAAGGCGGCGGGCTGGCGGATCGAGCCGCCGGTGTCGGTGGCCGTGGCGCCCAGGCAAAGCTCCGCGGCGACCGCCGAGGCCGAACCGCCGGAGGAGCCGCCTGGCGTCAGCGGGGCGTTGCCGCCCCCACCCTCAGCCGTTCGGGCCCGCCACGGATTGACCACTGGACCCCAGCAGGAGGTCTCGTTGGACGAGCCCATGGCGAACTGGTCCATGTTGAGCTTGCCCAGCATGACCGCGCCGTCGCGCCACAGGTTGGCGGTGACCGTGGACTCATAGGTCGGCACGAAGTCGCCGATGATCTTCGAGGCGGCGGTGGTGCGCACGCCCTTCGTGCAGAACAGGTCCTTGATGCCGAGCGGCGCGCCATCCAGCGGCCCGGCGTCGCCCGATGCGCGGCGGGCGTCCGAGGCCTGGGCCATGGCCAGCGCCTTGTCCGGCGTCTCCAGCACGAAGGCGTTCAGGCCACGGGCGGCCTCGACGGCCTCGACGTGGGCCTGGGTCAGCTCGACGGAGGAAAACGACTTGTCCGCCAGGCCATCCATGGCGGATTTCAGGGTGAGCGAGGTCAGCGCGGACATTCTATTCGATCACCTTCGGCACGACGAAGAAGGCGCCGGCCCGCTTCGGCGCATTGGACAGCACCATCTCCGGGTCACCGCCTTCGGTGACCAGGTCCTCGCGCATCGGCGCCGGCATGTGGACAGCCGAGGTCATCGGCTCGACCCCATCGGTGTCGACCTCATTCAGCTGTTCGATCCACGCCATGATGCCGTTCAGCTCGCCCGCGAGCTTCTCCAGCGTCTCTTCCGGCTGGGCGATCCTCGCCAGCCTGGCGACCTTGCGCACCGTCGCCACGTCGATGGTCATGCCATCCTCCTGAGCTTGAAGGCGTGGGTTACAGGTGGACTTGCATACGATGCAACATTTGAGCGGGCGTACGGGCCAAAAACCGGCATCTCATACAAATCAGTATGTCATCCCGGAAAGCGCGCAGCGCTTGTCCGGGACCCATACGCGCTGGGCGCGCCGGACCAGCCGCCCGCCATCAGGTGTTCATGGGGCCCGGTCTTTCGGCGCGCGAAAACCGGGATGACACGCTAAGGAAAGGAACATGGCCGTCGTCGATCTCCTGGACCTGCCGGGCCTGCTGGCCCCCAACACCCCTCTCATGGGACTGGACCTGGGCGAGAAGACCATCGGCGTGGCGGTGTCGGATATCTCGCGGGCGATCGCCAGCCCGCTGGAGCTGATCCGCAAGACCAAGTTCACGCAGGACGCGAACGCGCTGTTCAAGCTGATGGAGAGCCGCGCCGCCGCCGGCCTGGTGATCGGCCTGCCGGTCAATATGGACGGGACCGAGGGGCCGCGCTGCCAGTCGAGCCGGGCGTTCGCGCGCAACATCCTGCGGCTCAGGGACCTGCCCATCGCCTTCTGGGACGAGCGGATGAGCTCCATGGCCGTCAACCGCATGCTGATCGACGAGGCCGACATGAACCGCGCCCGCCGCGCCGAGGTGGTCGACAAGGCCGCCGCCGGCTGGATCCTGCAGGGCGCCCTGGACCGGTTGCGGAACGCCTAGAGCCCACCGGCGAACATGTCCGGCTTGCCGATCGGCACGCCCTTGGAGCGCAGGATTCCGTAGGCCGTCGAGAGGTGGAAGTAGAGGTTGGTGGTGGCGAAGACGGTCAGCCACTGAGCGGACGGCAGGGTGGGCGTCATGCCCGTGCCGATCTCGACGGTCAGCGGGACATCGTCGCGGTCGGCGAACTGCTTGGGCGTCAGCGTCGCCAGGTAGGCCTTGGCCTCGGCGATGGCCGTCTGGAACCCCGCCAGGCTGAGATCGGCCTCGATGGCCTCTGGGACCGGCAGGCCGGCGACGCGGGCTGGCCATTGGCGGGAGAAATTGCAGACCACCATGATCTGGAAGGCCAGCGGCGCCATGTCGTCGATCAGCCGCCAGCCCAGCATGTCAGCCTCGGAGACGCCCTGGGCCTTGGCGAAAGCATCACCCTTCTTCAACAGGCTGGCGGCGGTGTCGAGCAGCCGCGAATAGAGGCCGATGAAGGTGAAGAGGTTGGTGGTCATCGCGGGCTCCGGGGTGTCGAATCTGCTGGGACGCGCAGGGACCGTAGGGGTGGGCTCACGCCGCCGCAACGCAGCGCTTCCCTTCCGCCGCGGCGGGCTCTAAGACGGCGCTTTAATGACAACGACCCAGCCTGGTCTGAACGAGGTCCTGCAACGGACCTTCTCCTTTCCCAAGAAGCATTTCCTGTCCGCCACCGACCTCAACGAGGTCGAGGTCGCCAATCTGCTCGACCTGGCCGATGGATTCGTCAGCCTAAACCGCCAGACCTCCAAGAAGCTCGACCTGCTCAAGGGTCGCACGCTGATGAATCTGTTCTTCGAGAACTCGACGCGGACCCAGAGCTCGTTTGAGCTGGCCGGCAAGCGGCTGGGCGCTGACGTGGTCAATATGAGTCCGCGGTCGTCGGCCATGTCGAAGGGCGAGACCCTGATCGACACGGCGGTGACACTGAACGCCATGCAGCCGGACCTGCTGGTGATCCGCCACGCCTCGTCGGGCGCGGCGAGCCTGCTGTCGCAGAAGGTCAGCTGCTCGGTGATCAACGCCGGCGACGGCCAGCACGAGCACCCGACCCAGGCGCTGCTGGATGCGCTGTCCATGCGCCGCGCCTTCGGGCGGATCGCTGGCCTGAAGGTGGCGATCTGCGGCGACGTGGCCCACAGCCGGGTGGCGCGGTCCAACATCGCGCTCTTGCAGATGCTGGGCGCGGAGGTGCGGCTGGTGGGCCCGCCGACCCTGATCCCGCCGCAGGCCGAGCGCTGGAACGTCGCGATCTGCCACGACATGCGCGAGGGCATCGCCGGCTGTGACGTGGTGATGATGCTGCGCCTGCAGCTGGAGCGCATGGACGGGGTCATGGCGCCGTCGCAGCGCGAGTATTTCCGCTTTTTCGGCCTCGACCGGGAGAAGCTGGCCTTCGCCGCGCCGCATGTTCGGGTGATGCATCCCGGCCCGATGAACCGCGGCGTGGAGATCGACAGCGACGTCGCCGACGACCTGTCCGTCAGCCTGATCCAGGATCAGGTGGAGATGGGCGTGGCCGCGCGGATGGCGGTGCTGACATCGCTGGCCGCCCGCCTGGACAACGACCGATGACCTCTCTGTCGGGAAATGGCCGCCCTGCCGCCTTCACCAATGTCCGGCTTGTCGATCCGGCCAGCGGCTATGACGGCCCGGGCGGCATCATCGTCACCAAGGGCGTCATCGCCGATGTCGTGAAGGGCGCGGACTTCGGGTCGCTGTCGCCGGATATCGATCTAATCGATGGCAAGGGCGCCCTGCTGCTGCCCGGCCTGGTCGACATCCGGGTCAAGACCGGCGAGCCGGGGACCGAGACCAAGGAGACCCTGAAGTCGGCGGCGCTGGCGGCCGCGGCCGGCGGCGTCACGTCCATCGTCCTGCAGCCCGACACCGATCCGGTGATCGACGAGCCCTCGGTGGTCGACTTCATCCTGCGCCGCGCCCGCGACATCGAACTGGTGAAGGTCCACGTGGCCGGGGCCGCCACCAAGGGCGCGCACGGGCAGCGGATGGCCGAGATCGGGCTGATGGCCGAGGCCGGCTGTCTCTACATCTCCGACGCCGACCGTCCCATTGTCGACTCCAAGGTGCTGCGCCGGGTGCTGGCCTACGCCAAGGCCTTTGGCGTGCTGGTGGCGCACCGGCCGGCGGACCCGTGGCTATCGGCTGGCGCCGCGGCCAGCGAGGGCGAGTTCGCCTCGCGGATGGGCCTGCCGGGCGTGCCGGCGATCGCCGAGAAAATCATGCTGGAGCGCGACCTGGCGCTGGTCGAGCTGACGGGCGCACGCCTGCTGGTGGATCAGCTCACCACGGCCGATGCGATCGAAAGCTTTCGGCGCGGCCGGGAGCGGGGCCTGCCGGTCACCGCCACCACTTCGATCAACCACCTGTCCTTCAACGAGATCGACATCGGCGACTACCGCACCTTCTGCAAGGTCGACCCGCCGTTGCGCAGCGAGGACGACCGCCAGGCGGTGATCGAGGCGGTGGCCTCGGGCCTGATCCAGATCGTCGTCTCGGCCCACGCCCCGGCGCCCGCCGAGGACAAACGCCTGCCCTATGACGAGGCCGCGCCCGGCGCCATCGGCCTGCAGACCCTGCTGCCCGCCTTGCTGACCTTCCACCACGAGGGCCGCATACCGCTGATCGACCTGATCCGGACGGTGACCTGCGCGCCCGCCGACCTGCTTGGCCTGCCGCAGGGCCGACTGGCCAAGGGCGCGCCCGCCGACCTGGTGCTCTGCGACCTCAACGCGCCTCTGCTGATCGACGCCGACAAGCTGATCTCGAAATCCAAGAACTCGCCCTTCGACGGCCGCCGCCTGCAGGGCAAGGTGCTACGGACGGTGGTCGATGGACGGACGGTGTTCGGGGCCTGATGCGAGCGCGTCAGAGCGCCGCTTCGGTCTTCAGGCTGTCGCGTAGCTCGCGCCGCAGGAACTTGCCGCTGGCGTTGCGCGGCAGCGGGGTGTCCAGGATCCAGATGTAGCGCGGAATCTTATGCCGCGCGGTGAGCGCCGCGCAGTGATCGCGCAGCTCGGCCGCCGTCACCGCCTGGCCCGGCCGCATCACTACCGCGACGCCGACCTCCTCGCCCAGCCGGTCGTCGGCGACCCCGAAGACGCTGCATTCGGCAACGCCGTCGTGCTGGTGCAGCACCGCCTCGACCTCAGCGCAGTAGATGTTCTCGCCGCCGCGCAGCACCATGTCCTTCTTGCGGTCGACCAGGAAGATGAACTGGTCGTCGTCGAGGTAGGCGACGTCGCCGGTGTGCAGCCAGCCGTCGGTGATGGATTCCGCCGTCGCGTCGGGCCGGTTGATGTAGCCCTTGATGACCGGCGCGCCCTTGACCCACAGCTCGCCCGGCTGGCCCGGCGGCAGGGCCTCTCCGTTTTCTCCGACGATGCGGACGTCGAAGGTGGGCATGGCTCGGCCGCAGCTGGCCGGTTTGTCGACGAAGAAGTCGCCGGACACCGCGGTGATGATGCCGCAGGTCTCGGTCATGCCATAGCCGGTGTTGGGCCGGGCGGTGGCGACGGTCGCGTCGATCTTGGCCACCAGGTCCGGCTGCAGCTGCGCGCCACCGCCGCCGACACTGAGCAGGCTGGCGGTGTCGTAGCTTGCGAAATCCGGGTGCGTCACCAGTTCACGGGCCATGACCGGCACGCCGCTGACCCCGCTGACCCGCTCGCGCTGGATCAGCTGGAGGGCCTCGGTCGCGTCCCAGCGGTACATCAGCACCATCTTGCCGCCCGCCGCGGTGGTCACATAGGCCGCGCAGTTGTTGGCGGTGACGTGGAACAGCGGGGTGGTGATCAGGGTCACCGGGATCGGCGCGGGCGCGGACGGGTCAATCGCGACACCGGTGGCCTTGGCGGTGGCCAGCGCCTGGACCTGGCCGGAAAAGGCCATGTTGAAGAGGTTGGAGACGCATCCCCGGTGGGTCAGCTGCGCGCCCTTCGGGAAGCCCGTGGTGCCGGAGGTGTAGAAGATGCAGACGTCGGCGTCGGGATCGACCTCGACCTGCGGCAGGTCTCCGCCATGGGCCGCGACGTCGCGCCAGGCGACCGCGCCCTGCGGCGCGGTGTCGGCGCGCACGGCGACCAGCAGGGCCTCGCCTAGCATCTGCGGCTGTTCGGCCAGGCGGGCGATGCGCTCGGCGTCGGCGAACAGCACCTTGGGCCTGGCGTCGTTCAGGCCGTAGGCCATCTCCGTGGCGGTCCACCAGGCGTTCATGCCGACCACCGCGACGCCGATGCAGGCCGCCGCCCAGTAGATCAACATCCATTCCGGATAGTTGCGCATGGCGATGGCGATACGGTCGCCGGGCGCCACGCCCACGCTGATCATCCAGTTTGCGATGCTGGCGACTTGCCGATGCGCCTCGGCGTAGGTGATCCGTTCGTCGCCGTAGACGAGATAGTCGCGCTCGGCGAAGGCGGCGGTGGAAAGCCAGAGCGCCCGGACGCTGGGCGGCGCATTGCGGAACGACTTCAGCCGCGCGCCGCGCACCTCGATCTCGGTGATCTCGAAGGGGGCGTCGGGCCCCGTGAGATCCGCCCACGCCTGATTGAGTTCCGCGTAATACATCCTGCCCCTGCCGTGTTGTGCGTTTCGTCCCGGCTCTTGCGACCGTTTGCCCCCTCACTTAGGCGATGGGCGGCCTGCAAAGGAAGCCCGTGACCGGGGCATAGGCGCGAATTTCTTGCGGTTGCATCGGATGAGGGCCGGCGCGCCGCGCCAAGCCACGGCGCTTTCGCCCCGCAAGACTAGGCGCTACGACTCCGACCCAAGGGAGCGCCCATGTTCGAGAACCTGACCAACCTGCAGATCGATGCCGCTCTGATCGGCGGCTACCTGCTGGGCTCGATCCCGTTCGGGGTGATCGTGATGCGGGCCGCCGGCGCGGGCGATCCTCGCGCCATCGGCTCGCACAGCATCGGGGCGACCAATGTGTTGCGCAGCGGACGCCGCGACCTGGCGGCCCTTACCTTGCTGGGCGATGGTGGCAAGGGCGCGGTGGCGGTCCTGATCGCCTGGCTGGCGACCCGGCACTTGAGCGATGATGCCCAGGGCGTGCTGACTTGCATGGCCGGCGGCGCGGCCTTTTTCGGGCACATCTTCCCGGTTTGGCTGAGGTTCAAGGGTGGCAAGGGCGTGGCGACCTTCTTCGGCACCCTGCTTGCGGCGGCTTGGCCGGTCGGAATGATCAGCGGCGCGGCGTGGCTGCTGATGGCGGCGCTTTTCCGGATCTCGTCGCTGGCGGGGCTGACCGCGGCGATCGTTGCACCGATCGCCGCGCTGCTGCTGCACCGGCCAGCGGTGGCGATCCTGGCGGCTGTGATGGCCGTGCTGATCTACATCCGCCACCTGGCCAATATCCAACGCCTGCTGAAGGGCGAAGAGCCGCGGATAGGCGGTCAGAAGGGTTCCCCAAAGAGTGAGACCGCGTGAGCCCGGCGCTGTCGGACGCCGAACGGCGGAACTGGCTGCGGCTGGCGCGGACCGAGAACGTCGGCCCGGTCACCTTCGACCAGCTGCTCCAGCGGTTCGCGACAGCCGGCCAGGCGCTGGCCGCCCTGCCCGATCTCGCCCAGCGCGGGGGACGGCGGATCACGCTGGCGGCCGAGGCGGCGGTGGACAAGGAACTGACGGATGGGGCCGCGCTCGGCGCGCGGCTGATCGCGGCCTGCGAGCCTGACTTTCCCCATGCGCTGGCGGCGCTCGATCCGCCGCCGCCGCTGATCTGGGCGCGCGGTCGCGTCGAACTGCTGGATCGGCCCAGCGTCGCCATTGTCGGCGCGCGGGTGGCCTCGGCGGCCGGGCAGCGGTTCGCCCGTGGCCTGGCCGCGGAGCTGGGCCAGGGCGGCCACATCATCGTCTCGGGCCTGGCGCACGGCATCGACGCGGCGGCGCACGAGGGCGCTCTGGCGACCGGCACCGTGGCCGTGCTCGGCGGCGGCGTGGACGACATCTATCCGCCGGAGCATCGCGATCTCTATGCCCGGATCGCCGAAGCCGGCTGCGTGGTCTCGGAGAGCGAGCCTGGCCGAAAGGCGGTGGCCCGCGACTTCCCGCGCCGCAACCGCATCATCTCGGGGCTTTCGCGAGCCGTGGTTGTGGTCGAGGCCGAGCTGCGCTCCGGCTCACTGATCACCGCGCGGCTGGCGGCGGAACAGGGCCGCGAGGTGCTGGCGGTGCCAGGCTCGCCGCTCGACCCGCGCGCCAGGGGGACTAACGACCTGATCCGCCAGGGCGCGGCGCTCTGCGAAGGCGCCGAGGACGTGGTGCGGGCGCTGGACGGCCTGCGTGGGTTCCGCGAGCCGGACCGCGGCTATGCGGCCGGCGGCGCGGGCGAACCGGACGACGCGCTGCGCGAAGCCGTGGCCGCCCTGCTCTCGCCCACACCGGTTTCCCGCGACGAAATCGTGCGCGCGACGCGGGCCCCGGCGCCGGCGGTGTTCGCCGCCCTGGTGGAGCTGGCCTTGGCGGGCCGCGCCGAACTGCTGCCCGGCGGCCTGGTCGCGACGGCCTGACGCAGGCGCGGACTGAAATACCGTCGAAATATTGCCGCGAAGGAACGCGCCTACTCTGACCTGGGACACATCGTCAGGAAGATCGAAGCCAACATGAAACTCACCCTCGCCGCCAGCCTCGCCGCCTTCGCCATAGCCGGCGCCGCGTTCGCCCAACCGCCGGCCGGCGGCCCGCCGCCGTCCCCTGAAATTCAGGCCGCCCGTCAGGCCATGGCGCAGGCCTGTTCGGTGGACATGAGGACGCTCTGTGACGGCAAGACCGGCCGCGAAGCGCTGATGTGCCTGCGCGACAACGCGGAGAAGGTCAGCGCGCCGTGCAAGGACGCCATGATGAAGATGATGGCCGCGCGCCAGGCCGCCGCGCCGAACTAAGCGGCGACCGCCTTCAAAACAGCTGGGCCGGCGTTCCGAGAGGATCGCCGGCTCGTTGGTTTGCGGACCTCGAAAAAAAGAGCCCCTTTAGGGGGCTCGGACACGGCGCCCTGAAAGGCCCGTTGACAGCCCCTAGGGGCCACCCCCACTTTCCGCGTCCTTTGAAGCCGCCCGCTTGTCGGGCCGCTGCGCCATGGAACGACAGACCCCGACCTCATGAACATCGTCGTCGTCGAAAGCCCGGGCAAAGCCAAGCCCATCAACAAGTACCTGGGCGACAACTATAAGGTCCTGGCCTCCTACGGCCACGTGCGCGACCTGCCGGCCAAAGACGGATCGGTCCGGCCGGACGAAGACTTCGAGATGAGCTGGGAGGTGGACGCCAAGGCCGCCAAGCGCCTGGCCGATATCGTGGCCGCCCTGAAGGGCGCCGACACCCTGATCCTCGCCACCGACCCCGACCGCGAGGGAGAAGCCATCTCCTGGCACGTGCTGGAGGTGCTGAAGAAGAAGAAGGCGCTGAACGGCGTCAAGGTCCAGCGGGTCACCTTCAACGCGATCACCAAGAGCGCGGTCACCGAGGCCATGAAGGCCCCGCGCGACATCGACATGGAGCTGGTGGACGCCTACCTGGCGCGCCGCGCGCTGGACTATCTGGTGGGCTTCACCCTGTCGCCGGTGCTGTGGCGCAAGCTGCCGGGCTCGCGCTCGGCCGGCCGGGTGCAATCGGTGGCGCTGCGCCTCGTGGTCGACCGCGAAATCGAGATTGAGAAGTTCAACACCCAGGAATACTGGACCGTCGAGGCCGACGTCTCGGCCGGAAGCGAGCCGTTCCTGGCGCGCCTGACCAAGCACGACGGCAAGAAGCTCACCAAGTTCGACCTTGGAAATGAAGCGTCGGCCTTCGCCGCCCGCGACGCGGTCAAGGCCGCCAGCTTCACCATCGCCGCCGTCGAGAAGAAGCCGGCCCGCCGCTCGCCGCCGCCGCCCTTCACCACCTCGACCCTGCAGCAGGAAGCCTCGCGCAAGCTGGGGTTCAATGCGCAACGCACCATGCAGGCCGCCCAGAAGCTCTATGAGGGCATCGACATCGGCGGCGAGACCGTCGGCCTGATCACCTACATGCGCACCGACGGCGTGCAGACCGCACCCGAAGCGCTGGACGAGGCGCGCAGCGTGATCGGTGGCCTCTATGGCAAGGACTATGTGCCGGAGAAGGCCCGCATCTATTCCACCAAGGCGAAGAACGCCCAGGAAGCCCACGAGGCGATCCGCCCGACCAGCCTGGCGCGCAATCCGGGCAAGCTGCGGCTCGATCCCGACCTGGGCCGGCTCTACGAGCTGATCTGGAAGCGGATGATCGCCTCGCAGATGGAGAGCGCGCGGATCGAGCGCACGACCATCGACCTGGAGTCCAGCGACGGACAGACCGCGCTACGGGCCTCCGGCGACGTCACCCTCCTCGACGGCTACCTGGCGGTCTATGAGGAAGGCCGCGACGACACCGAAGACGAAGCGGTCTCGAAACTGCCGGCGGTGACGCAAGGGGCGCAGGCCAAGACCATCGCGGCCCGCGCCGACCAGCACTTCACCGAGCCGCCGCCGCGTTATTCGGAAGCCAGCCTGGTCAAGAAGATGGAAGAGCTCGGCATCGGCCGGCCGTCTACCTACGCCTCGGTGCTGACGGTCCTGCGCGACCGCGAATATGTGACGATGGAGAAGAACCGCTTCATCCCGCAGGACAAGGGCCGGCTGGTCACGGTGTTCCTCGAGGAATTCTTCCTCCGCTACGTTGAATACGACTTCACCGCCGACCTGGAGGAGAAGCTCGACAAGGTCTCGGCCGGCGAAATGGACTGGAAGGTCCTGCTCCGCGAGTTCTGGAAGGACTTCCATCCGAAGACCGAGGAAATCCTCGGCCTCACCACCCGCTCGGTGCTGGACACCCTGGACGAGGCGCTGGCGCCCTTCCTTTATCCGCCGAAAGCCGACGGCTCCGACGTCCGGGTCTGCCCGACTTGCGGGTCTGGCCGCCTCAGCATGAAGACCAGCCGGTTCGGCCCCTTCGTCGGCTGCTCGAACTATCCGGAATGCCGCTACACCCGGCCGATCGGCGAGAAGGAAGACGGCGACAGCCCCTCGGGCGACCGCGAGCTGGGCGTCGACGACGTCACCGGCATGACGGTGTTTCTGAAGTCCGGCCGCTTCGGCGCCTACGTCCAACTGGGCGAGGGCGAGAAGCCCAAGCGTTCCAGCCTGCCCAAGGGCTGGTCCGCGCCGGACATGGACCTGGAAAAGGGCCGGCGCCTGCTGCGCCTGCCGCGCGAAGTGGGCCTGCACCCGGAGGACAGCCAGCCGATCCTGGCCGGCATCGGCCGTTTCGGTCCCTTCGTGCTGCACGCCGGGACCTATGCGAACCTCTCGGGCGCGGACGAGGTGTTCGAGGTCGGCCTGAACCGCGCCGTCACCCTGCTGGCCGAAAAGCGCGCCGGCGGCCCCCGCCGCGGCGAAGCCACCGCGCTCAAGGACCTGGGCGCCCACCCAGCGGACGGCGCGCCGGTCAAGGTGCTTTCCGGCCGCTACGGCCCCTACATCAAGCACGGGGCGGTCAACGCCAACGTGCCGCGCGGGACCGATCCCCTCGACGTGACCCTGGACCAGGCCGTCCTGCTGCTCGCCGAACGCGCGGCGAAAGGCGGCGGCGGCAAGAAAAAGAGCGGCCGCACGGCCAAGGCCAAGCCAGCCCCGAAAGCCGAGGGCGCCAAGGCTCCGGCCAAGAAGAAGCCCGCGAAGAAGAAAGCGGCGGCGAAGAAAGCCAAGCCGTCAGCCTGACCCGCTTTACCGCTCGTCCCCGCGAAGGCGGGGATCCATGGGGTCTTGCGAACTCTGCAAGCCGAGGTGTCTATCTTCGGGCTCAGCTTGGGTCCCCGCCTTCGCGGGGATGAACGGAATTGAAGATGCCCGTCACGACCGTCAACGGCCTGAACCTCTATTTCGAGCGCGCCGGGTCCGGCCCGCCGCTGCTGTTCATTTCCGGCACCGGCGGCGACTTGCGGAACAAGCCCAACGTCTTTGACGGACCGCTGGCGAAGGCTTTCGACCTGTTGGCCTACGACCAGCGGGGGCTCGGCCAGTCGGAGAAGCCCGACCTGCCCTACGCCATGGCCGACTATGCCAACGACGCCGCGGCGCTGATGGCGAGCCAGGGCTGGGACGAGGCGTTGGTGATCGGGGCCTCGTTCGGCGGCATGGTGGCCCAGGAACTGGCGATCCGGCATCCGGCGCGGGTGACACGGCTGGTGCTGGCCTGCACCTCTCCCGGCGGGGCGGGCGGCGCGTCTTTCCCGTTCCACGAGATCGAGCACCTGAAGGGCGAGGCCCGCGCCCGCCACATGATCCCGATCAGCGACACGCGGCGCGACGACGCCTGGGCCGCCGCGCACCCCGACCAGCATGCGATGTTCGTCGCCATGGGCGCGGCGGACCCCTACGCCGACGAGCCCGGTCACGCCATGGGCGCCCACCGCCAGCTGGTCGCCCGCGCCGCCCACGACACCTGGGACCGGCTCCCGGAAATCCGCTGTCCGACCCTGATCGCCGCCGGCCGCTACGATGGCATCGCGCTGCCCGCCACGCAGCAGAAGATGGCTGAGCGGATTCCCGGCGCGACGCTGCAATGGTTCGAGGGCGGCCACCTGTTCATGATCCAGGACCGCGCGGCCACACCCGCCATGACAGCCTTTCTGACCGAGGGGTGAGCCTTCATCGTTTGCGGAACTCGGCGCTGATCTGGACGCGGTAGTTGGCCTCCAGCCAATCTGGGGCCCTGGGATCGAGGTCGAGCGCGCGGTTGCGGTCCTGGCGGCTTGCGGCCCGGTCCCCGCGCAACCCGGCCATCAGGCTGCGGCCGAACAGCGCCGAGGCGTTGTCGGGCTCCAGAGCCAGCGCCTTTTGAAAATCGGCGTCGGCCGAGGCGTTCTTGCCAATGGCCACCTTCAGGAAGCCGCGGTCCAGCAGGCTCGCCGTCGACTTCGAATTCAAGGTCACAGCCTGATCGCACTGCTGTGGCAACTTCGGGTTCCAGTGGCCCCGCGCCCCGGCGGCGCAGACCCAGGCGGCGAGATCGGCGTCCTTCGGGCTGGCGGCGAACAGCGCCAGCAAATTGTCCGGTGGCAGTTGCGACTGGCGTTGAGCATCCCTGTAGCCGGCCAAAGTGCGCAGCTTTGGCGGCGTGTCGGCACAGACGATGGCGACCTCCGGATCGTCGGCCTCGGCCGGGCGGCCGAGTGAACTCGACTGGATCTCGTTGGTCTTCAGGCGCCCGGCGGCGTCGTAGTAGGCCGCTAGCTCATCGAAGATTCGGCGGCCCGCGCAGTCGATGGACTCACGCCGGGCCATGAACGCGTATTTCTGCCTCAGGGAGAGCGCCGTCTTGCCCACGATCAGCACGGTGGCTTGGGCGACCTTACCGCCCTTCGTGGTCTGGTCGCCGGCCAGGTAGCGGACATCGGAGACCGTGGCCTCGAGGTACTGCAACGGCCCGCTCGGCAGCGCCGGGGCCTTGGCCGAAGCCGCCGGCGCGTCTCCAGCGCCGTGGTCGCGACCCATGACCCACCAGGCCCCGCCCGCCGCCACGCTCGCCAGCAACAGGAAGACAGCGACCGGGGTCGCGTTCGATTTCGACCTGGCGATGATGCAATCTCCCCGGAGATAGTCTATATAGGCCTTGCGCCCCTAGGCGCCGAAGACTGCCGCGAACCGCCAAGCCGGTCTACTGACCGCCGCGACGCCGGCCCGATTTGATCCTTCCATTCCGATCCTGAAGATCGCTACCGAAAGGTGCTAAGCACCCCCTATGCCTAAGACACGCGCCCCCAAGGGCACACGATTCCAGAACAACCCCGCCGGCCAGCCTCTTGGCCATAAGCCGGCCCAGCCTGCTCCCGCAAAATCCGGCAAGTCGGCGCCCCGACCACCGCGCGGGCTTCCCGACCGCGACACCCTGCTGAAATACGTCCGCGAGAGCGGCGAAACCGACAAGGCGGCCATTGCCCAGCACTTCAGCCTGAAGGGCGAGGAGCGCCGGGCGCTTCGCCAGATGCTCCAGGCCCTCGAAGCCGACGGCACGCTAGGCCGCCGCGGCCGCCGCGGCTTCGCCGAAGCCGGCGCCCTGCCCGAGGTCGGCGTGGTCGATGTGATCGAGCGCGACAACGACGGCGAGCTCTACGTCAAATTGACCAAGGGCGACGACGTGCCACTAGTCGTTCTGGCCGCCTCGCGCACCGGCGACACCGGCCCCGCGCCCGGCATCGGCGACCGCCTGCTGGTCCGCTTCGTCAAGCTGGAGAACGGCGAGACCGAGGCCCGATTGATCAAGGCGCTGGGCGCCGGCGGCCAACGCATCCTGGGCGTGATCCGCAAGGCGCGCCGCGAGGTCCGCGTGGAGCCGGTGGACCGCCGCTCAAAGGACAGCCTGCTGCTCACCGATCCCGCCGCCCAGGAACTGCGGGACGGCGACCTGGTGCTGGCCCAGGCGACCACCGCCGAGACCCGCTTCGGGCCCAAGCGCGGCAAGCTGATCGAGGTGATCGGCCGCGAGGACGAGCCGCGCGCCGCCTCCCTGCTGGCGATCCACGCCCACGGCATCCCGACGGGCTTCAGCCCCGCCGCGGAAGCCGAGGCCGAAGCGGCCCAGCCGCCGACCCTGGCCGGCCGCGAGGACCTGCGCCAGGTGCCGTTCATCACCATCGACCCGGCCGATGCCCGCGACCACGACGACGCGGTCTATGCCGAGCCGGACGAGGATCCGAAGAATCCCGGCGGCTGGATCGTCTGGGTGGCCATCGCCGATGTCGCCGCCTACGTGCGGCCCAACTCCGCCCTCGACGAGACGGCCCGCGAGAAGGCCAACAGCGTCTACTTCCCCGACCGGGTGGAGCCGATGCTGCCGGAGGTGCTGTCCAACGGCCTCTGCTCACTCCGCGAGGGCGAGAACCGCGCCTGCATGGCCGTGCGCATGGTCTTCGGCGCGGACGGCAGGAAGCGCGGCCATCGGTTCGTCCGCGGCCTGATGCGCTCCGCCGCCAAGTTGTCCTACGAGCAGGCGCAGGCCGCCGCCGACGGGACGCCGGACGACAAGACAGGCCCGATCACAGGTTCGATCATCGCCCCGCTCTACGCAGCCTATGCAGTGCTGAAGAAGGGCCGGATGGCGCGCTCGCCGCTGGCCATCGAAAGCGCCGAGCGGCGGATCGTCATCAACCCCGAAGGCGAGATCGCATCGATCACCCCGCGCGCCAGCCTCGAGGCCCACAAGCTGATCGAGGAAATGATGATCCAGGCCAACGTCTCGGCCGCCGAGACGCTGGAATCCAAGAAGACCCCGCTGGTCTACCGCATCCACGACACGCCCAGCCAGGAGAAGGTGCAGGCGCTGGTGGACTTCCTGCAGACCCTCGACATCGCCTGGTCGAAGGGCGAGGCGCCGCGCACCGACCGGTTCAACAAGCTGCTGGACGACACCCGCGGCACGGAGAACGGAGACATCGTCAACGAGGTGGTCCTGCGCACCCAGATGCAGGCGATCTATTCCACCGACAACATCGGCCACTTCGGGCTCAATCTGTCGAAATACGCCCACTTCACCTCGCCGATCCGCCGCTACGCCGATCTGATCGTCCATCGCGGCCTGATCTCCGCCCTGGGCCTCGGCTCGGATGGCCTCTCGGACCGCGACATCCAGAAGATGAAGGACACCGCCGAGAGCATAACCTTCGCTGAGCGTCGGGCGATGGCCGCCGAGCGCGACGCGACGGACCGCTATGTGGCCTCGTTCCTGGCCGACCGCGTGGGGGCCGCGTTCGAGGGCCGGATCACCGGCGTCACCCGCTTCGGCCTGTTCGTGAAGTTGAACGAGACTGGCGCGGACGGCTTGTGCCCGGTGTCCAAGCTGGGCGGCGAATACTTCGTCCACGATGACAAGAGCCACGCCCTGGTGGGCGAAGGGACCGGGGCGCGCTGGCCGCTGGGCATGCCGGTGACCGTAAAGCTGATGGAAGCCACGCCACTCACCGGCGGCTTGCTCTTCGAGATGATCAGCGAGCCGGCGGCGGCTGATCCCAATGCGCCAAAGCCCCGGCTTGGCATGCGCGACCGCAACGACCGAGCGCGCGGAGGCTTCAAGGGCGGCGGCTCCACGGGCGGCGGAGGCGGCGGCTTCAAGGGGCCGCCCCGCGCCGGCCAGCCTGGGCGCCCGAAGAACATCCGTACAGGCAAGAAGGGCGGGCCTCGGCGCTAGGTCGGTGGCTGCCCCTCGCCGCCGGCGGTGAACGGCGCGCGGCGGTGCGGCGCGCTGAGGCGTGGGAAGAACCGTCCTTCCAGCCAAAGGGCCGGCGGGATCAGCACCCAGCAGAACTGCGCGAAGTGGCCCAGCCCCTGGCCGAGGAGTACGATCCCGACCGCGAACGAAAGGCCCGGCGTCGCGGCGCGCAGCACCCTGTGCAGCGTCTCACGCCCGGTGATGCCGCCGATCAGTTTGCCGCCGCCGCGCGACACCGTCAGCACCAGCGCCACGTTCGCCGCCGAGGTCGCCACCAGGATCCAGCAGTAGATCAGCCAGGAAAACGGATCGCCGATGTTCTGGCCGTACCAGGCCGACACGAACGGGATCAGACAGATGGGGGCCAGGAAGACGAGGTTGGCCAGCGTCGCCGGCCAGTCGAACCGGCGCAGCACGCTGGTGGTGCTCATGTGCGCCAGCCAGAAGATCGAGACGAGCGCGAAGCTCATGAAGAAGGCCACGAAGCGGCCGACCATGCCGCCCAGCGTGCCCAGGCCCTGGCCTGGCCCCATGCCTTCCGGAGGTTTCAGGTCCAGCACCAGCAGGGTGAGCACGATGGCGAACACCGCGTCGGTGAAGAACAGCATCCGGTCGAGCAGCCGCTTCTCCAGATGACTGACCTCGTCTTCCGCCGACATTCTCAGGCCCTCCACTCTGCTCGGTGGCCATAGCACCACGAGAGCCGGCTTCCGCAAAGGCGCCCTTCCCTCCAACCCACCAGCAGTCATACAGTTGTTTGATGAGTGAAGCCGAAAGCCATTTCCGCAAACCCGAGGGCCCGCCGAGGGTCCCGGGCGCCCGCGCCGTGCGGCCGAAAAACGCCGCGACCGTGATGATCATCCGCCGCGACGCCAAAAAGCCCCGTGTGCTGATGGGCAAACGCCACGGCGGCCACAGCTTCATGCCCGACCGCTGGGTGTTCCCGGGCGGGCGGATCGACCGCTCCGACTACCGCGCCCCGGCGGCCAACGAGATGGCCGCGCCGGTGGCCGCTCTGTTCGACCGATATCTGCCCGCCGGCCGCGGCCGGGCCCTGGCCATGGCGGCGATCCGCGAGACCTGGGAGGAGACCGGCCTGTTGCTGGCCCGTCCAGCCCCTCAGAGGCCCGCCCAGGGCCCGTGGCGGGATTTCGTGGCCCAGGGCGCCCTGGCCGACCTCACAGCCCTGGACGTGGTCGCCCGCGCCATCACGCCGCCCAGCGTCGGCAAGCGGTTCGACACCTGGTTCTTGCTGGCCGACGCCGAGCACCTGATCAGCCTGGATCGCCAGGCCGACTGCGGGGAGTTGGAAGAGATCGCCTGGGTCGATTTCGACGAGGCCCAGTCCCTGCCCTTGCCGAGTGTCACGCGGATGATGCTGAAGGAGGCGGTGCTGCGGATGGATGACCCCGACAGGCCCAAGCCGTTCATGCGATTCCGCCAGGGCGCGATGCGTCCGGAGCACCTGTAGGCGCGGTTTTCCGAGGCCGCCCCAGCGACATCATTGACTTTGGCCCGCGGATTCGTATTTTCCGCGGCTCTTCGAACACCCGCCGTCGGCCCTTTCGCGAGGATCCGCCGTCCGGCCCCGCGCTTAAGGACCTGCCATGGCGAAGCCCGCCTCAATCAAAATCCGCCTGAACTCCTCGGCGGACACCGGCTTCTTCTACGTCACCAAGAAGAACGCCCGCACCAAGACCGACAAGTTGGTCATGAAGAAGTACGATCCCGTGGTGCGCAAGCACGTGGAATTCCGCGAAGGCAAGATCAAGTAGCCGACGCAAGCCACGGATTCGCTATGAAAACGCCCGGGTCAGCCCCGGGCGTTTTTCGTTTTGTCCCTCCCCGTCCTGGGGAGGGTGGCGAGCGTAGCGAGACGGGTGGGGATGTGTGGGCTGGAGCGCTGACCCAGAGCTTGAGCGCGACTTCCCTGCGCTGATCGCTACGCAATCTGTCCCTCGCCATGAAGCGGAGGGAAATTCAGGCCGCCTTGGCGATCACGCGGTTACGGCCGTGGGCCTTGGCTTCGTACATCGCCTCGTCGGCGCGTTTGACCAGCTTCAGAGGCGTGTCATCCGGCAGGCTGGCGGCCACGCCGATGGAGATGGTCACCGTCAGCAGCTCCTCGCCGCCCATGACGCGGAACGGCGAGCCGGCCACGTGCAGGCGAATACGCTCGGCGATGCGGTGGGCGTGGGCGAGCTCGGTCTCCGGCATCACCACCACGAACTCCTCGCCGCCGAAGCGGACCGGCAGGTCGATGGCGCGGACATTGGAGGCCAGGCGTACCGCGAACTCGCGCAGCACCTCGTCGCCGACCCCGTGGCCGAAACTGTCGTTGACCTTCTTGAAGTGGTCGATGTCGATGACCAGCAGGGCCACCGGGTCCGAGCCGCCCACCACCGCGCGACGGACCAGCGCGTCCAGCTGGCTTTCCATGTAGCGGCGGTTGTGCAGGCCGGTGAGTTGGTCAGTCACCGCCAGCTCCAGCGACTGGTCGAGGTTTTCGCGCAGATAGTCGGTGTAGCGCTTGCGGCGGATCTGGGTCTTGACCCGCGCGGCCAGCTCCTGCGGATCGATGGGGCGCGGCAGGACGTCGTTGACGCCGATCTCCAGGGCCTTGACCAGCCGGGGGCGCTCGTCGAAGTCGACGATGGCCAGGATCGGCAGGGTGCGGGTGGCCTCGTCGGAGCGGATCTGGGCCGCGAAGCGCAGACCGTCGAAGCTCTTGGCCGCGGTGTTGACGATGATCAGGTCGACGGGGCCGCGAGCCGCCATCATGGCGTTCTCCGGCGTCGTCTCGACCACCGGACGGTGCTCGATAGCCAGTTCCGAACAGACCCGCTGGGCCTGGCGTTCGTGATCGTCGACCACCAGGATGCGGCCGCCCACGCCACCGAGGCGCGAGGCGACGCCGGCGATCACGCCCATGCGGCGGCCGGAGGCTTCCCGCTCGCGCAGCTCATCGATGACCGATTTCAGGCGGGTCAGGCTGCGTACCCGGGCAAACAGCATGACGTCGTCGATGGGTTTGGTCAGGAAGTCGTCGGCTCCGGCCTCCAGGCCCGCCACCCGGTCGGCGCGGCCGTCGAGCGCGGTCAGCAGGACCACCGGAATATGGCGGGTCTCGGGATCGTCCTTCAGCCGCTTGCAGACCGTGAACCCGTCCATGCCTGGCATCATGACGTCGAGCAGGATGATATCGGGCCGCTCGGCGGCGGCCAGCGTCAGCGCGGCCGGGCCGTCCGGCGCGGTCAGCACCTCGTAGTATTCGGCTTCGAGCTTGGCCTGCAGCAGGCGGACGTTGGCCTCGATATCGTCGACGACGAGAATACGCGCGGACATGGCCTCAGCCCATCAGGCGGCGGATGGTTTCGAGGAAATGGACCACCGAGATGGGCTTCGAGATATAGGCCTCGCAGCCGCCCTCACGAATCCGCTCCTCGTCACCCTTCATGGCGAAGGCGGTGACGGCGACCACGGGAATCGAGGCCAGCTCCTCGTCTTCCTTCAGCCACTTGGTGACCTCCAGGCCGGAGATTTCCGGGAGCTGGATATCCATCAGGATCAGGTCGGGGCGGTGCTCACGCGCCAGCGCCAACGCCTGGAGGCCCTCGCGGGTCTGCAGCGTCTCGTAGCCCTGGGCATCGAGAAGATCATGAAAGAGCTTCATGTTCAGCTCGTTATCCTCGACGATGAGGACCTTCTTGGCCATTTAGGACCCGGCTCTTCCGTTCGTGGACCCGCGTTGTTCGCGGACTGCCCCACCCTGGGTCCTTCATCCCATGGATATCCTTAAACTTCGTTAGCCTAGGCCCGCGCATGGCAGAATCCGGCCCCCGACCGATCGTCCCGACCTTGGAGAGTCTGGGCCTCGCCCGGGAGCGGCCGCTGGTAATCGTCGATGTCGATGAGGTGCTGGGCCTGTTCATGAAGGGCTTCGGCGGCTTCGTGGCCGAGCGGGGGTACGAACTGCGGTTCGACCGATTCGCGCTCTTCCAGAATCTCTACCGGCCGGGCGAGATGGAACACCTGGAGGTGACAGAGGGACGAAAGCTGTTCGATGAGTTCTTCCGCAGCGGCTGCGGCGAACTGGAGCCCGCCCCGGGCGCCGTCGAGGCGTTGGCGAGGCTGAAGCCGAAGGCTGAGATCCTGATTCTGTCCAATGCGCCGGCCTCGGCAGAGCGGCTGCGCGGCGACTGGCTAAGGCGGCATGGCCTGCCGCATACCCTGATCCTGTCGAGCGGACCCAAGGGGCCGATCACCGCGGGACTGACCGCCCAGTGCTCTGGCAAGACGGCTTTCATCGACGACCTGCTGTCGAATCTCGACTCGGTGGCTGACCATTCGCCGCGGACGGCGCGGTTCCAGCACGTCGCCGACCCACGCCTGCGCGCCCTGGCCCCGCGCTCCGACGCCCACCCGCGAATCGACGACTGGGCGCAGCTCGGCGAGGCGATCGAGCGGGCGATTTCTTAATTCCGCTCGTTGCCGCGAAGGCGGCAATCCATAAGGCCGTAACGACATCCCGACTCGGCTTGGGTGCCCGCCTGCGCGGGGATCAGCGGATAAGGATCAGTTGAGCGCCTGCTCCAGGTCGGCGATCAGGTCGTCGACGTTCTCCACCCCCACCGAAAGACGGATGAAGGCGTCGGTGATGCCCAGTTCCTCGCGGACGTGCGGCGGGATCGAGGCGTGGGTCATGATCGCCGGATGTTCGATCAGGCTCTCGACGCCGCCCAGGCTCTCTGCGAGCGTGAACAGCTCGGTCCGCTCCAGCATCCGCATCGTGCCGGCCAGGTCGCGGTCGAGGACCACGCTGACCATGCCGCCGAAGCCATGCATCTGGCGCTTGGCGAGGTCGTGCTGCGGGTGGCTGGACAGGCCAGGGTAGATCACCTGTTTCACCGCCGGATGCGCCTCCAGCCGCTCCGCGATGGCCAGCGCGTTGGAGCAGTGGCGTTCCATGCGCAGCGCCAGTGTCTTGACGCCCCGCAGCGCCAGGAAGCTGTCGAAGGGTCCGGCGACCGATCCGATGGCGTTCTGCAGGAAGGTCAGCTGGTCGGCGACCTCGCCCTCCTGGCCGGCCACCACGATGCCGCCCACCACGTCGGAGTGGCCGTTCAGATATTTGGTGGTCGAGTGCATCACCATGTCGAAGCCGTACTCCAGCGGGCGCTGGCACCAGGGGCTGGCGAAGGTGTTGTCGGCGGCGATCCAGATGCCGCGCGACTTGGCGAGCATGGCGAGCGCCTCCAGGTCCGCGAGCCGCAGCATCGGATTGGTCGGCGTCTCGACCCAGATCAGCTTGGTCTTGGGCGTGATGGCGGCCTCGACGGCGGCCATGTCGGCCAGGTCCACGAAGCTGAAGGTCAGGCCGGCCGAGCGCTTGCGCACCTTGTCGAACAGCCGGAACGAGCCGCCGTAGAGGTCTGACGAGGCGATCACGTGGGCGCCGGCGTCCAGCAGCTCCAGGATGGTGCCGATGGCGGCGAGACCTGAGGCAAACGCGTAGCCCTTCACGCCGCTTTCCAGATCCGCGACGCAGCGTTCGAAGGCGTAGCGGGTCGGATTATGGCTGCGGCTGTATTCGAAACCCTTGTGCACCCCCGGGCTTTCCTGGGCGTAGGTCGAGGTGGCGTAGATCGGCACCATCACCGCGCCCGTGGTCGGGTCGGTCTGCTGGCCGCCGTGGATCGCCCGCGTCTCGAACGCCAGGCGGTTGGAACCGTCGGTCATAGGGTCTCCGGTTTAAGCGCGGCGCAGGTGGTTGATCAGGTCGACGCGGGTGATCAGGCCCAGGAACTCGCGGCCTTCCAGCACGATCGCCACCTCGTCGCGCTCGAAAATCGGGATCAGCGCGTCCAGGGGTTCGTTGGCCTGCAGCGTGTTGAGCTTGGCGACCATGGCGGTGGCGACGCGGTCGGTGAACCGGTCGGGCCCGCCCTCGACGGCGGTAAGCAGGTCGCTCTCGTCCAGCAGGCCGATCAGCCGGCCGTCGTCGATCACCGGAAGCTGGCTGACGTCGGCCGTGCGCATGCGCTTGTAGGCGGTGTCCAGCGTGTCGTCGGGCCCCACGGTTTCGGCGCCGCCCAGCTGAGCGTTGCGGGCCACCAGATCGCGCAGCGAGCCGGTGATCGGCCGGTCGGTCAGGCCCTGGTCGGACAGCCAGTGGTCGTTGAAGACCTTCGACAGATATTTGTTACCGCTGTCGCAAACGAAGGTGGCGACCCGCTTGGCGCTGGTCTGGGCCTGGCAGTAGCGCAGCGCCGCGGCCAGCAGGGTGCCCGAGGACGAGCCGCCGAGCACGCCGGCTCTGGAGAGCAGGTCGCGGGCGGCCTGCACGCTCTCACGGTCGGTGACGGCGAAAGCGTTGCCCTTCTTGATCAGGCTCAGGTCGCAGTTGTCCGGCACAAAATCCTCGCCGATCCCCTCGACGATCCAGGACCCGGGCACGACCACCTCGTTGCGGTTGATCAGCGGCTCTAGGATCGAGCCTACCGGGTCGGCCAGCACCATCTCGGTCTTGGGGCTCACCCTTGCGAAGTAGCGGCCGAGGCCGGTCAGCGTACCGCCGGAGCCGACACCCACCACGATGGCGTCGACGTCGCCGCCCAGCTGTTCGAAAATCTCGGGGCCCGTCGTTGTCTCGTGGGCGAGCGGGTTCGACGGATTGCAGAACTGGTTCATGTAGACCGCGCCAGGCATGTCGTCGGCCAGGCGCTGGGCGATGTCCTGGTAGTAATCCGGATGCCCCTTGCCGACGTCGGAACGGGTGATGCGGACATCGACCCCGAGCCCTCGCAAGTGTTGGATTTTCTCGCGGGCCATCTTGTCAGGGACCACCAGAACCAGCTTGTAGCCCTTCAGGATTCCAACCTGCGCCAGGCCCAGGCCGGTGTTGCCGGCGGTCGCCTCTATGATCACCCCGCCGGACTTCAGCCGGCCGTCGGCCTCGGCGGCCTCGATCATGGTGCGGGCGATGCGGTCCTTGATCGATCCACCGGGATTGGCGCTCTCCAGCTTGGTGAACAGCCGGCAGGGGCCGCAGTCGAACATGCCCGTCAGCTCCAGCACCGGGGTGCGGCCGATCAGGTCCAGGGCCGAGGTCACCGGCGCGGGCGGCGCGGCGGCGGCCAGCGATTTCTCGGCGGCGATCATGGCTCGGTCGACTCCCTGAGGCATGGTCGGACAGTACCCCACCTGAGCGTAACGCAACATCCTTGCCCGCCGATGCATAAGTCTGGCGACTATCGCGCGCCGTGCCGGGGGTGATAGGGCAAGCCCATGTCCGACATCATCCGAATCTGGATCGAAACCACCCACAATCCGGCCTTCCGCAGTGGCGGCTGGGCCTATGTGCTGGCCGAGGGCCGCGCCTTGCTGGGCGCCGCGGGCGGCGAGCGTACGGCCTCCCCCGAACGGGTCGCGCTGGCGGGGCTGGTGGAGGCGCTGAAGGCCGCGCCCGCCCGCGTTACCGTCGAGGTGCGCAGCGCCAGCCCGCTGGTGGTCGCCGCGCCCCAGCGGATGGCGGCCCGCGAACCGCCGACAGAGGACCTGGAGCTCTGGGTGCAACTGGGGACCGCGCTGAAGGACCGGTCGGTTTCCTTCGCCCGGACGGCGAGCGCGCCAAAGACGCCGCCGGCCTTCGCGGCCGCCTGGGCTGATCTGGCGCGGGACAAGGTCAAAAGCGGCGGCGCCTTTCGGGCCGCCATCCCCAAGATCAACCTCGGCAAGGCCGGCGTCCCCGACGCTCCGGGATAGAACAGCCGGGTCGCCTTCGCGCCACCGCCAACGGCGGCTAAGGTGCGCCGATGATCCGGATCGGCGTTGACTTCGGCGGCACCAAGATCGAGGCGGCGGCGCTGGATGGCCAGGGCCGGTTCCAGGCCCGTGTCCGAAGCCCTTCTCCAGGGACCTATGAGGCCAGCCTGGAGGTGGTGCGCGACCTGATCGCGGACGCCGAGCGGCAGGCTGGCGTCGCCCCTTCGAGGCATGGCGTCGCCAGCATCGGCATCGGTATCCCGGGCTCCCCCTCGCCCGCCACGGGCCTGATCCGCAACGCCAACACCACCCACCTGAACGAAAAGCCGCTGCAGGCCGACCTGGAGCGCGTGCTGGGCCGGCCGGTCAGGCTCGCCAACGACGCCAACTGCTTCGCGCTGTCGGAAGCGTCGGACGGCGCGGGCGCGGACAGCCATGTGGTCTTCGGCGTGATCATCGGCACTGGCTGCGGCGCGGGCGTGACGGTGGGCCGTCAGGTGCTGGCCGGCCACAACGGCATCGCCGGTGAGTGGGGCCACACGCCCCTGCCCTGGCCCAGGCCCGAGGAGCTGCCGGGACCGGACTGCTTCTGCGGCCGGCTGAACTGCCTGGAGAACTGGATTTCCGGACCTGGCTTCGCCCGGGCGCACGGGACCGGCGAGGACGCGCCGAGCATCGTTCAGGCCGCCGAGCGCGGGGAGCCCGCGGCGGCGGCCTCTCTGGCCGACTACGCTGACCGGCTGGCGCGCGGCCTGGCGGTGATCGCCGACATCCTCGACCCCGATGTGATCGTGCTCGGCGGCGGCATGTCGAACGTCGAGGCGCTCTACCCCGGCCTGCCCGCCGCCATCGGCAGCTACACGTTCTCCGACGTCTTCGCGACGCCGGTGCGCAAGGCCATGCATGGCGACTCGTCCGGCGTGCGCGGCGCGGCCTGGCTATGGCCGCCCCCATGAAGGCCTTCTGCCGCGACTGCTTCTGGCGCGGCGTCGAGGCGGTCCGCCGTTGCCCAAAGTGCGGCAGTCCGCGGATCGTGGCGCACGAGGACCTGGCCAGCCTCGCCATCGCCCACATGGACTGCGACGCCTTCTATGCCTCGGTGGAGAAGCGCGACCGGCCGGAGCTTCGCGATCAGGCGGTGATCGTCGGCGGCGGCCGGCGCGGCGTGGTGACCACCTGCTGCTACATCGCCCGGATCAAGGGCGTGCGCTCGGCCATGCCGATGTTCAAGGCGCTGAAGCTCTGCCCCGAGGCGGTGGTCATCAAGCCGGACTTCGCGAAGTACCGGGCCGCGAGTCAACAGATCCTCGGCATGGCCGGCACGCTGACGCCGCTCATTCAGAACCTGTCGCTGGACGAGGCCTGGATGGACCTTTCGGGCACCGAGCGGCTGCATGGCGCGCCGCCGGCGATCGCGCTGGCCCGGCTGCAGGCGCGGATCGAAGCCGAGACGGGACTGACGGTCTCCATTGGTCTGGCGTCCAACAAGTTCCTCGCCAAGATCGCCTCGGACCTCGACAAGCCGCGTGGCTTTTCGGTGATCGGCGCGGAGGCCCAGGCTTTCCTGGCCCCGAAGCCGGTTGGGATCCTGCCGGGCGTCGGGCCAGCCATGGTCGCGAGCCTGGAAAAGGCGGGGCTGCGCACGGTCGGCGACCTGGCCCGCTCCGACGTCAAGGACCTGGCCGAGCGGTTCGGGACCCAAGGCCTGCGGCTCGCCCGCCTGTCGCGCGGCGAGGACAGCCGGGCGGTGAACCCCAGCGAGGAGCGTAAGGGCATCAGCGCCGAGACCACCTTCAACGAAGATCTGAGCGCGCTCGCCGATCTCGAGGACGTGCTGGCCGAGCTGGCCGAGAAGGTCGCGCGCCACGCCCGCGGCGACGGACTGGCGGGCCGGGTCGTGACCCTGAAGCTCCGGACCACCGACTTCAAAATCCTGACGCGACGGCGCACCATCGCGGTGCCCACCCAGACCGCCAAGACCCTGTTCGCCGTGGGCCGCGAGCTGCTGGCCAAGGAAGCCACCGGCCGCCCCTACCGCCTGATCGGCATCGGCATGGCCGACCTAGTGGAGGCCGGCGCCGTGGAAGACGATTTCTTCGCGGGCGAGGAGCGCAAGGCGCTGGCCGGCGAAAAGACTCTGGACGCTATCCGCGCCCGGTTCGGCGCCGACGCGGTGACTTCGGGGCGTATTTTCCGGGCAAAGGGCGCGTCAAAACCCGACTGAGGCGGGTAAATAGGACCCTGGTATCGAGGAATGTGGCGTCGCATGACGGTTTCACTGGCCGGCGTGACGATTCGACCCTTCCAAATGGATTGCGTTTGCATATCTAATCGAACGGCGGCGAGGCGGCAGCGCCGGCAGGAGATCGATTAAATGGCCGACCGAAAAATGGGGGACCAGGATACCGGCATTCGGTCGGCAGTGGTCACTCAGACAAAGCCCAAGACACAGAAGCCCTCGATGTATCGGGTGCTGATCTTAAACGACGACTACACGCCAATGGAATTCGTCGTCTATGTGCTTGAGCAATTCTTCAATAAGTCGCGCGAAGATGCGACTCGCATAATGCTCCATGTCCATCAACACGGCGTCGGGGTCTGCGGAGTATTCACCTACGAGGTGGCGGAAACAAAAGTGGCCCAGGTTGTTGATACGGCGCGGCGGCACCAACACCCGCTGCAGTGCACCATGGAGAAGGATTAACGGCCTTTGCCCTCATTTTCGCGCCCCCTCGAAGAGTCACTTCATCGCGCCGTCGCCTACGCCAACCAGCGTAAGCACGAGTACGCTACCCTGGAGCATCTGCTTCTTTCCCTCGTCGATGACGAGGAAGCCGCCGGCGTCATGCGCGCCTGCGAGGTCGACCTGGGCGCGCTGCGCACCACGCTGACCAACTATGTCGACACCGAGCTTCGCAGCCTGGTGGTCGATGACGGCGAGGATGCGAAGCCGACCGCCGGCTTCCAGCGCGTGATCCAGCGCGCGGTGATCCACGTCCAGTCCTCCGGCCGCGAGGAGGTCACCGGCGCCAACGTGCTGGTGGCGATCTTCTCGGAACGCGAGAGCCACGCCGCCTACTTCCTGCAGGAGCAGGACATGACCCGCTACGACGCGGTGAACTACATCGCCCACGGCATCGCCAAGAAAGCCGGCGCCGCCGAGACCAAGCCCGTGAAGGGCGCCTCGGACGATGAGGACAAGCCCACCGTCAAGACCGGCGGCGAGGCCCTGGAAGCCTACTGCGTCAACCTCAACGAAAAGGCCAAGCAGGGTAAGGTCGACCCGCTGATCGGCCGCTCGGCCGAGGTGGAGCGCTGCATCCAGATCCTTTGCCGGCGCACGAAGAATAACCCGCTGCTGGTCGGCGACCCCGGTGTCGGCAAGACCGCCATCGCCGAGGGCCTGGCGCGCAAGATCATCAACAACGAGGTCCCTGAGGTCCTGGCCGGCGCGACGATCTTCTCGCTCGACATGGGCTCGCTGCTGGCTGGCACCCGCTATCGGGGTGACTTCGAAGAGCGCGTGAAGCAGGTGGTCAAGGAACTCGAGAACCACCCGGACGCGGTGCTGTTCATCGACGAGATCCACACGGTGATCGGCGCGGGCGCCACCTCAGGCGGGGCGATGGACGCCTCCAACCTGCTGAAGCCGGCGCTGGCCTCCGGCACCCTGCGGTGCATGGGTTCGACCACCTACAAGGAGTTTCGCCAGCACTTCGAGAAGGACCGCGCGCTGGTCCGACGGTTCCAGAAGATCGACGTCAACGAGCCCACCATCGACGATACGATCAAGATTCTGAAGGGCCTGAAGATCTACTACGAGGAGTTCCACAAGCTCCGCTACACCAACGAGGCGATCAAGGCGGCGGTGGAGCTGTCGGCGAAATACATCAACGACCGCAAGCTGCCGGACAAGGCCATCGACATCATCGATGAGGCCGGCGCCGGCCAGATGCTGCTGCCGGAGAGCAAGCGGAAAAAGATCATTGGCATCAAGGAGGTCGAGGCCGTTGTCGCCAAGATCGCCCGCATCCCGCCGAAGTCGGTCTCCAAGACCGACACCGAGGCGCTGAAGCAGTTGGAGACCGACCTGAAGCGGGCGGTCTACGGCCAGGACGACGCCATCGACCAGCTGTCGTCCGCTATGAAGATGGCCCGCGCCGGTCTGCGCGACGCCAACAAGCCGATCGGCTGCTACCTGTTCTCGGGCCCCACCGGCACCGGCAAGACGGAAACGGCCCGCCAGCTCGCCTCCACCCTCGGCATCGAGCTGCTGCGGTTCGACATGAGCGAATATATGGAGCGCCATACGGTGAGCCGCCTGATCGGGGCGCCTCCGGGCTATGTCGGCTTCGACCAGGGCGGCCTGCTCACCGACGCCGTCGATCAGCATCCGCATGCGGTCGTGCTGCTCGACGAAATCGAGAAAGCCCATCCGGACGTCTACAACATCCTGCTGCAGGTCATGGACCATGGCGGGCTGACGGACTCCAACGGCAAGAAGGTCGACTTCCGCAACGTGGTCCTGATCATGACCACCAACGCCGGCGCGTCGGATGCTCAGCGCAATTCCATCGGCTTCGGCCGCGGCAAGCAGGACGACGAGGCGGAAGAGGCGATCAAGCGGGTCTTCACCCCGGAATTCCGCAACCGCCTCGACGCGGTGGTGGCCTTCAAGTCGCTGACGCCGGAGATCATCAAGCAGGTCGTCCAGAAGTTCATCATGCAACTGGAAGCCCAGCTCGCAGATCGCCACGTCACCATCGAGACCACGGACGAGGCGGCCGACTGGCTGGCCAAGAACGGCTTCGACGAACTCTACGGCGCGCGGCCGCTCGGCCGGGTCATCCAGGAGCACATCAAGAAGCCGCTCGCCGACGAGATTCTGTTCGGCAAGCTGGTCAAGGGCGGCCACGTCAAGGTGGTGCTCAAGGACTCGAAACTGTCGTTCGAGATCGAGGGCGACGCCCGCGAGCCCGGCGCCCCGATCATCGAAACCCCGGCCGAGGATGCGGCCGAGGCGGCGGTCGTCACAGTCGACTAAAAACGCTCTTACCTCCCCCATTGCGACAGCAGTGGTGGGAGGGAGACGCTTAACTGATCTTCGCCGCGATCTGTTCAGCCAGCGCCTTCAACTCAACCGGATCAGCCATGCCGCCTTCAGCGTGGCGGCCGAGCGCGACGCCGTCCCAGCGCGGGATGATGTGAAAGTGCAGGTGGAAGACGGTCTGACCGGCCACGGCGCCGTTGAACTGGGTGATCACCAGACCGTCGGGCTTCAACGCCGCGCGGACCGCGCGGGCCACGCGCTGGACGCCCAGGATCAGCTTGGCCAGCACCGCCGGATCTTCGTCCAGCAGGTTGCGCGCCGCCGAGTGCTTGGGGATCACCAGGGTGTGGCCGCGCGCCTGCGGAAAGACGTCCATGAAGGCCAGGACGTGATCGTCCTCGAACACCTTGGCGGCGGGCATCTCACCCCGCAGGATCTTGGCGAAGATGTTGCCGTCGTCGTAGGTCCCGTCCAAACTCATCGCCGTGCTCCCTAGTCGCCTAGGGTCCTAGCAAATCGCTCTGAAGGTTGGAACGATGACCGCGGACACCAAGACAATCGCCCCGCCCAGCGGGCTGTCGCCCCGCCAGCAAAAATGGTTCGCCTCGGTGCAGACGAGCCTGGAGCGCGACACCGGCAAGACCCTGGAAGAATGGGTCGCGATCGCCAAGACCTGTCCGGAAACCAAGTCCCGCGCCCAGGCCGCCTGGTTCAAGGCGAACCACGGCCTGCTGCAGAACCGCGCCATGCACGTGCTGTCGGTCGCCTTCCCGTCCGAGACCGGCGGCTGGCAAGACGCCGACGCGCTGCGCGACGCCCTTTGGACCGACCCGCAGTCGCGCGCCATCCTCGACGCGGTGCAGGCCGCCGCCATCGGGCTGCCCGACGCCATCGTGGGACAGCGCAAGCAGTTCACGGCCTTCTCCCGCGAGTTCCAGTTCGCCTCCATCAAACCGATCAAGGGCGGCAAGGCCTCGCTCGGTCTGGCCCTGACGACGGACGCCGATCCACGCCTCGAGGCCCCGAAGCATGAGGCGTGGTCCGAACGCCTGAAGGCCAAGTTGCTCCTCGCGAGCCCGGGCGCGGTGGACACGTCAGCGACGGCCTTGCTGAAGCAGGCCTGGGCGCGGTCCTAGCCGTCCTGCCGAAACGGCGAATATTCCTCCGCCAGCCATTCCATCTCGTGCTCCACGCCCTCGCGTTCCTGGGCGACGAAGCGCTCGACCGGGCCGCGCAGCGCCGGGTCGGCGATGTAGTGGGCGGAATAGACGGGCCTGGGCAGATAGCCGCGGGCGATCTTGTGCTGGCCCTGCGCGCCGGCCTCGACGCAGGCCAGGCCCCGCTGAATCGCCCATTCTATGGCCTGGTAGTAGCAGAGCTCGAAATGCAGGAACGGCACGTCCTCGACGCAGCCCCAGTTTCGACCATAGAGGCAGTCGTCGCCGATCAGGTTGAGCGCGCCGGCGATCCAGCGGCCCGAAGCGTCATTGGCTTTGCGGGCCATGATCAGCAGCACGCGGTCGGCCATCCGCTCGCCGAGCAGGGAGAAGAACGGCCGGCTCAGATAGGGCTGGCCCCATTTTCGCGAGCCGGTGTCCATGTAGAAGCCGAAGAAGGCGTCCCAATGGTCCTCTGTGATGTCCGCGCCGGTGAGGCAGAGGATTTCCAGCCCGTGGACGGCGTCGCGGCGTTCGCGTCGGATCGTCTTGCGCCGGCCCGAGGAGAGCGCCGCCAGGAAGTCGTCGAAGGTCGCGTAGCCCCGGTTTTCCCAGTGATACTGCTGGCCTTCGCGTAGCGCGAGCCCCTGCTCGCCCATCCAGCGCCACTCGTCCTCGGTCGGGAAATTCACGTGGAAGGAGGACGCGCCATAGCGCTCGCAGAGCGTCAGCGCGCCACCCAGCAGCAGGCGTCGGGCCTCGTCCGCATCCACGTCCGGCCGGGCCAGCAGCCGCGCGCCGGTGGCCGGCGTGAACGGCGCGGCCGACAGCAGCTTCGGGTAGTAGCTGCCCCCGGCCCGCTCATAGGCGTCGGCCCAGGCGTGGTCGAAGATGTATTCCCCCTGGCTGTGGGACTTCAGGTAGAGCGGCATGACGGCCGCCACCCGGCCCTGCTCGTCGTCGATGGCCAGGTGCTGCGGGCCCCAACCAGTGCGCTCGGTGGCGCAGTGCGCCTCTTCGGCGGCGTGCAGGAAGTCGTAGCGAATGAACGGGTTGCCGGCATAGGCCGGGTTGCGCGCGCAGGCGTCCCAGGCCTCGCGGCCGATTTCCGACACGCGGCGGCACACTCTTACCGCCGGCTTCAAGGTCCCACCCGTTGGCATTTAAGGCCGGAAGCCCTCGAAGATCAGGTTGTCGCAGTCGTCGCGGATAGCCGCCCACTGCTCCGGCTTGCGCACCGTCCAGGCGACGATCGGCAGGCCCTCGATGCGGTAGCCGCTGGCCGTGTGGCTGGGCAACATGTCGAGGCCGAGCGCCAGGAAGTGCGGCTTGGCGATCGAGACGTGCTCCAGGCGCGCGAAGCTCGCCCGCTGATCGGGCTCCATATGCTCGGCGCCCTTGTAGGAATAGCTGTCGAGACCGCGCAGCACGCCGGGGAACCGTTCGGCGAACCAGGCATGAGAATAGGGGTTGAAGCCGATGACGCAGATCGGGCCATTGTGGTCGATGATCACCTCGTGAACCCGCTGTTCGAGCGGGCCAACGCGACCATATGGCGTCTTCAGCTCGACATGGACCATGGCCCGATGGCCGACCAGGGCGAGCGTTTCCAGAAGGGTCGGGATGCGCTCGTCCGAGCCTTTCAGGCGCAGGGCCGCGAGATCGTCGGCGGTATGGTCCGAAAGCCGGCCGGGCTGGCCGGTCATCCGCTCCAGGTCCTCGTCGTGGAAGACCATGGCCTCGCCGTCGGCGGAAAGCCGGACGTCGAGTTCGATGCCGTAGCCGGCGGCGCAGGCGGCCTGGAAGGCCCCCAGCGAGTTCTCCGGCGGGCCATCTGGGCTCCACAGGCCGCGATGGGCGATAGCCGGCGCGAACAGCCGGACCCACGACTCGCCGAACCTGGCCTCGCTGGACTGTCCCGCCCGCGATGCGGCCGTCATGAGATCGCCACCACCGCATCGACCTCGACGGCGAAATTCATCGGCAGGCGGTAGACGCCCACGGCGGACCGCGCGTGGCGTCCAGCGTCGCCGAACGCTTCGACCATCAGGTCGGAGCAGCCGTTGATCACCTTGGGAATCTCGAAGAAGCCGGCGCCCGACTGAACGAAGCCGCCCAGCTTGACCACCCGGACCACCCGGTCGAGATCGCCCTCGCAGGCCGCCTTCATCTGGGCCAGCAGGCTAAGGCCGCAAAGCCTCGCCGCGCGGATCGCAGTCTCCAGGTCGACGTCTTCGCCGACGATTCCCTTGATGCCGCCGGCGGCGTCCAGGGAGACCTGGCCGGAGATGTGAACCAGCTCGCCGACCCTGACGAAGGGGACGTAGTTGGCGACGGGGGCGTTGGGCTGCGGCAGGACGATGCCCGCGGCGGCGAGGCGGTCTTCGATCTGGGACATGGCGGACGGTCTAGCGCCCCTCACACCGCGAGAAAAGCTGTCGGCATGAGAAAAGGCCCGGAGCATCGCTGCTCCGGGCCTTGTCGTCCCATCGGTCCCCGGATTGCTCCGGGCGCCGTACGCGGGAACTGGTCTTTAGCGGGCGGCTTGAACGCGTTCGACCATGGCGGTCACGCGCTCGTTCAGCGGCTTCATGCTGTCCTTCACCGAGGCCGAAACGGTCTCGGACATGCGGGCCATTTCGGCCATGTAGGTTTCCAGCGCGGACTTGGCGAAGGCGGTCTGCAGCTCGACGACTTCCTGCACGCTCTTGGCCGAGCTCAGCGACTTGGCGGCGGCGACCTGGGTCTCGAAGGAGGTCTTCGAGAAGGCCATCGCCTGCGCGCCGAGGGCTTCAGCGCCCTTGGTGGCGGCGGTCACCGAGGCGACCACGGCTTCCAGGTTCTTCTTGGAATGGGCGTTGGCGTCGTTCAGCGCGGCGAGGGTCTTTTCGACGCCGTCCTTGAAGGCGACGTTCGAAGCGGCGGTGAATTGATCGACGGTGGTCTTCACAGAGTTCGTGGCGGCGGCCATGGGTCAGCTCCTGGTTTGGTGCGCGGCTCTTGCCGCAGTGCAACTTGATGATTCGCGACTTGATAATTCGAAACTTGACGAGTCGGGGGCGATCGCCCGGTAAACGCAGCCGGGTTTTCTCATGTTGCAGTGCAGCAGTCAACGTTTTTTTGTGCAGTGCACAATTTCTGGATACGGCCCTGGATATGACCCCGTATGCGGCCCCGTATGCGGCGGGCGGCGCGCCAGCTTTTGCCCTCTCGCGGCGCACCGCGACAAAAACGTCTGTTCAACTCCTGTTTACTCTAATTTCAGGTTCGGGCTGTCATGCTAAGTAGATTCAAGGGCGGTCGAGCAGCCGTTCTCAAACCTTTGATTCGACGGACGAAGCATGATCCAGCACGCTCGCCGCCTGTTCCTAGCGTTAGGTCTGGCCGCCACCACCGCCTTCTCCGCCGCCACGCCGGCCGCGGCGCAAATTCCCGACTTCCAGGATTTGATGGCGGCATCGCAGACCAAGTACGCCGCCATCGTGGTGGATGCGAAATCCGGCGAAATCCTCTACGCCAAGCACGCTGACAGCCCGCGCTATCCGGCCTCGATCACCAAGATCATGACGCTCTATCTGACGTTCGAGCAGCTCGCCGCCGGCAAGATGCGCCTCGACGACCGGGTGGCGTTCTCGCCGCACGCGGCGGCTCAGGCGCCGTCCAAGCTGGGCGTCCGCTCCGGCGACTCGGTGACGGTCAACGAGGCCATCTCGGCGATGACGACCTTGTCGGCCAATGACGCCGCCGTCGCCATGGGCGAGAAGATCGCCGGCACGGAGAGCCGCTTTGCCGCGCTCATGACGCTGCGCGCCCAGGAGCTGGGCATGCAGAACACCCACTTCGTCAACGCCAACGGCCTGCCCGACAGCCGTAACCTGAGCTCGGCGCGGGACATCGCGATCCTGTCGCGGGCGGTGATGCGGGATTACCCGCAGTACTATCACTACTTCAGCCTGGAGGCGTTCAACTTCCGGGGCCGCGAGATCGGCAGCCACAACCACCTGCTGGGTCCCGGCGTCGACGGCCTGAAGACCGGCTTCACCAATGCCTCAGGCTTCAACATCGCCATCTCCGGCGTGCGCGACAACCGCCGCCTGATCGTGGTGGTGATGGGCGGCCCCACCCGGGTCAGCCGTGATCAGAACGCCGAAGACCTGCTGCTCACCGGCTTCAACGTCCAGCGCCGCCGCGCCATGGGCGAGAAGATCGTCGTGGCGCAGAACATGTTCGGGCCGCAGGAGCTGTCCGGCCCGATCGTGCGCCCGCCCAGCGAGCAAGGCGACGGCGACCAGGACCAGCTGAAGATCGAGCTGACCGGCCAGCCTTCGGCCCGGTCCGCGAAGATCGACGTGACGCTGCGCAAGGGCCGCGACGTCCAGGCAGCGGGAGAGCGGGCCAAGGTCGTGAAGGCCAAATGGGCCGTCCAGGTCGGAGAGTTCCGTTCCAAGTCCGACGCCCACGCCCAGATCGCCCTGGTGGAAAAGAAGTTCTCCGGCCAGTTCGACGGCGCCCGGGGCGCGACGGACAAAGCCGGCCGCAAATACAAGGCGGTGTTCACCGGCTTCACCGAGACCGACGCCAAGGTCGCCTGCCGCGCCCTGAAGGCCAAGCGCCTCGCCTGTATGGTCATCCAGCCGGCCTGACCGGCGGGTCGGGTTGCTCTAGCCCCTTCGGCGGCTGAGTTGGATCGCGAGCTATCTACAATTCTGCTCGTCATTCTCGGCCCAGGAGCGCGGCGACGCCGTGCTGGGAATCCAGAAACACTGCCGGTGCAAGACGAGGCTCGGCGGCGCCATCGTTCCCATGGCGCGCGTCGGCGTGTCTGGATAGCCGCCACAAGGGACGGCCATGACCATCAAAAGAGGGGCGCCGATTGAGCCGCGCCCTACCCCCCGAGCAGCCGATCGCGCGCGGCGTTGAGCTGCGTCGCCAGGCCGGTCGTGCCGCCCTTGTCGGGGTGAGCCATGCGCATCAGGCGGGTATAGGCCGCCTGAATCTCGCCCTCGTCGGCATCCGGCCCGACGCCCAGGATCGAGCGGGCTTCCTTGTCGCTCATGCGCGGCCAGGCGCGGGGCGCGACAGGCGCCGGGCCATTGATCCGCGCCGTGGCCGCCAGCCACAGGCCCAGGACCACCAAGACGATGGAGATTTCCCAGCCCCCACGCAGCCCGACGTAAGCCGCCGCGGCGAAGGCAGCGACCGAGACGGCGCCGGAGACCAGTCGCCACTCGCGCCGCGGAAAGACCATCTTGCCGCGTCCCAGGCCCACGAGGAGCCAGAGCACGACGGCGCCGAGCGCGAGATAGATCATCGGCCGCCCTATTCCGCGGCGATCTGCTCGCCGTCGGAGAACCCCGAGAGGCCGAGCGCGGTCATCAGCGCCCGCAGTTCCTGGCGCGCCGCCACGTGCTGCAGCGACATCGCGACGGGCCGGATGGTCGGCGACAGGTCCGCCACCGTCAGGCCGAAGGGGAACAGTTCGCGGTAGATCACCCGGTCACGCAGGCCCGGCCCGATACGGAAGCCGACCTTGCGCGACAGCGTCTCGACCCGCTCGTCCAGGCGCTTACGGTTGCGGGCCTCGGTGGGCGCCAGGCGGTTGCGCAGCACCACCCAGTCGATCTGTTTGCGGTCCTTGATGGCGCGGGCCTTGCGACTGTTCCACACGGTCTCGGAGTAGAGGCTGTGGCGGGTCAGCTCGAGCGTCACCGGATCGACGATACCCAGCATGTCGAAGTCCACGAAGCTGTCGTTCATCGGCGTAACGATCAGGTCGGCCAGGCCGTGGGCGGCGCGGCTGATCGCCGTGTCGCTGCCGGGTGTGTCGATCAGCACGAAGTCGGCCTCTTCGCTGGCGTGGGCGAACGCCTCCTCGAAACGGGCCAGCGCCTCTTCGTCGGTGGCCTTGGCCAGAGCGGTGTCATTGGCGCTCAGCGGGTGTTCGATCGGCATCGGCGCCGTGGCCCCGTTAGCGTCCAGCCACGCGCGGCGGTGGGCGAAGAAGTGCGACGTGGACTGCTGACGCAGGTCCAGATCGAGCACCGCCACCTTGGCGTCGGCGTGCAGCAGGGCGGTGGCGGTATGGATGGCGATGGTGGACTTGCCGGCCCCGCCCTTTTCGTTGCCGACCACGATGACGCTGGCCTGCGGCATGCTCATAACTCCTTAGGGATCGGCCCTAGAGGACTCGGCAACGGCCGAATCGCTTAGCGCCTAGAGGAGCGCGCGCCGCCGATGGAGGTCAACGCGCGGATCGTCGCCGGCTGTGGATACCTACCAGGCGCCGGCTTCGCGCAGCTGCCGGGCAAGCTCCTGCGGCAAATCGCCAAAGCTCTCGATCGACAGGTCCTCCGGCGCGTCCTTCGGCTCCAGATAGCGCCAGCCCTGGAAGGCGCGGCGCGGCGTCGGGGCCACGCGGACCGTCTCGGGATCCAGCGTCACCTCGCAGCGCGCGTTGGGGCCCTCGCCCACCGTATTCACCGCCAGGATCGCCTGCCGGCAAAGGATCACACCCTTGAACACCCGATAGAGCGAGCCGCCATCGACCAGCTCGGCGGCGCGCTTCGGCGTCTGGCGGGTGCGCATCGTCCAGTGGCCATCGGGGTCGCCGTGGATCCTGTGCCATTGCAGCAGATCCTCGACGCTCGCCGCGCCGACGCAGAGCTTGATCAGGTGAAGAGGCATGACCTCGGATTAGGGTGCTGGCCGGTGTTTGACCAGAGGGCCGCGACGATGCGGCGGGCCATAGCGGCGAACCGGCCGCCAAGCTAGGCTGGGGCCGTGGCGCAGCTTCCTGACATTCCCGATGAGTCGGCGCTGGCGCGGCTCTTTCATCAGGAGCGCGTGCAGCAGGAGGCCGTGTGGTTCTCCCTGCCGGGCGGCCAGACGCTGTTTTCCGCCGGTGACCGGTCGGAGCAGCTGTATTTCGTCCGCGCTGGACGGCTCGGCGCGTTCCGGCGTGAACAGGGCCACGAGATTCAATTCCTGGGCGTGATCCGGCCGGGCGAGCCGGCCGGCGAGATGTCGCTGATCGCCGACGCGCCGCACTCCGCCGACGTGGTGGCCCTGCGCGACTCAGAGATCATCGCCGTGCCGCGCGACGTGTTCTTCGAGGCCTGCGAGGCCGACACCGCGGTGATGATCGAACTCGCCAAGCTGATGATGCTGCGCTCGCGCCAGGCGGTGACCCGCGGCGGGGTCGGCGAACCCTCGGTGTTCGGCTTCGTCTCGCTGGGCCAGTCCGGGGTGCTGCGGCCCCTGGTTGAGCGGCTGGCCCGCGAGATCGTCAAGCTGGGCTATGACGTCACCACCATCGGCGCCGAGGCCCAGACCGCGCCCACCGAATGGTTCTCCGACGTCGAGCGCACCCACGATTTCGTCCTCTACGTCGCTGAAGTGGGCGACGGCGGCTGGCGCCAGGTGGTGGCGCGCCAGGTGGACCGGCTGTTCCGGGTCGGCCGCGGCGACCGGACCCCGCCCAAGGCCGAGACGCTGGTCGACGTGCCCTCGCCGCTGCAGGCCCAGATGCTGGTCGACCTGATCCTGCTGCACCCCGCCGACACCCACCGGCCCTCGGGCTCCGAGGACTGGGCCGATATCGCCAAGCCCGCACGCCTGTTTCACGTGCGCCGCGACCATGAAGGCGACCTGCAGCGGATCGCGCGCGTGGTCACCGGCCAGTCGGTGGGCCTGGTGCTGTCCGGCGGCGGGGCGCGGGCCTATGCGCATGTGGGCGCCGTTCGCGCGCTGCGTGAACGCGGGGTGCCGATCGACTTCGTGGGCGGCGTGTCCATGGGCGCGGTGATCGCCGCGGGCGTCGCCATGGGCTGGGACGACGCGGAGCTGGAAACCCGCATCCGGGAGGCCTTCGTCGACACCAGCCCCCTGGCCGACATCGCCTTCCCCCTGCTGGCCATGACCCATGGCCTGAAGGTCAACGAGCGGCTGGCCCACCATTTCGGCGAGACCCAGATCGCCGACCTCTGGCTGCCGTTCTTCTGCCTGTCGTCGAATCTCACGACCGGCGCCTATCAGATGCACCGACGCGGCCTGCTGCGCCGAGCCCTGCGGGCCTCGATCTCGCTGCCGGGCATCCTGCCGCCGGCCACGGACGACCAGAACGTGCTGGTGGACGGCGCGGTGATGAAGAACTTCCCAGCCGACGTGATGCGGATGAGCCAGCTTGGGCCGATCGTCGGCGTCGATGTCACCAGCGGCCGCAGCATCACCGCCGACGACGTCGCGCGGCCGGCGTCCGTCTGGCGCTGGATCTGGTCGGGCCAGTGGCGCAATGGCCCGCCGATCGTCTCGCTGCTGATGCGCGCGGCCACGGTCTCGACATCGCGGGACCTGACCGCCGCCCGCGACGCCACCGACGTGCTGGTGATGCCGGACACCTCGAAGGTCGAAATCCGCGACTTCAGCGCCTATGCCCCCGCCGTCGCCGAGGGTTATCGGGCCACCATCGAGGCGCTGGACAAGCTCGACCGCCCCGTCCAGGCCCTGCGCCGCCGCACCAGCCTCGCAGAACAGCAGGCGCAAAAGGCGCGACCGCACGCCGCGCGCTGAACCCGGCAAAGCGGCGTTTGCACGCGCGCCCAAAGGGACCCATATTGTGAGTCCTTGCTCAGCAACTGAAAGGAGGTGATCCAGTGCCTCATAGTGAAAACCGTAGCCCGGTGACCGTGACCTGGACCTCCGCTCGCGGGGTCCGCGCCTAGGCCTAGCTCTGGCATAGGGTCGCGTACCGCTATGCGGTCCGACTATGGAAAGGCCGTCCTGGCGACAGGGCGGCCTTTCGCATTTCCGGTCCTTGCATTCCGCCGTTTGCCTGCGAAGTTCAGCGGCATCGGTTCGGGGATTTCCAGCATGTCGAAGACCTGTCTTTCAGCAGCCCTCGCCCTGGGGCTCGCCTGCGCCCTCGCCGCCCCGGGGGCGGCCGCGCCCAGGGCCAACCTGAAGGCCCAGGCCGCGCGGGTGAGCATCGTGCGCGACGACTGGGGCATCGCCCATATCCACGGGCACACCGACGCCGACGCCGTGTTCGGGATGATCTACGCCCAGGCCGAGGACGACTTCAATCGCGTGGAGATGAACTACGTCACCGCCTTGGGCCGTAGCGCCGAGACCGAGGGCCAGGCGGCGATCTGGAAGGATCTGCGCCAGAAGCTGATCGTCGATCCGGTTGATCTGAAAGCGAAATATGGCCAATCGCCAGCCTGGCTGAAGGCCCTGATGGTCAGCTGGGCCGACGGGCTGAACTACTATCTGGCGACCCATCCGAAGGTCTCGCCGAAGGTCATCAGGCACTTCGAGCCCTGGATGGCGCTCAGCTTCACCGAGGGCAGCATCGGGCCGGATATCGAGAAGGCGCCACTGGAAGGGATCGAGGCCTTCTACGGCAAGGTCCAGACCGCCGCCCTCACCGACGACGAGACCCTGAAATTCAAGGAGCCGTCTGGCTCGAACGGCATCGTCATCGGTCCCAAGCTGACCAAGGACGGCCACGCGCTGCTGCTGATCAACCCGCACACCTCGTTCTTCTTCCGCGCCGAGCAACAGGTGTCGAGTGACCGGGGATTGAACGCCTATGGCGCGTCGACCTGGGGCCAGTTCTTCGTCTACCAGGGGTTCAACGAACACGCCGGCTGGATGCACACCACCACGGCGGCCGACACCGTCGATGAGTTCGCCGAGACCATCGTCAAGAAGGACGGCAAGCTGTTCTATCGCTACGGCGCGGCGCTGCGGCCGGTGACCGTCGCCACCATCGACGTCCCCTATCGGACCGCTGGCGGCGGCATGGCCCACAAGGTCTTCACCACCTACCGCACCCACCATGGCCCCATCGTCGCCGAAGAGGGCGGCAAGTGGATCGCCATGGCGCTGATGAGCCGCCCGGTCGCGGCGCTGGAACAGTCGTTCGGCCGCACCAAGACCACCGACCTCGCCGGGTTCCTGAAGGTGGCGGCGCTGGCGGCCAATTCGTCGAACAACACCCTGTTCGCCGACTCCAAGGGCGAGACCGCGCTGCTGCTGCCGCAATTCATGCCCAAGCGGGACGGCCGGTTCGACTACACCAGGCCGGTGGACGGCGCCGACCCCGCGACGGACTGGCAGGGCGTGACCGCCTTCGCCGACATGCCCAAGGTGCTGAATCCGGCCAGCGGCTGGACCTTCAATTCCAACGATGGCCCCTGGTGGGCCGCGGGCGCCGACAGCCCCAGGCGCGCCGACTATCCGCGCTACATGGACCAGGTGGGCGAGAACCCGCGCACGCCGCATGCGGTCAAGGTCCTGAGCGCCGCCCACGGCCTGACCCTGCAAGGCCTGATCGACGTGGACTTCGATCCCTGGCTGCCGGCTTTCGAGCGGATGATCCCGGGACTGGTCGCCGCCTACGACGCCGCGCCGGCGGGCGATCCGCTGAAGTCGAAACTGGCCGAGCCGATCGCCACCCTGCGCGCCTGGGACGACCGCTGGTCGGCGGACTCGGTCGCGACCTCGGTGGCCGTGGGCTGGGGCGAGGCGCTGTGGGCCAAGGTCGCGCCGGCCGCGAAGGCCGCCGGCCTCAACACCTATGACTACATGGCGACCCGCGCGACGGCGGCGGAAAGACTAGACGCCCTGGCCGAGGCAACCGACCGCCTGAGCACGGACTTCGGAACCTGGAAGACCCCCTGGGGCCAGATCAATCGCTTCCAGCGGATCGACGACGAGATCACCCAGCATTTCGACGACGCCAAGCCGTCCATCCCGATCCCCTTCGCCTCGGCGCAATGGGGCTCGCTGGCCTCGTTCGGCGCCAAACGCTATCCGGACACCCGGAAATACTACGGCTCGAGCGGCAACAGCTTCGTGGCGGTGGTGGAGTTTGGTCCGCGCGTCCACGCCCGCGCCGTCAGCGCCGGCGGCGAGAGCGGCGATCCGGCGTCAAAGCACTTCAACGACCAGGCCCAGCGCTATGCGTCGGGCAATTTCCGCGAGGTCTATTTCTATCCCGACCAGCTGGTGGGCCACACCGAGCGGACCTACCATCCCGGCCAGTAGTCGCGCTCAGAACGCGACGCAGGCCGTCTGGGTGATCGTCAGGACCGAGTCCTGGTGGAAGCGGGTTTTATAGGCGCTGCGCACCTGCTCCACGCGGCCGGATGCGCCACGCCCCTTGGGCAGGACGACCATCACCACCTTGGAGGCCTCGCGCATCAGGTGGTTCTCCTCGCCGCGCCACTGGCCGCCGCCGGCCACCACCGTCAGGCCGTCGGGAAAGCGCGGCGTCACGTCGCGGTCGAGGAAGCGGCGGAAATCGAGGTCGCTGACCATGGCCTTCTCGCCGGCGTTGCGGCCGAAGAACAGCTGGGCGGTGCGGTGCGCCTCCTGGCCGGCCGGACACGCCGCCATCGGCGCGTCCTGGGCCGCGGCGGCCGTGGCGAGCGCCAGCGCGCCGCTAAGCGCCAGCGCGCCAAAGATCGAAAATTTCCGCACGCCGGCCATGCCCCAGCCGCCTTCCTGAACGCTTGAACCCGCCAATCCTCTCATGCCGCAAGCGAACAAAAGGTTGCGATCCGGCGCGAGACTATCCGCCGATCAGCTCGCGGCCGATCAGGAAGCGGCGGATTTCGTTGGTGCCGGCGCCGATGTCGTAGAGCTTGGCGTCACGGACCAGGCGTTCCACCGCGAAGTCCTTGGTGTAGCCGGCGCCGCCCAGCGCTTGGACGGCCTCCAACGAGACCCGCACCGCGTTTTCCGAGGCCATCAGGATCGCGCCCGCCGCATCGAAGCGTGTGGTCATGCCCGCGTCGCAGGCCTTGGCGACCGCATAGACGTAGGCGCGCGCCGAATTCAGGGCCACGTACATGTCGGCGACCTTGCCCTGCATCAGCTGGAACGAGCCGATGGGCTTGCCGAACTGCTTGCGCTCGCGGACGTAGGGCAGGACCACGTCGAGGCAGGCCTGCATGATGCCCAGGGGGCCTGCCGCCAGGACGGCGCGCTCGTAGTCCAGCCCGCTCATCAGGACGCCCACGCCGCCGTTTTCGGGGCCCATGACGTTGTCTTCCGAGACTTCGCAGTCCTCGAACACCAGCTCGGCGGTATCGGAGCCGCGCATGCCCATCTTGTCGAGCTTCTTGGAGACGCTGAAGCCTTTCATCCCCTTCTCGATGAGGAAGGCGGTGATACCCTTCCTACCTAAATCGGGGTCGGTCTTGGCATAGACCACCAGGGTGTCGGCGTGCGGCGCGTTGGTGATCCAGAACTTGGTTCCGTTCAGGACGTAGCGGTCGCCGGTCTTGCGCGCGGCCAGCCGCATGGAGACCACGTCGGAGCCGGAGCCGGCCTCGCTCATCGCCAGCGAGCCCACGTGCTCACCGCTGATCAGGCCCGGGAGGTAGCGCTGCTTCTGCGCCTCGGTGCCCCAGCGGCGGATCTGGTTCACGCAGAGATTGGAGTGGGCGCCATAGGACAGCCCCACCGAGGCCGAGGCGCGGGACACCTCCTCCATCGCCACCACATGCTCGAGATAGCCCAGCCCCAGGCCGCCATAGGCCTCCTCGACCGTCACGCCGTGCAGGCCGAGCTCGCCCATCTGTGGCCAGAGCTGGCGCGGGAAGACGTTGGTCTCGTCGATTTCCGCGGCGATCGGCGCGATCTTGTCGGCGGCGAAACGGGCGGTGGTTTCACGGATGGCGTCGGCGGTCTCGCCGAGGCCGAATTCCAGGGTCGGTCCAGGGTTCGGGATCATCTGGCGGCCTTAGCATGGGCCGCGCGCCCTCGCGAGTATCGGCGTCGCGGGGCCCAGCCTAGGGCCGGTGGCGCGCCTGGCGCTCGGCGGCGCGGCCGAGGCGCTCCAACAGCAGGTAGACCGCGACCGCGAAGAAGGCGACGCCGGCGATACCGGCCAGCATGCCGACGATCTGTGGCCCCAGCAGGTGGGCGGTGACGTTGGGGCGCGCATTGGTCGCCCAGAATATGCCGCCGCCAAAGAAGATCAGTCCCAGAACCGCCAGCGCCACCAGGGTGAGCAGACCGCTCTCCGGGCGATCCGGCAGCGGCCGCACGGCCGGCGCGACGAAGCCATAGGGCGCGCCGTCGTCGACGAGGAAGGGGTCCTCAGAGGGCGCGTCGTCAAACGGGTCGGCGGTCCCCGTCGCGGCGGCCTGGCGGTCCTCGTCGAACGTCGCGGCGCTGAAGAGTTCGCGGTTCTCGGGACCGTCGGCCTCTGGCTCTACAGGACGAAACTCCGGCTTGGCGGCCGGCTCGGCCTCCGGTTCCGGCGCGCGCAGGAAGAACGGCACCGGATCCTCAAAGACCGGGCGCTGGTCCGTCGACTCGGGACCGGTCTCGCCCTCGGCGAGGCGTTCCGAACCCGAATCCTGGAATATCGTCGAGAGCCGCGCGGTGACCGCTTCGGCGGCGGCCGCGGCGGGCCCGCGGTCGTCATCCAGCGCCGCGGCCGGCGGCGAAGGCTGGCCATCGCGCTGGACAACCAGCCGGTCGCCTTCGACGGCGGCGGTAACCTCGACGGGCGTCTGTCGCGGCACGGCGCCCTCGGCGTCGCTGTCCAGCAGCGGGCGCAGCACCGGCGACGGCGCGGGCACCCAGGCTGCGTCCGGCGGAGTCAGGAACAGCGCCTTCTCGCAGGCGCGGCGGCGGACCAGGGCGTCGATGACGATCCGCTCGCCGCCGACATTGGCCTTGCGCCACAGCTCCATGGCGCAGGCGGCCTGCAGCAGCCCGCCCTCGTTGAGGCGCCGCAGGACGCTGGACTGGTGAAAGCTGTCGGGCCCGATGTTGAACGTAAACGACGACAGCGCATCGAACTGGTTCTGGGTGAGCGGCGTGAACACCGCCTCATTGAGCGCGTGGGCGATAGCGATCAGGTCGTAGAGCAGCAGGGCCTCGGCGTCGTCTTCCGACACCTGCGCACCCTGGCGGGCGGTCAGCGTATGGCCGTGGCCGATTGTCCAGCGCCCATCGGGCAGCTGGGCGGCCGCTTGGCGATAGCCCTCGAACCGCTTGATCAGATCGATCGCGGTCCGGGACACACGGTGACGAGGTTGCATGCCCTCAGGTGACCCAGTTTGACGCAACGCACCGGTGCGCGAACGCTCACCGGCAATTTCCAGGCCGTTAGGCTTACGAGAGTCAATCCTTACACAGCGATAAGCGCCAATCTTACAGCGCGATAAGCGCCGGCCTTACAACAGGATAAGTGCGGCAATTCCCAAAATCGCGAGGAAGCCGAAGAAGTCGGTCATGAAGGTCACGACCACCGATGACGAGACGGCCGGGTCGCGTCCGAGCCGTTCCAGCACGATCGGAGCGAGGATCCCGCAGAACGCCGCCACGAAGAAGTTGGCCAGGACGGCGACGCCGACCACCGCCGACAGCTTCCAGTCGTGCCAGAAGACATAGGTGGCAAGGCCCAGGAGCGAGCCCATCGCCGCGCCGTTGAACAGACCGACGACGATCTCGCGGATGATGACCCGCATGGAATTGGCGGCGTTCAGCTCACGGCTGGCGATCGCGCGCACGGCCACGGTCAGGGTCTGGGTGCCGGCGTTGCCGCCCAGGGAGGAGACGATGGGCATCAGCACGGCCAGCGCCGTCAGCTTGGCGATCTCGTCCTGGAAGGCGCCCACGACGGTGGCCGCGATGGCCTCGGTGGCCAGGTTGATCACCAGCCAGGGCAGACGCGAACGGATGATGCCCAGAATGCCGGCGTCGCGGCCGGCGTCGGACACCCCGGCCAGGGCCAGGATGTCTTCCTCGGTCTCTTCCTGGATGACGCCGACGATGTCGTCGACGGTGATCTGGCCGACCAGGCGGCCGCCGGGCTCGACCACCGGCGCGGAGATCAGCCGGTATTTGTCGAAAATATAGGCCACCTCTTCCTGGTCCATATCGACCGGGATTTCGGTGATCTGCTCCATGATCTGGGCCAGCGGCGTCTCGCGCTGGGCGCGCAACAGGTGGCTGACCGGGCATGCGCCGACCGGCTTATAGGCCGGGTCCACCACATAGACGTCGAAGAACAGCTCCGGCAGCTCGTCGCCCTCGCGGCGCAGGTAGTCGATGGTGTGGCCGACGGTCCAGAACTGCGGCGCGGCCACCACCTCGCGCTGCATGAGGCGGCCGGCGGTCTCGTCCTCGTAGGCCAGCGTGGTTTCGATCGCCGCCCGCTCGGTCTCGGGCATGGCGGCCAGCACCTGGGCGCGCTTGTCGGCCTCCAGGTCGTCGACGACGTCGGCGGCGTCGTCGGACTCCATGTCGCCCAGGGCCTTGGCGAGCACCTGCGAGGGGACGTGTTCGAGGATTTCCTCGCGAATCTCGGTGTCGAGTTCGGAGAGCACCTCGCCCAGGATCTCGGGATCCAGGTGCGGGACCAGCTCCTCGCGGTCGTCAGCCGACAGGAAGCCCATCAGGTCGGCGATGTCGGCCGGATGCAGGGCGCCCAGCAGCTCGCGCAGGCGCTCGGCGTCCCCGCGGTCGAGCGCGTCGACCACCATCGGGACGTAGGCCGGATTTAGCGAATAGTCCTCGCCCAGCGCGAGGTCTTCCAGGTCCTCTTCGCTCTCAGGGCGCTCGCGCAGCGCAAGGTCGTCCGTTTCACGGCTCATCCGGACCTCCCTTGGCTTGTTTCGAAGTGCTGTCTTCCTGAGTGTTGACGGGACCCCATCTCACGGGTGCGGTCGAGAAGCATCGTGAGCATAAATCCGGTCGCCTCATACGTGTTCATGAGGCGCGTGCGCAAGTGGCCATGGCCGAGCACCAGCCGGCCTGAGCGGCGTCTTGTATTTCGTGTGTATGCGGCAGCACTTATTCAGTAGCCAAAAGAAAAGAGCCGCCACCCGTAGGCAGCGGCTCTTGCCGTCATCAACGCCCGAAGGCTTGATGGGTTTGTCGTTTAGGCTGCCAGAGCGGCCGACGAACGGCGATGACGCCGAAGCGCCACACCGAGTCCGCCGAAGCCGACCAGCATCAGAGCCCAGGAGGCCGGTTCGGGAACCGCTGCCGCGCCGGCGCCAATCCGCGCGATGACGCTCAGGTCCTTCGTGCCGCCAGCCAGTCCGGTGACCGTCAGGTGGGTGGTGACGTCACTGTCGACGAGCGGGTTGAAGCCGAGCGGCGCCAGGAAGTTGAAACGATTGCTGTTCTCCGTGCTGCCGCCCAGATTGACCGCGTTGTCGTTGCCGGCGAACAGAGCGTTGTAGCTGAACGAGCCGCCCGCGGAGTTGGTGAAGGACAAAATCGCCGTCCCGGTGAAGGCGCCGTTATTGTCGTCGAAGCCCCAGTCATAGCTGAGCTGTTGCGCGCCCAGGGCGAAGCTGTAGACGCCGTTCACCGACGCAGGCGCCACCGCAAACGTGTTATGCACCCGCAGGAAGAGCTGGTCGCCCGCATCGGTGGTGAGCACTTCGGTGTTGGCCGGCGCATAGCCGTTACCGGTGCCGTAGAACCACGTGTCCGACGGGGTCGAGTTATGGGCGACCGTGTCCGCCGACGCCGCCGAGGCGATGGTGAAGGCCGAAAGCGCAAGCGCCCCCGCAATGACAAACTTTTTCAAGAAAATACTCCGTACGGGTTCAGGCGAAACGCTGGCGAATTCCCCAAATCAATGGTTCGTCCCCAAGCTCAGAACGCTCATTTCGCCTACACCCTGAGGGTGCAGCGAAACCAACGAGATTAACCACTAACATAATATATGTATAAAAGAAGGGGGTCGCTCCCCCATGCGGGCAGATCTCGCCATTGGACCCGAGTGTCCGGGTTGACGATTGGGCGGCAAAGGCAGCCGACCGCCGGCGACGATGCCAAGCACCGCGCCGCGCGCCGCGGCTGACCCGCATCAGAGCCCGGAAGGCCGGTGCAGGAACCGCGCCGCCGCGGCGCTCTCGCAGCTGACAGATTTCACTGGTGCGGTCGAGAAGACTCGAACTTCCACGGGTTGCCCCACAGCGACCTCAACGCTGCGCGTCTACCAATTCCGCCACGACCGCTCGTGGTGAGCCGCGGGGGGTAGCAAACGCTGACAGCTTTGTGAAGGGCGGCGAGCGCCGGCCCTGGCTTTAGGTCGACTGGCCGCCGGCCATGAAGTCGTAGACGTTGGCCGCGCGGGTCACGGCGATGGAGATTTTCTCGTCGTTGATCTGGATTTCGCCGCGGGCGATCGGGTGGTTGTTGGCGAGGATCCAGACCTCGTCGTTCACGGCTGTGTCGAGCGGGATCACCGCGCCACGGCCCATGCGCAGTAACTGCTGCATGGGCAGCGTCGAGCGCCCCAGCACGACCTGTATCTCGACGATGACGGCCTCGACCTGGCTCACGGACGCACGCCCCAAGAAACTCTGCGGAACTTCACGCGGGCTTTGCGCAACGCAAGCCCAGCGCCCACATTGGCGGTGACATGCTTGACCGGGTGTTAAATCCAGCGACGAACACGCCGATTTTCGGCCGCGGCGACTCCACGCCGGTCGGCTGGGCGGTTTCGCGCGCGCCGGTGGCCTATCCGGACGCGGTGGCCGCCATGGAGGCCCGCGCCGCGGCCATCGCCGAGGGGACGGCGGGCGAGCTGGTCTGGCTGCTGGAGCATCCCGCGCTCTACACCGCCGGCGTCTCGGCGAAATCGGGCGATCTGTTGCAGCCGGACCGTTTCCCGGTGTTCCAGAGCGGCCGTGGCGGGCAGTTCACCTATCACGGCCCCGGCCAGCGGGTGGCCTATGTGATGCTCGACCTGACGGCGCGGCAAAAGGACGTCCGCGCCTTCGTCGCCGCGCTGGAGGCCTGGGTGATCGGCGCGCTGACGCATTTCAATGTCGAAGGCGCGGTGCGCGACGGCCGCGTCGGAGTCTGGGTGGAACGGCGGACGCTCGGCCTGCCACCCGCAGAGGACAAGATCGCCGCCATCGGGGTGAAGCTGCGCCGCTGGGTCTCGTTCCATGGCATTTCGCTGAACGTCGAGCCCGACCTCAGCCATTTCAGCGGCATCGTCCCTTGCGGCGTCACCGAGCACGGGGTGACCAGCCTGGTCGATCTGGGCCTGCCGGTGACGCTGGACGAGGCCGATGCCGCGTTGCGCCTCAGCTTCGCCAAAGTGTTCGGCGAGGTGACGGAGGCCCTACCTCCGGTTTAGGAGATGGGTTCCCGAAGTTGGCGAGTCAGTGCGATTAAGGCCTCCATGCTCGGACCGTTGCCCCCCCTTGCCGTCCGCCGCCTCGCGGACCTGAGCCTGACGGCGCTGCTCGGGGCCGGCGCCGCGTGCGTCGCCGTCTCCTGCGCCTGGGCCGCCGACATCACCTATCCGCCGTCGCGCTCGCTCGCCGACGTGGCGACGTGGCTGCAGCGCGACACCCCGTTGCAGCCCGCCCAGGTGGTGGACGTCAGACCGCAGGCCGTGACGGCGATCACCGCCGCCTCGCCGATGGGCCAGACGCGCGGCTTCCTGGCCAGCATCAGCTCCGAGGCGGTCGATCCGGCCATGCTGGCCCACGACGGCATCGCGTCCTGGTCGATCCCGGTGGAGGTCGATTGCGACCGCCGCGTGGTGCGGCTGGGGACCATGACCGGCTATCGCGGCCGTGACCTGGCGACCGAGCCCCGCGTGGTGCGCGAATCCGACACCGACTGGGTCAACCCGACGCCCACGGCGCCGCTGGGCTCGGTGATCCGCGCGCTCTGCGACCGCGATTTCCGCCGTCCGCTGGCCGGCCATTTCAAGGTCGCCGCCAAGGGTCCCGAGGCCAAGCCCGGCCCGCCGCCGATCATCGAGGTTCGACCGAAGAAGGTGGCGTCCTCGGTGAAGAAAGCCGAGCCGGACACCAAGCTGGCCGCCGCGCCGGCCCGCGCGCCCAAGCCGCCGATGTCGATCCCGATCCCCGGCGTCACGCCCGCGCCCGATAGTACGCCGAGCGACAACACCAAGGTGGCGGACAACAGGCTGGCGGACGCCAAGCCGGCCTTGCGGCTGAAGCCGCTGGCCGGTGGCGGCCCGGTGGCCGTGCAGATCGGCGCCTCGCCCAGCCTGCCGGATACCCAGGGCCTGCTCGCCCACTTCAAGAAGAAGTTCGGCGCCGAGCTGGGCGGCCTGAAGGCCGACGTCGCCACCGTGCAGGTGGACGGCAAGACCGTGAACCGCGCGCTGATTGCAGGCTTTGCGAACAGCGCCGAGGCCAACGCCTTCTGCAAGACCCTGGCGGACGCCGGTCAGGCCTGTTTCATTCGCCGGTAGCGCGTTCGGCTCTCAAGCTGACCCACCCAAAGCTCGTCATGGCCGTCCCTTGTGGCGGCCATCCAGATACGCCGGCGGACGCCGTGGGAGACACCGCGGCGCCGAGCCTTGTCTTGCATCGTCAGTGTTTCTGGATTCCCGGCACGGCGTCGCTGCGCTCCTGGGCTGCGAATGACGACCAGGATTGTGGAGACCCCGCGATCCAACTCATTCGCCGGTAGGCTAGGCGTAGAGCGGCGGGCCGAGCGGGTTGGGACCGTAGCGGTTGGCGCCGGCCTCTCCCGGCATGGCGCCCAGCTCCACACCCGCCCAGATCAGGACCAGGGTGAAGGCGAAGTCGAAGAAGCTGTCGGGCCGGGGCCACACCGCCACGATCGCCACCAGCACCAGGGCCGCCCACCAGCCGGACCGGCCCCGGTCGTGCAGGCGCTTGGACAGCACACAGGCGCCGCAATAGACCAGCGGCGGATAGACGAACCAGCCGGTGATCCAGTGCAGCGTCGAGCCCGCCACCGCCTCATAGAACACCGCGACGATCAGCAGCGTCGCCGCGGCGATCAGCGACGGCATGCGCGGCGCGCGGCCGTTGGCCGAAAAGAACAGCTCGCTCCAGTCCGTCTGGCCGTTCATGGGACTTTACGCGAACTCCACCAGCACCTCGTCGGCGGCGACGCTGTCGCCGGCCGCCGCGTTGACCGCTTTCACCACCCCGTCGCGTTCGGCGCGGATGATGTTCTGCATCTTCATCGCCTCGATCACCGCCACCGCCTCGCCGGTGCGCACCTGCTGGCCCACCACGACGTCGAGCGTGACCACCAGACCCGGCATCGGCGAGAGCACGGTCTTGGAGGTGTCGGCGGCCATGCGCGGCGGCAGCCGGTCGTGCAGGTCGGCCGAACGCGGGGTCAGGATCAGCACGTGCTGGGTCGCGGCGCGCAGGCGGACCACGAATCCCTCGGCGGCGGGCTTCACGCTCGCGGTGAAGGCGCGCCCGTCCAGGCGGCCCCGGAAGGTCGGCTGGCCTGGCCGCCAGCGCACCGCGTCCAGCCGGTTGGCGCGGCCGCCGTGTTCGAGCGTCAGGCCGTCGGCGTCGCCGCTGACCCGCACCGCGCGCCGGTCATGCCCAACCACGGCGATCCAATCCTGGCGCAGCTGGTCCGGCGCGACGCGGGCCAGCAGGGTCCGGTGCATGCAGAGCGCCACGGCGCAGATGATGTCCTGCTGGTCGTCGCTTGCGGCCAGGCCCGCGAACCCGTCCGGGAACTCGTCCTTGATGTAGTTGGTGGAGAGCTTGCCCGAGCGGAACCGTGGCTGGTCCATCACCGCAGCCAGGAACGGGATGTTCTGGCCCAGGCCCTCGATGTGGAAGTCCTCCAGCGCGCGGCCCATGACGTCGATGGCGCCCTCGCGGGTCTTGGCCCAGGTCGACAGCTTGGAGATCATCGGGTCGTAGAACATCGAGATTTCGTCGCCCTCGCGGACGCCGGCGTCGTTGCGGACCTTGCCGCCCTCAACCTCGCCCTCGACAGGCGGGTCGTAGCGCACCAGGCGGCCGATGGAGGGCAGGAACCCGCGATAGGGGTCCTCGGCGTAGATGCGGCTCTCCATGGCCCAGCCGTCGATCTTCAGGTCAGCTTGCGCGAAGGCGAGCTTCTCGCCGAAGGCCGAGCGGATCATCTGTTCGACCAGGTCCAGGCCGGTGATCAGCTCGGTGACCGGATGCTCCACCTGCAGGCGGGTGTTCATCTCCAGGAAGAAGAAGCTCCTGTCTTGTCCGGCCACGAACTCGACGGTGCCGGCGCTGTCGTAGTTGACCGCCTGGGCCAGGGCGACAGCCTGGGCGCCCATGGCCGCGCGCGTCGTCTCGTCGAGCAGCGGGCTCGGCGCCTCTTCAATGACCTTCTGGTTGCGCCGTTGGATCGAGCACTCGCGCTCGAACAGGTGGACCACGTGGCCGTGCTTGTCGCCCAGCACCTGGATCTCGATATGGCGCGGGCTCTCGATGAACTTCTCGATGAAGATGCGGTCGTCGCCGAAGCTCGATTTGGCCTCGGCCTTCACCGCCGGGAACCCCTCCTCGACGTCCTTGATGGTCCAGGCGACCCGGATGCCCTTGCCGCCGCCACCCGCCGAGGCCTTGATCATCACCGGATAGCCGATGGTCTCGGAAATCTTGATCGCGTGGGCGGTGTCGTCGATCTCGCCGATGTGACCGGGCACCACCGACACGCCGGCCTTGGTGGCGAATTTCTTGCTTTCGATCTTGTCGCCCATCGCCTCGATGGCGTGCGGGTTGGGGCCGATGAAGACGATCTTCTCCTCGGCGCAGCGCCGGGCGAAGCTGGCGTTTTCCGACAGGAAGCCGAAGCCCGGATGGATCGCCTCGGCGCCGGTCTCGTGGGCTGCCGCGATGATCTTGTCGGCCACCAGATAGGACTGCGCGGCCGGCGGCGGACCGATGAACACCGTCTCGTCGGCCATCTCGACCGCCATGGAATCGGCGTCGGCCTCAGAATAGACCACCACCGTGGCGATCCCCATCCGGCGGCAGGTCTTGATGATACGGACCGCGATTTCCCCGCGGTTGGCGATCAGAATCTTGGAAAACATCTAACCTACGTGACCATCTCACTTCCGAAGCGAAGGGCGCGACCTTAGATTGACGCACATGAGCACGCCAGCGATCTCCCCCGCCCAGCTTTCACCGTCAGGATTCGACCTGACCCCGCCTACCGCAGAGGAACGCAAGGCCCTGGAGGCCGCGCTGACCCGCGAGGAGGCCGAGGTCCTGCTGCATCACGGCACCGAGGCGCCGTTTTGCGGCGGCCTGCTGGATCAGAAGGACAGCGGGATTTACGGCTGCCGCCTCTGCGGCCTGCCGCTGTTCGAGCACAAGACCAAGTTCGAGAGCGGCACCGGCTGGCCCAGTTTCTGGGCGCCGGTGGACGAGACGCACGTGACCGCGATCCGCGACGTCTCCTATGGCATGGTCCGCATCGAGACGACCTGCGCCCGCTGTGGCAGCCACCAGGGCCACGTCTTCCCCGACGGCCCGCCGCCGACCCGCCTGCGCTACTGCATCAATTCAGTGAGCCTCGAGTTCACCCCCTACGGCGCGCCCCTGCCCGACCGGTTGGGCCGTGGCGAGGGCGTAGCGAAAGCGGTTGCGGTGGCTTAGCGCCGGCGGCGCTTACCTCCCCCGCAAAGCGGCGGGAGGTAAGAGTTCCCCTACAACGGAATGTTGTCGTGCTTTTTCCAGGGGTTGGTCAGCTGCTTGCCCTTGAGGTTTTTCAGCGCGCGCACGATCCGCCGGCGCGTGCCGTGGGGCATGATCACGTCGTCGATGTAGCCTCTTGAGGCCGCGACGAAGGGGTTGGCGAAGCGGGCCTGGTACTCCGCCGTGCGCGCCGCGATGGCCTCCGGGTCGCCGATCTCCGAGCGGAAGATGATCTCCACCGCACCCTTGGCGCCCATCACCGCGATCTCGGCGGTGGGCCAGGCGTAGTTGATGTCGCCGCGCAGGTGCTTCGACGCCATGACGTCGTAGGCGCCGCCATAGGCCTTGCGGGTGATCAGGGTGATCTTCGGCACCGTCGCCTCGGCAAAGGCGAACAGCAGCTTGGCGCCATGGCGGATCAGGCCGCCCTGCTCCTGCTTGGTGCCCGGCATGAAGCCCGGCACATCGACGAGCGTGATCAGCGGGAACTCGAAGGCGTCGCAGAAGCGCACGAAGCGGGCGGCCTTGCGGCTGGAATCGATGTCGAGGACGCCGGCCAGCACCTGCGGCTGGTTGGCGACAATGCCCACCGGCTGGCCATCCATCCGCGCGAAGCCCACGACGATGTTCTTGGCGTAGTCCGGGCTGATCTCGAAGAAGTCCGCCTCATCGACGATCTTCAGGATCAACTCCTTCATGTCGTAAGGCTTGTTGGGGTTGGCCGGGATCAGGGTGTCGAGGCTCGCCTCGTCGCGCTCGGCCTCGTCGAAGCTCTCGCGCAGCGGCGGCTTTTCGCGGTTGGAGGCCGGCAGGAAGTCCACCAGCCGGCGGACCTGGGTCAGCGCCTCCAGGTCGTTGTCGAAGGCCCCGTCGGCGACGCCCGACTTCATGGCGTGGATGCGATAGCCGCCCAGGTCCTCGTGGCTGACGTCCTCGTGGGTGACCGTCTTCACCACGTCGGGGCCGGTCACGTACATGTAGCTGGTGTCCTTCACCATGAAGATGAAGTCGGTGATGGCCGGTGAATAGACGTCGCCGCCGGCGCAGGGGCCCATTATCACGCTGATCTGCGGGATGACGCCGGACGCCAGGGTGTTTTCCAGGAAAATGTCGGCGTAACCGGCCAGGCTCTCGACGCCCTCCTGGATGCGGGCGCCGCCGGCGTCGAACAGGCCGATGATCGGCGCGCCCATCTTCAGCGCCTGGCGCTGCACCTTGAGAATTTTCTGGGCGTGCGCGCCGCTCAGCGAGCCGCCAAACACGGTGAAGTCCTTGGAGAACACAAAGACCACGCGGCCGTTGATACGGCCCCAGCCTGTAATGACGCCATCCCCGGGGATTTTCTGGTCGGCCATCCCGAAGTCGGTGGCGCGGTGCTCGACGAACATGTCGAACTCCTCGAACGAGCCCTCGTCCAGCAGCAGGTCGACGCGTTCGCGCGCCGTCAGCTTGCCCTTGGCGTGCTGGCTGGCGATCCGCCGCTCGCCACCGCCCTGACGCGCCTCTTCCCGGCGCCTGTCCAGCTCTTCGAGGATATGCTTCACGCGTCCCTGCCCTTCGCTTAATCGCCGAAAGGCGTAGAGCGCGCGTCTCGGCGTGGCAAGTTCAGGCGGCGGCCGTGGCCACGCCGCGCGTCAGGCCTGGATATCGACCGAGGTGCGGGACAGTGCGTCGCGAACGCTAATCAGCTGGCGCACGGTGAGCGAGGCGCTGGTCAGGTCCGGGTCGGCCGCGGCCTCCATGCGCGCCACCAGATGATCGATCTCGTCGGCGGTCCGGCGGCGGACCTGCGCCGGGGCGTTCTGCGCCAGGCGTTCCTGCGCTTCGATCAGCGCGCTCATGGCGGCCGGCGCGAAGGCCACGGCCGAGGCGGAATGTTGCGGGGTCGAGGACTGGGGGCGGTCGCGCAGCACGGGGGCGACGGCGACCGGCGTCACCGCGCGCGCGCCGGTCATCTGCAGACGGGCGGCCTGTATCAGGCCGGGACGACCGTATGAGGCGATCTGCGTGACCACAGCCCAGGTTCCGCTCCAAACCGACACATGTGTCGGCGTTCGCAGAACACCGTCGCAAATTGCGGGCCGCCGGGATCGAACCTGCACTCCAGAAAGCGCTTCACGTGAGTCTGACGTGCCTTCGTTCAAGGGCGGCTAGAGCCCTCGGCGCCTGAGTAGACCCACGCGAAGCTCGTCATGGCCGGCCCCTTGTGCCGGCCATCCAGATACGCCGGCGGGCGCCATGGGAAACACGGCGGCGCCGAGCCTCCTCCTATATCGCCTGCATGTCTGGATTCCCGGCACGGCGTCGCTGCGCTCCTGGGCCGAGAATGACGAGCAGAATTATAGAGAGCGCGCGATCCAACGCAGCCGCCGAGCGCGCTAATCAACTCCATGTACGAGGCGCGGGCGCCCCAGCAACCGCGCGACGGCGCCCCGATAGAGCCCCCTATCCGGCCAACCCCCGGAACCAGCGGTCCAGCATGACCGCTTCGACGGCGAGGCGCTCGGTGCGTTCGGCGGCCTCGTCGTCGATGCCCCACTTCTCCTCCTGCCAGGCCTCGTCGAGGCGCGACAGGGTGAAGGCCTGCTCGCCGGAGAGCCAGCCGCGTTGCACGGCCAGCGCCAGCACCGCCGAGCCGAACAGCGGCGCGCCGAACGCCAGACCGGTCAGTGCGAAGTCGTCGAGTTCGAGCGCCAGCGCCTTGACCTGCGCCAGGGTCTCCGGCGGCTGGGCCTGGTGGACGATGCCGGCGGCGCGCACGAGGCGCAGGCCGGTCTCGGCCTCCGCGCGATCCAGGACGGGCCCCCAGGCCTGTTCCTGCCGCGCCAGCAGCTCGGCCGGCGCCGGGGCGAAGTAGCAGAGCAGGTCGGAGCCCGCGTAGTCGGCAATCGACTGCGCGGTCGCCTCGCGGGCCTGCGGGATGGTCTCGATGGCGGTGTTGGCCAGCCGCGTGGCGTGCATCGTCGCCAGCTCCAGGGCCTCGCCCTGCCCTGCCCATTCCGCGGCCACCTGATCGGCAAGCGCCCGCGTCGGCAGGATCGTGACGCCCCCCTTCGGCCCGCGCAGGCTGCGGGCGTCGAGCAACACGGTAAAACCGCCGTTCATCTGCGCGACAGAAACCGAGGCGTAGAACCGCCTGGGCTTGTCACCGGGTTCCTTAAATCCTCGCGCCAAGCTTGACATGCTCCCGAAACGTCCCGGCCCACATCCAGCCGCCTTGCGGTGAGATGACGGGCCAGAGGGACAAGCGCAAGGAGGCGTTATGGCGCTTGCCGACCAGGACATGAGAGCCGCGATCGCGGTGACGCGGTTCGGGCTGGGCGCGAAGCCCGGCGAAATCGCCCAGGCGCGCTCCGATCCGCAAGGCTTCCTGCGCGCCCAAATCCGCCGCCAGGGCGCCGATCAGCCGGCCGGCGAGGCGATGACCAGCGCCCAGCGCATGGCCGAATTCCGCGAATACCGCCGCGAGCGCAAGGACGAGCGCGTCGAGAAGGCCCAGGCCGTCCAGGCGGCGGCGCCCACAAGTTCGGCCCCCACGAGTTCAGCCACGATGGACGCCGGCCCGGCCAAGCGAGAGGTCCGCGACCCGGTGAAGGCCGTGGGCAATATGCTGCGCAAGGATATCAGCGGCGACTTCACGGCGCGGACCCAGCTCGCCGCCACCACCGACGCCGGATTCCGCGAGCGCTGGACGCTGTTCTGGGCCAACCACTTCACCGTCTCGGCCACCAAGGCGATCACCGGCACGGTGGTCGGCCCCTTCGAGGCCGAGGCGATCCGGCCCAACGTGTTTGGCCGGTTCGAGGACCTGCTGGGCGCGGCCGAGAGCCATCCGGCGATGCTCACCTACCTCGATCAGATCCAGTCGATCGGACCCGACAGCCAGGCGGCGATGGCCCAACGGCGCGGCGGCCGCCTCGGCGGCCAGCTGCAAAAGGCCGTCCAGCGGACCCCGGGCCTCAACGAGAACCTGGCCCGCGAGATCATGGAGCTGCACACCGTCGGCGTGGGTGGCGGCTACACTCAAGGCGACGTCACCGAATTCGCCCGCGCCATGACCGGCCTGTCGATCGGCGGCGAGCGCGACGGCGTCTACGGCCAGGCGGTGTTCCGCGAGGCCGCGCACGAACCCGGCGGGCGCACCGTCATGGGCGTGCGCTACGATCAGAGCGGCAAGGCCCAGACCAACGCCATCCTCACCGATCTGGCCGCCAAGCCGCAGACGGCCCGTTTCGTGTGCGGCAAGATCGCCCGGCATTTCGTCGCCGATGAGCCCTCGCCGGCCCTGGTGGCGCGCCTGGAGGCCGCCTGGCGCTCGAGCCACGGCGATCTCGCCCGGGTCGCCGAGGCGCTGATCGCCGCGCCCGAGGCCTGGGATCCGACGCCGGCGAAATTCAAGACGCCCTATGAGTTCATCGTCTCGAGCTACCGGGCCGCCGGCGCCCAGCCGCAGGACATCCGGCAACTGGCGCCCACGCTGACGGCACTCGGTCAGAAGCCGTTCTCGGCCCCCTCGCCGAAGGGCTGGCCCGAGGACGCCCAGTCCTGGGCCGCGCCGGACGCCATCGTCAAACGCATGCAGTTCGCCCAGGCCTTCTCCGCCTCCGCGGTCCGTGACCGCGATCCGAAGGCCCTGGCTGCCGACGCGCTGGGCGAGCGCCTGTCGCCCGACACCGCCAAGGCGATCGCGCGCGCCGAATCGCGCCCCGAGGGCTTCGCCCTGCTGCTGATGAGCCCGGAGTTTCAACGCCGATGAACGCGCCCTTCCAGCCCTCCCGCAGAAGTCTGCTCGCCACCGCGGCGGGCTTCGGCCTGTCCCTGCAGCTGCTGGCCGTCCCGGCCCTGGCGGCGGAGACGGCGCTCAACAAGAAGAAGGTCATCGTGGTGATCTGCCGCGGCGGCATGGATGGCCTGTCGGTCACCCCGCCGATCGGCGACAGCGAGTACCAAGGCTTGCGCGGCGGCCTGGCGCTGAACGACGCGCTGCCTCTCGACGGGACGTTCGCGCTCCATCCGCAGCTTACCGCCGTGCACGCCATGGCCAGGGCCGGCGAGGCGCGCATCGTCCCCGCGGTCGCGACGCCCGACCGCGCGCGCTCGCACTTCGAGGCGCAGGACGTGCTGGAGACCGGCGCGGCGGGGGTCTATTCGACCAGCTCCGGCTGGTTGAACCGGGCGGTCGAGACGCTCTCGGCGCACCGCAAGGTGGACGCCATCTCGATCGGCCCGACCGCGCCGCTGCTGCTGCACGGCAAGGTGCAGACCGCCTCCTGGTCGCCGGGCAAGGGCGTCGACGCCGCCGCCCGCCTGCCGACCCTGCTGCAGGACCTCTACAAGGACGATCCGGTGCTGGGCCCTGCCCTGGCCCGCGGCCTGGCCACCGAGACCATGGCCCAGGCGGCCATGACCAACCTGCCGCAGAACACGTCCATGATCGCCATGACGCCCACCGCCAATGCGCCCGGTCTGGTGCGCCAGGGCGCAGAGGCGGCGCGCAAGCTGGGGACCACGGTGGCCGGCTTCATGCGCGAGCCCGGCGGCCCGCAGATCGCGGTGGTCAGCCTCGATGGCTTCGACACCCACGCCAATCAACTGGGCCAACTCGCGCCGCGCCTGACCTATCTGGACGCGGTGCTGGAC
>JANYET010000049.1 GCA_025359785.1 Alphaproteobacteria bacterium | reverse complement strand
ATCGACATTCCCGCCGCCACGGCGCGCGGGGTCGACGCCGACGTCAAGGTGGGACTGACTAAGGACGAGCTGCTCGCCATCATCGGCGACTACGACGGTCTCGCGGTGCGCTCGGCGACCAAGGCGACGAAGGACGTCATCGCCGTCGCCAAAAACCTGAAGGTCATCGGCCGCGCTGGCATCGGGGTCGACAATGTCGACATCCCCGCCGCCACCGCCGCCGGCATCGTGGTGATGAACACCCCGTTCGGCAATTCGATCACCACCGCCGAGCACGCCATCGCGATGATGTTCGCCCTGGCCCGCCAGCTCCCCGCCGCCGACCTCTCCACCCAGGCCGGCAAGTGGGAGAAGAACCGCTTCATGGGCGTCGAGCTCTACGCCAAGACGCTGGGCCTGATCGGCGCCGGCAACATCGGCTCCATCGTCGCCGACCGGGCCAACGGGTTGAAGATGAAGGTCATCGCCTACGACCCCTTCCTGTCGCCCGAGCGCGCGGTGGAGATCGGCGTGGAGAAGGTCGACCTGGCCGAGCTGCTCACCCGGGCCGACGTCATCACCCTGCACACCCCGCTGACCGACAAGACCCGCAACATCCTCTCCGCCGAGGCGCTGGCCGCGACCAAGAAGGGCGTGCTGATCGTCAATTGCGCCCGGGGCGGCCTGGTCGACGAGGCGGGCCTCCGCGCCGGTCTCGACAGCGGCCACATCGGCGGCGCGGCGTTCGACGTCTTCGTCGAGGAGCCGGCACGCGCCAACGCCCTGTTCGGCGCGCCCAACTTCATCGCCACCCCTCATCTCGGCGCCTCCACCGGCGAGGCGCAGGAGAATGTCGCCCTGCAGGTCGCCGAGCAGATGAGCGACTATCTGTTGACCGGGGCGGTGGCCAATGCGCTGAACAGTCCTTCGATCACCGCCGACGAGGCGCCCAAGCTGAAGCCGTTCGTGGCGCTCGCCGAGAAACTGGGCGCCTTCGCCGGCCAGATGGTCGACGTCGGCATCCGCGGCATCGACATCGCCTATGAGGGCGATGTGGCCCGGCTCAATGTCAAGCCGCTGACCGCCGCGGCGCTGGCCGGGGTGATGCGGCCGATGCTGGCGGAGATCAACATGGTCTCCGCGCCGGCGGTGGCCAGGGAGCGCGGGATCACCGTCTCGGAATCCCGCCAGGACGATTCGCCAGTCTATGAGAACCTGATGCGCGTCACGATCCAGACCGAACTGGGGCGCCGCGCCTTCGCCGGGACGGTCGTCGCCGGCAGTCCGCGCATCGTCGAGGTCAAGGGTATGGAGCTCGACGCGGCCTTCGCGCCGGCGATGCTCTACGTCAACAACCTCGACAAGCCGGGCTTCATCGGCGCGCTCGGGCATCTGCTCGGCGAGGCGGGGGTCAACATCGCCACCTTCAACCTGGGTCGCGTGGCGGCCGGCGACGACGCCATCGCCCTGGTGGGCATCGACCAGGCGCCGGGCCAAGCACTGATCGCCAAGATCCGCGCCCTGCCGCACGTCAAGGAAGTGCGCGCGCTGACGTTCTGAATCCCCATCTTCCTCTCCCGGTGAAAACCGGGACCAGATTTCGGGGCGACGCTGTAGCAGTGGAAGAAGCTGGGCCTCGACCTTCAGCGGGGAAGCGGGATCGGCGGCGGCCTATTCGACGATTGTGAAACGAGATGCGGGCGCCGCGTAGTGAAACAACCTTCCCTTCGCCGGATAGAGGGTTATCGCCGCATCGCCGCACCAACCGCCCCACCACGAGAAGGTGGAGTTGGTCAGGACGAGGTACCGGGCTCTTAGCAGCAGGCCCATGTCGGTCCAGGCCGTGCCGCCGGTGACGGTCCGGATCGGTCGGCCGACGTCGCCGATCCGGGCGAGAGCTAGCGTCGGATAGTCCGAGATGAGGGCGATGTCACCGGTGTCGACACCAAGATGGTCAAGGCGGTCCAGGCAGCGCGCGAACCAGGCCGCGTCCGGCACGCCGCGGCGGTCGGGGCGCAGTTCCTCCCTGTAGGTCCGGCAGTGGATGACGACGCCCCGACACGGTCCTGGCCCGGCCTGGGCCAACAGGAAATCGCGCGCGATGTCGCGGAAGGCGGGGTCGAGCCAGGCCTCGTCCTGCCAGTAGCCGTTGAAATAGCGCCCGGCGCGGGCGATGGCATTCCGGTCGCTCGGCGGCGGACGGTCGCTGACATAGCCGGGCAGGGCGACCCGTCGCATGACGGCGGTGGCTGCCCGCGACGATAGAACCGGCCGGCGGACCAGGGGCATCTCTAACCGTTCCGCGAGTGGGCCGAGATCGAAATGATGGCCGTAGCGATCGGCGCCGAAGGAAGCGAGATCCAGGGCGACGGTTTCGCCCGTGAGGCGGGCCACGGTGTTGGCGAAGCCCAGGCAGAAGAACTGGTTGCCGAGGCCGCCCTGCACCTTGACCGTCCTCATCGGCGCAGCAGCCGTTCGTAGACCACTCGAGCTGGCCCGCTGCCCGTCAGGATCGCCGCCCGCGCGGCCATCGCGAGCCACGCGCGGGTTGCGCCGATGCGCGGAACGCCCCGCTTGATGCGGTAGATGCCAAGCTCCGAGGCCAGATTTCTACGACCGGCGCGCCGGTCGTAGAAATCGGCGCCGAGACGCGCGCGGACCAGCGGGAGGTCCAGATTGGCGAAGAGGCGGTCACGCCCGATCATCGTCAGCCACAGGCCGTAGTCTTCCACGCCAGCTCCAGGCTTTCGAACGTCGGGATCACGCAGGAGACCAGCGGCGGCTCGATCATCGGACGCGCGCGCCGTCGGTCGAGCCCAGCACGCCCGCGAGGAAAGCGAGCAGGACTGCGAGGGCTTCGGTCCGCAGGGGGTAGTCGACCCACGACAGGGACTGGCCGGCGATGATGATTCCGGCCCGGGATTGCACGGCGGCGACCGCAACGAACACGATCAGGAGGAAGGCGCCGCCGAGCCATCGGCTCG
>JANYET010000045.1 GCA_025359785.1 Alphaproteobacteria bacterium | reverse complement strand
GTCGACCATGCGCTGGACGGCCAGGCGGGCGCGGGCGGCGATGGCCGGGTCGACGATCACCTCGTGGCGATTGTGCAGCAGCGCCTCGTAGATGTTCTCCAGGGTGATGCGCTTCATGTGCGGGCAGAGATTGCAGGGCCGCACGAACTCGGTCTCTACCGCGTCGATGGCCACATTGTCGGCCATGGAGCATTCGGTGATCAGCACCACCTGCTTCGGCTTCCGCGTCAGCACATAGTCGTTCATCGCCGCCGTTGAGCCGGCGAAGTCGGAAACCTCCAGCACCTCGGCCGGGCATTCCGGGTGGGCCAGGATCTCGGCGTTGGGATAGGCCGCCTTCAGTTCCAGGATGTCGGCGGCGGTGAAGCGCTCATGCACCTCGCAGCGGCCCTTCCAGGCGATAATCTTGATGTCGGTCTGACGGGCGACGTTGCGGGCCAGGAACTCGTCGGGGATCAGGATCACCCGGTCCACGCCCCACAGCCGTGCGGCTTCCTCGACCACCTGGACGGCATTGGCGGAGGTGCAGCAGATGTCGGTCTCGGCCTTCACTTCGGCGGTGGTGTTGACGTAGGTCACCACCGGAACCCCCGGATAGCGCTGCTTGATCAGCCGCACGTCCGCCCCGGTGATCGAGGCGGCCAGGCTGCAGCCGGCGCGCAGGTCGGGGATCAGCACGGTCTTGTCCGGCGACAGGATCTTCGAGGTCTCGGCCATGAAGTGCACGCCCGCCTGGACGATGACCCGGGCCTTCGACCGGGCGGCCTCCTTGGCCAGGCCCAGGCTGTCGCCGACATAGTCGCCGACCCCGTGGAAGATTTCCGGCGTCATGTAGTTGTGCGCCAGGATCACCGCGTCCTTCTCGACCTTGAGCCGGTTGATCGCGGCGATCAGCGGGGCTCGGCCGCGCCACTCCATCGGCGTGATATGGCGGCGGACCTTTTCCCAGACCGGCGCGGTCTCGGCCTCGACCTGCGGCGTGAACGCAAACTGGAATCCATCGGCGGCCATCGGAGCCTCCTTATGCTCAAAATGAGCATTTCTACGGCCTAAAAAGACGCCAGGCGGAACTTCGGTCCGCTGGCGCATCCTTGGTCTATTATGCTCAATTCGAGCAAAAGCGCTTGACCACATATAGACTGATCTTGGTTCAGCGCAAGTCACGGCGTTTTGCCGGCCTCAGGCTGCCCCGGGCGCCTTGCCCACGACGGCCTCGATCACCGCGGCGAGGGCCTCGGCGGGGTAGGGCTTGGCGAGCAGCGGCCAGGGGGCCTCGGCGGCGGCGCTGAGAGTCTCACCGGTGTAGCCCGACGTCAGGATCACCGGCAGGCCGGGCCGGAGCGCCACCGCGGCATGCGCCAGCTCAACGCCGTTCATCCCGCCCGGCATGATCAGGTCGGTCAACATCAGGTCGATGCGGTCCGGGCCTTCGAGGATCGTCAGGGCCGGCGCCGCGGCCCCGGCGCGCAGCACCTGGTGGCCCAGATCACCCAGCATGGCCTCGACCATCTCACCGACACTGGCGTCGTCCTCGACCAGCAGCACCCGGCGCGCCGGCCCCTGTGGCGGCCTCGCCGTCTCCGCGACGCCGGCGGCGTGCTCCACCGGCGCCTGTGACAGCGGCAGATAGATGCGGACGGTCGCGCCCTTGCCGGGCGCGCTCTCGACGATCGCCGCCCCACCGCTCTGTCGCGCGAAACCATAGACCTGGCTCAAACCCAGGCCTGTGCCGCGGCCGGGCTCCTTGGTGGTGAAGAACGGCTCGAAGACGCGGCTGGCGGTCTCGGCGTCCATGCCCTCGCCAGTGTCGTGCACCGAGACGCAAAGGTATGCGCCGGCGGGCGCGTCCTCCACCTCGCCGGCCGCCAGGTCGCAGAGATGGGTTTCGACCCGGATGCCGCCGCCGGGCGGCGTGGCGTCACGCGCATTGACCACCAGGTTCATCACCGCGGCCTCGAACTGGCTGGGATCGATGCTGCTGACGGCATCGGGCGCGCCGGGCGCGACAGTCAGCGTCACCGCCTCGCCGACCGCGCGGCGCAGCAGGGTCTCGCTCTCGACGAGCAGCTGATCGACGCGGACGATCTCCGGCTTCAGCGCCTGCCGCCGCGAGAAGGCCAGGAGCTGTTGGGTCAGGCGTTCGCCGCGCCGCGCCGCGCCCTGCGCCGCCTCGATCATCCGCTCGCGCCGGGCCGCGTCGCCCGGGTGGCGCTGCATCAGGTCCAGGGCGCCGATGATCACGGTGAGCAGGTTGTTGAAGTCGTGGGCCACGCCGCCGGTGAGCTGGCCCACCGCCTCCAGCTTCTGCGCCCGCCGAAGCGCCGCCTCCGCCTGATCGCGCTCGCCGAGCGCCGCCTGCACCCGCTCTGCCAGCAAGTCGTTGATCCGGGTCAGATCCGCTTGAGCGCGCTTGGCGTCGCTGACGTCGTAGCCGACGCCGATATAGCCCAGCAGTTCGCCGTTCGGCCCGATGCGCCGCTGCGAAACCGAGCGGATCCAGGGATATTCGCCGTTGCTGCGCCGATAGCGGGCCTCCCAGATGAAGTCGCCGTCAGTGGCCAGCGCCTCGGCTTCCTGGCCGGCGATGCGGTCGAGGTCGTCCGGATGGATCAGCTGACGCCAGTCGAAGGCCATGGCGTCGTCGTAGTCGAGGCCCAGGAAGTCCAGGTAGGCGCGGTTTACGAACTCCCGCTGGCCGCCCACGTGGGACAACCACATCAGCACCGGGGCGCTGTCGGCCAGCATGCGGAAGCGCGATTCCGTGGCGATCAGGTCAGCTTGCGCCTTGGCCTGGACGACCTTGGCCTCTTCCAGGCTCAGCAGGGCCTCGCGCAAGGCCGCCGCCATCAGCACCGTGACCGCACCGGACAGGCCGTATTGGATGATGATCGCGTCGCGCGAAACGCTGGCCGCGATGGTGTTGGTCGCGAAGTAGCCCGCCACCATGGTGACGATCAGCGAGGTCCAGCCCCACCGCGACCCGGCGTAGAGGGTCGTCACGATGAAGACGGGGAACGAGGTCGCGGCCAGGCCGATCGGGTTGCCGGCCCCGACCGCCGCTCGGACGAGAATGGCGGCTGTGTAAGCCCCGACCGCGATCAGTACGGATTGCCAGATCGGCGGCGCTCGGCGGGGCATCAGCCGGAGCGGCCATTCGGACGGCGTCATTCGAAGGCGTCTCTGACAAATAGGGGCAAGCGCGGACAGCGGAGCAGAGAATGGGAGCGCTGGCGGTAGGGCGCAACCGGGGATATGAGCCTGGGCCGGTTAGTGGGCCGCCTGGTGGGCTGTCAGGGTGTTGCGGCGCTTGTTCATCTTTTGGGCGGTTTGTCGCCCCGCCAAGGCCTTGGCCTTGGGTCAGACCGGAACCGACACAGGGAACACGACCAGATCCGAGCAATGTTGAACAGATGGCGCCGCGCCGGGCTGGCGACGGCCTTGGCGATGGTCGCGCTCGGCGCCTGCGCGCCTGAGTCCCGCGACCCCGCGACGCCGGCGATCAGGGCCATGGCGGCGCGCGGCCTGTCCGACGGCGCGCTGATCGCGGCCACCGCGAGCCTGGACCCGGCCATCCGCGATCTGGGGCGGCGGCACGATCCGGCTCTGCGCCGCGCCGATCTCTGGGGGCGGCCGCTGGGGTGGGGGAACCTCGACCTGCGCCAGCCGCCGGACCTGGGCATTCCGGTTCAGGACGGCGAGGACGCCATCGCGCTCAACACCCTGCGGCCCTTCGCGGGCCTGCCGATCCGGCCGATGAGGCCCTTCGTCCTCAGCGCCGACGCCGACGACGCCGCCCGCGCCCTGCACTGCATGACCCAGGCGATCTACTTCGAGGCGGCCCGCGAACCGGTGCGCGGCCAGCAGGCGGTGGCCCAGGTGGTGCTGAACCGGCTGCGCCATCCGGCCTATCCGAAGTCGGTCTGCGGCGTGGTCTACCAGGGCTCCGCCCGACCCACCGGCTGTCAGTTCACCTTCACCTGTGACGGGGCGCTGCGCTGGACGCCGCAGCCGACGTTGTGGCGCCAGGCGCAGGAGGTGGCGAAGCGGGCGCTGGCCGGGTTCGTGGACAAGGATGTCGGCTCGGCGACGCACTATCACGCGGTCTATGTGATCCCCTACTGGGCGCCGACGCTGGTGAAGATGACCCAGGTGGGCCAGCACATCTTCTACCGCTGGACCGGGCCCTGGGGCGAACCGCCGGCTTTCAGCGGACGCTATGAGGGCCGAGAATCCGAGCTGTCGCCGGCGCTGCTGGCGAGTCTCGATCCCAGGACCCAGGGCTATCTCGGGGCCCAGCAACCGTCGGCGCCGGTCGAACGCAAGGTCACGCTGGCCGTGGCCGGCGAGGCGCGCACCTATACCGTGGTCGATCCCGGGACGCCGGTGGCCGGGCGCGCGCCCGGCGCGCTCTACGCCGCGCGCCGCCAGCCGACGCCGGACGAGATCAGGCGCATCAACGAAAGCCTCGAGGCGATCGAGAAGGGTGGCGATCGCACGCCCGCGACCTCCCCGGCGCCGATTGCACAAAGATAACTGGCCCTGCGGCCGGCGGGCCCCTAGCAGGGAGCCCAAACCGGAGCCGCTGATGATACGTCACGCCGCCATCGCCCTGCTGTTGCTGGCCGCGCCAGCGCTGGCGGCCGGGGCTCCGCCTCCGGCGAAACCGGTTCAGGTGATGATTGTCGGCGATTTCCACATGAGCAATCCGGGCCGGGACCTGCACAACGTTCAGGTTGACGACGTGCTCGCGCCGAAACGGCAGGCCGAGATCGCCGCGGTCGGCCGGGCGCTGGGGCGTTTCCGCCCGACCGTGGTCGCCGCCGAGTGGCCCGCCGATCTCGTGGCGCAGCGCTATGCGAAATACCTCGATGGCTCGGCGCAACCCTCGCGCAACGAGGTGGTCCAGCTGGGCTTCCGCCTGGCCAAGGCCGCGGGCGGGCGGATGGTTGGCGTCGATGTGGACGGCGAGTTTCCCTACGAGGCCGTGGAAGCCTATGCAAAAGCGCACGGGCAGGGCGTGATCCTGGACGCCGCCGACGCCGACACTCAGCGCATGGTCGACGAGGAGACGCGGCTGCTGGCGGCGCACGGCGTGGCCGGCGCCCTTCGTTTTCTCAACGACCCGCTGCGGCTCAGGGGCGACAATAGCTTCTATCGTCAGATGCTGAGGATCGGTGACGGATCGGACCAGCCGGGCGCGGCTCTGCTCACCGAGTGGTACAAGCGCAACTTGCTGATCTGCGCCAACCTCATCCAGGCCGCCAAGCCGGGCGACCGGATGGTGGTGTTCTATGGCTCCGGTCACGCCTTCCTGCTGCGTCAGTGCGTCCAGGAAACCCCGGGCTTCGAGCTCGTCGAGCCCAACGCCTACCTGCCGCGCTGAGCCTCAGCCAAAGGCGTCGGGATAGGCCGCCATCATGGGCCCTTGGAAGGCGTCTTCCTCCAGCGCCAGCGCCTGGAACGCCGCGAGGCCACGGTAAGGCGCGTTAACGTCCCTCGCGGCCTCCGCCGAAAAGCCGAACCGGTCGTAATAGGCGGGATCGCCCAGCACCAGGACGCCGTGGCAGCCGAACTCGCGCGCGCCTTCAAGGCCCGCGCGCACCAGCTTGCCGCCAAGCCCCTGGCCCTGCCGATCCGGCCGCACCGCCAGCGGCGCGAGCGCGCCGTAGAGCTCGAACCGGTCGACCCACAGGCGGCTGAACAGCACGTGGCCCACGACCTCGCCGTCTTCCTCGGCCACCATTTCGAAGAGGGTGTCCTCGTCCGCTCGCAGCCGGGTGGCCAGCGCCGCTTCATCCGGCCGCCCGAAGGCCGCGGTCACGACGGCCGCGATAGCCGGGTGGTCGGACGGGCGGGCGTAGCGGATCACCAGGCGCCGATCTTCTCAGCCTCGGGGTGGCTGATCGGTTGCTGGGCGCGTCTGTGCTCTTCTTCGGCCAGGAAACGCACAGCCTCCAGGGCGGCCATGCAGCCCATGCCGGCGGCGGTCACCGCCTGGCGGTAGATGTCGTCGGTCACGTCGCCGGCGGCGTAGACACCCTCGATGGCGGTCGAGGCCGAGCCTGCCTTCACCTTCAGATAGCCGGCGGCGTCCATCTCAAGCTGGCCCTGGAACAGCTGCGAGGCGGGCGCATGGCCGATGGCGATAAAGACGCCGTCGCAGGTCACGTCCCGCGTCGCGCCGGTGGTGACGTTTTTCAGCCGCACGCCGGTGACGCCCATCGGGTCCGCGCCGCCCAGCACCTCGTCGACGGCGCTGTCCCAGATCACCTCGATCTTGGGGTGGGCGAACAGGCGCTCCTGCAGGATCTTCTCGGCGCGGAACTCGCCCTTGCGGTGCACCACCGTGACCTTGGAGGCGAAGTTGGTGAGGAACAGCGCTTCCTCGACGGCGGTGTTGCCGCCGCCCACCACCACGACCTCTTTGCCGCGGTAGAAGAAGCCGTCGCAGGTCGCGCAGGCCGAGACGCCGAAGCCCTGGAATTTCTGCTCGGACTCAAGGCCCAGCCACTTGGCCTGGGCGCCGGTGGCGATGATCAGGGTCTCGGCGAGCCATTCCTGACCGCTGTCGGTGGTCAACCGGAAGGGGCGCTGGGAAAGGTCGGCGCTGAGCACGATGTCGCTGACGATCTCGGTCCCCACATGCTCGGCCTGAGCCTGCATCTGGTCCATCAGCCACGGCCCCTGGATCACCTCGGCGAAGCCCGGATAGTTCTCCACGTCGGTGGTGATGGTGAGCTGGCCGCCGGGCTGGATGCCCTGGATCAGCACAGGGTCCAAAAGCGCGCGCGCGGCATAGACCGCCGCAGTGTAGCCTGCCGGCCCCGATCCCACGATCAGGCAGCGGACTTGGCGGGGTTCGGAACGATCAGTAGCCATGCCCCTTATGTAGGGCAGATTCTGGAGCTGCGCATGCAAGACGAAGTGAAAACCGCCGGCGTCGTCGGTCTGGTCGGCGCAGCCTTGGGCGCCGGGGTGGCGCTCGGCATCGGCCTCAGGCTGTTCTCGGCGGTGGCCATGGTGGGCTTGGGAACCGGCATCGCGCTCGGCCTGGCGTTCGGCACGCGCCGGAAGCTCGTGGAAGGTCCGCCGCCGTCCCCGCTCTGACGTTGTCGTAGTTAACGCCCGTTTCAGCCGGGCGGCCTAGACTGCACGGCGATGAGCGCGTCGCCCCACATAGAGATCGCCGGCCGCAAGATCGGCGCGGACCATTCGCCCTACGTGATCTGCGAGCTGTCGGGCAACCACAACGGCAGCCTGGACCGCGCCCTGGCGATGATCGATGCGGCGGCCGCGACGGGCTGCGACGCGATCAAGATTCAGACCTACACCGCCGACACCATCACCCTCGACGTCGACCGCCCGGAGTTCAAGATCACCGGCGGCCTGTGGGATGGGCGCAGCCTGCATGAGCTCTACCGCGAGGCGCAGACCCCTTACGAATGGCACGCCGCGCTGTTCGACCGCGCCGCCGAGCGCGGTGTGACGCTGTTCTCCAGCCCCTTCGACGAGACCGCGGTCGATCTGCTCGCCGGGCTCGGCGCGCCAGCCTACAAGATCGCTTCTTTCGAGGCCGTGGATCTGCCGCTGATCCGCTATGCCGCGAGACAGGGCAAGCCGCTTATCATCTCGACGGGCATGGCCAACCTCGCCGAGATCGAGGCCGCGCGCACCGCCGCCCTGGACGCCGGTGCGGCCGGGGTCGTCCTGCTGCACTGCGTCTCCAGCTATCCGGCCGATCTCGCCGACGCCAACGTCCGCACGGTCGCTGACATGGCTGGCCGGTTCGCCAACCCCATCGGCCTCTCCGACCATACCCACGGCGCGGCGGCCTCGATCGCGGCGATCGCCATGGGCGCCAGCGTCATCGAGAAGCACTTCACCCTGGCCCGCGCCGACGGCGGCCCCGACGCCGCCTTCAGCCTGGAGCCCGCCGAATTCACCGGCCTGGTCCGCGACTGCAAGGACGCCTGGACCGCGCTCGGCCGCGCGCACTACGACCTGCTGGGCTCGGAGGCGGCCAACCGCCAGTTCCGCCGCTCGCTCTACGTCACGGCCGACGTGCGGGCCGGCGAGCCGCTGACGCGGGCCAATGTCCGCTCCGTCCGACCGGGCAACGGCCTGCCGCCGGCCGAGTACGACGCGGTTCTGGGCCGCACCGCCGCGCGCGACCTGGCCCGCGGCGAGCCGCTGGCCTGGGACATGTTGGCCTGAGCACGTCTGAAGCCTCGGCGCGAAACCACGGATTAACCCAAATCGGGGCCTGCTGGCGCGCTGCCGGAGACCTGCCGATGAACGCCATGCCGAAGCCGCGCGACCTCACCCCCTCGCTTGCCGAGACCGTGGTCGATGATTTCATCCGCGACGGGGCGCACCGGTTTGGTGAGACCCTGGATCCCGCCGCCTGCGCCGACCTGCTGGCCCAGATCCGCGCCACCCGTGAATTCGGCGCCGCCTTGTTCCTCACCGAAGAGGCCTTCGACGCCGACCCCCACTATACCGGCGTCAATCCCAAGCCCGGCCGCAACCTGCTGGAGCGGTTCGAGGCCCAGCTCGACTTCGTCGAACACGCGCCGCAGATTGTCGAGGCCGTCACCGCACTGCTCGGTCCCGACTACGAGGTGCTGAACAAGAAGGTGGTCTGCGGCGTGCCGGCCGGCGCGGTGCCCAACTGGCTCAAGGCGCGCATCGCCGGCAACCCGGTGAACAATCTCGGCGCCTATGTCCGGCCGCAGTACCGCGACGTGACCTATTTCTACGGCATCGATTTCCATCAGGACCTGATCGACTACAAGGACCGGGAAGCTGATTTCCTGACCCTCTACGTCTACCTGCACCCGGTCAGCCGGGCCGACGCGCCGCTCTATCTGCTGGAGGGCAGCCACCGCCTCGGTGGCGCGGTTTTCCCGCACAACCTGACTCGCATCGGCGACAGGGACTGGCTCTACCGCAATGCCGAGCACGGCGAGGTGGTGGCCCGCCAGACAGTGCTGACCGGCGAGACTGGCTTTGCCGCCATCTGGCACGCCTGCACCCTGCACGGCACCCAGCCGGACGCTGCGGATCACGAGCGGATATCGCTGCGTTACCTGATCGCGCGGCGCCATGCGGGCCGTACCGGCATCGACGAGGTCAACGCCACGCTGCAGGGCCCCCTGAGCCTGACCGCCACCCGCGCCGACCTCGCCGCGGACGGCTCCGCGGCGATCAAGAGCAACACTGTCCTCAAGGCCTGAGACATGACCGCGGCGACGCCTCCGCCCTGTCAGCTCTGCGGGGCTACGGACTGGCGGCCGCTGCACGATATCCAGCCCGATCGCTCGGTCCGCACAGATGGCGGCATCGTCGCCGTGCCCCTCGGCAAGTTCCAATGCGCCGCCTGCGGGTTGGCCGTCCGGCGTGAGGCGGCGGAAGACCCGGCGACGCTCTATGCCGACGGCTATCAGCTCTATGCCAATCGTCCCAACGCCGACCGGTTCGACCCCAGCCGCTACCGCAACCTCGTCGGACTGCTGACCAGGCTATGGGGCGAGGGGACCGCGCCGCGCCGGGTGCTGGAAGCTGGTTGCGGCGACGGGGCGCTGACCGAGGCCATGCACCGCCATTGGCCGCAGGCGCGGGTGTTCGGCGTCGAGCCGTCCGCCACCGCGGTGGCGCTAGCTCAGGCGCAAGGCTTTCCGGTCGTGCAAGGGATGATCGGCGAGACTGTCCCGCCGGAAGTGATCGAAGGCGGCTTCGACCTGATCTATTCGATCCATGTGGTGGAGCATACGCCGGACCCGTCGGTATTTCTGCGCGACCTGGCCGCCCTCCTGGCGCCCGGCGGCCGGTTGATCGTCACCTGCCCGGACGGCGCGACGCCGCACGCCGAGCTGATCCACCCCGACCATCTGTTCTCGATGACCCAGACCCATCTGGCCGCCTTCGCCCGCCGCGCCGGGCTGAGGGTTCTGGCGCAGGGCGATTGCCCGGGCGGCGCCGGGGCCGAGTTCAGCCAGATGCTGGTCTGCGCGCTCGGCGGCGACGCGGTCTGGACGCCCATGGTCGCCGACCCCGCCGCGAAGGCGCTGTTCGATGCCCGCCAGGCCTATCTCGACCTTTGGCGGGGGCTCGAGGCAGCGCTGATAGGCCCGCTGGCGGACGGCGAGCCGCTCTACTGCTTCGGCGCCGGCGGCTGGGTCGCCAACATCGCCGCCAACTGCCCGGCGCTCTGGGACCGGGTGACGGCCTGCGCCATCGACGGCGGCGCTGATCAGTCCGTGCAGGGCAAGCCCGTTCTCGACTATGCAAGCCTGCGCGGTGGTGGCCGCCGGTTCCTGGCGGCGGTCAATCCCGCGATCCAGGGCCAGATCGCCCAGCGTCTTGGGAACGACGGGCACAGCGTGCTGGCCTGGCCGGAGGCGCTTTCAGCCTAAGGCCTTAGCTGCACGAACATAGCCCCGCCCGCCAGGAAGTGGGTCTGTACGCGCTGCAGGTTCTCGACCAGCCAGGCGTCGGCGACGGTCTTTGGCCCGTCACCCCAGTCCCAGTCGTAGTCGTCGAAGATGATCCAGCCGCCGGGCTTCACGTGTGGAACCCAGTCGCGCACGTCGGCGACCACGTGGTCGTACTCGTGATTGCCGTCGATGTGCAGCAGGCCGATTGCGCCCTCGTAGAGGGTCTTGCCGAACACCTCGGTCTCGACCGCGCGGCCGGCGGCATAGAGCGGATAGGCCTCGGTCGACAGGGCATGGATGTAGTTCAGCCGTCCGGCGGCGAAGGGCGCGACATTGATCTCGAAGATCTGCCGGAACGAACTCCAGTCGAAGCCTTGGGAAGCAGCCTTCAGCTGTTCGTTACCCTGTTCGGTGGAGCGCAGGGACCAGGGATCGACGCAGAGGACGGCGCCCAGGTCATGCCGGTTGGCCATCATCGCCAGCAGGGCCGCCGTGCGGCCAAACAGGCAGCCGATCTCGACGATGTCGCCCTTCGGCGCCCGCGCGCAGACCGCCATCAGCGCCAGCAGCTTGGGCTCGTAGCTCTCGCCGGGGATCGACATGGCCGCGCGCAGCCAGCCGGCGATCTCCACCGGGTGCGGCATGGAGGCGGGCGGCGTGGCCTTGGCCAGTTCGGGTATGGTCGGGGCGCCGGCCACCTGTTTGCTGAGGGCGCGGTAGTCGGCCTGCAGGTCGAGGTTGTTCCGTCCGGCGGTCAGCACGACCCCCGGCGCCAGTGTCGGTATGACGGCCTGCAGGTGGCTCCAGGCGGCGAAGTGGCTGGCGTGCAGGCGGGTGATCCCGAACTCAGCGATAGCGGCGCTCAGCGCTGCGTCGAAGCCCGGGTCTGTCACGTGCGGCAGGCCCACCCAGCGTTCGTAGTGCGCGGCCTCTGGATCGCTCGCCAGCGAGGAGGCCCCGATCACCGCCACGCCCAGCGCCACGGCGTGCGCACGGCGCTGGGGGCCATCGCCGTAGCCGGCGGGGAAAATCAGCAAGGTGTCGGCGGATGACGGCAAGGCGGACCCATGGGCTGGAGCGGTTCCTGCGCCATTGTGGGGCCGTTGGGTAAAGACGTGTTAACCGCACCGGCGTTCAGGTGGACCTCGGCCCAAGCCTGCGCCAGGAGACCAACGTCATGCCGGCGACGGCCCACGACCGGCCGATCGTCGTGGCGGTGATGCAGCCCTATTTCGCGCCCTACGCCGGCTACTATCGGCTGTTGGCGGCCGCCGACGTCTTCGTGATCTTCGATTGCGTGCAGTTCCCAAGGCGCGGCTGGGTGCATCGCAACCGCCTGCCCGACGCCAAGGGCGAGGCGGCCTGGCTCACCCTGCCGCTGGTCGCCGCGCCGTACGAGGCCAACATCGCCGACCTGACCTTCGCGCCGGACGCGCCAGCCGCCATGGCCGAACGCCTGCGCGCCTTTCCGTCCATGACCGCGCCGTCGGCTCCGGCGCTCGAATTCCTGCACGCTGCGCCCTTCGAGGGCGGGCTCGTCGACTATCTGGAGGCGCAGATCCGCGTCGCTTGCCGGCTGCTGGGCCTCGCGCCGCGCCTGCTGCGCTCGAGCACGCTTGGCGTCGCGCCGGAGCTTCGGGCCCAGGACCGCATCCTGGAGATCGTCCGCCGGGTGGGCGGCGCACACTACGTCAACGCGCCGGGCGGCGTCGGCCTCTACGACCCCGCGACCTTCGCCGAGGCCGGTGTGACCCTGCACTTCCTCGATCCGCATGACGGGCCGAACTGGAGCCTTCTGCATCGCCTCTCGGTCGAACCGGTCGAGGCGCTGGGCGAGGAGATCCGCGGGCAGACTCCGCCCGCGCTCAGGTCTGGTAGTCCGATACCCTCGGCCTGAGGTCCGAAAACCCGGTCTTGATATCGGTGCGCTGGTATTCGTCGCGCGGCGGCAGGGAGCAGTAGCCGAATACCGCCTTCTCGTCGTCAGTGAGCGCATCGTAGAGCGGCTGCGGCAGGGTCCCGGTCATGTCGAAATTCTGTTTCATCCACCAGCGTACGAAGGTGCCGATCAGCGCCCAGCGGGTGAGACCCGTCGTATTGCCAAGCGCGCCGTGCCACAGCCGGCTGTCCCAGACGACCAGGTCGCCGGCCTGGGTCTCGACGGGGATGGCATCGGCCATGGCCGACGGGTCGGCATAGGCGTCGGAGCGATGCGAGCTCGGCACGACCACCGTGCAGCCACGCTCGCGGGTCTGGTCTTCGAGGATGATCGAGATCTGGCAGGCGTGGCAAAGCTTGCCGCTGCTTGGGATGAAGCTGTCGATATGTAGCGGCAGCACCCCGTCGCCGCTGGAGCGGCCGATCAGCGAGCGCATGATGAAATTGGGGCTGTCCTGGGCGATCTGCCTGTACCAGGTGTCGTTCAGCAGGCCGCGCAGCACCGCCATGACGCCCGCATCGCCGGTGAACATCCGGGTGTAGCGGACGTCCTCGCGCTGCAGGTTGTAGAGCACGTCGTGTCCGCGATTAAGGAACGGCGTGTCGGCGCCGCCGACCGGCGGACGGCTGAGCGCCAGCGCCTTCATCTCCGCCAGCAGCGAGGCTATGACGTCGGGCGCGACGGCCTGGCGCACGACCGAATAGCCCTGGGTCTCCAGTTCAGCGAGGCAGGTCTCGGGCGACCAGCTCATCTGCCCGGGCCCTTGAAAAGCCGCGCCACGTCCCTCGGCCCGCCGAACCCCGGCGTCACCAGCGCCGGCTCTGGACGGTAGGTGTAGGGGTCGGGATAGTTACGCTCGACGAAGGTCGGCTCCAGCACGTTGTTGAACCGGAAGCTGAAAGCCACCCGCACCGCCTCGCCGCCGCGCTCGCAGGTGCGGTGCACCAGAAAACCGGAGAAGATCACCGCGTCGCCGGCCTTCAGCGGCAAGACCTCAAAGTCCGCCTCGCTGTAGAGCGCGGGGACAACGCGTTGCTGGGGCAGGGCGGGCTCGCTCTCCAGCAGGCCGGCCAGGTGGCTGCCGCGGATGATCTCCAGTGCGTAGTCGGCGGGCCCCACGTCGAACAGCGGCGCCCAGACGGTCAGGCCATCGAGGCTGCCCTGCACGCTGCGCCAGTCCTGGTGCGGCGGCGACTTCTGATAGCCGCCGGGAATTTTCAGCCGGTCGGCCATGTAATGGATCACCGGCCGGGTCGAGATGGCCGCCAGATCCACGCCAAGCGCGGCGACCACCGCCATCAACTCGGCGCTGACGCCCAGGCGGTGCACGCTCGCCAGATATTGGGTGAGCTTGGCGGCCGCCATGTAGGCGGAGATATCCCGGCTGAACAGGCCGCCCAGCAGGGCGCTGACGTCGTCCTGACCCGTCCCAGTGGGCAGGTCGAGGCCGAGCGCGCGGGCGCGCGCCTGGAAGGTCGCGACCAGGTCCGTCGCCACAGGCGCCAGGGCCTGAGGCGAGAACAGCCCGGGGATCACCACCAGACCGTCGCGGCGGTAGGCGGCCGCGAGGTCGGGCCCCGGATTGAGCGCCGTCTGGCGCGCGGCCTGGGTCATGCGAGCGCTCCTTTGCGCAGCCGCGCGAGCCCGATGCCGCCCTGGCCGAAGCCGTCGCCGCAGTAGAGCATCCAGCGCTCGCCGCCGTGATCGAAGACGTAGGGGTAGCAGGTCATCTCGCCGTCGAACCCGCCGTCTTCTGACGGCGCCAGGCAGAGAGGATCGTCGTCGCGGCGGCGCCACACGCGGCCGTCGGCGCTCTCGGCATAGCCGATCCGATAGGCAAACCCCTCGCCGCGATAGCAGTGCCACATCCGCCAGAGGTCGGGATCGGCCACCACCTGCGGCCGGGCGATGGCCATCTCGCCGGGATGCTCCAGGCCAAGGCAAGGCTCGGCGTCCGGCCGCCAGACGATCCCATCGTCCGAGACCGCGTGGCGCACGTCGTAGCGCGAGAGCGGCTTGCCGTCGCGCCAGGCCCAGTCGAGGCCCGACATGTACCACATCCGCCAACCGGCCCCGTCGCGCAGGATGCACGGCGTCGAGACATAGAAGGGGTTGCTGGGATTGCGCTCCAGCACCGGGCCGGCCAGCCGCCGATCGATGCGCGGCAGCCCCTCCGCCGGGCCTTCCGCCAGGCCGATACTGACGTGCATGGGCACGCTGGTCGGCACGTTCCAGCCGATGGTGTAAAACCGCCGCCGGCCGGCCTCGGTGACCATCCACGAGGTCATGATGCCGGCGTCATCGAAACCCCCGGGCGGGCCCGGCGCCATCAGCGGCTCGGCCGCAAGGTCCAGCACCTCGCCGGGATGCTCCAGGTCCATGACGAACCAGCCGATATGCGAGCGGTTGGCGGCGTCGCGGCTGGTGAAATAGACCCGGAGCCGCGAGCCCTCGATGACCTCGGCGTGTGGCATCTGGCTGTGACTGGCCATCCACGGCCGCTGGCCCTGCGCGCGCAACACCAGGCCCCGCCGCTCCCAGGCCCCAGACCTCCGCGATGCGGCCACTAGAGCCGGATCCTGTCGCTGGTGACCTTGGCGGGCTCGGTGCCCTGGCCCGGAAAGACGGTGGCGGCCGGCGCGCTCTTCAGCACCAGCGCGCCCGCGCCCACGATGCAGCGCGCGCCCAGGCTGATGTTGTCGCGCAGGGTGGCGTTGACGCCGATGAAGCAGTTGTCGCCGATGGTGACGGCCCCCGAGACCACCACGTGCGAGGCCAGGAAGCAGTGGTCGCCGATCGTCGAGTGGTGGCCGATATGGTTGCCCGACCAGATGATGGTGTCCCGGCCGATCTCCACGAACGGCTGGATGGTGTTGTGCTCCATGATGAAGGTATTGGGCTTGGCGACGAAGCCCGGTGGGACGACGGCGCGCGGGCTGATGTGGCCGATGGCGGCGTAGCCCTTGGCCTCGGCCTCGCCCAGCTTGGCGGCCCGGGGTGCGTTCAGCCCGCGAAAGCTCATCGCCACATAGATGCCGTGGCTGGCCGGGGGAAACACGGTTTCGACCGTCTCGAACGGCACGACGGGCAGGCCTATGAGCTTGTCGTCTTTGAGATAGGCCCCATCGACCGTGAAGCCCACGACCCGGTGATCGCTCTCATGCGTCAGGTAGTGGCAGATCACCTCCGCCACCTGGCCCGAGCCGAAGATCACCACGTCGCCCATGGCTCAGCGACCGGCCTCTCGCCGCTCGCGCCACAGCGCGAACATCTTGCGGAACTCGCCCTCGATCATCCGGGTGAACCCGAGATCGTCGCAGCGCGCCGAGGCGTCGAAGGCGCTCCGCACGCGGGCCCGCAGCGCGTCGAGCGCCGGGATGTCCGAGGCCAGTTCCACGGCGCGGTCCACGTAGTCGTCCCAGGAATAGGTGATCAGCTCATCGAGGCCGAGGGGCCCCACCGCCACGATACCGGTGCGCGAATAGTAGTCCTGGCCCGCGAAGGTCAGGACCGGCACGCCGTTGGCCACCGCGTCCATGCTGGTGGTGCCGCCGGGGCAGGGCGCGGGATCGAGCGCGATGTCGATCTCGGCGTAGGACCGATAGTAGTCGGGCTGGGCGATCTGGCCGTGGAACTGGATGCGGTCGGGCGCGACGCCGCGCGCGGCGAAGCGCATCAGGGTGACGTTCTGCAGCACCTCGTCGACATAGTAGCGGTAGCGCAGGATCAGCCGTGATCCTGGCGTACGCAGCAGGATGCGCGCCCACGCCTCCAGGGTCTGATCGTTCAGTCGGATCGGATGGTTATAGCTGGCGAAGGTCACGAAGCCGGCCGCCTTGGCCGGCGTCGGCGAGGGGTCGGGGCGCGGGTCCGGCCGGAACGGCGACATCACCGGCCCGATCGGCCAGATGGTCTCCACCATATGCGCCTGCGCGCCGGGAACGATGAACCCGTCGGGGTGCAGGACATAGTCCATGGCCGGCATGCCGGTGGTCTGAACGTAGTTCATCCACGAAACCTGGATCGGGGCCGGCTTCAGGCCGAACATCCCCAGCCGGCTTCCCGAGGTGTGGCCCCACAGGTCGATCAGGATGTCGATGCGGTCCTTGCGCACCAGGCGCGCGGCGTCAGTGTCGCTCATCTCGCCCAGCACCCGCACTGTGTCGGCCGGGACCTCGAAGGGCGCGGGGGCGTTCGTATAGACGGTGATATGGGTGGTTTCGCGGTCGTGGTTTTCCAGAACCGGGACCAGGAACTGACGCAGCTGGTTGCCCAGGCCCGGCGCCACATAGCCGATCCGCAGACGCCGGCCCTCCAGGGGGCGGTTCGGGAAGTCGGTGGCGCGCGGCAGCGGCTGGGCTGCATAGGCCTGGCTCCAGCGGGTCGCCTCCTCCGCATGGCGGCGCACGCCGTCGTCCACATGGAAGAGGATGTAGAGCAGGAAGCTGCGGATCACCGGCGACTGCGGAAAGGCCTCGCAGGCGCTGACGAAGGCCGCCAGGGCTTCGTCGGTGCGGCCCTGATGCTGCAGCGACAGGCCATAGCTCAGCATGGCCATGGGTGAGGCGCCGGGCGCGGCCGCCGCGCAGGCGTAGGCCGCCGAGGCCACGGCGACGTTGTGGGCTCCGTAGAGCGCATCGCCCACCTGCTTGGCATAGTCCGGATCGCTCAGCAGGGCGGCCACGTCGCCCCCCGCGTGGGCGATGACGCCCAGGGAGTGGCTGTTGCGCGCCATCTGCAGGCCGGTGTTGAAACCCGACCAATCGCCCGCCGCGCCGCGGGCGGCGGCCAGCCAGTAGGCCGCCACGATCTGGTCGGGCGCGGCTTGCAGCACGGTCTCGAGGCGACCTATGGCGCGTTGCGCCCGCCCGCCCAGCACCTCGGCCTGCGCCAGCTCGACCTCGACCTGCGGATCGTAGGCGGGAAGGTTGGCGGCCAGCGGCATCACGGACTCCCGAGGAGCCGTCAGGATCGGGCCGAAACACTTTCGGAGCGATTAACCATATCGCCGAAAGGCTGGCAGCCTCGGGCCCGGACTCGATTGGATTTGCAGATAGGCCTGTCATTCCGGCCGAAAGCTCGCGCTTGTGAGCTGCAGAGCCGGGACCCAGGAGCCACCGCACAGCTTGATCCCCTGGGTCCCGGCTCTCCGCTTCGCTGCGGCCGGGATGACAGAGTTTTATGCGATGGAATTCTCCGGAAATATCGCTGTGATCAGTTGCGTACGGACACTAGCCCAAGGCCCGGCCGAGCGCGTCGGCCACATGGGCGATCTCGCCCGCGTCCATGTCGATGAAGAACGGCAGGCCCAGCGTCGAGGCGGCCAGCCTTTCGGTGACCGGCAGGGGCTCGCGGCGCGCATCGGCGAAGGCCGGTGTCGTCTGGCAGCCGCCGCCCCACCACGCCCGCGTGTCGACGCCGTCCTCGCGCAGGGCGCGCGCCACGGCCGCGGCCGAACGGTCGGGCAGGCCGACGGTGCAGACACTGGTCACCCAGCTCGAGCCCCAGCCCTCCTGGAACTTCACCTCGGGCCGGCCGATCAGGGCGATCCGCAGCATCTGGGCGGTGCGCATCCAGCGGAGGCGGTCGCCCGGCCAGCTGTCCAGGGCCGCGAGGCCCACCGCGGCGGCATATTCCGACAGCTTGGCGTTGGTCGCCGGCATCAGGCTCTCGCGGCTGCCCATGAACCCGAAGGTGGTCAGCTGCCGCACCTTCAGCGCCAGCGCGGCGTCCTCGGTGACCAGCATGCCGCCTTCGCCCAGGCCCAGCACCTTGGTGGCGTGCAGGCTGACCACGGCGGGCAGGCGGGCGTCGAACAGGGTGTCGAAGGCGGCCGCGGCGTCCAGCACAACCGGCACGCCGGTCGCCTCGCGGAACGCCAGCCACCTGTCCACGTCCGGCATGGCCCCGAAGGCGCAGACCGGGATCACCGCGCCGACCTCGGCGTTGAGGTCCCGCGCCAGGTCGGCGACCTGGTCGGGGTCGAGCATCCAGGTCACCGGATCGACGTCGAGGAACCAGGGGACGAGGCCGGCCTGGGTCACCGCATGAGCCGTCGCCACGAAGGTCCAGGCGGGCAGCACCACGTAGCTGCCAGGCGCCAGATCCATGGCCTGCAGCGTCAACGACAGCGCCTGGGTGGCATTGGTGACGGTGGTCACGGCGGCCTGGCCGCCGAAGCGGTCCGCCATCCGCTGCTCGAACTCGGTGAGCAAGGGGCCGAAGTTCGAGTACCAGCGGGCCGCGTCGATACGTTCCAGATAGGGCAGGATCGCCTCGGCGGCGGGCAGGCGCGGCCGCGCCACCGCGACGCTCGCCCGCGCATCGCTTTGCGGGGCCGCATCGTCCTTCGGCCGTACGTGGGGCAGCGCCAAGCGGGCGTCCTTCCGGAGACATTCCAGCGGACAAGGCAGCACGGTTGCGGTTAACGGCGGATTAGGGCGGCTATGGCGTTCAGCTCGCGCGCGCGGCGATCATCTTCAGGAAGGCCTCGGCGACCCTGGGCGCGCCCTGGCCGTCGCAGATCGCGGCGCTGGCGGCGGCCAGCTGGCGGCGCAGACCCGCGTCGGTGGTCAGCCGGGTGAGCGCGCGGTCGAACAGCGCGTCGAAGTCGGTGGCGTCGGCGTCCACCACCAGGGCCGCCTCGCGCTCGGCGAGCGAATTGGCCGCCGCCCGCTGGTTTTCCGCCACCACCAGCATCAGGGTCGGCAGGCCGAGCGCGCAGCGCTCCCAGGCCGAGGAGCCGGCCGCGCCGATCGCCACGTCCGCCTCCGCGGTCAGCCGCGCCATGTGCGGGGTGTCGATGTGCAGCAGGATCCGGGTGTCGCGCCGGGCGATCTTGGTCAGGCTGGGCAGGCTTGGCGCGTCCGCCCCCAGGACGATGTCAATGCCGACGTCGCTCACCTTGGGCCGCAGCCGCTCGACCACGCGGCCGGTAATCCCGTCGAGGTCGGTCAGGCCCAGCGACACCAGCACCCGGCCCACCGGCTCGCCGCGCCAGGCCAGCGCCTGATCGCGCAGCGCGGCGAATTCCGGCCGGACCGGCGCGTACTGCGGACCCAGGAGCAGGCGGGTGTCGTCGGAGATCAGGCCGTTGTAGTCCACGGCGCGCCGGGCCGGCCCGGAATCCAGCACCAGGTCCGCGCCCAGCGGCCGGTCGGCGAGGTCGTCGATGACCAGGGCGGGCTTGTCCTGGCCCATGGCCCGGTGGTCGCTCTCGGCCAGGCCATAGTGGTCGAAGACCACCGCGTCGAACCGCTCCGGCGCGATGGCGTCGGCGAGGTCGCCGGCCTGGCTCGACACCGCCGTGACCTGGCCCATGCTCGGGGCGAAGGCGGTGAGGATCGCGGCGACCGCCGGCGGGGCGAGGAACCGGCAGTTCGCGCCCTGGCCCTCCAGCGCGGTCGCCAGGGTCAGCGAGCGCAGGACATGGCCGCCGCCCACCGCGGGGCCGGCGTCGACGACGAACAGGATGGCCGGGCCGCTCATGATCCTCTCTCACCCTCCAGGCGACTCGCGGGCCGCGCCCTAGCCCCTATGCAAAGGGCCGCTCCGAAGAGCGGCCCCCGCGAGGTCGAAATGAGGCGCCGGCCTAGATGAAGTTGGTGGCGGCGATGTCGGCGAGCGTGCGGCCGGTCAGCAGGATCGCGTCGTCGGCCGTGGTGATGGTGCCGCTGGCGTTGCTGTCGATAAACACGATCACGTCGGAGCCCACCTGAACCGCAGCATACTTGTCGCCGGCGTGCGTTGTGGCGATCTGGGTATTGGCCGCCGTGACCGCGCCGCCGAACGTCGAGGCTGTCAGGGTGTCGTTGTGATAGAAGGTTACCCCGGTCCCGACCGCGGCCACCTTCAGGGCGTCCGTGGAGACCCAGTCGGTGATCACCTCGATGCCGTTGATCCCGGCATTGACCAGCGAATCCGGCGCGGCGAACACGAAGACATCGGCGCCGCCGCCGCCGGAGATCAGGTCGTGGCCGCCGCCGGCGACAATGGTGTCGTTGCCGGAGCCGCCGGTGATGGTGTCGCTGCCCGCGCCCATGGTGATGGAGTCGTCGCCCGCGCCGCCATCGACCACCGAGGCGATGGCCCCGCCGGTGATGGTGTCGTTGCCGTCGCCGCCCTGGACGCCGCCCTGGCCGGTGAAGGCGATCGTGTCGTTGCCGGCCCCGCCGTTGAGGATGTCGGTGCCCGCGCCGGAGGAAATCGAGTCGTTGCCCGCGCCGGAGTTGATCGAGTCGCTGCCGGCCCCGGTGGTGATGGTGTCGATGCCGGAGCCGCCGGTAATGGTGTCGCCCGCCGCGCTCGTATCGGTCGCGACATTCGTGCCGTCGCCGAGATTGATGTTGTCGCCGCCCGGACCGGACAAGGTCACGGTGTCGTTGCCGGCTCCGGCGGTGACGGTGTTGCTGCCGCCAGTGTCGGTCAGGGTGTTGTTACCCTCGCCGAGCATGATGGTGTCGGACCCCGCGCCCGAAGAGATGCTGTCGTCGCCCGCGCCGCCGTCGAGCGTGCTGGAGGCCACCGCGCCGCTGATCGTGTCGTCGCCCGCGCCGCCGCTGACCGATCCGCCGCCGCCCATGGTGATGATGTCGTTGCCGGCCCCGGCGTCCACGGTATCCGTGCCGCTGCCAGAGATGACGGTGTCGTTGCCGTCGCCCGACGAGATGCTGTCGTTACCGCCGGCGGTGGTGATGGAGTCCGTGCCGATGCCGGTCGTGATGCTGTTCGCGCCGCCGCCGTCGGTGATCGTGTTGTTCCCGTCGCCCGCGTTGATCAGATCGGCGCCCGTGCCGGAGGTGATCGAGTCGGCGCCCGTGCCGGAGGTGATGGTGCTGCCGCCCGAGCCGGAGGCGGTGATGGTGTTGGCGCCCGTCGTGTCGGTGATGAGGTTCTTGCCGCCGGCGTCGGTGATCTTGTCGTTGCCGGCGCCGCCGTCGATCGTGTCGTTGCCCAGGCCGCTCGAGATCGTGTCATCCCCGTTGCCGCCGCTCAGCGAATTGTTGCCGGTGGCCGTACTGGCGTTCAGGGAGTCATCGCCGTCTTCGCCGAACAGGCTGGACGCGCCCGAGCCGGTCTGGGTGATCGTGTCGTTGCCGAGGTTGCCGTCGAGAACGTCGGCGCCGCCGCCGCCCACCAGACTGTCGTCGCCCTTGCCGCCCAGGATCAGGTCGGCGTTGGCGCTGCCGGTGATGGTGTCATTGCCGAGGTTGCCCTGGGCGAAATTGGTGGCCGTGGGCGAGGTTCCGCCGCCCGTCAGATCGATGGTGTCGTCGCCCTGGCCGCCGAAGATGGTGTTGAGGCCGGAGCCGCCGGCCAGCGAGTCGTCGCCCTGGTTGCCTTGCAGCAGGTCGTTGCCGCCGGCGCCCGACAGGGTGTCATTGCCGTCCCCGCCGAACAGCGCGTCGGCGCCGGCCGTGCCGGTGTCGGCATCATTGCCGGTGGTGCCGATGAACAGTTGCGAGCTATCCGGGAACAGCGTCAGGCTGGTCTGGCCGCGAATGGTCGTGGTGTCGTCGGCGAAGGTCAGGCTGTTGCCGCCGTAGACCACCGTGATGGTCGGCGGGCCGTTCACGGTCAGCGGGTTGAACAGCACCGTGGCCTGCGAGGCCGAGCCAGTGGAGAAAACGATGAAGTCGGAGCCGCCCGGCACACCCGAGCCATGGTAGCTGTTGGCCTGCGCCTGCGTCATCGTCTCGAAAGAGAAAATCGCCACGTGGAATCCCCGACTCTAGAAGGTTTGCGCCACCATGCCGCGAGGGTGTTGCGAAAGTCTTGCTAAATTGCGGCCTTGTTTACCATGAGGCAAGGGCGCCGCGGTCGGGTTCACCGCGCCGGGCGGGCGTCGAAGCGGCGCAACAGCTCGCGCGCGGCGCGATTGGTCTCATCGAGCGGTGGATAGCGCCAGGTCGCGGCCAGTCCGTCGGGCGCGGCCCCGAACCGCCGGGCGATGCCTCGGCGCACCAGGTCCTCGTGAAAGCGGTCGAACTTGCGCCCGCCGCCGTCCATGGCCAGCACATGCACCGGCTTGCCGGTGGTGGCCGCGTCGGTGGCCAGGTTGGTGGAGTCCTCGGTCACCAGGATCACGTCGGCGGCGGCCAGGAAGGCGAAATAGGGATTGTCGCCCTCGTCGTCCCAAATCCACCCGGGCGTGGCGGCCAGGCCCTTTGTCAGGATCGCGCGGGCGGCCTGCGGTGTGCGGCGGGTGAAGCTGAGCATCAGCGAGCCGCCCACTGCCGCCACCGCGCTCGCCACCTCGGCGGTCATGCGCCGGGCGCGGTCGGGCGACAGGTCGTGGGAATGCGATTTGCCACCGACGATCATCGCCACGCGCGGGTGCGGCAGGGGATCGATCCGCGCGCCGAAGCGCAGCCGGTCGCGGGCGAAGCCCTCGGCGTTCATGCGGTTGGGGGCGCCGACGATCGGCACGACGTTGTCGCCGGTCAGGCCGTCATGCGCCGGCGGGATGACCAGGTCGAAGCGCGCGGCCGCGCCGCGCGGATCCTGTGTTTGGACCACGAAGGTCCGGCCGCCAGACCAGCGCTTGACGCGGGTGGACAGTGGCAGGCTGGCGCGGCCGGCGGCGATCCAGATATCGGGCCAGGGTGCGGCGACCGGGCTGTCGGCGCGCAGGGCCGCGGGCGGGATCAACGGCCAGGGCAAGCGGCCCAGGCCGAACCGCCAGCCGATCTGCTTGCCGACCACCACCGCCGGCCGCTGGCGCGCCACGGCTTCCGCAAGGCCCAGGACCTGGGCCTCGATGCCGATGCGGCCGTCGGAGACGGCCCAGATGGTCAGGTGAGGGGAGCGGTCCTCAGCCACCGGTTCGTGGGTCAGACCCACTCCACCTTGGTGATCTCGTAGGCCTTCACCCCGCCCGGCGTGGTCACCTCGACCACGTCGCCACTTTCCTTGCCGATCATCGCGCGCGCGATCGGCGAGGTGATCGAGACGCGGCCCTGGCGGACGTTGGCCTCGTGCTCGCCGACGATCTGGTAGCGGGCCGGTTCTTCGGTGTCCTCGTCGATCACCGAGACGGTCGCGCCAAACTTGATCTGCTTGCCCGACAGTTTCGAGACATCGATCACCTGGGCGCGCGCCATCTTGTCTTCGATCTCGGCAATCTGGCCTTCGATCCAGCCCTGGCGGTCCTTGGCGGCGTGGTACTCGGCGTTCTCGGAAAGGTCGCCATGCAGACGCGCCTCCCCGATCGCGGCGATGACAGCCGGCCGCTCGATCGTCTTCAGACGCTTCAACTCTTCGTCGAGGGCCTGATAGCCCTCGCCGGTCATCGGGACTTTATCCATGGGGATGGTGACTCGAGTTCGCCCTAGTTTGAAGTTCGCAGTTTCCGGCCGCGGGCGCATTCGTCCGGGGGGAAAGAAGATAGAATTGTGCGCCGCAAAAAGCAAGGTCAGGAAACCGGCGCGGTCGGCGAGCCGTCTTCGTCTATCTGAAGTCGTAGCCCGGCTTTGCGACTTCAAGATGTCCCGCTGACCTTGGGGCGACCTTGGGGCGACATCGGCGCGACTAGGCGTCTCGCGGCGGCCGGGTCTGGCCGCGATCGACGACCAAGCGTTCCTCGGCGACGCGGTCGCCGGCCCAGCGCTGCGAGGTGATCTCCTCCATCACTGTTGTTGGCCTCTCGGCGGACCATGTCGCGCCGGCAACGGCAGGGCCCCGTCCGCCGGCGTCGCCACCTGGGCGGTGTTCAGCGTCATCGAGACCAGGTCGTAGTAGCCGCTGAGCGCCACCAGATCGATGACGCCCTGGTCGCCCAGCACCTTGTGCGCCGCGCCGTAGGTTGGGTCGCTCACACGGTGGGTGGCGCGCAGTTCGGTGACGAAGTCGTAGACGGCGGCCTCGTCGGCGGCCATGCCGCGCGGGCGCTGGCCCTTGGCGAGGTCCGCGGCGACCTGCGGCCGCAACCCGGCCTTCAGGGCCAGCGGATAGTGGGCGTACCACTCGTAGTCGGCGTCCCGGGCCCGCGCGGTGATCAGGATCGCGAACTCGTTCAGCCGGGCCGGCACGCTGGAGTGGAAGCGCAGCTGTTCGCCGACCCGTTGCAGCTTGTCGGCCAGGTCGGGGCTGCGCAGCCAGGCGTTGAAGGGGCCGCCCAGAGTCTTGCGCGGCCCGGCCATGATGGCGTCGGCGACCTGGCGCTGGGCCGGCGTCATCTGCTCGGGGCTGAGGATCGGGAAGCGCTCGGCCGCGTGGGCCGCGCCGGCGGCAAGCCCGATCGCGAGGGCCGCGGCCGTGGCCCGTCCGGTGGTCTTGCCCATGTCCGTCCTCCCAATGGCTGGCTAGTCGCTGACGCTCATCACACAACCGGCCAGCTCATCCGGCTCGGGCGCCTCGTAGACACCCTCGATGAAATCGAAGAGGTCGGGCGTGACCTCGATGGCAAAGCTTTCGCCGCGCACCACATTGCGGTCCAGCACCCGGGCGCGGCGCACCTCCTGCGGCGCGTCGACGAAGTGGAACTGCAGAGGCAGGCCGGTCGCCTCGGCGATCTCGCGGACGCGGGCGCGGTCGGCCTTGCGCATCAGGCCGATGTCCAGGATCACCGAGGTCCCGGTAGCCAGCACCGCGGCGCAGGTCGCCCAGATCTGCGCCTCGCAGCGCCCGACGCGTTCCAGCATCCATTCGTATTGCAGGGGCTCGGGCATGTCCGGGCCGAACATCCGCGCCATCCAGTCGTCGAGGATGAAGGCCACGGCCTTTTCCCGCCGCGCGAAGGCATGCGCATAGGTCGTCTTGCCCGCGCCGCAGGGTCCGAAGATCACATTCAGGGTCGCGGTCATGGGCCGGATGGCTACCGGACTGTCAGGCCGCCGTCGATCACCAGTTCCTGGCCGGTGACATAGCGGCTCTCGGCGCTCGCCAGCCAAAGCACGCCGTTGGCGATGTCCTCGGGGTAGCCCTTCACCCCCAGCGGCACGGCCATGGCCGACATGGCGTCCAGGTCGGGCGCCTCATTGGCGCCGGGGTTCACCGCCTGGCCGACCGTCAGCCAGATCGGCGTCTCGATGATCCCAGGGTGGACCGAGTTCACCCGGATGCCGTCCTTGGCATTGGCGCACTCCATGGCCACGGCCTTGGTGAACAGCCGCACGCCGCCCTTGGTGGCGCAATAGCCGGCCAGCATGGCCGAGCCCTTGAGGCCCGCCACCGAGGACATGTTGATGATGCTGCCGCCGTCGCCCGAGGCGCGCATCAGGGGCAGGCAATGCTTCACCCCCAGGAACACGCCGTCGAGGTTGACCGCGGTCTGGCGGCGCCAGTCGGCCAGGGACATGTCGATGATCGAGCCGCCGATGCCGATACCGGCGTTGTTGACCAGGATGTCGAGACGGCCCTCGCGGGTCTTGATCTCGGCGACCACGGCTTCCCAGGCCGCCTCGTCGGTGACGTCGTGATGCTGATACCAGGCTTTGCCGCCCGCCTTGACGATGGCGGCCACGGTCTCGGCGCCCTTGTCGTCCTGCAGGTCGGTGACGACGATGGTCGCGCCTTCGGCCGCCAGCTTGTCCGCGCAGCCACGTCCGATGCCGCTCGACCCGCCGGTGACCAGCGCCACCTTGCCCTGAACGCGTCCCGCCATCGCCCGTCCTCCTGGCTCCGCGTCTCGGGAGCCTTAAGGAACCACGCCTAGCCCACAGCGTCGCCTGCCGCCAGGGCCTCGCGGCTCCAGCCTATTTGGACGGTCAGGCCGTGGCCTCGCGCAAGGCGTGTCACCTGGGCGCAGGCTCGCGACTCAATCCCTCACCCACTCCAAACTCGTCATCCCGGCCGTAGCGGAGCCGGGAGCCGTGAGCCGGGAGTGGATGCAGTGCGGTTCCCCCTGGGTCCCGGATCGGCTCTTCGGCCGTCCGGGATGACAGGCTAGTTCAGCACTAAAGTTGAGTTTCTTGTTAGCGCATCCAGCTCGGCGTCGCGTCGCCGGTGGCGATGGCATAGACCATGCCGATGGCCAGCAGGACGATGGCCACCACCATGAGCTTACCAAGCAAGCCTTCGAATCGCTCGGCGACATGCTTGTTCTTGGTTGGTCGAACTTCAGGATGATCGGAGTGCATAGGACGTCCTTCCCAATCTGATGAGGGGTTCTTCGCCCCCTGCCAGACTGCTGCAGACGCCACGTGACGTGGTTCCGGCCGTCTCTATTTGGGGCCGCCGGAGCGCACCCGCGAAGCCTGCGACAATCAGGCTACTGGCGACGAAGCTGCGCCTCGCATGCTTAACGGTCAACTAAAGCCTGTCAGGGCGACTAAGGCCTAACCGAGCCGGGCGTGCGCGGCGGCGTAGATATCGGGGGCCGCGGTCCAGTCGTTCATGACGCCCACGACGGGTCGGCCGTCCACCAGGCCGCGCACGAAACTACCCCGCCAGGGCCGGCCGAAGATCGGCACCTCGTAGCGCACGATGGCCGACAGCCGACCCGGCGCGCGGCGGCCGGATTTCAGGCGATAGTCGATGGCCCGAAGGTCGTCGGGCGCATCCGCCGCCATGTCGGCGAGCGCGTCCTCGGTCTGGCCGAACAGCCAGCCGCCGGTGGCGCCGGTCGCCAGCAGCAGGGTGGTCGCGGCCAGGCCTTCGCCGCCCAACCAGCTGTAGCAGAAGGGCGCCTCGAACCGCGGGTTGGTCTGGCGCTGTTCGTGGAACTTGGCGACACCCTCGTGGGTCCAGCGCCGGCCGCCAACCTCGATTTCACCCAGGAAGGTCCCATAGACCTCGTCGCGGTCCTTGAGCACCGTGGCGCTCAGCGCATGGGTGGCGGTGAACAGGCCCTTGAAGCGTCCCTTCACCGCGCCGGGTCCGAGCGGGGCGGCGCGGCTGCGATGGAAGGGCAGGGCGCCGGCGATGCGCACCTGGCGCAGTTCCGGCCCCTTGCCGGCGCGGTTCAGCGAGGCCGTCATCGGCGCCGCGCGGTAGTCGGCCGCCGCGCCCTCGGCCAGACGATCCGCGCCGCAGGGCAGGTCGTGCTGGGTAAAGGCGTACAGCACCCCGTCACGGACGATGTGGCACCAGAGCCAGGTCAGGCCCGCGTCCGGAAACCGGCAGAACCGCAGCGTGATCGCGCTGCGCCCATCGGTCGAGACCGACATCACCATCGCCGATTCGCTGTAGGTGGTGAGGCCCTTCACCTTGAGCTCGAGGTTTGGCGTGGCCGCCGCGGCGCGGGCCAGCATCGCGGCCGGCAGGGCCGCGGCCACAGCGCGGCGGGTCGGTCTGATCATCCTCGTCGCTCCCGGATCACCGTTTTGGCGACCCTAGCAGAGGCGTCGCGCTTAGGCGTAGCTCTGCAGCGGGCGGACCTCGAGGGTGTCTTCCACCGTCGCCATGATCGCCTGGGCGGCGGCCAGCGCGCCGGCGGCGGTCGTATAGTAGGGCGTCTTCATCATCAGGGCGGTGCGGCGCAGCTCGAAGCTGTCGGCCAGCGACTGACGGCCCTCGGTGGTGTTGAACACCAGCTGGACCTCGCCGTTCTTCATGGCGTCGACGATGTGCGGGCGGCCTTCCAGCACCTTCTTGACGTGCTCGACCTTCAGGCCCTGGCCTTCGAGATAGGTCGCCGTGCCGCCGGTGGCCAGCACCTTGAAGCCCATGGACTGCAGCAGGCGGACCGGCTCCAGCACCCAGGGCTTGTCGGCGTCCTTCACCGAGACGAACACCGCGCCGGATTTCGGCAGCACCGTGCCGCCGCCGAGCTGGCTCTTGGCGAAGGCCCGCGCGAAGGCCGGCGCGAGCGTCTCGCCGGGCCGCACCCAGTCCAGGCCCATCACCTCGCCGGTGGAGCGCATCTCCGGGCCCAGCACCGTGTCGACGCCGGGGAAGCGCGCGAAGGGGAACACCGCCTCCTTCACCGCGATGTGGTCGAAAGGCTTCTCCACGAGGTCGAATTCGGACAGCTTCATGCCGGCCATCACCTTGGCGGCGATGGCGGCCAGCGGCCGGCCGATGGTCTTGGCGACGAACGGCACGGTGCGGCTGGCCCGCGGGTTCACTTCCAGGACGAAGATGCGCGGATTGTCGGAGTGCGGCTCCTCGATGGCGAACTGCACGTTCATCAGGCCGCGCACTTCGAGCGCGCGGGCCATGGCCGTGGTCTGCACCTTCAGCTCCGCGATGGTCTCGGGCTTCAGCGAGAAGGGCGGCAGCGAGCAGGCGCTGTCGCCGGAGTGCACGCCGGCCTCCTCGATATGCTCCATGACCCCGGCCACGAAGACGGCCCCGTCGGCGTCGCAGAGCGCGTCCACGTCGACCTCGGTGGCGCGGCTGAGGTACTGGTCGATGAGGACCGGCGAGTCCCCGCTGACCTTCACCGCATTGGTGATGTAGCGCTCCAGCTGCTCGTCATCGCGGACGATCTCCATGGCCCGGCCGCCGAGCACATAGGAGGGCCGGATCACCACCGGGTAGCCGACCTTGTGGGCGCCGGCGAAGGCCTCGTCGCGCGACCGGGCGATGGCGTTGATCGGCTGGGCGATCTTCAGGCGGTGCAGCAGTTGCTGGAACCGCTCCCGGTCCTCGGCCAGGTCGATGGCGTCGGGCGTGGTGCCCAGGATCGGGATGCCGGCGTCGGCCAGGGACTGGGCGAGTTTCAGCGGGGTCTGGCCGCCGAACTGTACGATCACCCCCAGCAGGGTTCCGTTCTTCTGTTCGACATGGATCAGCTCGAGGACGTCTTCTGCCGTCAGCGGCTCGAAATAGAGCCGGTCCGAAGTGTCGTAGTCGGTTGAAACCGTCTCGGGATTGCAGTTGACCATGATCGACTCCACGCCGATCTGGTCGAGCGCGAAGGCCGCGTGGCAGCAGCAGTAGTCGAACTCGATGCCCTGGCCGATCCGGTTCGGTCCGCCGCCCAGGATGATCGCCTTCCTGCGGTCGGTGGGCTGGCTCTCGCACTCCGGTTCCTGCCCCAGCGCGCCGGTCTCATAGGTCGAATACATGTACGGCGTGTCGGCCCGGAACTCACCGGCGCAGGTATCGACGCGCTTGAAGACCGGCCGCACGCCCAGCGCCCGACGGTCGTCGCGCACCCGGGCCTCGGTCGAACCCGCCAGCGCCGCCAGCCGGGCGTCGGAAAAGCCCTGGGCCTTGAGGGCGCGGAAGCCCTGGGCGGTGTTCGGCAGGCCATCGGCGCGCACCCGGGCCTCCTCGGCCACCAGGGTCTCGATCTGGCGCAGGAACCAGGGCTCGTAGGAACACGCCGCGTGGATATCCTCCACCGAAAGGCCATGGCGGAAGGCCTGGGCGATGACCCGCAACCGGTCCGGCGTCGGCTGGCCCAGCGCGCGCACGACGGCGGCGTGGCCCATCTCCGGATTGCTGGCGTTCTCGATCTCCACCTCGTCGAGGCCGCAGAGACCGGTTTCGAGGCCTCGCAGCGCCTTCTGCAGACTCTCGGCGAAGGTCCGCCCGATGGCCATGACCTCGCCCACCGACTTCATCGAGGTGGTCAGGTGTGGCTCGGCGCCCGGATATTTCTCGAAGGCGAAGCGCGGGATCTTGGTCACGACATAGTCGATGGAGGGCTCGAACGAGGCCGGCGTGGACCCGGTGATGTCATTCATCAGCTCGTCGAGCGTGTAGCCGACGGCCAGGCGCGCAGCGACCTTGGCGATCGGAAAGCCGGTGGCCTTGGACGCCAGGGCCGAGGACCGCGAGACGCGCGGGTTCATCTCGATCACCACCATCCGCCCATCGGCGGGATTGACCGCGAACTGCACGTTGGACCCGCCGGTCTCGACGCCGATCTCGCGCAGCACGGCGATCGAGGCCGCCCGCATCCACTGGTATTCCTTGTCGGTCAGCGTCATCGCCGGGGCCACGGTGATGCTGTCGCCGGTGTGCACGCCCATCGGATCGATGTTCTCGATGGAACAGACGATGATGCAGTTGTCCGCGTGATCCCGGACAACCTCCATCTCGTACTCCTTCCAGCCCAGCACGCTCTCCTCGATGAGCACTTCGGTGGTGGGGGAAAGGTCCAGGCCGCGCTCGACGATCTCGCGGAATTCGGCGACGTTGTAGGCGATGCCGCCGCCGGTGCCGGCCAGCGTGAAGCTGGGCCGCACGATGGCCGGCAGCCCCACGAATTCCAGCCCTTCCAGGGCCTCTTCCATGTTGTGCGCGGCCTTGGACTTAGGGCTCTCCAGGCCCAGATGGTCCATGGCGTTGCGGAATTTCTGGCGGTCCTCGGCCTTGTCGATGACCTCGGCCTTGGCCCCGATCATCTCGACGCCATATTTCGCCAGCACGCCCGAGGCGTCTAGCGCCAGCGCGGTGTTCAGCGCCGTCTGGCCGCCCATGGTCGGCAGCAGGGCGTCGGGCCGCTCCTTGGCGATGATCTTCTCGACCATCTCCGGCGTGATCGGCTCGATATAGGTGGCGTCGGCGACGTCCGGATCGGTCATGATCGTCGCCGGGTTGGAATTCACCAGGATGATCCGGTAGCCCTCGGCGCGCAGCGCCTTGCAGGCCTGCACCCCCGAATAGTCGAACTCGCACGCCTGACCGATCACGATGGGCCCGGCGCCGATGATCAGGATCGAGGAGATGTCTGTCCGCTTGGGCATTTACTCTCGCGCGCATGGGTCCGCACGCTCGCACGCGCAGCCCCGGCCAAATCTGCAGGTTAAGGCGCCCGTTTAGAGACGGAGTCGGTGAGGCGCAACCCCGCGCAAGCCGGCCAGCTTTGGCCTGATAACGAGAACCGCGGAAAACACGGAAAGAGCCTGGAAATAAGGATCAACCACGAACCCACACGAACGCACACGAACCGGGCGTGCGCGCCGCGAGCGGAGCGCGTTTTAATGTGAGGCATGGCTGTTGGAAGGCGGCCCTTCGGGCTCTCAATCCGCAGGGCGCGTTCGTGTGCGTTCGTGGTTCCTTCTCGCTCCCTGCGTTCTCGCCCTCCGCGCCAAACAAAATGGGCCAGCGCTGGAACGCTGGCCCATCTGTAGTGACTTGGCGGGGCGCGAGCCCCGCGAAACCTTGAAGCCTAGGCCTGCAGTTGGCCGGCGGCGGACTTGCCGCTGCGCGGATCCTTTTCCAGTTCGTAGGTGATCTTTTGGCCTTCATCCAGGGAACGCAGGCCCGCGCGCTCGACCGCGGAGATGTGCACGAACACGTCAGGACCGCCCTCATCCGGTTGGATGAAGCCGAAGCCCTTGGCGCCATTGAACCATTTGACGGTGCCGGTAGCCATGAATTGCAGTCCTTCGATAGGTGATCCCGCCGGCTCAAGGCATTTGCACCGACGATCGAAGCTCGGACGGGGTCGGGAGGCAGGTCCGGCGCCCATCTGGACAGGCGCGGAGCGTCGACCGAACCGAGACGAATTCGATGGACATCACCGTGGAGGATTTCCAAACGCCAGGCAAGACGGCCGAAAATTTTGCAGAAAGCTCGAAACCAATCGGCGGCTTGACCATATAGTCTCAGGTCAGGGCGCGGTCGTCGCGGCCTCGAAGGTGTGGAAGGGGGCCGCCATGACTCTCATCGAAAAGATTCCGACGATGTCCGATGTGGAGGTGGTCAATCTGCTGACCAACGCGCGGCGCCTGCAAGACTCCGGCGACGAGCGCCAGCAGGCCGCCGCCGCCGAACTGCTGCCCGCGCTGGAAGCCGCGGCCACCGAGCGCAAAACCGAGCGGCTGGCCAGCGCCCAGGCCAAGCGGGCCGCGGCGCGCAAATCGCCCAAGGTCGCGGCCTGATCCCGCTTCAGCCCGCATCTCTCGTCAGCCACCGTCTCTCGCGGCGCGATCCTTGCAGGAAGCTGGAGCCTTGAGACTTGTCCTTAAATCCCGGTCGTGCACGCTATACGATCACGCCCGGTCGAACCTGAGTTCTTGATTTTGGCTGTCGCCACCACCCCGGAAGACCTCGCCCAGTTGATGACCCGCGTCGCGTCGGGCGAGCGCGCGGCGTTGCGACAGCTATATGATGCAACCTCCGCGAAGCTTTTCGCCGTGTGCCTCCGTATCCTTTCTGACCGCGAAGAGTCGGAGGACGTGTTGCAAGAGGTTTACGTCACAGTTTGGCGAAGGGCGGATCGTTTCGACGCATCCCGCGCGAGCGTCATGACGTGGGTCTCCACCATCGCCCGCAACCGGGCGATCGACCGTCTAAGGGCGCGTGGCCCGCTGGCCTACGCCGATCAGATCGAGGATCTCGAGATTCCCGACGGCAGCATCAGCGCCGAGGCGCTGCTGGTCACCGCGGGCGAAGAGGGACGGCTGCACCGCTGCCTGTCCGAACTCGACGACCGCACCGAAAAGGTGATCCGCACAGCCTTCTTCGAGGGTGTGACCTATGAGGCGCTCGCGCGCCGCCTGGACACCCCATTGGGTACCGTAAAGAGCTGGGTCCGCCGCGGCCTCGCCAAGCTTAAAGGGTGTCTCGCGCAATGAGCGAAGCGCCGGAACTTACTGACTCCGAGGCCTTTGCGGCCGAGCACGCCCTGGGCGTCCTGTCCGCCGCCGAACGGCGGCAGGCCGAGGCGCGGATGGCGGCCGAGCCGGAGTTCGCCGTCCTGGTGGACAACTGGCGCGAGCGCCTGATCCCGATGGCCGACACTCTGGCCTCGATCCCCGCGCCGCACGCTCTGTGGCTGCGGATCGAGCGTTCCCTGGGCGCCAACGACAACGCCGCCTCGGTGAAGGGGTTACGCTTCTGGCGCGGCGCGACCGTGGGGTCTCTGACACTCGCCGCCGCCAGCCTCGCCGCGGCCGTGCTCCTGGCCAACCAGCCGCCCGTGGTGATCCAGCCGCCGCCGGCCGGCCAGCTGCTCGACGCCAGCCTGGTCAGCCAGACCGGCGCGCCGGTGCCGCTGTTCATCGCCGCCTACGATCCGACGCGGAAGGCGCTGATCGTCACCTCTCTGGTGACGCCCGGCAACGATCCGGCCCATGTCCACGAACTGTGGGTGATCCCGGCCGATGGCAAGCCCAGGCCGCTGGGCATCCTGCAGCCCGGCAAGACGGTGGCCATGCCGATGCCGGACAGCCTGCTGCCATCCCTGGCCGCCGGCTCCGCGCTCGCCGTCTCCCTCGAGCCCCCCGGCGGCTCCCCCAAGATCGACGCCCCCACCGGCCCGATCACCGCCGTCGGAAAACTCGCCAAAATCTAAGTCGGCTGCTCCGGACAATTTCCAATGTTCCTGTATTGTTCCGTAGCCTGACGCGGTGTAGCCTGGGCTGTGCCCGAGCCAACAGAGCATCTCCTGCGGGCCGCCGAGGTCTTTCGGATCCAAGGCGCGATCTTCGAGGTCAATCGAGTCATGGGGACGGGCTTCCTGGAAGCTGTCTACCAAGAGTGCTTGGGGCTCGAATTCGCGGAGCGTGGAATACCATTTCGAGCAACAGCCTCGCTGAGGCTTGACTACAAAGGCGCTTCGCTGCGGCAGACCTATTCGCCCGATTTCATATGCTTCGACACGGTTATCGTGGAGCTTAAGGCCGTTCGGGAACTGGCGCCCGAGCACCGGGCGCAAATCCTGAACTATCTGAAGGCGACGGGCTTGCGCGTTGGGCTGTTAGTCAATTTCGGGGGTTCAGGGCGGGCATCGGTGGAGCGGTTGGTGGTCTAGAATTGACCACGAACCCACACGAAATCACACGAATTTGCACCGCCGGTTGAGGCGCGGAACGCGCGGCCAACCCTTCCTTAAAGACAAGCCTGCGGCCGGGTGCCTGCCGCCTTGTTCGTGTGCGTTCGTGTGGGTTCGTGGTTTAAATCTTCGAACCTGGGGACCCCCTACTTCGCCGCGTCCATCAGGCTCGCGAAGCGGTCGAACAGATAGAGGCTGTCGGTGGGGCCGGGTGAGGCTTCCGGGTGGTGCTGCACGCTGAACACCGGGCGGTCCCTGAGCGCGATGCCGGCGTTGGTGCCGTCAAACAGCGAGACGTGGGTCTCCATCACAGGCTCGGGCAGGCTTGCGCGGTCGACCGTGAAGCCGTGGTTCATCGAGACGATCTCCACCTTGCCGGTGGTCAAGTCCTTCACGGGGTGGTTCGCACCGTGGTGGCCCTGGTCCATCTTCACCGTCCTGGCGCCCAGCGCCAGCGCCAGCATCTGGTGGCCCAGGCAGATGCCGAACACCGGCGTGCCGCTGTCGACCAGCGCCTTGATCTCCCGCACCGCATAGACGCCGGTCGCCGCCGGGTCGCCAGGACCGTTGGAGAGCAGCACGCCGTCGGGCTTCCGCGCCAGGATGTCCTCCGCGCTGGTCGAGGCCGGCACGACGGTGGCCCGCGCGCCGACGCTGGTCAGCGCCCGCAGGATGTTGCGCTTCACGCCATAGTCGACGACGACGACCTCGTACTTGGGCTGACCCTTCGCGGCGTGGGGCGGCTTTGCGTAACCCTCCGGCCAGGTCCACAGACCCTCGTCATAGACAAAAGGCTGCCGGCAGGAGGCGTCCTTGGCGAGGTCGAGGCCCTCCAGGCCCGCCCATGCCTTGGCCTTGGCGACCAGGGCGTCGAGGTCGAACCTGCCCTCCGGCGAATGCGCGATCACCGCGTGCGGCATGCCGTGCTCGCGGATCTTGCGGGTGAGCGCGCGGGTGTCGACGCCCGCCAGCCCTACGACCCCACGTCGCGCCATCCAGGTTGGCAAGTCGCTGTCAGCGCGCCAGCTGGCTGGCGAAGTCGGCAGGTCGCGAAAGATCGCGCCGCGGGCCGCGGTCTCCGCTGCGCCCGACATCTGCTCCAGATCCTCGGCGGTGGTTCCGGTATTGCCGATGTGCGGAAAGGTGAAGGCCACGATCTGGGCCATGTAGGAGGGGTCCGTCAGGATCTCCTGGTAGCCGGTCATGGCGGTGTTGAAGCAGACCTCGCCTACCGCCTCGCCGACCGCGCCGACGCCCAACCCCTGCAGGATCGTGCCATCGGCGAGAGCCAGCACGCCGGTGCAGCCGGGTAGCAGATCACGGCTCCCAATAGTCTTCACGGACGGCGGACTCCCTTTGGGCAAACGGCGGCGTAGGTAGTGTTACCCGCCGCCCGGGTCAATGTGCGCATATCGCACGGCAACGCAGCCGAGGGCGCCCCTGATGACCGACAGCTACATCGACCCCGACCGCCAGGCCTGGGAGGTCTTCAAGTCCCTGCCGCGCGACCAGCCGATTCACATGCTGAACCTGATCCGTCTGCGCGAGACCGCGGCCTATCCGCAGGATCACCCGAACCACGGGAAATCCATCTCCGGCCGTGCGGCCTACCGCGAGTATGGCCGGACCATCGCGCCGCATCTGACGCGGCTGGGAAGCCGGCAGGTGTGGGCGGGCGCGCCGCAGGTCATGGTCACCGGGCCGGCGAGCGAGGCCTGGGACCTGGCCTTTATCGTTGAGTATCCCGGCTCGCGGGCCTTCATCGACATGGTCCGCGATCCTGACTATCGCGCCAACGTCGTGCCGCACCGCACCGCCGCCGTGGCGGACTCGCGCCTGCTGCGCCTCAGCCCGCTTGAGCCCGGCGACAAGCTCGGTGACTAGAGCGGGGCGACTTAGGGCGGCAAACGAGGGAACACTGTCCTTTCACCACGCGCGGGCGCGGCGCAGGATCGCGGCATGTTGATCCTCAGACCCAACTGCGAATGCTGCGACCGCGACCTTGGCCCCGACAGCCCGGACGCGCGTATCTGCACCTTCGAGTGCACCTTCTGCGCCGACTGCGTGGACGCTCGCCTCGGCGGCGTCTGCCCTAACTGCGGCGGCGACTTCAGCGTCCGCCCCATCCGACCGGCGAACCTGTTGGCGAAATATCCAGCCTCGAGCGAGCGCGTGACCAAGCCCCACGCCGCCTGCGCCGCCTAGCGTGCTGGATCAGAAGTTCGCCGGCTTGACGGACGAGGCTCAGAGCCAACTTCGGAATTTGGACCCTAAGCGGCCATCGCCTCGGACAGGGCCGCAATGAGGTCGCCGGCCCGGATGGGCTTGCCGATATGGCCGTCCGCGCCGGCCTCCGCGCTGGCCCGGCGGTCCTGTGGCGAGGTGTTGGCCGACAGGACGATCACCGGCGTCCGCGGCCGGCCTGACGCAGCCTCGGCCGCGCGGATCGCGCGGATCGCGGCCAGGCCGTCCATCACCGGCATCCGCAGGTCCATCAGCACCACGTCGTAGGCGCCGGCCGTCCAGGCCTCCACCGCCTCGCGGCCGTCGGCGACACAGGTGGGCTGCGCGCCGGCCGCGCTCAGCATCAACTCGATCACCTTGCGGTTGGTGGCGTTGTCGTCGGCGACCAATATCCGCATGGCCGGGGCGGGCAGGGCGTCGGCCAGCGGTCCAGCCGGCCCCACGCGGGCCGTCTCGCCATAGTCCAGCAAGCCCAGCACCAGGCGCTCCAACTGCTCCGTCGAGACCCGCAGGTCGGCCAGCAAGGCGCGCTGGCCCGGCGACAGGGGCGTGGCCTCCAGCGCCTGGGCCAGGCCCGAAACCCCGTTCAGCGGCGTGCGCAGTTCGTGGCTCATATTGGCGAGGAATTCGCTCTTGGCGCGGCTGGCGCGCTCGGCGCGGGCCAGCGCCTGTTCCAGGGCTTCAGCCTGCGCCTTCAACACCGTGATATCGACGCGCAGGCCGATGGAGCCGCCTTCCGAGGTGCGCCGGTCCTCGATCATCAGCCAGCGGCCATCCGCCAGCCGCTGCTCATGCCGGTCGCCGGAGCCTACCGCCAGCATCGCCGCCCGGCCCGCGAGCCAGGCCTCCTCGCGACCGATAGCTTCCGGATAATCCCCGCGGCGCACGCCTTCGCGCAGCACATCCATCAGCTTCGCGCCGGGCCGGAAGAGGTCGGCGGAGCGGTGGTAGATCTCGGCATAGCGCCGGTTCCACAGCAGGTAGCGGCCCTCGGCGTCCAGGAAAACCACGCCTTCCGGAATGGCTTCGATAGCGTCGCTCAGCCGGTCGCGCGCCAGCCGCGCCTCGGCCTGCGCTTGCGCCAGCGCGCCCGCCGACAGGCCCCCCGCCATCCGTCGCCAGAGCTTCCCCAAGGGTCCGCCCGTCATGTCCTGCGTCCCAAATCTGCGCCCAACCCAATCCAGCGCTGATTTTCCACGCCCGCCTTGGCGCAAGTGTTAAGCGCTGACTTATCGCGGCCGCCGGCGCCGCGGCGCCGCAGGATTGGGCAGTCCCGCCGCCGATCGTGCAGGCTTCGAACGTGGGCCGGGCGCTGCTATGAGGCGCGTCATGCGTATCACCACGGTCGGCCTCGACGCCGACGACACCCTTTGGCACAATGAAACGATATTCCGTCTGACGCAGGATCGCTTCCGCGACCTGCTGGCCGACGTCGCCGAGCCCGCGGTTCTCGACGCCCGCCTGGCCGCTGTCGAGCAGCGCAACCTCGCCCTCTACGGCTATGGCGTGAAGGGCTTCACGCTGTCGCTGATCGAGACCGCGATGGAGCTGACCGGCGGCGATCCGCCTGGCCGGATGATCGCCGACATCCTGGCCGCCGGCCGCGAGATGCTGGCCCATCCGGTGGAGACCCTGCCGGGCGTCGATCAGGCCCTGGCCGACCTTTCCACCCGCTACCGCCTGGTGCTGATCACCAAGGGCGACCTGTTGCATCAGGAACAGAAGCTCGCCGCCTCAGGCCTCGGCGACCTTTTCGCGGCCGTCGAGATCCTCAGCGAAAAGGACGCCTCGACCTACGCCCGCATCTTCGAGCGGCACGGCACGGGCGCGAGCGCCGCGGCCATGTGCGGCAATTCCATGCGCTCTGACATCTTGCCGGCGCTGGAGGCGGGCGCCTACGCCGCGCACATCCCCTATCACGTGACCTGGGCCCACGAAGTCGCCGAGGCGCCCAGCGATCATCCGCGGTTCATCGAACTCGCCGCGATCGCCCAGTTGCCCGCCTGGGTGAGGAGCCTGGGCTAGGTCCTGCGCGCCATCGCCCGCTTCAGCTGCCCCGCCCAGCGGCGGGCGGCGGCCAGCAGCGAGGTCGCCATCACCACGACGAAGATCAGCAGCCAGAAGAGCTCGCGGGTGCGGCCATTGGCGGCTTCCTGCACCTCATTGGGGGACCGGCCACCGACCAGCCGCGAGACGCCGAAGAACTCCAGCGCGCCGATCGCCGCCAGGGTCACTATCAGCGCGCCCGCCAGCCGGAGCCACATGATCAAGCGCAAACCCCCAAATCACCACGCGACACCGGACAGAGCATCGGCCCTGCGTCCTGCCGCGTCAAACCTTCTGGGGGTGGAATCGGGCCATCTGTTGACCAAATGCGATTGCGGCGCCCAAGCCTCTTGTGGCGGGCCTTCCGCCCCTGGCTAAGATCGCGCTGTGCGCTTCGACGAACGCTTCCTCGACGAGATCAAGTCACGCCTCCGTCCCTCGGACGTGATCGGCAAGACGGTGAAGCTGCGTCGGCAGGGGCGCGAATATGTCGGCCTCTCGCCCTTCACCAAGGAAAAGACGCCGTCGTTCTACGTCAACGACGACAAGGGCCAGTTCTTCGACTTCTCGTCGGGCAAGACCGGCGACATCATCGCCTTCCTTCAGGAATCCGAGCGCCTGACCTTCGTGGAGGCCGTCGAGCGGCTGGCCGCCGAGGCGGGCGTGGCGCTGCCCGCCGTCGACCCCCGCGCCGCCGAGCAGGAGAAGGTGCGCCAGAGCCTGGGCGAATGGCTGGAGACCGCCGCCCAATGGTTCGAGGCCGAGCTTCGCCGCCCGGTGGCCCGCGAGGCCCGCGCCTATCTGGAAAAGCGCGGCCTGCCGGAAAAGGACTGGGCCCGCTTCCGCCTGGGCTTCTCGCCGCCCGGCCGCACCGCGCTGAAGGACTATCTGATCGCCAAGGGCGCGCGGCCCGCCGAGCTGGTCGAGACCGGTCTGCTGATCGCGCCGGAGGACGGCGGCGCGCCCTACGACCGGTTCCGCGACCGGATCATCTTCCCGATCGCCGATGCGCGGGGGCGGGTGGTCTCGTTCGGCGGGCGGGCCATGGATCCGCAGGCCCGGGCCAAATATCTGAACGGCCCAGAGACCTCCATCTTCCACAAGGGCCATCACCTCTATGGCCTGGCCGAGGCCCGCAAGCTGATCGCCGCCGCGCCCTCTTCGGCAAGTGCGCCCGGAGAGATTTTGCCGCTGGCGGTGGTCGAGGGCTACATGGACGCTATCGCCTGCCATCGCGCGGGCATTCCGGCGGTGGCCCCCATGGGCACGGCGCTGGGCGAGGATCAGATGGAGATCCTGTGGCGCCATCATCCGGAGCCGACGCTCAGCTTCGACGGCGACCGGGCCGGGCGGCAGGCGGCGTTCCGCACGATGGACCGCGCGCTGCCGCTGTTGAAACCTGGCAAGAGCTTCCAGTTCGCCATCGTTGAGGGCGCCAAGGACCCCGACGAGGTGCTTCGCGAGCAGGGGCCGGCGGCGCTCAGGTCGCAGCTCGCCAATTCGACGCCCTTCGCCGAGGCGCTGTTCAACCGCGAACGCGACGCCGAGCCCTACGACACGCCGGAGCGCAAGACGGCGCTGAAGACCCGCCTGCGAAAGCTCGCCGCGACCATCGCCGACGGGGACCTCGCCCAGGCCTACAAGGAAGACCTGCTGGGCCGCTTCGAGCAGCTGTGGCCGACCCGCGAGGCGGTCTACACCGTGGGCGCGGCGGCCCGCGCCATGTCGCGCGCCCGCTGGGACAAGCGGCGCAACCCGAACGGCGTTTCCGACGGACCCGCGACCTCGCAGGCCAAGGACGCCAGCCGGCGCCTGCGCGTCTCGCCCCGGCCGCTGGCCGCGGCCCTGGCCTATGCCGCCGTCCGCGATCCCGGCGTCATCGACGAGAAGATCGAGCTGGTGGGCGCCCGAGGCTTCGGCGACGAGAAGCTGGACAGCCTCGCCCAGGAGCTGGTCCGCCTGCGCTACGAGACCGAGGGCATGGAGTTCGACGCCGCGATCCGCGAGCTCGACGCCCGCGGCTTCGGGCCCGCCAATCTCGCGGTGCTGGAGCAGGATGCGCGGCGCGCCGGCGTCAGCGCGCCCTTCCTGCAGGCCACCGGCGAGCGCGCCCGCGACCTCTGGCGCCAGGCTTTCGACCTGCTCATGCAGCTTGAGGCCCTGGAACGCGCCGTCGAGGCCGCCGCCCGCGACCTCGACCGAGACCATGACTCCTCGACCCTGATCAGCCTGAAGACCGAGCGCGACCTGCTGCGCAAGCTGATCGCCAGCGACTGGTCGCACCCCGAGGAACTCGCCTCGCCCGTCCTGCCGCACTAGCGGTCGCCGCTCAGGTCCGGTCTTACGACTTTAGTCTCATATCCAGGGTTCCGCCGGGCGACTAAGGTGTCCTGCCGCCGGCCATGGCGGCGCTTGGCGACGGCCCCCTGATCGAACCGGCATGACCATCGGCGCCAGAAAATTCGGCCTGGGACGTCCGCGACCGGCGATGGCGCCCCCGAGCCCTGCGACCGGCTTGCGCGACATGGCCCCTCTTCGCGATCTGGTGAGGGCGGAGCAGGTGCGCCTGCTCTACGGCGACGGCGGCATGGCGCTGTGGTCGACCCTGGCCGTCAGTGGCCTGCTGGTCACCCTGCTGGTCTGGCAGCGGGCGATGGGGCTGACCGCCGGCGGCGTCTTCCTGGGCGCCATGACGCTCCACACGGTCGCCCGCGTGATCCTGCGGAGCGCCTATCTGCGGGCCAGGCCGGGCGTGGAGGACTGGCGGCGCTGGGCCAATCTGTTCGTGGTGGGCACCGTGGCCGGCGGCCTGGTCTGGGGCGCGGGCCTGCCGTGGCTGATGGCGTCGGGGCGGCTGGACCTGCAGGTGCTGGTCACCGGCGTGCTGGTCATCGGCACCTACGGGATCGTCTCAGCGGCAGGGGCTTATCTGCCGGCCTTCTACACCTTCGTGACCCCGATCGTCCCGCTGATCGGCTGGTACCTGTTCCAGGGCGATGGCCTGCACATCATCTGCGGAGCCATGCTGCTGCTCTGGGCGCCCACCGTGGCGGTGATCGGCCAGCGCTATAACCGGATCCTGACGGAGGCGCTGGAGCTGCGCTTCGAGAAGGCCGCCCTGGCCGACGACCTGCAGGCCCAGAAACACGTCGCCGAGCAGGCCAACCTCGCCAAGTCGCGCTTCCTGGCCTCGGCCAGCCACGATCTTCGCCAGCCGGTGCATGCGCTGGCGATGTTCGTGGGCGCGCTGCGCAGCTATGATCTGCAACCGCGCGCCGCCGATCTGGTCGAGCACATGGACGCCTCGATCTCCGGCCTCGACGGCCTGTTTGCCTCCCTGCTGGACGTCTCGCGCCTGGACGCCGGGGTGATCGAGGCCAAACCCGTCCCGCTGCCGCTCCAGCCGCTGCTGGCCCGCATCTGCCGCGACCTGGCCGGCGAGGCGGATGCAAAGGGCATCGCGCTGCGCCTGTCGCCCACGTCGGCCTCGGTGCACAGCGACCCGATCCTGCTGGAGCGGGTGATGCGCAACCTGATCGGCAACGCCGTGCGCTACACCGATGCTGGCGGGGTTCTGGTCGGCGTCCGGGCCCGCGGTGGCGAGGTCAGCCTGGAGGTCTGGGACACCGGCCGCGGCATCGCCCCCGAACAGCAGGACGTGGTCTTCGAGGACTTCTACCAGGTGGCCGACCCCCAGCGGACCGGCGGCGCGGGTCTGGGCCTGGGCCTGGCCATCGTGCGCCGCCTGACCGGCATCCTGAACCACGCGCTGACCCTGCACAGCACCCCCGGCCGGGGCTCGGTGTTCCGGTTGCGGGCGCCGCGGGTCGCCGCGCCGCGCGTCGCGACCGCGGTCCTGCCCGCCGCCCGGCCGCCGGCCGACCCGTCGCAAGCCTTCATCCTGGCCATTGACGACGAGGCGGTGATCCAGATCGCCATGACCGAACTGCTGACCAGTTGGGGCTATCGCGTCGGCGTGGCGGGCGGTGTCGAGGAGGCCCTGAGCAAGCTGGCCGGCTGGCCGACGCCGGACCTCATCATCTGCGATTTCCGCCTGGCCCGGGGCGAGAGCGGCCTCAAGACCATCGCGCGGCTACAGGCCGCGGTGGGTGCCCTGGTGCCGGCCATCCTGGTCACCGGCGAGACCGCGCCCGACCAGCTTCGCGGCGTCATGGCCGGCCATCCCCTGCTGCACAAGCCGCTGGCGCCGGCCCGCCTGCGCGCCGCCGTGGCGAGCCTGCTGGCCCACGCCGCGCCCAGCGCTGACGTCGCCGCCGAATGAGCGCGCCGCACACGGCGACGGCGAGCCCCGCCCTGACCCAGCGCATCCGCGCCGAGCAGGTCCGGATGCTCTACGCCAACGCCGGCTTTCCGATGGTGACCACCCTGGGCGTCGCTGGCGGCCTCGCCTGGGTGCTGATCTGGTCGGGTACGCTGCGGCCGGTGGCCGCCGGCGTCTGGCTGACCGCGATGGTGCTCCACACCGCGGTCCGTCAGCTGACCCGGCTGGCCTTTCTGCGCGCCGATCCGCCGGACGCCGCCTGGAAAACCTGGGCCGACCGGTTCGTGATCGGGGCCTTCGTTGGCGCGGTGACCTGGGGCGTGGGCTCGCTATGGCTGCTGGCGCCGGGCCGCTTCGACCTGCAGATGCTGGTGGTGACCGTGCTGATGGCGGTGATCTATGGCGGCATGACCGGGTTCGGCGCCTACCTGCCGGGGTTCTTCGTCTTCTTCCTGCCGGCCTTCCTGCCGCTGGTGGTCTGGTTCGGCGTCCAGGGCGACGTGCTGCATGGGGTCTGCACCGGCTTCTTCCTGGCCTGGGTGCCGACCGTCGTGGTCCTGGCGCGGCGCTACAACGCGGGGCTGGTCCAGGCCCTGGAGTTGCGCTTCATCAACGCCGCCCTGGTCGAGGACCTCACCGCCCAGAAGGCCATCGCCGAGCAGGCGAGCCTCGCCAAGTCGCGCTTCCTGGCCTCGGCCAGTCACGACCTGCGCCAGCCGGTCCACGCGCTCGGCATGTTCGTGGGCGCCCTGCGCGGCCACCGGCTCGAGGCGCGCTCCATAGCCCTGATCGATCAGGTGGACGCCTCTGTCGCCGCTCTCGACGGGCTGTTCACCTCGCTCCTCGATATCTCGCGCCTGGATGCCGGGGCGGTGCGCGGCGAGCCGGGCGACATCGCCGTCCAGCCGTTGCTGGACCGCGTCTGCCGCGACCTGGCCGCGGAGGCGCAAGGCAAGGGTGTGGCCCTGATCCAGGTCCCGACCGCCTTGGCCATCCGCAGCGATCCCGTCCTGCTGGAGCGGGTGATGCGCAACCTGGTCGGCAACGCCGTGCGCTACACCGAGACCGGGTCCGTGCTGGTGGGCGCGCGGCGGCGCGGCGCGGGCGTCAGCCTGGAGGTCTGGGACACCGGCTGCGGTATCCCCGAGGCGCAGACCGAGGCGGTGTTCGAGGAGTTCTTCCAGGTCGCCAATCCCGACCGCGACCGGACCAAGGGCCTGGGTCTCGGCCTGCCCATCGTGCGGCGTCTGACCGACATCCTGGACCACCCGCTGGCGATGCACAGCGTGGTCGGCAAGGGCAGCGTGTTCCGCGTTCTGGCGCCCCGCGCCGATGCGGCGGAGGCTCTGGAGGCGGCGGCGGAACAGGTGCTCACGCTGGCCACGGGCCTGGTCCTGGCCATCGATGACGAACAGGCGATCCGCGCGGCGATGCGCGAACTGCTGACCGGCTGGGGTCATCAGGTGATCGCGGTCAGCGGCGGGGCCCACGCGCTGCGGGCCGTCGCCGACGGGGCCCGGCCCGACCTGATCGTCTGCGACTTCCGCCTGCGCGACGGCGAGAGCGGCGTGGCGGTCATCGCGGCCCTGCGCGAGGCGCTGGGCGAGGCGGTGCCGGCCATCCTGCTGAGCGGCGACACCGCGCCGGAGAACCTACGGCTGGCGCTGGCGAGCGGCTATCCGTTGCTGCACAAACCACTGGCGCACGCGCGGCTGCGCGCCGCCGTGAGCGCGCTCATGCGTCGGCCGCGGGAAGCTCCGGCAGGCTGAGACCGGCGGCCCGCGCCGCCGTCGCGGCCTGCGTGCGGTTGACGACGCCCAGCGCGCGGAAGATCGCGCCCACGTGCACCTTGACGGTCTTTTCCGACAGGTTGAACCGCGCGCTGATCTGCTTGTTGGAGAACCCCGCCGCCACCACCGCCAGCACCTCGCGCTGGCGCGGGGTCAGGGTCTCGACCTGGCCGTCAGGGCTGGGCGGCGCATTGAGCACCAAGGGCGGCACGTAGATCCCACCCGCCATCACCAGCCGCACCGCCGAGATCAGGGTCTCCGGCGTCGCCGACTTGGGCACATAGCCCAGCGCGCCCATGTCCAGCGCGCGGCGCACCTCGGCCGGATGCTCCGAGGCCGAGACGATGATGATCGGCGTGGCTGGGCTGGTCTGGGCGAAGGCGGTGATCGCCGAAAGCCCCTCGCTGTCCGGCAGTTTGAGGTCCAGCAGGACCGCGTCCAGATCGGTGTTGGCCGCCAGGATCGCCAGCCCCTGCGCCCGGTCGGCGGCATGCAGCACCTCGGTCGCCACACCGCTGTCCTTCAGCAGGGCCGCCAGGCCCTGCCGCAGCACCGCATGATCATCGACGACGAGCATCTTCATGACCGCTACCCTGGCGGGCATTGCCCCGCGCGGCAAGCGCCGAGCGCCCCCGTTGGCCTCCCGGCGGCGGCGTTGGCGCCCCCCGTTGGCGCCCCCGGGAAAACGGCTCAGGTCCAGCGCAAGTCCGCGGTCTTGAAGGGCAGCCGCCGCACCCGCACGCCGCAGGCCGCGAATACGGCGTTCGCCAGCGCCGGCGCGAAGGGGCCCAGGCCCGGTTCGCCGACCCCGCCCCATCGCGGGCCGCCGCTGGGCGCCAGATGAACGTCGATGCGTGGCGGTGTCTCGACCATCTTGGCCATGCGGTAGTTGTGGAAGTTGGTCTCCACCGGAGCGCCATCCTTGATGGTGATCTCGCCCCACTGCGCGGCGGTGAGGCCCATGATCACCGCGCCCTCCATCTGCTGTTCCACCGTGTTGGGGTTCGCGACATGGTACGGGTCGAGCACGCAGGTGACGCGGTCGACCTTCAGCTTGCCCTCCTTGGAGACCGTGACCTCGACCACCTGCCCCGAGACGCTGCCATAGGCCTCGATGATGGCGATGCCGCGCCCGCGCCCCTTGGGCAGGGGCTGGCCCCAATCCGAGTGCTTGGCGAGCGCGTCGATGACGCCCAGCGCGTCGGGCCGGTTCGCGAGCAGGGCGCGGCGGTACTGGTAGGGATCCTGGCCGGCGGCGTGAGCGACCTCGTCCATGAAGCTTTCCATGAAAAAGCCGTTCTGTGAGGAGCCGACGCCCCGCCAGAACGAGACGGGCACGTGGCTGTTCTTCAGCAGGACGCCGATGTCCCGCGCGGGAAAGGCGTAGAAGCTGTTCTGGATGCACTCGGTGGCCATGGGCTCGCTGGCCTGGACCTCCTGCGGGCCGTTGCCGCCGCGCAGCAGCGATCCGACCGCGATACGGGCCTGCAGCGTCTGGGGCTTGCCGGCGGCGTCGAGCGCGGTACGGAAGCGCACGGCGGCCTGAGGACGATAGGGATCGCGCCGGATGTCCTGCTCACGCGACCATATCAGCTTGACCGGTCTGTTCACCTGCCTCGCGACGGCGATGGCCTGGGTCAGTTCTTCCACACGCCCCCCTCCGCGCCGGCCAAATCCGCCGCCGACATAGGCGTTGTGGACGTAGACCTGCTCCGGTTTGAGGCCCACCTCCTTGGCCGCCTGCTGCAGCACCGCCATGGGCGCCTGGGTGGAAATCCAGACGTCGATGCGGTCGGGGGCGAGCGCCACCGTGCAGTTCATCGGCTCCATGGGGGCGTGCGACAGGAAGGGCGCCTCATAGGTCGCCTCCACCAGCTTGGCGCCGGGGGCGGCCAGGGCGGCGTCGGGGTCGCCCTTCTTCTCGGCGGTGAACATCGGCCTATCGAGCGCCTCGAGATAGCCGCGGTTCAGCTGCGCGCTGTCGACCCCGCCATGGCCGGCGGCGTCCCACGCGATCTTCAGCGCGTCGAGGCCCTTCTTGGCGCGCCAGTAGCGGTCCGCCACGACCACGACGGCGTCCTTCAGCTTCACGACGGCGATGATCCCGCGGATCGCCGCCAGACCCGCCTCGTCCACCGACGTCAGCGTCCCGCCATAGACAGGCGCCGACCATGCGGCCGCGTAGACCATTCCCGGAACCTGAGCATCGATCCCGAACTTGGCCGAGCCGTCGAGCTTGGCGGGCGTGTCGAGCCGCGCGGTCCACTTGCCGACCAGGCGATACTGGTCGGGCGTCTTGATCGCCGGCTCGGCGGTGAGCTGCACGGCGGCGGCCGAGGCGGCGAGCGCGCCATAGTCCAGGCTCCGGTTGGAGGCCTTGTGCAGGCATTTGCCCGAGGCGACGGTGCAGTCGGCCGGATCGATCTTCCAGCGGTCGGCGGCGGCCACCTTGAGGCGCTCGCGGGCGCTGGCCCCGGCCTGCTGCATCATGGTCACCGAGGTGCGCACGCCGCGCGAGCCCACGGTCTGCATGGAGTCGTAGAGCTTGCCGCCGGCCCGCGCGTTGCGGTTGGCCGAGCCGTATTCGACGCGCACCTTGGCCCAGTCGCACTCCAGCTCCTCGGCGACCAGCATGGCCAGCGCCGTCGAGGTGCCCTGGCCCATCTCGGCGTGCGGCACGCGCACGGTGACGGTGTTGTCCGGCTCGATGACCAGGAAGGCGGTCATCTCCTTGGCCGGGTTGGTTCCGTCGGCCATCAGCGGCGGCTGTAGCCTCGCGTTGGCCGCCGCCACCGCCGCCGGCACGCCGATCACCAGGGCGCCGGACGCCGAGAGCCCGGAGAACACCACGGCCCGGCGGGAGAGAATGACGGCGGTCATGCGCGGGCTCCCTTGGCCATCGCCGCCGCGGCCCTGTGGACCGCCTTGCGGATCCGCGGATAGGTCCCGCAGCGACAGATATTGGTCAGCTTGGCGTCGATATCGGCGTCGCTCGGGTTCGGGATGTCCCGCAGCAGGGCCGCGGCGGCCATGATCTGGCCGGACTGGCAGTAGCCGCACTGCGGCACGTCCTCGGCGAGCCAGGCCTGCTGGACCGGGCTCTTCAGGTCGGTGGACAGGCCCTCGATCGTCTTAACCGCGCCCTTCACGGCGCTGACCGGCGTGACGCAGGATTTCACCGGCTTGCCATCGATCTGCACGGTGCAGGCGCCGCACTGGGCGATGCCGCAGCCGAACTTTGTTCCGGTCAGCCCCAGCTCGTCGCGGATCACCCACAGCAGCGGCGCATCGGCCTCCACGTCGAGGTCATGGCGTTTGCCGTTAACAGTGAGCGTGATCATCGATGGCGACCTCCCGGGACGGCCAAGTCTAGTCCCGACGGCCCCTCGGGTCACGCAGGCGAGCGCGCTGTGTGCCGTCGGACGACGAGTCGCGAACGGCCTGCGATATAATTGCGTCGGGATTTCAATCGCGTGAGCCGTCGATACGGGGTGGATTGGCGCCGCGGTGTTCCTCCGAACACCGCTCAAGCTTGACTCCGCGCCCCTGCGACGCCATCTGGCCCCGTGCGGATTTAGCGCGCTGTGACAGGTATCGATTCGGGCCGCCGCGATTTATCGGGCGCGCCCCTCGTCAGAGATCGAGATGCCTCCCTCGTAGCGTGGTGATCCCAGTGGTCGCGCCTCTTCGCGGGCTCCTTTGGAGCCGGCGGCTTAAGGACGACGCCACCGACGCTCGTGGGGAAACCTTCGGGCGGGCGATGTATGGCGGCGTCCTGTGGCCCGAAGATGGAGCGCGGCGTACTGACGCACGCTGCCAGATGTTGGAACGATTTGGGCGGACGAGCGGTCGTAGATTTGCGGCCTCTTCATCCCGTCCGACCGCGATTAACCCTTTTCGGCCCCGTCCTCGCATAGGGATGGGCAGCCGACTTCGGAGACTTGAAGATGAGCACGACCACCGCTGAAGCCGAAACGCCAGAAACCACCGGCGGCGACGGCCCGCTGCTCGACCTGACGGACGCCGCGGTCAAGAAGTTCATCAAGCAGGCCAAGGCCCGCGGCTACGTCACCATGGACGAGCTGAACAAGGTCCTGCCGTCGGAGGAAGTGACCTCCGAGGCCATCGAAGACACGCTGGCCATGTTGAGCGAGATGGGCGTCAACGTCGTCGAGGCGGAAGAAGACGCCGAGGGCGGCGGCGAAGTCGCCGTTCGGGAAGAATCCCAGGTGGTCGAGACCGCCAAGGAAGCCGCCTACGACCGCACCGACGATCCGGTCCGCATGTACCTGCGCGAGATGGGCTCGGTGGAGCTGCTGTCCCGCGAAGGCGAAATCGCCATCGCCAAGCGCATCGAGGCCGGCCGCGACACGATGATCCGCGGCCTGTGCGAAAGCGCGCTGACCTTCGAGGCGATCATGGTCTGGCGCGAGGAGCTGGGGTCGGGCCGCATCTTGCTGCGCGAGGTCATCGACCTCGAACAGACCTACGGCGGCGTCAATGCCGCGGCCGCCGAGGAGCTGGCCGCCAACGCGCCGCCGCCGGCCGAGGTCGAGGAGGCCGAGCCCGAGCTCAACGCCGACGGCGAGGCCATCCCCAAGAGCGACGACGACGACGACTTCGACGACGGCGCCGGCCCGACCATCAGCGCCATGGAAGGCGAACTTCGCGAAGGCGTGATGATCACGCTGGACGCCATCGCCGCCGAGTTCGAAAGCTTCCGCCTGCTGCAGGAAAAGCTGGTCGGCCAGCGCCTGAAGGGCGAGGACCTGTCGGACAAGGACCGCGCGGCCTATGTGACGGCCAGCGGCGCCATCGTCCTGCACCTCAAGACCCTGAAACTGAACAACAACCGCATCGAGGCGCTGGTCGAGCAGCTCTATGCGATCAACAAGCGCCTGATGGGCCTGGAAGGCCGTCTGCTGCGCCTGGCCGACAGCTACGGCATCAGCCGCACCGAGTTCCTGAAGGCCTATTTCGGCTCGGAGCTGCGTCCCGACTGGACCGACCAGGTCAAGGCGCTGGGCGTGCGCTGGACCAAGTTCGCCGAGAACGACAACGGCCAGATCGGCGACATCCGCACCGAGATCGCCGCGCTGGCCACCGAGACCGGCGTGCCGATCGACGACTACCGCCGCATCGTCCAGACCGTGCAGAAGGGCGAACGCGAAGCCCGCCAGGCCAAGAAGGAAATGGTCGAGGCCAACCTGCGCCTGGTGATCTCCATCGCCAAGAAATACACCAACCGCGGCCTGCAGTTCCTCGACCTGATCCAGGAAGGCAACATCGGCCTGATGAAGGCGGTCGATAAGTTCGAATACCGCCGCGGCTACAAGTTCTCGACCTACGCCACCTGGTGGATCCGTCAGGCGATCACCCGGTCGATCGCCGACCAGGCCCGCACCATCCGCATCCCGGTCCACATGATCGAGACGATCAACAAGATCGTCCGCACGTCGCGCCAGATGCTGCACGAGATCGGCCGCGAGCCGACGCCGGAAGAATTGGCCGAAAAGCTCGCCATGCCGCTGGAAAAGGTCCGCAAGGTCCTGAAGATCGCCAAGGAGCCGATCAGCCTCGAGACGCCGATCGGCGACGAGGAAGACAGCCACCTGGGCGACTTCATCGAGGACAAGAACGCGATCCTGCCGATCGACGCGGCCATCCAGTCGAACCTGCGCGAGACGACGACGCGCGTGCTCGCCTCGCTGACGCCGCGCGAAGAGCGCGTGCTGCGCATGCGCTTCGGCATCGGCATGAACACCGACCATACCCTTGAAGAAGTCGGACAGCAGTTCAGCGTCACCCGCGAACGGATCCGCCAGATCGAGGCCAAGGCGCTGCGCAAGCTGAAGCACCCGTCGCGGTCGCGGAAGCTGCGGAGCTTCCTGGACAGCTAAGACGTCAAAGGCCCGCTCCGGCGGGCCTTTTTCTTGGGTCGCATGGCGGTTGCGGGGATGTCAGCCCGCGCCTTAACTGGCCCGATTCCTCGGGGAGGCCGCCGTGCTCGCTGTTCTGTTCTCGACCGTCGTCCTGGCCGCCGCCGCCGACCCGGGGCCGGCCGCGCCCGCCGCCGTCGTGGAGCCCGCCAAATCCGCCAAGCCGCCGGAGAAGGTCTGTCACAACGAAAAGCCCACCGGCGGCCACTTCGTTGAACGGGTGTGCGTCACCCGCGAAGAGGCGGACAAGGCTCAACAGGCCGCCCAGGACACCATGACCAGCCTCAATCGCCGGCCCAAGGCCGCCGACAAGCCGGCGAAATAGGTCTCAGCCGCCGCGCCAGCCGCAAGAGCTGCGCCGGCGGTTTTGGGTCATCCGCGAACGCATCTGTCATATCAAGCAGACGGCCGCCGCCTAAGCCGAAGAAATCCGTCACCATCGTGGAAGCTCTGGAGCCTCCCGGGTGGTTGGTGTTGTCCGTCTTTGACCGCCATTGTCCTAAGTTCGGACTTGAGGTGTCCTAAATTGCCGGGGCCTGGATCAGTCCTGCGGCGATCGCCTCTGCTTCGGTAAGCAGCTTAACGCGAAGCGAGCCAAGTCTAATTGTATCGTCCCCGCGCACCATTCGGACCTTGATCAATCCCGACTTTGTGACAATCAGCGGCGATATCTGAAGTGCGAAATTCATCGCCGCTCGCAGGTCTTCGTCTGTAGGGGGCAGCGCGGCGTATTCGCGCGGCGGGATATCCACGGACTGAGATGGCGCATCCTCTGGATCATCCGGAAGGAACACACGAAGTTGCAGTGGGGTAGACGCCTCCTCATGGCGCTCAAAATAATGTATCGCTAGCATCAATTTCGGAATAACCGCAGGAACTTGTCCATATACGCTAAGTTCAGCGGCGTATATTCCGACCAGAGTGACCTTCCCATTGATTTCATGACGTATATCGTCGCAGAAATCGGTATATCCGAAGGGGCTAGGCCACGTGATATCAGTCAAGTTCCGACGAGCCTAAGATTGCCATCTCCAACAATTTTTTCGCCGCCATTTGAGCCGGTTATGGGGCCGTTGCCGCGCAGTTTTGTCAATTTCCCATTCAGCAACGACGCCTTGTTTTCTTTGGCCTGCTGAACGAACAGGCCCGCGTTAAAGCTAGTTCTCGCAAGCATGCTCTTATCGACTTGGCGGGTTCGCTCAAGCCAATCATCCCATTCGGGAATATCCACCAGCAGTGGCAGGTCAAAGGCCGCCGCCATCTCAAGGAGTGTTTGAAGTGACTCCTTGCCATAGTCGGGGTTCTCAAGACGAGAAACGACGTTCTGGGGCTTTCCGGCGCAACGACCGAGCTCGGACTGCGACAGCCCTCTCTCCTCTCGTAGCGCGCGGATCATCAATGCGATGCGCGAGCGGACCTGGTCGGCGACAAACTCGTCGCGAAACTCCTTGTCGCTCAGCTGGCGGATAAGCTCCTCACTCGAGGACAAACCAAAGGTCATGTTTCAGCTTCCCGTTACGCAATATCTTCGACTTGTTTGCCAAGGCCTTCTCGCAGGCGGATAGAGGAACGAACCTCCCGCCCTTCTCAGTCGCCCAATAGAGCAATGTAAATTCTGCATCTCCCGAGCGAAATCCAAGTGGACGCTGTTGAACATTGTCCGCCAGGAATCGCAGTTCATCCAGACCCGCGCAGTCACCCTTCAACGACTTTCGATAGTTCTCATTCCACTGGTCGAGCGGCAGGCTCGCCAGTGTCCGTATCCGCGACTGGAACCGCGCTCTGAGCTGCGCCGAGCCGCCATCATACGTGTCCTTCACCGGGCTATCGCCGTTCGCGTCAACGTAATGGCGGAAGGCCCATAAGACCGGCACAGTATATCTCTTTTTTGCGATTTTTCAAGGAAAATCGTCTTGCAGACCTAGCGCAAATTTGCGATATTAGGGCATCGACTCAACGAAAAGCCCGCCTGCGCACCACGCAGACGGGCCGGAGAAGAGGAGGTGGTGGGGGCTCGTCTAACGGTAGGACGCCCTGTTTACAGCTGCGGTAATCCCGGTCCGAATCCGGGGCCCCCATCCACGAATCGGACCGAAGGCGGCGGCAACCGCTCTTGGCCCCAAGTTCAACCCCCGGGATTTGGCCCCCGAGCGAAGAACCTCTACGGCAATATGTCGATAGTGGTCCCCGGTTACAACCCCAGCGCTCAAAGCCGAACCGGGCCACAACATGGATTGGCCCCATGGCGAATATTCTCCCCTTCGACCGGCAAGTCGAAGTCATCTCTCTTCTCACCGAAGCCGTCAGCATCCGCGCCGTCGAGCGCCTGAAACACGTTGATGATAGCGATGAAGGGGCATGAGGCGACAAATCGAGACCGAAGCTCAAGGTGTTTCGGGGCAAAGCCGATCGTAGTCTGGCCTCTGAATTCGCTGGATTGGAGGCTCTGTTTAAGTTTCAGCCGCCGCGCCAGCCGTAGTTGAAGCTGATTGAGATGCGCTCGGCCTTGGCGCGGTTGGCCGGCACCTCGTGGCGCAGCCAGCTTTCCCACATCAGCACCGTGCCGGGTTCCGGCGTCAGGTAGACGAAGCACCGCGCGGCTTCCGGGGCGTCGGCGCGCCGGGGCGGGGCGGCCATCATCAGCGGCAGGCGCGGGTCTTCGAGTTTCAGCGCGCTCGCGCCCGGCGGCGTCGCCACATAGACCGTGCCGGACAGCACGCTGTGCGGGTGGATGTGGCCGGAGTGGGCGGCGCCGGGCTTCAGGACATTGACCCACAGGCTGTCGAGCTTCAGCCGCCCGCGGCCGAGGTCGAAATCCAGGTCCTTGGTGAAAGTTGCGGCGTGCCTGTCGAGCTTGGTCTTCAGCTCGCCGAAGACGCTGGCCCGGGTCGGCAGGTCGTCCAGCGAGGCGTAAGAGGTGTAGCCGCCGTAGCCGCTGGCCCTGCACCAGGCGCGGCCGGCGGTATCCTCGTCCGCCAGCATCCGGCAGGCGGCTTCCAATTCGGCCCTGAAATTTTCGAACTTGCGGTCTGTGCTAAGGGAAGCCTCATAAACCGGAGTCGCGAAGAGGTGACGGAGCGCCATGTGACGGCGCTAGTCGCTCGACGCAGGAATGTCAAAACCAAGGGCGGCTGGCGCTAAGGCGAAACGTCCGGTAGAAATTTGCGAAAGACGACTCCGCGAATGTGGGGCGGAGTATTGGGGAGCGAACGATGATCAGGACTCTAGTGGCGCTGGCCTTGGCCGGCGCGGTGGTCGGCAGCCAGGCTCAGGCGGCTGTCACGACCACCACGACAACCACCACCAAGGCGGCTCCGGCGGCCAAGATGCCGACCAAGGGCGCGATGGCGGCCTATCGCGCGCCGCGCGGCCCGGACGGAAAGCATCCCGACCTGAACGGCGTCTGGCAGGTGATGAACACCGCCAACTACAATATCGAACCTCACGCCTCGAGCGCGGCGCTGCAGATGCGCCCGGGCCCGGTCGTGCCGGTGCCGGCAAAGGACGTGCTGGCGCTGGGCGCGGTGGGATCGGTTCCCGCCGGCCTCGGCGTCGTCGAAGGCGGCGCGATCCCCTACACGCCCGAAGCCCTGAAGCAGCGCGACGCCAACAAGGCTGACTGGATTCACAAGGATCCGGAGATCAAGTGCTACCTGCCTGGCGTGCCGCGCGCCAACTACATGGCCCTGCCGTTCCAGATCTTCCAATCCGAGAGCGCGACCCTGATCGCCTATGAATACGCGGGCGCGGTGCGCAACCTGCAGTTCAAGGATCCGGGCCCGGCGCCGGTCGACAGCTGGATGGGACAGTCGGTGGCGCACTGGGAGGGCGACACCCTCGTGGTCGTGGTCACCGGCATGCTGGACTCGACGTGGTTCGACCGCGCCGGCAACTTCCACTCCGGCGACCTGAAGGTCACCGAGCGCTGGACGCCGACCGGCCCCGGCGTCATGCGCTATGAGGCGATGATCGAGGATCCGGCGACGTTCACCCGTCCCTGGAAGATGAGCATGAACCTCTACAAGCACGTCGGCGACGACGCCCGCCTGCAGCAGTTCAAGTGCGTCGAATTCGTCGAAGAATTGATGTACGGTCACCTTCGGAAAGAACCTCTGAAGTAGGATCAAACCCGCCCTGTCATCCGGCGCCGTCTCTGAGGCGGCGCCGGACGATGTAAGAGATCAGCATTCCTCCGCTGGAGACGCCCAAATGAATTTCCGCCGTTTCATTGTTCCCGCCGCCATTTCCGCCGGCCTCCTGGCCGCCGCCGCCATCGGCGTGACCCAGGCTGTGGCCCACCACGCCTTCGCCGCCGAATTTGACGGCAAGTCGCCCGTGCTGCTCCGCGGCAAGGTCGTCAAGGTCGAGTGGATCAACCCGCATGCCTGGGTTCACGTCCAGAACACCAACGCCGACTTCGCTCAGGTCGAGTGGATGGTCGAGGGCGGCACGCCCAACACCCTGCTCCGCGCCGGCATCGACCGGAACTCTCTGAAGGTCGGCACCGAGATCGTGGTCCGCGGCTACCAGTCGAAGGACAAGGCCTGCACCCCGATCTGCAAGGCCAACGGCCGCGACGTGACCTTCCCGGACGGCCGCAAGCTGTTCATGGGCTCGTCCGGCACCGGCGCGCCGAAGGACGGCTCCGACAAGGCCGAGATGCCCTGACCGGTATCGCAACGGAATTCAAAAGGGGGGCGTTTCGCCCCCCTTTTTTCTGGCTGCAGCAGGTTACCGCAGGTTGCGCGCCGACCTGGGCGTCGGTGAAATCGGAAACAGGAACCGCGCGAGGGCCGGTGGGATTGATCTTTCCGCTCGGCGAACCGCACAATTCGGCGCTGTAACCGATGCGTAACGGCGCCGGAACCGTACGCTGCTTGATTACCGCCGCGCGCGGGGTGTCAGTGCGGCAAGGTCGATGAGGCGGCGCGCAACGCCGCTTGGGGATTGAGGAACGGAATGAACGGGAATCTGGAGCCGCGTCGATGATCGGCGCCTTTTTGAACTGGCTGGAGCATGGCTTCGGCAAGGGTCCGACGCCGGACGGCCAGTCTTTCAGCGAATTGCTGCTGGGCTCGCTCAATTTCTGGAGCCTGCTGGAAGGCACGCACCTGATTGCTCTGATGCTGTTCGCAGGGACGATCCTGGTGGTGGACCTCAGGCTGCTGGGGGTCACCTTCCGCAAGACGCGGGTTTCGGTGATCAGCGACGCGATCTTGCCGCTGACGATCCTCAGCTTCGCGTTCGTGGTGGTAACGGGGATGGGCCTGCTCTTCGCAAAGCCGCTGTTCTACTACCATGACATCTGGTTTCGGGCGAAAATGGTCTTCCTGGCGCTGGCGATGATCAACATCCTGATCTTCCACGGCCGGGTGCAGGCGACCCAGAGTACGTGGGATGCCGACGAGAAACCGCCGCGCGCCGCGCGTATGTCGGCCGCGGGTTCGCTGCTTCTGTGGTTCCTGGTGATCACCAGCGGGCGCTTCATCCCTTACAATTGGTACGAGTGCGGCAAGCCGCAGCCCGACTTCATCAACTGGGTCCAGGAGTGCAAGACCTCCGAGAAGGGCGAAGAAAACATGGCGGGCCAGCGCTTCGATTCGAAGATGGTGGGAGCGCAGCCATGAGCACCTTGAACCTCGAACACTTCTTTCCCCATGCGAAGCCGTGGGTCGAAAGCCTCGCCACCATCCCTCCGGCCACCTGGGTCAACGGCCCGACGTTTGGCTACGCGTCCTGGGAGGTCGGTCACATCGTCTCGCTGATCCTGATCGGCGGCACGACCATCCTGATGAACCTGCGCTTGCTGGGCGCCGGGGTGACCCAGGAGCGACCGTCGGAGATCTACAGGAACCTGCGGACGCTGCAGAATATCGGCGTCATCGGCATCGTCATCACCGGCGTGCTGATCGGGTCGGCGAACGCGGTTAAGCTCTATGACAGCAGCGCCTTCACCGTGAAGATGATCGCGCTGCTTGCCGGCATTATCCTGACCTATGGGGTCAGCCGTCCGGTCGCCGCGGCCAACGGCGCGGTGGCGCTGATGCCGAAGATCTGGTTCGCGATCGGGGGCGCGATCTTCCTGGCGGGCCTCTGGATCTTTGCGACGACAGATCTGATCGACGTCGGCATCTATCACGTGATCACCGCCGCGGCGCTGATCCTGATCGCGGTAACCCGGGGCCGCCTGCGCTGGGTCTACCTGGCGGGCATGGTCGCGCTGATCGCGGCCCAGTTCGTCCATACCCACTTCATCATCAAGCCCGACGACTACGACCACCTGAACCCCGTCAATAAGGTCTACACCGCGCTCTACAGCCTGTGGATCGTCGGTACGGCGCTAATCACCCTGTTCCGTGGCCGCGGCGAGGAAGGCGGACCGCTGACCAAACTGGTGGCCTATTCGACCATGCTGGTCTGGGTGCTGGGCGCCGCGGCCGGGCGGTGGATCGCCTTCCAGTAGGGCGGCGAACGGGTATCAGCCCTTCTGCAGATCCAGCAGGGACTGGAACATCTCGTCGGCGACCTTGATGACGCCGACGTTGGCCTTGAAGGCCTGCCTGGCCTCGATCATGCCGACCGCCTCGGTGGCGTAGTCGACAGCGTCGCCGCCGGCCGCGATGCGGTTGGCCGAGGCGTTAAGCTGCTGGGTCGCGGCCATCATGCCGTAACGGGCGGTGGAGATCGGGTCCATGCGACGACGCTAAGCCCGCTGCGGTTAAGCGATCGCCAGCTTACATGGTGAACGCGGCCCTAAGCCTTGGGGGCAGGGTTCCACGGCCGCCGGGAGTTGACGCAGCGGCAGGATTGGCGGCGAAGTGCCGTCGGCGGGCGCCAGGATGGAGACCTCCGGATGAACCTTTCAACTCTGCTGTTGGCGGCGGCCGTGACGCTCAGCGCGGGCCTGGCTTCGGCCGACGCCCTCGATCACACTACCACGACGATCTGCCTCGACAGCGGCGGGCATCGCGCGGCGGCGACCTGCACCATGCGTGACGCAAGCCGCCTCAATCAGCAGGCTGATGTCTGCATCTGTCCGGGGGCGACCCTGCAGGTGACGGCGCCGTTGTGCCTTGCGGGCGTCAAGCCGCCGGGCGAAAGCGCGGCCTATGAGCAGGCGCGCCTGAAGGCCGTGAGCCATGGCAGCCTGGCCGGCGCCCAATGGCACAGCCAGCCCATGTGCGTGGCGCCCCACGCCGGCTGAGCCCGGCTATTTGCCGAGCGCGGCGTAGACCGTCTTCTGGAAGACCGGCAGAGCCGCGCGGCCGCCCATCCGCTGGCCGGTAGCGAGCTGCGCGGCGGCTTCCGGCCCCAGCGGCATGGAGTTCTGGATCAGGTAGATCATCACCATGTCCTGCGCCGGATCGGCCTGCCACCAGGTGCCGAAGGCGCCCGGCCAGCCGAACCCGCCCTTGGACCCCGCGCCCATCCAGGCCTGTTTCTCAGGGTCGGTGATCACCGAGACGCCCAGGCCGAAGCCCTGGCCCAGCCAGAAGGGGATGCCCATGAAGGGAATGGCCCGCTGGGCGTCAGTCAGCCGGTTCTCGCACATCATCTCGATGGTCGAGGCCTTGACCAGCCGCACGCCATCGACCTCGCCCTGGCCCAGCATCATGCGGGCGAATTTCAGGTAGTCGTCGGCCGTCGAGATCAGGCCGCCGCCACCCGGCTCGAACACCGGCTGGCCGTCCACATGCGGAAAGGAAACGTCCTGCAGCCGGTCGGTCGCCGGGTCGATCCGGTAGAGCTTGGCCATCCGGTCGCGCTTTTCCGGCGGGCACCAGAAGTCGGTGTCCTGCATGCCGAGCGGGGCAAAGATGCGGTCCTTCAGCACCTGCCCGAGCGGCTTGCCCTCGATCCTCGCCACCAGAAAGCCCAGCACCTCGGTAGCGTGGCTGTAGTGGAAGCGCTCGCCGGGCGGATAGGACAGCGGCAGAGAGCCCAGTTTCGCCAGCCAGGCGTCCGGCGTCAGGTGGCCGCCCAGGGGCGGGCCGAGAGCCTCCTCGTGCGCCTGGCCGATCGGACCGACCGAGGTGAACGCATAGGCCAGGCCCGCGCGGTGGGTCATCAGGTCTTCCACCGTGATCTGGCGCGGCGCCGGATAGGTCTCGTCCACTGGGCCCGTGGCGTCCTTCAGGACCGCCATGCGGGCGAATTCCGGCAGCCACTTGCTGATCGGATCGTCCAGTTTGAGCTTGCCCTCCTCCCACAGCATGAGCGCCGCGATGGAGGTCACCGGCTTGGTCATCGAGGCGATGCGGAACAGCGTGTCGCGGGTCATCGGCAGGCCGGCTTCGACGTCGCGGTGGCCGATGGTGTTGACCTGGACCACCTCGCCCTTGCGCCAGACCAGGGTCACGAAGCCGGAAAGGTCGCCTGCGTCGGTCACCGCCTGGAGGGCGGCCGGGATCTGCGCCAATGCCGCCTCGACAAATCCACCGCTCACCTGATCGCCGTCCATCCCCGTACTCCCTCATTTGCCGCTTCGGGCCGCCGCCTGTGATCGGCGTTCAGTCAGCCATAGCGCAGGGGAGAGGCGGCGGCGTCAAGCGCGTCCCTGATCGGCTGCGAACCGTACAACCCGAGTTGCGGCGCGGGCCGCGCCCGCTTAGCTGGGGACCGATGAGCCAGACCGGACGACTGACAAGGCGGATCAGCCTGGCGGCGATCGCCGCGGCCCTGACGGCGGCTTGCGCCCCGCTCAGCATGTTCGCGACCTTCACGCCGAAGGATCCCGCCGCCCGCAGCGCCCGCGACGTCGCCTTCGGCCCCGAGCCCTGGCAGCGGCTCGACGTCTACGGTCCGCACCGTGACAAGGGCCAGACGCCCGCGCCGGTGGCGGTGTTCTTCTACGGCGGCTCCTGGGATACAGGGCGGCGGCAGGACTACAACTGGGTAGGCCAGGCGCTCGCCTCGCGCGGCTTCGTGACCATTGTCGCCGACTATGGCCTCTATCCGCGGGTCCGCTATCCCGGGTTCCTGGCTGACGGCGCGCTGGCCGTCCGCTGGGCGCAGGATCATGCGGCCGAATATGGCGGCGACCCGGCCCGCATCGTGCTCGTGGGCCATTCCGCGGGCGCCTACAACGCCGCGATGATCGCGCTAGACCCGCGCTATCTGAAGGCTGCCGGGGTCGAGCGCTCGCACATCAAGGCGCTGGCCGGCCTGTCTGGACCCTATGATTTCCTGCCGTTCACCGATCCGATCGCCCAGAGGATTTTCGGCGACGCGGCCGATCCGCCCAGCACCCAGCCGACCCGCTTTGTCACCGCGCAATCGCCGCCGGCCTTCCTCGCCACAGGCGACGACGACACCATGGTCTTTCCGAAGAATACCGTGAAACTCGCCGCCAGGTTCCGCGCCGCGGGCGTGGAGGTGGAGGAGCGGCACTATCCGGGGATCGACCATGTACGCATGGTGCTGGCGCTTTCCCGGCCCTTCCGCAACCGCGCGCCGGTGCTGCAGGAGATGACCGACTTTCTGCACGCTCACGCCGATTAGCGCGACCAAGCTCGTCCGTTGAACCGGCGCGGCTTCCTGCGTATTGGGCATGCATGGCCCAAACCCGCCGCCTTGTGCTCCTCAGCCTCGCCGCCCTGACCCTGGCTGCCTGTTCGCCCGGCGCGCCCAAGGGCGTCGACAAGGACGCGCTGGACGCGGCGGTCTCGCGGGCCATTGGCGATCCGGACTCCTGCCTGCTGATCGCCGAACAGGTGAGCGGCAAGCTGGTCTACCGCTACAACACCCACACCGCCTGCGCCCGGCCGCTGCCGGCCTGCGCCGGCGCCAGCGCCGGTACACAGACCATCGACCAGCTGCTTCAGGAGAGCCGCAAGGACGGTCAGGCCAGGACCCTCAGTTGCAGCTCCACCGCCGATGCCTCCCGCGGCGTCGGCTGGGCGTCTGGCCCGATCCCCGGCAAGGGGCTGGTGTATGCCGCGATGATGGAGGGTTCCCGCGCCTTCCCGGGCCGCATGATGGCCGACCGGCTCAGCCGCGCTTTCAAGGATGTCGGCCTTTAGCGGGCGAGCTCGTAGAGCCCGTTGACGTCTACCCGGACGGTCAGTTCGCCGGGCGAGACGGCGGTCTCGGCCTTCTGCATCCGCGCCATGGCCATCATCGGAACCGGCGCCCGCGGAGCCTCGCCGCCGCCCTCGCTCAGCGACACCAGCCGCGAGACCCGGTAGCCGGTGGCGCGCGCATAGAGGTCGGCCTTGGCCTGCAGCGCGCGGACCGCGCTTTCCCGCGCCGCGTTCTCGGCTGCGGTCGGATCGGCGAGGCCGAAGCTGATCCCATTCACCTGGTTCGCGCCCGCCCCGACGGTGGCGTCCACAGCCGCGCCGAGCCGTGAGAGGTCGCGCACGGTGATGCTCACCTGGTTGGCTGCCTGATAGCCGGTGAGGCGCGGCGCTTGGCCCTGGTCATAGGCATATTGGGCGTTGAGGTTGAGGCCCGAGGTGTGGATGTCCTTGGCCGCGATCCCGGCCGCCTTCAGCGCCGCCATCACCTGGGCCATGCGCGCGGCGTTGTCGCTGAGCGCCTGGCCGGCGGTCCGGGCCTGGGTGGTCACGCCTAGGCTGATGCTGGCCATGTCGGGAGCGACCTGGGTTTCCCCGTAGGCCGCAAGATTGAGGGTGGTGGCGCGGAACAGGCTTTCGGCCGCGGACGGCGCCGCGTCGGCCCGCGCCGCACCGATTGTCGCGCCCGCGAGCGCCAAACCGAGCGCACCGGCGCGCAAGAAGGTCTTCATCGAAATCTCCATCGATCCATGCCCAGCGGCCTCACCCTCGCAAGCCGTACATGAACGCAAGCTTTAAGGCCCGTTGCGCGCGTGCTAACCGCCGCGCTCAGCATCGCTGCTGGGGCCTGTAGCTCAATGGTTAGAGCCGGCCGCTCATAACGGTCTGGTTGCAGGTTCGAGTCCTGCCGGGCCCACCAGCGAGGCTCCACCGCGCTCGGCCGCCTGATCTCATCGCCGCCGGCTCACCATTTCTCGGCATAGGGTCGGATTTCCTGTTCGAAGGTCCAGGCGTCGCGGGGCTGCTGGTGGAGCGCCCAATAGGCCTCCGCCACCGCCTCGGGCCGCATCAGCTGGTCGGGCTTGAGACTCGCCACGGCCTCGTCGCCGGCCCGCTCGCGCATCCGTTCGCGCACCCAGGCGGTATCCACGCCCGCGTCGATCACCAGGTGCGCCACGTGCAGGCCCTGGGGCCCCAGTTCCCGCGCCGCCGACTGCGCCATGGCGCGCAGGCCGAACTTGGCCGCCGCGAAGGCCGCATAGCCCACGCCGCCCCTGAGGCCGGCCGTGGCGCCTGTGAAGAACACCGAGCCCTGACCACGCGGCAGCATGTGCCGCGCCGCTTCGCGCCCGGACAGGAAGCCCGCGAAACAGGCCATCTCCCAGACCTTCCGGAACACCCGCGAGGTGGTGTCCAGCAGCGGGAAGTTCACATTTGCGCCGATATTGAAGACGCTCAGCTCCAGCGGCGCCTCGGCCTCGGCGTCGCGAAAGAAGGCGGTCACCTGATCCTCGTCCCGCGCATCCAGCGAGCGGGCGACGGCCCGTCCGCCCGCGGCCTCGATTTCCGCCTTGAGCGGCTCCAGCAATTCGCCCTGCCGTCGGCCCATGTAGACTGTGTAACCCTCCGCCGCGAACTTGCGCGCGATGGCGGCGCCAATGAAGTCGCCGGCCCCGACGACAGTCGCGGTGGCGTTGCGTGGGACTGGCGGGGAGCTGGCGGGAAGGGGCATGGCGCTTTTTCCGATCGGGTTGAGGTCAGGCCGCGCGGGCAGGTCAGGTCAGCGCCGCGCTCGGACGTTCGTCCAGCATGGCCTCGAGCCGCTGGCGGATGATGGCGTGGGCCTCGGACATGATGCGGTCGATCAGCGCCTTCACGGTCGGCACGTCATAGATCAGTCCGGCGACCATGCCGCAGCTCCAGGCGCCGGCGTCCATCTCGCCCTGGTACATCACCCTGGGGTAGACCCCGCTGACCTCCGCGGCGATGTCCTCGAAGCGCATCGCAGCGCCGAGCTCGCGCTCCTTTTCGAGCAGCCGCTCGACGCCGGCGTTGACGAGAACCCGTTCGGTGTTGCGTAGCGGGCGCATCACCAGGCGGGTATCCAGTTCGCTGGCTGCGACGATGGCCTGTTTGACGTTGTCGTGAACCGGCGCCTCGACGGTGGCGACGAACCGCGTTCCCATGTTCATCCCGTCCGCGCCCATGACCAGCGACGCCACCAGCGAGCGCGCGTCGGCCATGCCACCCGAGGCCACGAAGGGAATTGACAGCGTATCGGCCGCGCGTGGCAGCAGGATCATGTTGGGGACGTCATCCTCGCCCGGGTGGCCGCCACACTCAAAGCCGTCGATGCTGAGCGCATCCACCCCGATGGACTCCGCCTTGAGCGCGTGACGCACCGAGGTGCATTTGTGGATCACCTTGACGCCTGCCGCCTGCAGGCTCGGCAGCCACTTGGCCGGGTTGTTGCCGGCGGTTTCAACGATCCCGACTCCGCCGTCGAGGATGACCTCGATCAGGCCCGCATAGTCCGGTGGTACGACGGCAGGCAGGAATGTGAGATTCACGCCAAACGGTTTGTCCGTCATGGCGCGGCACCTGGCGATCTCGGCCGCGAGCTTTTCCGGCGTGCCCTGAGTGAGGCCGGTGATCAGGCCCAGCCCGCCGGCGTTCGAGACCGCGGCGGCGAGTTCCGCCAATCCCACACAGTGCATGCCGCCCTGAATGATTGGGTGCTCGATCCCGAAGAGTTCGGTAATGCGGGTCTTCAATGTCGCGTCTCCCGAATGATCGCCGCGCTGACCGCGTCTCTTTGGGTGTGATTTTAGAACCTAATAATTCGCAACGTTCAAGCGGTTCCCAGCCGACTGGCGCAAACAAGTGCATTTTCTTTTAGCACCTTGTCAGATCGGAATTCCGTCTTACGGTCGGCGGTGAAGGGCGCGGTCGGAGACCCCGGGGAAGAAAACCAGCCCGGCGCCGCCGGACTGGCCGCGAGGCCACGGCATGCCGTCTCGCCCGACACGGATCTGGTCCGCTGACAGCAATGGAGAACGACATGGCCCCACGCATCGAGTTCTACTTCGACTTTGGCAGTCCCAACGCCTACCTCGCCTACAAGGTTATGCCAGCCCTCGAACAGCGGCTGGGGACCAAGGTCGAGCTGAAACCGGCCTTGCTCGGGGGGATATTCAAGGCGACCGGCAATCAGTCTCCCGGCGTGACCCTCGCGGGCGTGCCCACCAAGGCCGCCTACGAACGCAAGGAATCGGATCGGTTTATCGCACGCCATCAACTCACGGCGTTCCGGTTCAATCCCGCGTTCCCGATCAACACCCTGCACATGATGCGCGGGTCCATGCTCGCCAAGCGCCTGGACCTTTTCGAACCCTATGTGGCGGCCGTCTATGCCGGCATGTGGGAGCAGGCGGTGAACATGGGCGACCTCGATGTCTATCATCGCGTGCTGACCGACGCCGGCCTGCCGACCCAGGCCTTCGTTGAACATGTCGCCGACCCGGAGGTGAAGGCAGCGCTGGTCGCGTCGACAGAAGAGGCGATCGGGCGTGGCGTCTTTGGCAGTCCGGCCTTCTTCGTCGGCGACGAGATGTTCTTCGGTAAGGACCGTCTGCGCGAGGTCGAAGAGGAGTTCACGCGGCAGGCCGCAGCGTGAAGGCTCACCCCGCCTTCGCGCGACGCGCCGTTCGGGCTGATTTGACACGCTCTGACGGTGTGGAGTCAGGTCGCGCCGCGCCGGGACCCGACAGCACCTGAACCGCCCTTGGATCCAGGACCTCGGCGCATACCGAACAGACCTGCACAGGGTCGAACTGATGACCGCAGCTGGTGTGGAGGTGGAGCAGGGGACGCCCTTTGCGCCCCGCCATGTGCACATCGCCCCAATGAACGATGGCCATGATCACCGGATGGAGGTCCAGGCCTTTTTGGGTCAGCCGGTATTCGTACCGTGTGGGGTTCTGCTGGTAAGCCACCTTGGTCAGCACGAAACCGTCGACCAGCTTTTGCAGGCGATCGGCCAGGATCGGTCGGCCGATTCCGAGCCGGGCCTGGAATTCATCGAACCGCCGCACCTTGAGGAAGCAGTCGCGCAGAATCAGCAAGGTCCAGCGGTCGCCAATCACCGAAAGGGTGCGCGCCATCGAGCAAGACTGCTGATCCAACTCGTTCCACTGCATAGGCGCTCTCCCGGACATCGGCGCGGTCCAACGCGGGTTCCAAATTGGAACTGCGCATCGCGTCGGTCAAGGGACGAGCCTTTCGCGCGGCGCCGGCGAGTGGAGAGAACCGACATCGCCCGCCCGCCCGCGCTCGCGCCGCGTCTGACGGTTTCGATTGCGGAACGACAATCGAAGGCGTTCGATGGGCGGGAAACCTGCGCAGTCAGGAGACCAAGGGAGCCCACCATGTTCGTCCGAGCCCTCACCCTCGCCTTGACCTGTGTGGCGCTGGCCCCGCTCGCCGCGGCCGCCGCGCCGGCGGCCACCTACGTCGCGCCGCGCAACGCGATCGGCCAGCCTGACCTCGCCGGCTTCTGGTCCAATTCAACGCTGACGCCGATGACCCGGGAGACCAGGCTCGGCGACCGGCTCACCTATACGCCGGCGGAGGTGAAGGCGCTCGAGGCCGACGAGAGCAAACAGATCGAGGCGGGCAACAAGCCCACCGATCCCAACGCCCCGGTGAACGCGCCCAATGGGCTGGAACTCAAGCCGTCGTTCGCCGCGGCCGGCGGCGATGTCGGCGGCTACAACCGCGGCTGGCTCGACCCGGGCCACCTGGTGATGCGCGTCGGCGGCCAGCCGCGCACTTCGCTGATCACGACCCCGAACGGCCAGATCCCGCCGCGCAAGACCAAGGCGGTGAGCGTGCCGGGCTATGGCGCCGAGGTCGCCGAAGGCAGCCGTGGGCCGCTGGGCTCCATGGACAATCCGGAGAACCGCGGCGTCGGCGAACGCTGCATCATCGGCTTTGGACGCAACGCCGGGCCGCCGATGTTCCCCAACGGTTTCTACAACAACAACTACAACATCGTGCAGACGCGGGACTCGGTCGTGATCCAGGTCGAGATGGTCCACGACACCCGGATCGTCCATCTGAACGCCAAGCATCGCACGGACGGCTTACGCCCCTGGTTTGGCGACTCCATCGGCTGGTGGGACGGCGACACCCTGGTGGTCGAGACGACGAACATCCCGGCCGCGGAAGCCTTCATGGGCTCGTGGAAGGACCTGAAGATCACCGAGCGGTTCACCCGCGCGGGCAAGGAACGGCTTCGCTACGCCTTCACGGTCAGCGACCCGACGGCCTGGGACGCGCCATGGGGCGGCGAGTACGAGTTCACGCCGCTGCACGGCATCATCTACGAATACGCCTGCCATGAAGGGAATTATGCGCTGCCGGGCATCCTGGGCGGGGCGCGGATGGCGGATCGCGAAAAGGCCGGCGCCCCGGCCAAGTCGACCAGCGGCTCGAACAACTAGGCCATCCCGATCATGGCCGACAGATTGAAAATCCTGGCGCTCGCGTTGCTGCTTGCGGCCATCGCGCCCGCTGCGACCTCCGCGGCGCAGCACGGCGTGGCCTCGCCGGTGACGTACGAATGCCCGGGCGGCTATCAGGTGAAGGAAGGGCTGAACGTCGACTTCCCGCACAAGGGCGAGATGCGTGCCTTCGTGGTGGCGCCGCCGGTCGGGGCGAAGGGGCCGGCGCCGGTCTGGGTCCCGCTCACGGGCACGGTGGAGTCGACCACGGCCAACCTGACGGCGGCCCGCAGCGGCGCCAATGCGCTGATGGCCCAGAAGGGCTTCATGGTGATCGGCCCGGTGCGCAACTGCTCGAAACAGGACCCCAACGACTCCAGCCAGGCCTGTAACGGTCCCGGCAAGGACGGCTGGAACTGGATGCCCTGGCGTGAGGGCCGCGCGGGCGGGTCGGCTGGCGAAAAATGGAAGACCGACCCGGGCCCGGATGTCAGTTTCCTGCAGGCCATGGTGAAGTGCGTCGGGACCCGGTGGCCGCTGGACAGCCGCCGGCTCTACGTGGGCGGCATATCCTCGGGCGGGACCTTGACCAACCGCGCACTCACCTTCGCCTCGGATTTCTGGGCGGGCGGCATGCCGATCTCCGGCGAGTGGTATGTCGCCAAGGAAGACGGGACGGCGCTTACTTTCGAGGACGCCCGCAAGGCGGTGATCGACGCGCCGACCAAGATCCACCAGGGCCGTGTCGGGCCCTATCCCTTGCACGGGAGCCTCGGCCCGATGATCGTCATCAGCGTCTGGGGCGGCGAAAAGGATATGTGGAACTGCGGCCCGCCCGTCGGTCTCTGTTCCGACTACCGGCCGACCACGCAGGCGGGCTCGAACTACTTCTCTAGCCTTAGAGACCTGGTCCACGTCGCCTGCTCGGCGACCCACGGACACATGTGGCCGCAGGTGAACACCCAGGCCTTCAATCTCTGGGCGCTGACCACCCTGGCTTCCTATCCCAAGGGGTCGAAGCCCTCGGACTTCCACCTGACGCCGCCGCCGGAAGGGTACAGCTGCAAGCTCGGGCCGTTCACTGACCACTATCCGATGAAGGCTGCGGACTGATCGATGGCCGGGACCGCGGACGACGATACCCCAGCGGCCGCTGGCTGGCGCCGGATCATGGACCTGCGGATGGGGATCGTGCCGGTCCCGGTCGCCGTGGCCGCCGTGGCCATCACGGCGGCCTTCGTGAAACTGGGCGCCGCGCCTTCCGACATCTTGATGAACATCGTGGTCCTGGGCGTCGGCGGCTTCTTCTGCGCCGAGATCGGCAAGCGGACACCGGGCCTGCGCAACCTGGGCCTGGCCGCGATCCTGGCGACCTTCCTGCCGTCCTATCTGGTCTACGCAGGCTTGCTTCCGAAGGCCCTGGTGACATCGATCTCGACCTTCACCGAAAACTCCAACGTCCTCTACCTGTTCATCGCCGCGATCATCGTGGGCTCGATCCTGGGTATGGATCGGCGGGTCCTGATCACGGGCTTTCTGAAAATCTTCGTGCCCCTGGCCGTGGGCTCGGTGGTCGCCACGGCCGTCGGCTGCGCGGTCGGGACGGCGTTGGGCCTGGGCCTTTCCCACACTTTCTTCAAGATCGTGGCGCCGATCATGGCGGGCGGGATCGGCGAAGGCGCGATCCCCCTCACCATCGGCTACGCGTCCTTCTCCCACCTGCCGCAGGGCAGCCTGTTCGCCGAGGTGCTGCCGGCGGTTATGCTCGGCAGCTTGACGGCGATCCTGTTCGCGGGCGGCCTGAACGCGCTCGGCAAGCGCTATCCGCACCTCACCGGCGAGGGCCGCCTGCAGCCCGGTGAGGTGGATGACGAACCTTTCGCGACGCCCGATGCGCCGAGGCCTGGGGAAGGCTTCGTGGTGACCGCCGCCGACGCCGGCGCGGCGCTGGTCCTGGCCGTCACGCTCTATCTGGCCGGTGCGTTGGCGCAGAAACTGTGGGGCTGGCCAGGACCGGTGGTGATGCTCGCCCTGGCCGTCCTGATGAAGTTCGGCCGCATCGCTTCGCCCCGGCTCGAGCGCGGAGCCTTTTCCAACTTCCAGTTCTTCTCCACGGTGGTGACCTATCCGCTGCTGTTCGCGATCGGCGTCGCCAAGACGCCCTGGGAGAAGCTGATCGGAGCCTTTAACCTGCCGACGCTGGCCACCATCGTCGTCACGGTGGCGACCCTGATCGGCATAGGGTTCATCATGGCGCGTGTCGTCAGGCTCTATCCGATCGACACGGCCATCGTGAACGCTTGCCATTCCGGCCAGGGCGGGACAGGCGACGTGGCGATCCTCACAGCCGGAAACCGGATGCAGCTGATGCCCTTCGCCCAGATCGCCACGCGGATCGGCGGAGCGATCATGGTGACGCTGACGCTGATCGCCTATGCGCGCCTCGGCGGTGTCGGCTAGGTCGGACAATGCGCCGCCGACTATGGTTTTATTGGGTGAATCCCGAATCCGAGGCGTGCGGCGCCTCGCCGACTGAGCCCTTCATGGGGCGCCGCAATACTGCTACCTAAGGCCTAGCCCCGGGGAACTGAGATTCCTGTCTGAGGCGTCGTTGGAGTGACGATGAGGCGGGGACGCGCTTTTAGTCTGGTGGCTCTGGTCGGCCTGCTCGTGGCGGCCGCGGCCGCCGTGGCGCTGACCCCCGCCGCCTGGGCCCAGTCTGCGCCTCCGCTCGGCGGTCGGGTCGGCGTCCATGAGGGCGTTGCCTCCTGCGCCGGCTCCTCCTGTCACAGCCGTCCGGTGGCCAGCGGTCTGGTGGTGCGCCAGAACGAGCTGATCACCTGGCAGGACCCGCACAGTGACGCCGGCGCCCACAGCCGCGCCTGGCGGGCGCTGACCCAGCCGCGCGCTCAGGCGATCACGACCCGGCTTGGCCTGGGCCCCGCCCAGGCCGCGTCCGCCTGTCTGGGCTGCCACACCGATCCCGCAGCTGGTGGCCAGCGTGGCGCGCGCTTCCAGGTTTCCGATGGCGTGGGGTGCGAGGCCTGCCACGGCGGGTCCGGTGGCTGGATCGCCAGCCATTATGCAATGGGGGCGAGCCATGCCGGCAACGTCAGCCGTGGCCTGATCGCCCTCGACGACCCGAAGGCCCGCGCCGCCCGCTGCCTGGACTGTCACTTCGGCGGTCCCGGCGCGACGCAGTTCGTCACCCACCAGATGATGGCCGCCGGCCATCCGAGGCTTACCTTCGAGCTCGACCTGTTCACGAGCCTGCAGAAGCACCACGACATCGACGCCGACTACCTGTCGCGCCACAAGACCTCAGCCGGCGCGGTGAAGACCTGGGCCGTGGGCCAGGCCATGGCGCTTGACCGCTCGCTGACGCTGTTCGGAACGCGCAACCCGAGCGGCGCCTTTCCGGAGTTCGTGTTCTTCGACTGCCAGAGCTGCCACCGGACGATCACCGAGGATGCGAAACCGAAGCTGACCGTCGAAGACAATCCCGGCCGACCGATCCCGCTGGGCGCGCCGCCGTTCAACGACGAGAACATGATCATGCTGTCGGCGGCCGCCAAGGTGGCCGCCCCCGGGCTTTCGGCGAAATTCGAGGCGGAGAGCCGGGGCTTCCATCAGGCCCTGGCGCAGAACGGCGGGGTCTCGGCGCAGCGCGCCGCAGCCCTGGCGGCGACCTCGCTTGGGCTCGCCGCCGCCTTCGAGGCGCGGAGCTTCAGCCACGCCGACACACTGGCGATCTTCCAGGCCGTGCTGAGCGGCGAGGGCGCGCGGCGCTACACCGACTTCGCCGGGACCAGCCAGGCTGTAATGGCCGCCGATACGCTGCTGAACGCGCTTGTCGCCCAGGGCGCGATCGACCGCGCGGCCGCCGCTCGGATCCGGCCAGACCTCGACCGCGCCTACCAGGCGGTGCGCGACCCCAACGTCTTCCGCCCTGCCGAGGCGCGCGCCGCCCTGCAGCAGGTGGCCGACAAGGTGAGAGCGCTGAAATGAGACGCGGCCCTGTCGGAACCGTGCTCGCGCTGATGGCCGCCCTGGCGCTCGCGGCCTGCGGCGGTGGTGGCGGAGGCGGCGGTACGACCACCACGACGCCTACGCCCACGCCGGTCACGACGACTGGCGTCTACGCCTTGCCCGGCGCCGAGGCCCTGAGCGTCGCCGACGTGCAGCAGATTCTGGCCCAAGCGGTGGCCGAGGCGAAAGCGCGCAATACCCCCGGCGTTATCGCGGTCATCGACCGGGTCGGCAACGTGCTGGCCGTCTATTCGATGACCGGCGCGCGGGCGACCGCGAAACTCCGGGCAGGGCCGGGCGGCAATCTGGACGCCCAGGGCGTGACCGCGCCAGCGGCGGCGGCGGCCATCTCCAAGGCGATCACCGGGGCCTATCTCTCGTCCTCGGGTCAGGCGTTCTCGACGCGCACCGCCAGCATGATTGTGCAGCAGAATTTCCCGCCAAGCCCGGCGACGGTGGGTCTGGAGAGCGGGCCGCTCTATGGGGTGCAATTCTCCTCCCTGCCGTGCTCTGACCTTACGGCCCGCTATAGCGCCGCGGGCGGCTCTGGCGCCTTGATCGGGCCGAAACGCTCGCCGTTGGGCCTCGCGGCTGATCCAGGCGGTTTCCCGCTCTACAAGAACGGCGCCTTGGTGGGCGGCGTGGGCGTGATGTCCGACGGCGACTACGGTTTCGACCCGAATGTCTCGGATATCGACAACGACGACGAGGAAAACGTCGCCCTGGCGGCTACCGCCGGCTTCTCGGCCCCGGCGACCATCACCGCCGACCACGTCAGCCTGGACGGCACGACGCTGCGCTATTCCGACGCCACCACAGCCACCCTCAGGGTCAGTCCGGCGTCGGCCACGCCGTTCGCCACACTACCGGCCGGGACGGGCTCGCTGACCGCTGTCGCGGGCTACTATCCGGGCGGCGCGGTGCTTTCGGGTCAAATCTATGGGGCGGAGAGTTCCGGCGTTCGGCAGGCGACGACAGCCGAGTTCTCGATCGCCGGCGGATTCGTGCTCACCAACGGGGCCGGTCAGAACCGCTATCCACCGCGCGCGGGCAGCGACTCGGCCGAGGTGGCCACACCGCTTTCCGCCGCCGAGGTCGCAGCCCTCCTGGAGGAGGGCTTCAAGGTGATGCAGCATTCGCGGGGCCAGATCCGCCAGCCAACCGACAGCCGCGCCCAGATGACCATCGCGGTCACGGACACCCGTGGCGTGATCCTGGGCGTGATCCGTGCGCCGGACGCCTCGGTGTTCGGCACGGACGTGGCCGTGCAGAAGGCGCGTTCGGCGAGCTTCTTCTCCGCCGCCTTCGCCGGCGCCGACCTGTTGGGCGACCCCAGCGCCGATGTACGCGGCTTCGTGCAGAAGACCCGCGACTTCTTCCCGGACGCCGCCGCGCTCACCGGCAAGACCGCTTTTGGCGTCCGCTCGATCGGCAACCTCGCCCGGTCGACCTTCCCTGATGGCGAGGTCGGGCGTCCGAACGGTCCGCTGTCGCGGCCGGTCAGCCAATGGTCGATCTTCTCGACCGGCCTGCAGTCGGCGCTGGTGATCACCAACATCGCCCAGCACCTGGGCTTCGTAGCCGGCGCCGGCGCCGACACCCCGCAACGCTGCACGTTCCTGCCTGACGTGGCTGCGGGCCAGAACCGCCTGCAGAACGGTCTACAGATCTTCCCGGGTGGTGTGCCGATCTACCGCGCCGGCAAACTGATCGGCGGTATCGGCGTCTCCGGCGACGGCATCGACCAGGACGACATGGTGGCGTTCCTGGGCTTGGCCAACGCTGCGACCCGCGTCGGCATCAGCCAGGCCGACCCCGCGATCCGCGCCGACCAGCTCTTGGTCGGGCCCGCGCCGGCCCAGCGTCTACGTTACGTTAACTGTCCGTTCGCACCGTTCCTGGACACCTCGGATCAGAACGTCTGTCAGGGGAAATAGAGGAATGCGGAGCGGCCTGCTCCTTGCGCTCCTGCTCGTCACCGCGCCGCTGGCCCAGCGGGCGATGGCGGCTGACCTGATCGGCGACCTGATCGACGCCGCCGCAGGCTCTGCCGCCGCCGATCCGCCGGCCGCCGCGGCCCCTGATGCGCCCGTCGATCCCGCACCGCTTGAGGGTCGCCGCCGGCCCGGCCGGCGCCCCGCCCTGCCGCCCGCCGAGATCCCGCCGCGCAACCCGAACGCCGTCTCAGCGCCGCCGCCGGAGGCCTTCCCGACCGATCAACTTCCGATCCCCGACCGCTGGCGGCTGATCGAGGCGGTGGGCGTCCATTCCCGCTGGTTCGACCCCTACAACCAGAACACTCTGAAAGGTGATCGGCCGATCAAGGGAACGAAGGACTGGTTTTTCTCCCTGACCGGCGTCTCCGACAGCGTGATCGAGCCGCGTAGTTTCCCCATCCCGGTCAGCATCCAGACCACCAGCCGGCCCGGCAGCAACGACACCTTCGGCCGGGCGAACAGTCTCGTGGTCTCCCAGACCATCCTGACCGGCCTGGCGCTGACCAAGGGCTCGACGGCCTTCAAACCGCCGGAACTCGAGTTCCGGCTGACGCTGGCCTTTAACTACAACTATGTCGAGGTCCCCGAGCGGCGCGTGCTGTCGGTGAGCCCGAGCCGGTCGCCCCGCCGCTCGGACGCCTTCGTCGGTGTGCAGGAAGCCTTCGTCGACTATCACATCCACAATGTCTCGGACCGCTACGACTTCGATTCCATCAGGGTCGGAATCCAGCCATTTTCCAGTGACTTCCGAGGTTTTCTTTTCCAGGATAATCAACTGGGTGTGCGCCTCTTCGGCGACCGCGACAACAATCGGTGGCAGTACAACCTGGCGGCCTTCCGGCGGATCGAGAAGGATACCAATTCGGGCCTGAACGACGTCGGGCAGAAGCTGCGCCGCGACGACGTTTTCATTGCCAACCTCTATCGTCAGGACCTGCCGTTCCCGGGCATCACCTCGCAGGTCAGCCTGGTCTACAACCGCAACCGCGAGGCGGGTCGGATTCAGGTTGATGACAACGGGTTTCCGGTACGCCCCGCCCTGATTGGAAACATCAGGGTGCGCGACTATGATGTTGTTTATATAGGGTATAATGCCGATGGTCATATCGGTCGGCTGAATCTGACGGCCTCGGCCTACAGCGCGACCGGACGCGACCGCAACAGCATCTTCACAAGCCGGCCGGCGCGTATCCAGAGCTGGTTCGCCGCCGTCGAGCCCTCCTACGACTTCAACTGGATTCGGCTCAGGGGATCGGCGCTGTACGCCTCCGGCGACCGCAAGCCATTCGACAACAAGGAAACCGGTTTCGACGCGATCCTCGAGAATCCGCAGTTCGCCGGCGCCGACACCAGCTATTGGATCCGCCAGTCGATCCCGTTCGCCGGCGGCGGCCGGGCGGTCGGCCTGAACGGACGTAACGGCGTGCTGGCCGACCTGCGCTCTTCGAAGGACGAGGGGCAGTCCAACTTCAACAATCCGGGCACCATCCTGCTGGGCGGCGGCGCGGACATCGACCTGACGCCGCGTATCCGGCTGAGCGGTAATATCAACCGCCTGTGGTTCGATAACACCGCGACGCTGCAAGCCCTGCGCAACGAGGGGTCGATCCCCAAGAGCCTGGGTCTGGACTATTCAGCGTCGGTGATCTGGCGGCCGCAGATGACGCAAAACCTGGTGTTCCGAGGTTCCGTGGCGATCTTCGATCCTGGATCGGGCTTTGGCGATCTCTTCTCAAACAGCGGTGGCGACAGCCGCTACTATTCGGTGCTGTTGAACGCGATTCTGAGCTTCTAGGAGCGCCATGCGACGGGCGGGCAAAATCGGCTGGAGGGTAGCGGCGCTGGCGGCGCTGCTGATCGCCGCGCCGCTGAGCCTACGCGCCGCGGGCGACGCGGAAAAACCAGTCGCCCGCGCCTATCACACCGCGCCCGCCGCGCCGGCCTACGAGACCGAGGCAGAGGCCCACGCCAGAAGCGTTGGCTGCGAAAGCTGCCACACCGCATCCGACGCGCCCTCGATGCATAAGTCCTCGGCCGTCGTCCTGGGCTGCGCCGACTGCCACGGGGGCGATGCGACGGTCACCGCCGGCGCGGGCCTCGCCAAGGGGACGCCGGCCTATGTGGCGCTGCGCGACAAGGCCCACGTTCTTCCGCGCTATCCCAGGGCCTGGAGTTTCCCGAGCTCAGCCAATCCGAAGCAGAGCTACACCCTGCTGAACCGCGAGGCGCCGGAGTTCGTGCGGTTCGTGAACCCGTCCGACTACCGCGTCGCGCGGCAGGCCTGCGGCGCCTGTCACCTGGAGCTGATCCAGAAGGCTGAGCGCTCGCTGATGTCGACGGGCGCAATGTTCCTGGAGGGTGCGACCTACAATAACGGCGTCCTGCCCAACAAGCAGGCCCTGATCGGCGAGGCCTACACCGACAAGGGCGAGCCGGCCCGACTGCTGTCGCCCGGTTCGCCTCCGGGCACCGTGACGGACGCGCAGAAGGCCAAGGGCGCGCTGGCGACCCTCTATCCCGTGCCCACCTGGCAGGTGACCCCGCCCAGTGACATCTTCCGGGTCTTTGAGCGCGGCGGCCGCAATATCGGCCCGACCTTCCCGGAGATAGGCCTGCCCGACGCCACGGGCGCCCTGCAGCGGCTGGAAGAGCCCGGCCGCCCCGATATCCGCCAGTCGAATCGCGGCCCCGGCACCGGCCTGCGCATCGCCATCCCGGTGCTGAATGTCCACAAGACCCGGCTGAACGATCCCTTCACCTGGTTCATGGGCACCAACGACCAGCCAGGGGACTACCGTCAGAGCGGCTGCGCGACCTGCCATGTGGTCTACGCCAATGACCGGGAGCCCCGGCATAGCTTGACCTACGCCAAATTCGGCCGCGACGGTCAGACCCAGACGCTCGATCCGACGATCAGCAAGACCGAGACCGGCCACCCGCTGGAGCACGCCTTCACCCGCGCGATCCCGACGTCCCAGTGCATGAGCTGTCACATGCACCAGCCGAACATGTTCCTGAACAGCTACCTCGGCTACACCATGTGGGACTATGAGGCCGACGCGCCGCTGATGTGGCCCGAGCGCCAGCGCTATCCGACGGCGGCCGAGATCCGCAAGGTCCTGGACCGTAATCCGGAGGGCGCGGCGCCCCGTGGCCTGTGGGCCAGCCTGGACTTCCTGCGCAACGTCTTCGACCTGAATCCTAAGGCCAAGGACACCCAGTTCGCCGACTACCACGGCCACGGCTGGAATTTTCGGGGCGTCTTCAAGCGTGACCGTGACGGCGCCCTGCTCGACGCCGACGGCAAGGTCGTCGCCAACGACGACCCGGAGAAATGGCGCAAGATCGGCGTCGACAAATGGGCTCAGCCCGGCAGCCAGGCCGGCAAGGCCGTCCACATGATGGACATCCACGCCGAGAAGGGGATGCAGTGCGCCGACTGCCACTTTTCCCAGGACGCCCACGGCTCGGGCCTGATCCAGGGCGAGGTCGCCAACGCCGTCGAGATCGGCTGCCGCGACTGCCACGGCACCGTCTCGGCCTATCCGACGCTCCGGACCTCCAACGTCGCCGCTTCCCCGGAGGGCACGGATCTCACCTTGCTGCGCAATCCCGACGGCCAGTCGCGGTTCGAGTGGCTCGAGAAGGACGGCCGCCGGGTCCTGATGCAGCGCTCCATCGTCGATCCCAAGATCGAGTGGCAGGTTCACCTGGTGAAGGACTCGGTGGACCGCGCGAGCCCGGACTTCAATCCGAAGGCCGCCCGCGCCAAGCTGATGGCCAAGATCACCCAGAACGGAAAGCCCTTCCAGTGGGGCCCCGGCGTCGAAAAGGCCAACCTCGCCCACAAGGACGGCGAGATGGAATGCTATTCCTGCCACACCTCGTGGACGCCTTCCTGCGGCGGCTGCCACCTGCCGATCGAGGCCAACTGGAAGACCACGTCCCACAAGTACGAGGGCGAGGAGACGCGGAACTACGCGACCTATAACCCGCAGGTGGCGCGTGACGACATGTTCCAGCTTGGGCGCCATTCGACAGTGAAGGGCTCGACCATCGCGCCCGTCCGGTCGTCCTCGGCGCTGGTGTTGTCATCGACCAACATCAACCGCGAGCGGATCTATGTGCAGCAGCCGCCGATCTCGGCGAGCGGCTTCTCCAGCCAGGCCTTCGCGCCGCACTTCGCCCACACGGTCCGCAAGACCGAGACCAAGACCTGCGGCGACTGCCACGTCTCGGCGGCCAACGACAACAACGCCATCATGGCCCAGCTGCTGTTGCTCGGGACCAACACCGTCAACTTCGTGGGCATGCATGCCTGGGTAGGCCTGGGCGAGGGGCTGGAGGCAGTGCGGGTGACGGAATGGAACGAACCCCAGGCGGTGTTCGGCTCCTACCTGCAGAAGTACGCCTATCCGGACTTCTACAGGCTGCATGTGGAAAAGAACGGCCGCGAGCTGATCGACTGGCGGCGCGGCAAGCCCTTTGTGAAGGGTCTCGCGGGCGGCGAGGGCGACGCGGCCGAGGACATCAACAACGTCGTTCAGAAGACCGGCGGCGCGGCGCGGTGCCTGCAGCAGCGCGGCGAATATATGTACGTCGCCGAGGGGAAGGGCGGCTTCCGCGCCTATGACGTGGCCAATATCGCCAACAAGGGCGTCTCCGAAAAGATCGTTACCGCGCCGTTCTCGCCGCTGGGCGACGACACCCACGTGGGCTCGAAGAATGCCACCTGCATGGCGTTGCCGACCAACCAGTCCATCGCCCCATTGCGCAACACCGCGGCGATGCGTGAGGCCAACCAGGAACAGGCCTTCCACCCGATCTATCACTACGCCTTCATCACCGATGCCGAGGAAGGCCTGATCGCGGTCAATATCGACACCCTGAGCGACGGTGACCCGCGCAACAATTCGCTGAAGCGGGCCATGACCTGGAACGGTGGCGGCGTGCTGAAGGGCGCCCGGCACATCACGCTGGGCGGCCACTATGCCTACATCGCCGCCGACGCGGGCCTCGTGGTGGTGGATCTGAACGATCCTCTGAAGCCTCGCACCGTGGCGTCGCTCGCGCTGCCCGACGTGCGGGCCTCGGCCCTGCAGTTCCGCTACCTCTTTGTCACCGACGCGCGGGGTCTCGAGGTCGTGGATGTCACCCGCCTCGAAAAGCCCGTCCTGGTGGCCGGCGCGACCGTGCCGCTGGCCGATGCGCGCCGCGTCTATGTGGCCCGCACCTATGCCTATGTGGCGGCCAAGAAGGATGGGCTGGTGATCATCGACGTGAAGACCCCTGAGCGGCCGGTGGTCTATCAGAAGGTCGATTTCGGTGGCCGGTTGAATGACGCCGAGGACGTCGTCGTGGGCGCCACCAACGCCTCGCTGTTCGCCTATGTCGCCGACGGCCGGAACGGCCTGAAGGTGATCCAGCTCACCAGCCCCTCCTCGCAGCCCAACTTCTACGGCTTCTCGCCGCCGCCGAAGCCGGAGCTGATCGCCTGGGCGAAGACCCCGACCCCGGCGCTGGCGCTCTCCAAGGGCCTTGATCGCGATCGCGCGGTGGACGAGACCGGCCACCAGATCGCGGTGTTCGGCCGCCTGGGCTCGCGGCCCTTCAACCGGGGCGAGATGGAACACTTCTTCCTCGATGCCTTCGACCGGCCCTACCGGGTGAGCGACGACCCCGACTTCTCCGCCTGGCTCGCCACGCGCTGATACCCGGATCGAGATTCAGGCCTGCCAACCGCCGTACAATGCCTTCGAGTTTTGCGGAAACGCCGCGCCGATATCCGGCGGTCGTCGGTTAGCTTCCACACTGAGACTCAAATCAGCGGGGAGGCGGCAAGCCAATGTTCAGAGCGATCACCGACTGGGCGCGCTGGCTCGACCAATGGCTCGAGACCAACCTCGGCCGACCTTACAATGCCGTCCTGTCGGTCGGGCTGGTGCTCGAAATGATCAACAAGATCGAGACGCTGCCCGCCAACATTGCTCACGGCAAGGGCCTGGTCGGTATCCTGTTCAGCTTGGTGGTCGAGGCCGCGCTGCTGATCAACCAACTCGGCGAATTCTCGCACCGCCGCCACAAGCGCAAGGCGCAGAAAGCCGCCGCGACCGGTGGCCCTTCGTCCGAAGGCCACGAGCTTGCGGCACCGCGCTTCGAACGGCCGGAGCCGATCTCCTTGCCGCCAAGTCTGCTGCGCCTGGCTGACCGCGTGCGACGACGATTCCGGGATCGCGACTAGCGCTTGAAGGCTTCCGCACTTCGGCCTCCGACCCAATGGCCGCTTTCCACCCATTGCTGAAGTTGGCGAGGTCTGTTCCTGGGCCACTGGTCTCGCCCGGCCATATCGTGCCACCCTTCTGCAACCTCGGAGGGACGGCATAGTGTTCGCGATGTTGATGGCCTTCGCGCTCCAGTCGGCGTCTGAGGCCGCGCCGAAAGTCTATGAAGTCGAGTTCGCGCCGCTCGCGCCTTCTGAGCGTCAGTACGCCAGTCTTGGCCCTGCGGGTCCCTACTTCCCTGAATTTGCATTTCGGAAGCATCAGAGTGGCGAAGCCCTGCTCCATTGCACAGCCGGCCAGGATGGCGAGCTCAAGCAATGTATCCATGGAGAGGAGAACCCCGGCGGCTCGGGTTTTGCTGATGCGGCGCGGATGCTGGCGGCCCGTCGCCGCATAAGGGCTGTCGACGGCACTCCGGTTGGGATTTCTATCGCTGTGCGCGTTCCTTTTGCCCTCGGTGCGCCAGTCAACGGCATTGAACGCGTCGTCTCCCTGCCGACTGTCAAAGCCGCCGCACCAGGTGTTAGGGGCCATGCAGAAGTCAGCTGCGTCGTGACCGACAAGGGATTTGAGCGCTGCTTCGTTCTCTATTTCCGGTCGTCGAAGACAACCAGCCCTGTGATCACCGCCGATGCTGCTGTGGCGGCGGTCAGCCAAGTGTCCACCGCCGCGCTGGCGAAGGACACATGGGTGATTATTCCAATGGACTTCTCTCCCTCCGCGCCGCCGAGGCCGTAGGTAAGGCGAACGTCCGGTTCCCACCCATCGCGGCCCCTGGGAAAGTCCGCTATTGGCCTACTTCTTCAGGTGGCTTTCGAACCAGCCGACCATCGCGTTCATGGCGTCGGTGGCGTAGGCGTCGGTCCTGGCCGGGTCGCCCTTGACGTAGAAATCGTGGTCGGCGCCCGGGTACATCTTCAGCTTGTTCTCGACCCCGGCCTTGTCGAGGGCGGCATGCATCGCTTCGGACTGCGCCGGCGGCACGCCCTTGTCGGCGTCGCCGTGCAGGATCAGGGTCGGCGGATCGCGCGCATCGACGCTGTGGATCGGGGAGATCGCCGGAAGGAGCTTGTCGTCGAAATCGATGGGGCCGGCCTTGGGGCGGCCCTGGAGGAGGGCGGCCAGGTCGGTGGGCGGGAAGTAGGCGACGACGGCTGCAACGCGATTGCCTGAACGCTCCAGGGGGTTGGCGGCCGCCGGATTTCCGTCATCGGCCATGACGCCGGCGACGAGGGCTAGGTGGCCTCCGGCGCTCGCGCCCCACACCCCGATCCGCGCGGGGTCGGCGCCGTAGTCGGCGGCGTGCAGCTTGATGTGGCGCATCCCGAGCCGGACGTCCGCGACCGCGTCCGGAACCTGGAAGCGCGGCGCCGGGGAATGGTAGAGCGCGACGACGGTGAAGCCCTTGTCGATCAGCGCCTGATAGCGCGCCTGGCGTTCTTCCGGCGGGCCCCATGACGATCGCCAGCCGGCCGACACCATGTTGACCACAAGCGCGCCATTGGCGTTCTTCACCGGTTTGAAGACGTCGTAGGTGAGCGCCATGCCGTCGCGGTGACCGTAGATGATATCGCGGACATAGGTGGCGGTCTTCAGTTCTGCGGGCGTTGGCGCACGGAGGGCGTTGCGAGGATAGCCGCTGAGCGGCGGGCCGGGGTCGGCGGGCGGCCGGGCCGGAACCTGCCCCATGGCGGCGGCGGCGGCGGCGACAGCGAATACGAGTGCGAGCGCCGCGCTCCAGTGCCTGTTCATTGACGGTCCCCCTGATGTTTCTCGTGGAGCCTATCGGCTCGCAACCGCGGTGGCAGCCCCTAAGCTCGCCCGACCTGAAGCTTCCCTCAACGCGATTAGGCCTTGTGGTCCGTAGCATCGGCCCCGCATCCTTGGACCAACAATAAGGGGAGGTATTCGATGCTCAAGCGCCTGCTGCCGCTGACCATGGCGATATCCGCCGCGCTGCTCGCCACCGCGTCCGTCGCGGCGCCGGCCTCTACGATCGTGACCATCGACACCGGCCAGTTGCAGGGCGCGGCCGGCGACGGCGTGGTCGCCTTCAAGGGCATCCCCTTCGCCGAACAGCCGGTGGGCGACCTGCGCTGGCGCCCGCCCCAGAAGGCCAAGGCCTGGACGGGCGTCCGGCCCGCGCTCAAGCACGGTCACGATTGCCTGCAGGCCGAGGTCAAGGGGGACCCTGGCATGGGTACCGATCTCGGTGAGGATTGCCTCTATCTCAATGTCTGGCGGCCCGCCGAAACGTCCGTCAAGAAGCTGCCGGTGATGGTCTGGATCTATGGCGGCGGCCTGGTCAATGGCGGCACCCAGCCGGCGATTTATCAAGGCGACGCCTTCGCCCGCGAAGGCGTGGTCTTCGTCAGCCTCAACTACCGCTTGGGCCGCTTCGGCTTCTTCGCCCACCCGGCGCTGACCGCCGAGCATCGCGCCGAGCTCAAGGGCAACTACGCCTACATGGATCAGCTCGCCGCCCTGCAGTGGGTCCAGCGCAATATCGCGGCCTTCGGCGGCGATCCCAAGCAGGTGACCCTTTTCGGGGAGTCCGCCGGCGGGTTCTCCGTTCACACCTTGATCGCCTCGCCGATGGGCAAGGGTCTGTTCCAGCGGGCCATCGTCGAAAGCGGCGGCGGACGCTCGACCGAGGGGCCCGCGCCCACCGTGGCGGCCGCGGAAGCCACGGGTCTGGCCTTCGCCAAGGCGAACGGGGTGGAAGGCGGCGACGCCGCCGCGCTCGCCAAGCTGCGCGCGCTTCCCGCCGCGGCCGTCACCGGCAACCTCAGCATGTTCACCGCCGGCGCCAATGCGCTCACTTATCCCGGCCCCGTCACCGACGGAAAGCTGGTGGTGGAGTCACCGCAGGCCGCCTACCTCGGCCGGCGGCAGGCCAAGGTGGCCCTGATGGTCGGGGCCAACGGCGCCGACCTCGGCTTCAATACCTCGAAGGACATGGACGCCCTGATGGCCCCCTTCGGCGCGGACAAGGCCAAGGCGATCGCGGCCTACGACCCGGGCGGCGTGGGTCCCTTCGCTCGCGTTCGCAGCAAGGTCGGCATGGACCAGTTGATGCTCGAGCCTGCTCGGTTTGACGCGGCGACTTTCGCCGCCCAGGGCTTGCCGGCCTACGAGTTCCGCTTCGACTATGTGGGCGATGCGCTGAAGGCCCGCTCGCCCAACGGCGCGCCGCACGCTTCGGAAATTCCCTACGTCTTCGACAAATATGGCGCGCCCTACATCGCCATGGTCTCGCCGACCCATTCGGGCGAGGCGAGCGCCAGGGATGCGGCGGTGGCCAAGACCATCCACGGCTACTGGTTGAACTTCGCCAAGACCGGCGATCCGAACGGGCCGGGCCTGCCTAACTGGCCTCGGTACGCGGCGGCCAAGGACGAACTGATGCTGTTCGGGGGCGACGGTGTCGCGGCGGCCACCGCCGATCCCTTGAAGGCGCGGATGGACCTCACGGCCTCGATCCAGAAGTAGTCGGCTAGTGGAAGCCGAAGGGCCGCGTGTAGGCCACCGCGGCCTCGTAATCGCCGGCGACGCAGACGTGGGTGGTGACGTGGCCGCCGTCGACCATCACCAGCACATAGCCCGGCGGCTCAGCGACCAGGATCTCGCGGCCATCCGGCTTTTCCATGTCAACCGGCGTGAGATCCAGCGTCACCTGGATCGAGGTGGCGGGCGAGGTCGCCACGATGTGGCCGCCCAGTAGACCATGGAAGGCGCGGTGGACGTGGCCGCAGAGCACGACGCGAACCTGCTCGTGGCCGCGGATCGCGTCGGCGAGCGCGCCGATCCAGGGCGCATCGGGGTCCGGGTCCATCCACTTCACGCCGGACATGATCGGCGGGTGATGCAGCACGACGATGGTCGGCGTCTCGGTGTCTTCAGCGAGCGTCCTGGCCAACCAGTCGGCGCGCTCGGCGGTATAGCCGGAGCGGTCATGGCCTTCCTCCAGCGTGTCGCAGACCACCATCCGCAGATCGCCGAAGTGTTCCGCGTACTGGATAAGGCCGTTCTCGTCCTGCCGGGCGCCGGGGCCGCCGAAGGCGTCCAGGAAGGCTTCGCGCCGGTCATGGTTGCCGACGGCGAAGTAGATCGGGATTTCGCAGTCGGCGAGGATCACCTTCAGGGCGGCGTATTCGGCGGGGTCGCCGTGATCGGCGAGGTCGCCGGATGCGATGATCGCCACCGGCCGGGGCCGCAGCGCGTGGATGGAGCGAAGCACCTGGCGCAGGCGCTGCTGGTTGCGGAGCTGATTCAGCGGATCGCGGGCCGTGGTGATGTGCAGGTCCGTGATCTGCGCGACGGTCAACAAAGGCGCCTCCCCAGGCATACGCAGTTTACCATCTAGAGTTACGTAGCCTCAGCGGCGACGGATGACCAAGTTGCGCATTTCTGTCCTAGAAGGTCGGTATGCCGCGAGGCTTGACGCCCGCGGGCAGACCTAGAACGCCGAACAGGCGGTCTTGTCCGGTGCGCGGCGCCTGTCCGGGGGCGTGGAAGCTGTGGCATTCGCCGCACCGGCCGCTGGCGGCCGCGGTGGTCTCGTGTTCGGTCCGGCCATGGCACCCTTTGCAGGTGGCGACGCCCTCGATCAGCAGATCGTTGGCGCGGTCGGAGACCTGGGCCTTGTGGCAGTCGGCGCAGGCCGCGGCGCCCTTGCCGACGCCGTTGTGGGCCGGCACGCCATGGTTGAAGTCACCCCAAGGCAGCAGGCGATCGGCGAGGCGCACCGGCGCGATCTCCGCGCCCAGCAGTCCGGCGGAGGGGCGCACGGTGTGGCAGTCCACGCAAAGACCACCGGGCGCCAGGGCGCGCCGCAGGACCGCCGGATCGACCTTGGGCGGGCTCGCCGGCGCCAAGGCCCCGCGCAGCAGGCCGGCGACATCACGCATGTCGTGGTGGCGAAGCGTCTGCAGGGCGCCGCCCACCTGAGCAAAGGCCAAGGAGTGGCAGGCGCCGCAGTCGCGCTCCATCTCGATCGGCTTGAAGCCGCCGCCCTCGGGCCGGTGACAGGACTGGCAGGTCAGCGCCGAGCCATAGCCGCGGGCGGCGCCCAGCACCTGGCCTTGCCGCGCGACGCCACCCGTCGCGCTCATATGGAGGCGATGAGAGAAGGTCAGGCCGTTGGCCTCGAGCTGGGGGCTGGCCAGCGAGACCCGCTCGATCCTGGGCTGCGGCCCATCGAAGCCAAGGTTGACGGCCGGCCGGAATTCCGGATGCCGGTTCCAGTCCGGGGTGTCGATCAGGCCTGTCGAGGGCAGGCGCATCTTCAGCCGGCTGTGGCAGCCGGCACAGTCCGTCACCACCACCAGCGCAGGCTTGCCCGGGCGCACGATGTCGGCTGTCGCCGAGACGTTGCGGTCGACCGGTCTGCTGGTGTGCTCAAGGTGGCAACTGGCGCAGCGGTCGCTGGGGTGGTTCATCGCGCCCTGGAAGATCGAGACGACCTTGCCCTTGAGGGTGGGCGGTGGCGGCGTGGCGCTGACCAGCTTGTCGTGCCGGGCGTGGTCCGAAACCAGCAACGGCAGGAACGGACTGCCCTCACGCAGAACCCGCGCGTCGATCCGCGCCGTCGCCGCGGCATCGCCCGCCTGATGGCAGGACAGGCAGGCGGTGTCGCGCACCGCCACGAACGCCTGCTGGTGGCAGGCCTGGCAGTCCTTTTCCAGGAAGGCGTGAGCCTTGGACAGCGGGCCGCTCGACCATTGCCGGTCGGGATGGATGCGGCTGTGGTTGATCCAGGCGCCGCCGGCGAGCGGCAGCACCAGGCAGAGCAGCAGGATGGTCAGGCCGGTGACCCAGGCCGTGCGGCGCCGGCCGAACACGCTGGTTCTGAGCGAGAACAGGCTGGGGGCCGCCGGATGCGGCTCCGGATGGCGCAGGACGGTGACCGAGATATCGCCCTCGCCGCCCTGGCCGAACAGCAGATCGTAGCTGCCGAAGGTGACGACTGGCGCGCGGGCGACCTCCAGTTCGACGCGCAGCACGGCCTTGCCGTTCATCTGGAAGGGCTCGCCGGTCAGGGATTCGATCGTGACCCGGCTCTGGCCGGTGATCCGCAACATCGCGTGCTCTGGATCGACCGACAGGTCTGGCAGGGCGATGTCACAATTGACGCCGCGCCCGATCATCGCGTCGGGCCCGCCGATTTCCCGCGTGCGGACAATCTCGCCGCCGCCCGCCTGGCGGGTGATCGTCCGAAGGAGGATCGTCTGGGTCATGTCACCAGTAGAGGAAGACGCTGACGATGTGGGCCACCAGCGCCGCCAGCAGGGCGAAGGTGGACGGAACGTGCACGAAGAGCCAGCCTTCCAGAAGTGCGGTGATGTGGATCTGTTTGCGCGCCTGGGCCAGCGCATCGGCCTTGTCGCGCATCAGCGCATCGACGCGGCGAAGCACCGCGGCCTGCTGCCCGGTGGCGCCGGCCAGCACGGGCTGCAGCTGCGCGATAGCCGCCTTGTTGGCGCAGTTGTCCCAGTTCTGCATCACCCGCTGCCAGTATCCGCCGGCGATCTCGGTCTTCTCCAGTGACAGGCGCACGATCTCGGCGTCGATGCGCGGTAGCGGCTGGGCGGCATCCAGCAGCGCCTCGTCCAACGATCGGATTCGCGCCAGCATCTGCTTGCGCGTGGCCTCCGCGCGGTTGTCGCTCAGCGTCTTCGGCAAGGTCGCATAGGCCCAGACCCCGACCGCGCCCGAGGTGATCACCAGCATCATCAGCCCGTAGGCCAGGGTGTGGACGTTCCAGCCGAAATGGAAGCCGGTGTGCAGGGTGCCGATGACAATCAGCGCCAGGCCCAGATAGACGTGGGCCGAGACCCAGGCCTTCAGCGAATAGTAGCCGTTGGTCACCGCCCGTTTGCGGACCCCCAGAAGCGCCAGCCAGACGATCAGCAGCGCGCCCGCCGTCCCGAGCCCATAGCCCAGCAGCGTCCCGCCGCCCCGCGGCAGGCGCTGGTCCTGAAACAGATAGGCGGCTGTGACGCCGACGCAGAGCACGGTCCCGATCTTCAGGAACAGGAAGCCGCGATGGCGCAGGAAGCCCTCGTGCGTCGCCCGTTTGCGTCTCTGTGTCTGCCCCGCCAAAGCCTAGCCCTGTCCCCGCTCCAGCAGCGCCACCGAGAGGAATTCCTCCGGGGAGACGCGAATGGCCGCGCCGGTCGGGCAGGCGCGGACGCAGGCCGGCCCGCCGGCCTTGCCGATGCACATGTCGCACTTGATGGCGACCTTGGCCCTCTCGGGCTGCGCCTTGGCCTTCTTGTCGCGCCAGGCCGCGTCAGGCTCGCCGGGACCCGGACCCATGCCGAACAGCATCCAGGCGAGCAGCCCGGGTTTCGCCGGCGGCGGCCGGTCCATCTGGATCACGTCGTAGGGGCAGTTGCGCTGACAGGCGCCGCAGCCGATACAGGCGTCGGAAATGAACACCTCGCCGTCCGGTCCGCGCTGGATCGCGTTGGGCGGGCAGTCGGTCATGCAATAGGGGTGCTCGCAGTGGCGGCATGAGGTCGGCACATGGATCTTGGCGTAGGTCTTGCCGGCCTCGCGGTTCAACCGCGACAGGCCTTCATGGCTGTCGGCGCAGGCCTTCTCGCAGTTGTCGCAGCCGACGCAGAGGGTCTCATCGATCAGGAGCACGTCGGTGGCTTCGCCGATCCCCTGGTCGATCAGGAAACTGGCGACCGACGAGTACATGTCGACCACGCCGCCGAAGCTGTCCTTCTTTTCCTCAAGGAAGGCATTGATCTTGCGACGCGAGGCGACGTCTTCGCGCATGCGCGCCAGCAGCGCCGGCTTCTTGGCCAGCAGCCGGCGGAACGGCTCGCCCGGCAGGCGCACCACCTGGCTGCGGATCGCCGCCTTGACGGTGGCCGTCCGCCGCCCGCCGTCCAGCAGCGCCATCTCGCCCGAGTAGGAGCCGGCCGGGACGTAGGACAGGAACACCTGTTTGCCGCCCACCGACTTCTCCACGACCATCGAGCCGGAACGGATGATGAAGAGGTCGTCGCCTTCTTCGCCCTCGGTCATGATCGGCTGGCCGGCCTTGATCTCCAGGGTCTTTGCCAGCGGCAGGACTTCGGCCAGGTCGGCGGGCGTCAGGCCGGATTTGAAGATCTGCAGGATCTGACGCTCGGTGGTGACCCGTTCCACCGTCTCACGGGCCTCGTTGACCTGGGCCATCAGCTTCAGCGTCGCGGTGCGCGGGATTTCGACGACGACGCAGTCCTCGCCGGCGCGGACAGTCGCCCCGCGACGGCGGCCAGAAATCAGTCCCACCTCGCCGAAGATCGACCCCTGCGGAATCGGCACGGTGACCTTGGAGTCCTTTGGATCGATCTCCACCTGGACCGCGCCCTGGGCGATGCCGAAGAGCGAGGTCCCGACGCCATTGCGCTCGAAGATCAGCTCGCCGGCGCGGAAGGCCTTCACCTCGGAGTCCAGCAGGAACTCGCGCATCTGCAGGGGCGACAGGCCGTGCAGGATCTCGACGCGGCTGCGCAGGAACTCCAGCCACTCGGAGACGGAGAGCGCGCCCGGCAAGTCCTTCAGCTTGGCTTCCAGAATCGGCTCGTCGGCGGGCTTCAGGTCGGTGCGGCCGGCGATATATTCGACCACGTCGTGGCCCTGGTTCATGCAGTGCTTGATCAGCGGATAGCCGGCCAGGGCGCCGATCACATAGACGCCGGGGGTCGTGCCCTCGAAGGCGCCGGTCAGCTGGGGAAAGGCGCTGCGGGCTTCGCTGGTGAAGCGGACGCCGGCGGCCTCGACAAATGCGCGCGGCGCCGCCGAGCCCATGCGCGCGATAATCCGGTCGCACTTGTGACGCACCGCGCCCTGCGGCGTTTCCAGGGTGATCCAGCCGGGCTCGACCAGGGTGGTGTTGGTTTCGCTCAAGATCGTCATGCGGCCGGCGTCGCGCGCGGCGAACAGCGCCTTGACGTTGGCCTCCTTGGCGCGGGCGAAGTCGGCGCTGCGATCGACCAGTGTCACGATATTGCCCTGCGCCTGATCGGCGATCAGACCCAGGGCGTTCTCGATCCCGGCGTCTCCGCCGCCCAGGACGAAGATGTGCTCGTCGATATATTCGGCGGGATCGTCCAACTGGTACTGGACGTGCGGCAGGCTGGCGCCCTCGCAACGCAGCAGATTGGGATTGCCTTGGGTGCCGATCGCCAGAACCACGGTCTCGGCTCGCACGGTGTCGCCGTTGGCCAGCGCGATGGTGAAGTCGCCCCGGGCCCCGGCGATCGACCTGGCCTCGGCATTGTAGCGGACATTGACGCCGGCCCTGGCTGCGTCGGCATTCCATCGCTCCAGCACCGTCTCGCGCCGCGCGGGGCCGAATTCACAGTCCGAGCGCAGCACCAGCAGGCTGGGCGTCGCCATGACGTGCTTGCCCTTCTGATAACGGAAGATGGTGTCGGACAGATGGTCGGTCTTCTCCAGGAGGATGTGGCTGATCCCCTTGGTGGCGGCATGCGCCGCGGCGCTGAGACCGGATGGTCCCGAGCCCACGATCGCGATCCGAAACAGCTCCGACATTTTCCCGGTCTCTGATCCCCCGCTTCGGCGCCGAGGCGCGCGCCGCGCGGCTTACCGCTTCCCACCCCAGGCAAGCCTTGGCACTGTAGCATCTCCCGGCCCATGACAATGCGCTCGAAAGCGTCACCGGGCCGTTGAATGGGGGAGCAGGAATCCATGGCGGCGGAAGTCGGGCAGTTCGCGCTGATTCTCGCCGTCGTGCTGGCTGCGGCTGGGCTGGCGATCTTCGTCTTGCGTCGGCGAGGTGGCGCGCGCCGCGCCTTCGACGAAACAGGTCACGAAGACCCCGCCGAACGGCCGTTCAGCCTACGGATCGTGCTCTATGCGGTGCTCGGCATCGTCGGACTAGTCGTCCTGGCCGCAGCGGCCTCCCACCTGAAGCTTGGCGGCTCCGGGCCCGTCGCGCGTTCCGATAGCCGCCTTCCGCCAGACCACCCCGAGGTCGAGGCGGTCGTCATGATCGGCCAGCTGGAAGCCAAGATGAGGGCCGCGCCGGACGACGCCGAGGGCTGGCGGATGCTGGGCTGGGCCTATCTGCAGGTGGGCCGCAACGCCGAGGCCGCGACCGCCTACGGTCGCGCCGCCGCCCTCGATCCGCACAATGCTGAATTCCTGTCGGCGCAGGGGGAATCGACGGTGCTGGCGGCGCAAGGGCAGGTGACGCCCGCCGCCGAAACGATCTTCCGCAAAGCCGTCTCGCTCGACGCCGCCGACCCGCGCGCCCGCTACTACCTGGCGATCGCCAAGGACCAGAAGGGCGACGCCAAGGGCGCCATGAACGACTGGATCGCGCTCTTGAAGAGCGCGCCGCCGGGCGCGCCTTGGGCGCCGGAGGTGCGGAGGTTTGTGGAAAAGGTCGCCCAGGAACGCCACGTCGATCTCACCGGGCGGCTGGCGCCCGCCGAGGTCGTCGAAGCCGCGCCGGCGCCGGGCCCAACGGCGGACCAGGTCGCCGCCGCCGGCCAGATGAGCGACGCCGGCCGCCAAGCGATGATCCAGGGCATGGTCGACAAGCAGGCGGCCAGCCTGAAGGCTAACCCGCATGACCGCGAGGGCTGGGAGCGGCTGATGCGGGCGCGGATGGTGCTGGGCCAGACGCGCGCGGCGGCCCAGGCCTACCGCGACGCCGCCCAGGCCTTCGCCGGATCGGCCGCCGATCAAGCCGCGTTGCGGCAGACCGCAACAAGCCTCAACGTTCCCGGCGCTTAGGGCGCTGTCGGCGCGAGCTTGCTGCCGGGCGTCCAGGTCGGCGCGGCGTCGGCGTCGGCCACGGTCTCGGCGAGCTTGTAGAAGAAGCGGTTGAACTTGCCGGCCGCGATGAAATCCATCGGCTGGGTCAGGTCGTCCTGCGGACGGTGGTAGCGGACCTGATACCACTCCCGATAGCGACGCTCGGCCTCGGTTCCCGGAACATAGCCGAAGATGAAGCCGGTTCCCGGGATGCCCGCCTGCATGAACGGCCAGTGGTCGGCGCGGGTCAGCAGGCTGCGTTCCGGTTCCGGGTCGGCCTGGATGCGGATGTCCATGGCGGCGGCGACCGCGCGGGCGGTGGTCCCCAAGCTGGTGTCGTCTACCGCGAGCTCGGTCAGAATCTCCAGCGGGAACAGCGGGCGTAGCTGGTCGAGGTTGAGGTCGGCGACGATGGCGGCCTTGGGCACGGTCGGATGGTCCACGAACCAGTGGGCGCCGAGCAGGCCTTTTTCCTCACCGGTGAAGGCCGCGACGAGCACGCTGCGGCGCAGCGGCCGGCCTTTGTGCTTGTCGGCGAAGCGAATGAGCGTGCCGACATAGGCCGCGTCGTCCAGCGTGCCGTTGTAGAGGTTGTCGCCCTGCACCGGCTCGCCGAAGCCGTAACCGTCGAGGTGGGCGGAAAGCGCCAGATATTGCGACTTCAGCTTCGGGTCGCGCCCGGGCAGGACGGCGACCACGTTCTCGGCGGTGTAGTCGCGTTTGATCACGTGGAAGCGGGCCTGGAGGTGGCCTGGTATCTCGAAGGCCGCCAGGGTCTGCTTGGCGCCGCCGGCCTTCAGGATGGCGTCGGCGTCGTGGGCGGAGCCGGCCAGCATCGCCTTGAACGCGTCGACGCCCAGCCGCATCACCGGCATGGCCGGGGCGGCCGGCGCCGGCGATCCAGCGATGCTGACGGAGCGCGCATAGGCGTCGGGCCAGCGCGATGGCTCGAGGGTGAAATAGGGGTCATCGACCTGCAGCAGGCCCATCGCGCCGGCGGCTTGCGCGCCCTGGATGCGCTGGGCCGCGCTCGGCAGGCCAGTTCGGCGGGTGTTGAAACAGACGACGATCTTGCCCGTGGCGTCGGCCAGGTCCTTGGGTCCGCAATAACCGCGGAAGGTCATGGCGCCGTCCAGCGTCGCCGGCAGGTCATCGGTGGCCCGCACCGAGATCTGGTGCAGGAACGCGAGCTTCAGCGGCGCCGCGCCATCACGGGAGACCTGGAACGTAGTGCCCGCCTTTTCGACGCGGGCCTCGTGGACCGGGAAGCTCTGGATGTAGCCGCCCCCGGTCGTTTTCGCGTCGCCGGCCGGCTTCAGGCCAGCCGCCTTGAACCGGGCCGCCACGATCAGGGCCGCGCGGTGATGGCCGGGCGAGCCGGTGTCGCGGCCTTCCATGGCGTCGGAGGTCAGGGTCTCGGCGATTTGCCACCAGGCCTTGGTGTCAGGGTCCCTGATGCCGGCGGAGCGAAGCGGCGCGGACTGCGCCCCGCCGACTGTAACGCCGGCGAGGATCAGGGCGGCGAGGACGGCGCCACGATTCACGGCGGGAGACCTCATCTGAAGCGGTTGAACCAGGCCACGATCGCCTGCGCCTTGGCGCCGGCTTGCGAGGGCCGCTCGGCCAGGCCGCCGTGCGAGGCGCCAGGCACCTGGATCAGGGCGGTGGGCACGTTGCGCAACTGCAGGGCCGCGAAATATTGCTCGGCTTCGGAGGGCGGCGTGCGGTGGTCGTCCGTGCCCACCACCACCAGGGTCGGGGTCTTCACATTGCCGACCAGGGACAGGGGCGAGCGCTTCCAGTAACCGTCCGGGTCCTCCCACGGCATCTTCCCGAACCAGGCGGTGGCCATGAAGTTGTAGCCGTCGGTGGTCAGCACTTCGCTCGTCCAGTTGATCACCGGCTTCTGGGTGGCCGCGGCGCGGAAGCGGTCGGTCTTGCCGACGATCCAGGCGGTCAGCGCGCCGCCGCCGGAGCCGCCGGTCACATAGAGATGCGACGGATCCACCGCGCCCTTGGCGATGGCGGCATCCACCACGCTCATCAGGTCGTCGTAGTCGTGGCTGGGGTAGTTCTTGTCGATGGTGTTGGCGAAGGCCTCGCCATAGGACGTCGAGCCGCGCGGGTTGGCGTAGACCACGATGTAGCCGGCCGCCGCATAGAGCTGGTCGTCCGTCGAGAATACCGGGCCATAGGCCGCGAACGGCCCGCCGTGGATTTCCAGGATCAGCGGATAGGTCTTCGACGGATCGAAGTTCGGCGGGGTGACGATCCAGGCGTCGATGGCCTTGCCGTCGAAGGCGGATTTGACCGGCATCGGCTCGACCTTGGCGAGCGTCTTGTCGGCGAACAGATCGGCGTTGAGGTGGGTCACCCGCTCGGCCTTGCCGCCGCGCACCAGGCCGATATCCGGCGGCGAGCCTGCGTCGCCCATGGTGATGGCGATCAGCCCGTTCTTGCCGACCGAGAACGATCCGCCCGCATAGGGCCGGTCCATCTCGGCGCCGTCGGTGAGGCCTGAGGCCACGTCGGTCAGCTTGCCGTCCAGGGTCACGCGGGCGACCTTGGTGACGCCATGGTCGGCGTAGTCGACATAGAGGCTCTTGCCGTCCGCCGCCCAGGTAGGGGCGCCGACGCTGCGGTCGAGGCCGCCGGTCAGCACGCGGCTGTTCCGGCCGTCGCGGTCCATGACGTAGAGCCGGACGTTTTCGTAGCCGCGGTAGCCATGGTTGTCGTAGCCGACATAGGCGATTTTGGAGCCGTCCGGCGAGGGCGTCGGCGCCATGTCGGGGCCATCGCGGGTGGTGAGGCGGGTCATTTCCCCACCGGCCGAGGACATCGCGTAGACGTCGCTCTCCTGGGCCTCGCGCTCCCAGTTCGGCTGGCGGTTGGTGGCGAAATAGAGGGTCTTGCCGTCGGGCGACCAGGCCAGCTCGCCGCCCTCGTCATACTTGCCGAAGGTCAGCTGGCGGGGCGTCCCGCCATCGGCGGTGACCGTGAAGATGTGGCGATAGCCGGGCTTCACATAGCCCGCGCCGTCGCGGCGGTAGGTGACCCGGTCGATGATCTTCAGCGGCTCGGCCCACTTCGCGCCGGGCGGCGGGGTCAGCGGCGCGCCCAGGGTGCTCGGCGCGGTTGGGACCAGCATGATGAAGGCCAGGGTCTTGCCGTCCGGCGACCAGGCCACCGAGCTCGGCGCCTGCTCCAGGTTCGCGACCTTGGCCGAGCGGCCGGTGGCCATCCAGCGGACATAGATCTGCGCCCCGCTGGGGCCGGCGGAAACATAGGCCAGCCGCGAGCCATCCGGCGACCAGACGGGCCGAAAGCTGGCCGCATCGTCCGCCGCCAGCGGGGTCTGGACGCCGGTCGCGACATCCACCAGCCAGATCGACGGATGACCGCTGTCGGTCATGATGTCCTGCGTCGTGCGCACATAGGCCACGGCGGCGCCGTCCCGGCGCACCTGCGGATCGCCGGCGGCGCGCAGGCCGAAGATGTCGCGCGGCTGGAAGATCCGGTTGGGGCCTTCCGCGACCTGAGCAAACGCCGGCGCGATTGGGGCGGCCGCGCAGGCGAGGCTGAGCGCGGACACGAGCAAGGCAAGACGCATGGAAACTCCCCGAAACTGGACGGCGCTAGAAAGGCCGCGCTCGGAGGGTTTGTCCAGCACGGCGCGGACCGTTACAGGCTTGCGCCATGGCCGAAGCGTTCAACGACAAGATCCTGCCCGCCGAGAAGGCGCAGCGGTACGCCGCGGTGGCGCAGGAGATCGCCGCCGTGCTCGACGGCGAGCCGAACATCGTGGCCCGGATGGCGACCGTCTCGTCGATGCTGGCCGCGAGCTTCGACCACTTCTTCTGGACGGGCTTCTACCAGGTCGATCCGGACAAGCGCGAAGAGCTGGTGGTGGGGCCCTATCAGGGCACTCTGGGTTGCCTGCGCATCGCTTTCGGCCACGGTGTCTGCGGAACGGCGGCGCGCAGCCGCCAGACCCAGGTGGTGGAGGACGTGAACGCCTTCCCCGGCCACATCGCCTGCGACAGCCGTGCGGTCAGCGAAATCGTGGTGCCGGTGGTGGACGCCGACGGCCGGCTGATCGCGGTATTCGACGTGGACGCCACGACCCCGGCCGCCTTCGATGCCGTGGACGCCGAGTGGCTGGAGCGCATCCTGCAGGACAGCTTCGCCCACTGATCGCCGGCTAGGTCTGCCTACGGGCGTCATCCAGAGCGGCATGCACGCCCTGCACGGAGCCGCCGATGGCCTGGGAGCGTAGCTGGGCGGCTCGCCGCATCGCCTCTCGGGGAGAGGCGTAGTAGGCGCTGGGGGTCATGCCCATGTAGCTCCGGAAGTCGCGGATGAAGAGGGCCTGGTCGTGGTAGCCATGGTCGATCATCTCACCCAGTGGCCGGTCGAGCCGGTCGCGGATGCTGTCGAGGGTGCGCAGGAACCGCTGACGCCGCAGCAGGCGCTTGGGCGCGAACCCGAAGACCCGGCGGCAAAGCCGGTCGAGCGTGCGGGTCGAAACCCCGATCGCCTCGGCGAAGGCGACCGTGTCGGGCAGGTCGAGCGAGACCAGTGCCTGGCTGACCGCGACAACGGCATCGTCCACCGGCGGCGCGTCGGTCAGCCGCCGCAGCAGAGCGGTATTGAGGAGTCCTACGCGCGCGGCCTCGTCCGGCTCGGCGATGAACGCCGCCTGCAGATTGTCGGCCGCTTCGCCAACGATGTCCGACAGGGGCAGCGCGCCGTTGGCCAGCGCTTCGGCGTCGCGGCGCACGATCTGCGCCCAACCCAGAGGGGTGAGGCCGAATCCCAGCAGGGCGCCCCCTTGCGTCTCCACCACGCCGGTGCGGTCGGTCGGCCCGTAGAGGGTCGCCGCGCCCGCCACCCAGGCCGGACGCGCGCCGATCTTCCGGGTCCACACGCCATCCAGGATGAAGCGCACATTGCCCCATTCCGGATGCAGGTAATCGACCAGCGGTCCCCTGTGGACCTCGACCGCATAGTAGGACGTGACGAGGGGGCGCAATTCCCCGGCGGGCAGATGGAAGCGCACCTCGACGGGGGCGGCGACGGGCGGCGAACCAGACGAAGACATCATGCCCTGACGGTGCGGTAACGTTGTTCCGCAGTTGTAGGGTCAGGCGTTGCCTCTGAGCAAGCGAGTGCGCCTTATTGGCGAGTTTGTACAATGAACGCTGGTCGCGGAAGCCCAGTCTTCGGCCAATGGGGAGCCCTTCGGCGCCTCAAGTGACGAGGTGGCTTATGCGTCTTTTCAGTGCGGTTCTGGCGGTGGCGGCGAGCCTGGTTTTCACGGGCTCGGTGCAGGCGGCCCAACTCTTCCAGGCTACATTCACGGGCACGGTGGTGCCGGGTGGCTTCGATTTCGACAACCGCTTCGGCTTCGGGACCGGATTCTCGGCGCTGGACCTTCGCGCCTTCAGCCTCGTGGTGATCTACGACCCCACCCTAGGCAACGCGCGGACCACGGCCACCTTCGAAGACCGGCGCGGCGGCACGACCGTCGGGCCGAACGTTGACAGTCCGGTGCTCAGCGCGGCGCTGACGATCCTCGGCGGCAACACGGTCACGCTTATTCCGGACCAGTTCGGGCAGATTCGCAGTGTCACCAACAACGGCTTCTCGGTGAAAGTGCAGGATCTCAATGCGGACGGCGGCCCGCTCTATGACGACCTTGCCATCACCGCCAGCTACCCGGCCTCCGGGCACCTGAACTCCACGCTTGCGCTGACGAATGTCACCGGGGGCGCCAACCTGATGTTGTTCAACAACGGCGCTCAGCGTGGCAGCGTCGTCATGCAACTCGGCACGGCGAAATACGAGATTCTCAACACCGCGGGCGTGCCGGAACCGACCAGCTGGGCGTTGATGATCGTGGGCCTTGGCGGCGTTGGCGCGGCTCTGCGCGGGCGTCGGCGCGAGAGCGCCGTCGCCGCCTGAGCGTCTATCCAGGCTACTCTGCCGGTTGACGTTCGCGTCAACCGGTCTTGTCTTACGCAACGGCGCCTTCATACAGTCGTTTTGACGCGCCTATAGAGCGCTTTGGAACGCCATTGAGGGAGCCCGGCCATGGCCGAAGCCTATATCGTCGCTGCGACGCGGACCGCCGGCGGGCGCAAGGGCGGGCGCATGCGCGGGTGGCACCCCGCGGACCTGGCCGCCTCGGTGTTGAACGAACTGGTGGACCGCACGGGCGTCGATCCGGCCGCCATCGAGGACGTGGTCATGGGCTGCGTCATGCAGGTCGGCGAGCAGTCGACCAATATCGCGCGCAACGCGGTGCTGGCCTCGAAGCTGCCGGAAAGCGTGCCGGGAACCTCCGTTGACCGCCAGTGCGGGTCCTCGCAACAGGCGCTGCACTTCGCCGTGCAGGGCGTCATGAGCGGCACCCAGGACATCGTGATCGCCTCGGGCGTCGAGAGCATGACCCGCGTGCCCATGGGCCTGTCGGTGACGCTGGCCGCCAAGGAAGGCTTCGGCGTTCCGAAGAGCCCGCGGATGGAAGAGCGCTATCCGAACATCCAGTTCAGCCAGTTCATGGGCGCCGAGATGGTGGCGGCCAAGTACGGCCTGACCAAGGATCAGCTGGACGAGTTCGGCTACCACTCCCACCAGCGCGCCATCGCCGCGACCCAGGGCGGCGCCTTCAAGGACGAGATCCTGGCGCTGGACGGCCTCGACAAGGAGGGCGCGGTGGTCCGCCACGATAGCGACGAGGGCATCCGCTACGACGTCAGCATCGACGGCATGCGCGCGGTGAAACTGCTCCAGGAGGGCGGCCGGATCACCGCGGCGACCTCCAGCCAGATCTGCGACGGGGCCTCCGGCGTGATGATCGTCTCGGAAAAAGCGCTGAAGGAACACAACCTGACGCCGATGGCCCGCATCCATCACCTGTCGCTGCTGGGCCACGATCCCGTGATCATGCTCGAAGCGCCGATCCCGGCGACGGCGCGCGCGCTGCAGAAGGCCGGCATGTCCATCGACGACATCGACCTGTTTGAGGTGAACGAGGCCTTCGCCTCGGTGCCGGTGGCCTATATCCAGCACCTGAGAGCCGACCCGGACCGGGTCAACGTCAATGGCGGCGCCATCGCGCTGGGCCATCCGCTGGGCGCCTCGGGCACCAAGCTGATGACCACGCTGCTGCACGCGCTGAAGGCCCGTGGCAAAAAATACGGCCTGCAGACCATGTGCGAAGGCGGCGGAATGGCCAACGTGACCATCGTCGAACGGCTCTAAGGCCAGGCGCATGGCCGGACGCGTTTTCGCCATCACCGGCGCGTCAGGCGTCCTGGGCTCGGCGGTCGCGCAGGCGGCGGCTGCGCAGGGCGCGCGGCTGGCGCTGATCGACTTCGCGCCGGCGCCGCCGGCCCAGCCGTCGGGGCCTGAGGTGTTTTTCCAGGGCGGGGTGGATTTGACCGACGCTGTCGCGGCGTCGGCGGCCATCGACGCGGCGGCCGACCGGTTCGGCGGACTCGATGGCCTGCTGAACATCGCCGGCGGCTTTGCGTGGGAAAAACACGAAGGCGGCGACGGGAAAACCTGGCATCGCCTGTTCCTGATGAACGTCCAGACCGCCGCCAACGCCAGCCGCGCCGCGATCTCGCACCTGCGCCGCTCGGCCGCCGGGCGGATCGTCAACGTGGGGGCCAACGGGGCGCTGAAGGCCGGGCCGGGCATGGGCCCCTATGCGGCGTCGAAGGCCGGCGTGCACAGCCTGACGCAGGCCTTGGCGGAGGAACTGAAGGGCGAGGTCACGGTCAACGCCGTCCTGCCCTCGATCCTCGACACCGCCACCAACCGCGCCGACATGCCGGACGCGGATTTCGCCAGCTGGGTGCGCCCCGACGAGCTGGCCGCCGTGATGCTGTTCCTCGCCAGCCCCGAGGCCAGCGCGGTCACCGGCGCCCTGGTTCCGGTGACGGGGCGCGTCTAAGGCGCCCGCCCGCCCGCCCGCCTGCCGAGACGGACGACCATGTTACGCGAAAGCCGCACACCGCCGTTCAAGTTACGGCCTGGGGCGCAGCCCTCTAGCTTGGCCTGACGAAGCCCACCAGATACGCAGCGGGGAAGGGGCCGGCTCATATGATTTCGCTGCTGACGATTGCGGTCGCCGCCCAGGCGACCGCGCCTGCTGTTGCGCCGGTGTCCGCGGCGGGCGAGCGCGGCGTCATTGGCTATCCGCCGAGCTTCTTTGCCGACGCCTCGCCGACCAGCGCCTACGACATGGTGATCCGGCTGCCGGGCTTCACCTTCGACAAGGGCGCGGTGGTCCGCGGCCTGGCCGACGCCGGCGGCAATGTGCTGATCGACGGCCAGCCGCCAGTCTCCAAGAACGATACGCTGGACGAGATCCTCAAGCGCATCCCGTCCGGCGCCGTGGCCCGCGTCGAACTGATCCGCGGCGGCGCGCCGGGCATCGACATGCAGGGCAAGACCGTGCTGGCCAATGTGGTGCGCAAGACCACGGGCGGGTTCCGGGCCGCGGTGTCGCCCAGCACGAACTTCATCTACGACGGCCGCGTCCTCAACAGCGTCCGCGCCGAGGCCCAATGGCGCTGGTCCGGCGGTCGCTCCGCCGAGCTGTCGCAGGTCTATGGCAAGGGGCCCAGCGAGGAACTGGGTGACGGAAACCGCGTCCGCCACAACGCGAGCGGCACGGTGCGCCTGCGATCAGCAGTCGACGTGGACGCGGGCGGCCAAAAGATCTGGACCACGGGCGCCTACGAGACCCCGCTGGCCGGCGGCCGCGCCCGGTTCACCGGCGCCTATCAGCTGACCCCGTCCTACGTCGAACTCTATGACCGCTACGTGGGCGGCGGGCGGGAATACGAATACGACCGCATCGACCGGCGCCAGATCGAGCTGGGTGGACGGTTCTCACGCGCGCTGACGCCGCGGCTGGGGGTCGAGGCGGTGGCGTTCCAGCAGTTCAACAAGGCCAAGACCACGGTGCATTTCGAGGCGCCCGGCCTGTTGCGTGACTTCGCGCTGGACCGCAGCGGTTCGGAGAGCGTCGGACGCCTGACCGCGAAGCTGCGCACCTCGCCGCGCCTGACCTTCGAAGGCAGCGCCGAGGGGGCGCTCAACAAGCTCGACAGCCAGACCGACCTGATCGTCAACGGGCGCGCCGCGGTGGTGCCCGCGGCGAATGTGCAGCTGGAGGAGCGGCGCGCCGAGCTGACCGCCAGCGCGACCTGGCAGGCCGGCGACGGATTATCCCTCGAGGCTGGCGTTCGTCAGGAGCGCTCGACGGTCACCTCGGTGGGCGACGTCGTGCTCGAAAAGACTCTGCAGTTCACCAAGCCCCGCTTCGCCGTCACCTGGATCCCCGATCCCGGCAGCCAGGTGCGCCTGCGCCTGGAGCGCGAGGTCGGTCAGCTGAACTTCGACGATTTTGTCGCCGCCCCCAGCGTCGCCTCCACCGGCACGCTGACGGCGGGCAACCCGAACCTTGCGCCCCAGCAGGCCTCGGTGGCCGAGGCGGCCTACGAGCGGCGCTTCTGGGGGGCCGGCGCGCTGGTGCTGACGGCGCGCCACTACGCCATCGCCAATGTTGTCGACCGTATCCCGGTCTATGGCGCGGGCGGCGCGGTGCTGGCCGACGTGCCCGGCAACATCGGCAAGGGGACGAAGAACGAGTTCCAGGCCAGCATCAGCCTGCCGTTGGACCGCCTGGGGGTGCGCGCGGCCCAGTTCCGGGGCCAGGTGACGCGGCGTATCACCCGGGTGACCGATCCGCTGACCGGCCGCGGCCGGGAAATCTCGGCGCCGCGGTTCACCCAGGATACCCGCGAGCTGTCGGTGCTGGGTCCCTGGGGATGGGACGCGCACTTCACCCAGGACCTGCCCCATTGGAAGTCGGTCTGGGGCGTCGATGTGGTTGGCGCGGCGCGCGAGCGGGCCTATCGGCTGGGCGAGATCGAGACCCGTAAGGTGGGCACGGAAGTGCTGATCTTCGGGGAATACAAGCCCCGGCCCGACCTGACGATCCGGCTCGAAGCGCAGACCATGAACCAGCGCCACGTCAAACGGATCCGCGAGGTCTACGCCGGCGCCCGCAACCTGGGGGTGCTCGACTACACCGACGTGCGCGACCTGGAATGGGGCGGCAGCCTGCTCATCCGTGTCCGCAAGTCGTTCGGTGGGTAGGGCAGGGACCCCGGCAACGGCTCACCGCGCCGGCGTCAGGTTCACCACCAGTTCCGCGTCGCGGTTCACGGCGGCCCGGCTGAAGTCCAGCGGGATGTAGGCGCCGGTGGCCCAGAGCGGGAAGAGGTCGCGGTAGTGGGTGCTGAAGGGGTCGCCTGACTGGCCGGGCGTGTTGATGGCGACCGAGTTGTCCCAGGCGCCGACGTCCATCACCAGCCGGACCGAGGCGCCGGCCGTCTGGGTGAAATCGAGCGGGCGGTAGGTGGCCGCGCGCGGGGACTGGGCCGAGCCGGGAATCTCCAGCGCGCCCGTGCCCATCTGAGCGGCGAGCTGCGGGTTGGCGAGGACCGCGGCGGCGGGCTTGAAGTCGGCGTGGTGCAGCGCGCCCCAGGTCCAGCCCGCCATGTCAGGGCCGAGCTTGCCCTTCAGGTCGGCGACAGCCGCGCCCAGGCTGCCGAGCAGCAGGGCGTCGCGGGCCGGCGCAGCCTCCGGCGCCTCCAGGTAGCTGACCACGGCGTCCAGCGCGCCGGAGCCGACCAGGGTGCGTGCGGCTTCCGGCGTCACCGCCCCGACCACCGTGTGGCCCAGGTGGCTGCTGGTCCAGACCTGGTAGATCGCCGCCGCCGCGCTGCCGGTGGTCTCGTCGTTGTCCCAGGCCTTGAGCAGTTCGAGGGCCCTGGCGAGCGAGGGGTCCGGCGAGGAGAGATGGGCCAGGAGCGCGATGGTCCGCCGCGACAGGGCGTCATGACTGTCGGTCTGCAGCGCCATGGAGTCGGCCAGCGTCGCCTTGGGCAGCGCGCTCAGCACCTCCTCGATCCGGGTGATCCGCGAGCGGTCGGCCCACTCGTAGCTGATCGAGGGCTTGGCCGGATAGTCGGCCGGCAGGTTCATCTGGTTGGCGGTGGCGACGAAGCCCTTGGGCGGGTTGTGCAGGGCCGGAAGCTGGCTCTCCGGCATCAGCCCGGCCCACTCGTAGCGGCCGTCCCCCGGCGCCGGCAGCAGGCCATCCCAGTTGGGGCGGTTTGGCGTCAGGCCCGCGGCGGACCAGCCGATGTCGCCGGTGGTGTCGGCGAAGACCAGGTTCAGCGGCGGCGTCCCCCAGTGCTCCTGACCGGCCTTGAAGTCGGCCCAGGACCTCGCCCGCCACATCCGCGAGGAGCCGAAATAGCCGGACGCGCCGGGCAGGTTCCAGACGGTGCGCAGGGCGAAGGCGTGGGCCCCGTGTCCCGCATCGGGCGTCTCGGCCAGCACCGGGCCGTGACGGGTGAACTTCAGGACGACATCGCGCGGGGCCTCGCCCTTCACCGCGATGGTCTCGTGGATCACGGTCATCGGCTCGTAGCCGGTCTTGTAGCGGTAGGAGTCTCCCTTGGCGTCGTAGACGTAGAGGTCCTCCTGATCGATGTAGAAGATGGTCAGGCCCCAGGCGATCTGGCCGTTATGGCCGAACGAGACACCCGGCAGGGCGGGCTCGCCGGCCCCGATGATGTCCAGGTCCGGGGCGTTCAGGTGGACCATGTAGCGCAGGGAGGGCACGCCCACCGGGCGGTGCGGATCGTTGGCCAGGATCGGCCGGCCTGTGGCGGTTCTTGAGCCCGCGATGACCCAATTGTTGGAGCCCTCGTTCTGAGCGGCGGCCAGCGCCGTGGCGAGCTGGACCTGCGGCGCGGCCTCGGTGCGCTTGCCGCCCGCGGTCATCGGCTGGAAGTCCACGGCGCCCGTTCCCAGCAGGTAGTCTTTCAGCACATCGGCGGGGACCACGCAGGGGTCGAGGCCGGCGGGGATGACCGTCGAGTGCGCCGGCTCCAGCTTGCGGCGCAGGCGGTCGGCGGCCAGGCCTCCGGCGCAGACCACCTGGGCGCGGGCGACCTCGGAGGCGACGTTGGAGACCAGCGCGTGGCTGCGGACGCGCAGGACGTCTTCCGGGCCCCAGGCCTCGGGCGCGCTGTGGGAGAGCTTGAACTCGACCGGCAGCGGCCGCTGGCCGGCGTTCACCTCGGCCACATAGGCGTTCACGCCGGCGGTGAAGGCCTCGACCGCCTCGTGCGCTCCGGCCCCATAGGCCGCCCATTCCGCGGCCATGTCGCCGCGGTAGAGGAAGAGCCGCGCCGCGCGATCCTGCGCCACATAGGCCGGGCCGAAGCTGGCCGACAGCCGGCCAAGGCCTCGCTTGCGCCAGAGGTCGATCTGCCACAGCCGGTCGCGGCCAGCGTTGTAGCCCTGCAGGAAGAAGGCGTCGCGGCTGCTCGCGGCGTAGATGTGCGCCACGCCCCAGTGATCGACTACCATCTGCGCCGGCGCGGCGAGGCCCGCCACCGACCAGGCGTCGCGCTTTACCGCTGTCGACGCGGGCTCGCCCTGCGCCGCCGCCTGGCCCGCAAAGCCCGCCGCCAAGACCGCGACCTGGGCCACGCCCGCCAGAATGTTCCGCCACGCCCGCATGTCCGCCCCATCCCGTTGATTGGCGAGGAGTTGACGACAGATCGCGGCTTTCGTCCACGCGGGCTTGCGCGCGCGCCCTTGCAAGTATCGGTACGCCACGGCTTAGAGTGCGCATCTGGATTCAAGACGACGGGGAAACGTGATGATCGGCTACGCCACCATCGGCACCAACGACCTGGACCGAGCCAAGGTGTTCTACGACGCCGTGCTGGCGCCCCTGGGCGGCCGCCGCACCTTCGCCAACGGCGAGCGGATGCAGTTCTACGGCAGCAAGGAGACGCCCGGCATGATCGCCATCTCCAAACCCTATGACGAGCAGCCCGCCTCCGCCGGCAATGGCACGATGTTCGGCCTGCCGGCCGCGACCACGGAACAGGTGGACGCCGCCCACGCCGCGGCGATCGCCGCGGGCGCGGCCTGCGACGGACCGCCCGGCCAACGCATGCCGACCTTCTACGGCGCCTATTTCCGCGACCTGGACGGCAACAAGGTCTGCGTCTTCAAGATGGGCTGAGGCCGCGTGAAGGGCTTCCCGGGATGATCGGCTACACGACGATAGGGACCAACGATCTCGAGCGGGCCAGAGCGTTCTATGACGCCGTTCTGGCGCCGCTCGGTGGGCGGCGCACGCTGAGCTATCAGCGGTCGCAGTACTATGGCTCGCCGTCGCGTGGCGCGATGCTGGGGATCACCCTGCCGTTCGACGGGGAGCCGGCGACGACCGGCAACGGCGTGATGGTGGCGCTGTCATCGCCGTCACCGGCGGAGGTCGACGCCGTGCATGCCGCGGCGATGGCCGCCGGCGGCGTCTGCGAAGGCCCGCCCGGCCAGCGGATGGACAATTTCTACGGCGCCTATTTCCGCGATCTCGACGGCAACAAGCTGTGCATCTTTCAGATGAGCCCGGGCTGAGGGTTGACGATCGTCGGTTCGCGGATCTTGCGGAGTTGCCGCGAATTAATCCGGCGCGGGCTTGCTGAAGCCGGCGCGGCTTAGCAAGACTGCGCCAGCCCAGGACGGGCGGGGCTGAATTTCAGGATCATCGATCATGCGTGCGACCTTCGTTGTGGCCGGCCTCGCGGCCCTGCTTGCCTCAAGCGCTTTGGCGCAGACGCCGCCGTCTCCGCTGACGGCCAACCTCGCCAAGCCGCCGGCCGATGCGCGGCACTTCATCATCGAGTCGACCGGCGCCAAGCACGGCGACAGCTGGAGCTGGACCCTGCCGGACGGCACGCGCATGGCGCGGGAGACCTGGAACCTGCGCGGCCAGGTCTGGGACCAGGACTATGTCGGCAAGGCGGGCGCCGACGGCATGCCCGCCTCCATGGCGATCCACGGCGTGACGCCGCAGGGCGACGCCGGCGAGACCTTCACGGTCTCGGGCGCGACGGCGAACTGGAAGAGCCCCATCGACGCGGGCAAGATGGCCTATTCGCAGCCCGCCTTCTATGCCTCGCAAGGTGGGCCGGCCGACACCAACGCCTGGTTCCTGGAGCGCCTGCTGGCGAGCCCGACCAAGACCCTGGCCTTGCTGCCCGGCGGTAGGGCGAAGGCCGAGAAACTCACGACCATGGCGGTCGGCCAGGGCAGCGCGAAACAGACCGTGACGCTGTGGGCGATCAGCGGCGTCGGTCCGTCGCCGTTCCCGGTCTGGGGTGACGCGCAGAACAAATTCTTCGGTACGACCGGCGTCGTGGCCTGGTTGCCGGAAGCCTATGCCGGCGAACTGTCGAGGATGAACACGGTCCAGGCCGCGGCCATGGCCGAACAGGCGCCGAGGCTGATGAAGGCCCTGGTGAGGACTCCGACCGGTCCCGTCGCCTTCACCAACGTCAAGCTGTTCGACGCCGACGCGCTTGTCTTCCGCACCGGCCAGACGGTGGTGGTCGACAAGGGCAAGATCGTCGCGGTCGGGCCCTCGGCGAAGGTCAAGGCGCCCAAGGGCGCGAAGGTCTTCGACGGCAAGGGCAAGACGCTCGTGCCCGGCCTGTGGGACTGCCACATGCACGTCGGCGACGACTATACCGGCCCGCAGGAGCTTTCGCTGGGCGTCACCTCGGTCCGCGACCCGGGCAACAACGACGTGCTGACCATCGACCGGCGCACCCGCGCGGCGGCCGGCAAGCTGCTGATGCCGCACGTCTATCCCTCCTCTCTGATCGACGGTAAGGGCCCCAATACCGCCCAGGTGGCCAACGTCGCCACCAGCCAGGCCGAGGCCATCGCGCTGGTCGACAAGGCCAAGGCCAACGGCTTCACCGGCGTGAAGTTCTACGGGACCTTCAATCCCGCCTGGCTGCCGGCCGCGACCGCCGAGGCGCACAAGCTGGGGCTGCACGTCCACGGCCATATCCCGGCCGGGATCCGCGCCACCGACGCCATCGCCGACGGCTATGACGAGGTGACTCACATCAACTGGATCATCATGCAGGCCGCCCCTGCCGAGATGCTGCCGATCGACAACGGCATCGCCCGGTTCGAGGGACCGGGGCGTTTCGGCAAGGACGTCGATCTGAACGGTCCGGCGATGAACCTGATCGTCGGGACCATGGCGAAAAAGCACATCTATTCCGACCCGACGATGGTGGCGTTCGAGAGCCTCTATGTACCGGACAACGGCGACCTCGACCCGTCCTACGCGCCCTTCATCGGCACCCTGCCGCCGGCCACCGAGCGGGGCTTCCACAGCGGCGGCTTCGCCGTGCCGAAGGACCTGACGCGGGCCGACTACCGCGCCAGCTGGGCCAAGATGGTGGGCCTGTTGGGCAAGATGCATAAGGCCGGCGTGCCGATCGTCGCGGGCACCGACGGCAGCGGCCTGGAGATCGTCCACGAGCTGGAAATCTACGAGCAGGCCGGCTTCACCCCGGCCGAGGCGCTGGCGGCGGCCACCATCGAGCCCGCGCGCCTGGTCGGCCAGGACAAGCACACCGGCTCGATCAAGGTGGGCAAGACCGCCGACCTGCTGCTGGTGGACGGCGACCCGCAGGCCCACATCGGCGACCTGCGCCATACCCGCGTGGTGATGCTCGACGGCAAGCTGCTGGACGCCGATGCGCTACGCTCGGCCGCCGGGTTCTCCGGCCGCCCGAAGTAGCTACCTCGCGCGCTTGGCCCCCGCCGGCGTCGGGGGTACCCACCCGACGATGCAACCCACGTTGTCGGCGATCCACGGCGCCCGGGCCGGTCGGTCACGACGCTGATCGGGCGGCCCTGGATGTTGGGTGGTAGTCGAGGAAGCCGTCTGACCGGCGGCGCGCCGTATAGCAGCGCAACCTGCGTCCGAACGGGTTTGACGAAGCGGTGGCCGATGTTATGACTATGGTCATGACCGTAGTCATAAAGGCGAACCGATCCCGACCGCGGGCCGAACTGCGAGACGCCATCTATCAGGCGGCGCTCATGCTCTTTCGGGAACGGGGCTACGCGCGCACCAGTGTCGATGACGTGGTCGCCGCCGCCGGCGTCGCGAAGGGCACGTTCTTCAATTTCTACCCTACGAAGCTCGATGTCATGAAGGCCTACTACGCCAAGGTGGACCTCGACGTCGCGCATTGTCGGCAGCAGATGAACCCCGGGTCGCCGACCGCCTCCCTTCGGGCCTACGCCGCTGCCGTCGAGGCCATCCTGCTGCGCGAGGGCCGCCTCATGCTGGAATTGCTCGACCTCGCGATCAGCGACCCGGCCATGCGTCGGATCGACGACGACTCGGGCGCAGCCGATGCGGACGAGTTCGCCATCTTCCTGGTGCAGGCCGCAGACCTCGGACTGATTGACGCTGCAGTAGACCCGGTTCGCGCGTCGGCGGCCTTGGTCGACCTTTGGGCGGGCGCCGTTCGCGCCTGGCTTGCCCAACCTGTCGCCGGCTCGCTCGCCGATCTATTTGGCTGGCGTGTCGAACTGCTCTTCCAGGGCATGGAGCCTCGCCCGTGAACCGCCGCCAAGCCATACTCGGTTCCGCGGGGATGTTCGCCGCAGGATCAGGCCGCGCCGGCGCCGCTGACCCGGGCCGGACACTGTGGCGCGACAATGGTGGTTGCTTTGGCGTCGGCGCCTTCCCCGAGTTTGGCAAGGGCTTCTTTGGCTTCGACTATTCGAGCTTCACGGTTGGGCCGCTCCGGACCGCAGGTGCGCGAGCCTGGAAAATGGCAGGCTCGCTCGATGGCGCAGCCCCACCGGTGGAAGGGCTGCGGGTTGTTGACGGGCGCCTGCTCACCGACCGGCGTCGGTTCTCGCCCGTCCCCATCGAGCGGCGTCGCTTTGAGGTGCAGTCGGGCCGCACCGCGCTATCCGCCGAGGTCGCGTTTGTTCGAGACGCGCCGGTCCGCGCCACCGTTCTGATGATCTATGGCTCCGGCCCGGCGCCGAAGGAGGCGTTCGACCCGTGGGCATTCTGGTTCCTTGGCGAAGGCCTGGCGGTCATCACCTACGACAAGCGAGGGTCGGGGCGATCTACCGGGGATTGGCGGCTGACGTCGTTGGAGGACCTGGCGGCGGACGCGACGGCGGTGCTCAAATCGGCGCGATCATATGGGCTCAAGGGACCTGTGTTCGCCTGGGGAGCCAGCCAGGGCGGCTGGATTTTGCCCCAGCTTGGTGCGGCAAAGGCGGTGGACGGGCTCATCATGCACGCTGGCGCGGCGACCACGCCGGCGGGGCAAATTCTCGACCAGGTCGTCTATTCCCTGAAGCCGTACGGCTTCGATCAGGCGGAGATTGACCGGGCGACGGCCTACTATGCACTGGACGTGGACGTCTCCCGGGGTCGGCGCAACTGGTCCGATATTGACGCAGCGTACAAGGCGGCGGTCGCGGCGAAGGCGGATTGGATCCTGGAGCCGCCGGTCGCCGCCGATGCGCCCGAACGCACGATGATCAAGGTCATGGCGGACTTCGATCCGGCTCCCTATTGGCGCGACAACGTCCAGCCGGTTCTGGCCCTGTATGGCGCTAAGGACTGGATCGTGCCCGCAGAGACCAATCTGCCCCGATTGAAACAGATCGTCTCGCCAAGAACAGAGCTGACCACGCGGGTGATCGCTGACGCAAACCACCTCATGTTCATCGCAAAATCGGGCGAACGCAGTGAGTATGCGAAGCTGTCCCGAGTATCTCCGGACTATTTTTTGGAGATGCGCGCCTGGCTCAGCCGACATGCCTGAGCCCGCTCCAATTCACTCACTTGTCCGATTGGCCGACTCTGGGGCGTTCTACTTCCCCGCCGGCGTCGGCGTGACGCGCCAGACGATGCCGCCCACGTCGTCGGCGACCAGGAGGGCGCCGGTCCTGTCGACCACGACGCCCACGGGCCGGCCCTGAATCTTGTCGTGCTTGTCCAGGAAGCCGGTCAGGAAGGCCTGGGGCGCATTCTGCGGCTGGCCGCCCGCGAAGGGGATGAACACCACCCGATAGCCGTTCAACGGCTTGCGGTTCCACGACCCGTGCTGGCCGATGAAGGCGCCGCCGCGATAGGACATCGGGAAGGCCGCGCCGGTATAGAAGGCCAGGCCCAGGGACGCGGTGTGCGGTCCCAGGCCGAAGTCCGGCGCGATGGCCTTGGCGACCATCTCGGGGTTGGCGGGCTTCACTCGGACGTCGACATTGTGGCCCCAGTAGGCCCAGGGCCAGCCGTAGAAGGCGCCGTCCTTGACGCTGGTCAGGTAGTCCGAGGGCAGATCGTTGCCGATCTCGTCGCGCTCGTTGGAGACAGTCCACATGGTCTTGGTGGTCGGCTCGAAGTCGATGCCGTTCGGATTGCGGATGCCGCTGGCAAAGATGCGCGTCTGACCGGTGGCGATGTCGTGCTCATAGATCGCCGCGCGGCCGGCCTCGGCGTCGAGGCCGTTATCGCCGACGTTCGAGTTGGACCCCACGGTGGCGTAAAGCTTGGTCCCGTCGGGGCTGGCGACCACGTTCTTGGTCCAGTGGTGATTGATCGGCGGGCCGGGCAGGTCGAAGACCTTCTGGCCGGCGCCGGTCTCGCTGGTCTGGCCGTCGGCGTAGGGGAAGCTCACGACGCCATTATCGTTGGCGATGTAGAGTTTGCCGCCGGTGAGCGTCATGCCGAAGGGCCGGGTCAGGCCCTGGGCGAACAGCATCCGGCTTTCGGCCACCCCGTCGCCGTCGCTGTCGCGCAGCAGGAAGATCTTGTTCGGACTGGGTTTGACCGAGCCCACCTTCTTCATCAGCATCTTCTGGAAGAAGCCCTTGATGCCCTGGTTCGACTTGTCGGCCGGTGACGCCTCCGAGGCCGATTCCGAGACCAGCACGTCACCGTTCGGCAGGACGTAGAGCCAGCGCGGGTGATCGAGACCCTCGGCGTAGCGGGTGACCGTGAAGCCGGCCGGCGCCACCGGATGGGCGTCGGCGGCCCAGCCGACCACGCTGGGCGTCCCGACCGTCGGGATCAGCGCCTTCTGCGGCTTGGCCAGCGGCGGATTCGGGCCGAATCCGACCCAGGGGTCCGCAGAGCCCGCGGGCATGCAGGCGGTGAGCGACAGCGCGGCGACGCCGGCGGCGGCAAACAAGACGGTGCGGTTCATGTCGAGAGTCTCCTTGAAGCGCTTATAACCAAGCTCTGCCGCATCCGTTGCATGCTGACGCAGCGGCGCCGTTGCGCGGCCCGCGGAAAGGGGCTCAGCTAGCGTCAGGGAGCGACGACATGGACCTGACCGAAACGCCCGAGATGGCGGCGTTCCGCGCCGAAGTGAGGGGTTTCCTCGCCGCTCGGCGCGACGATTTCGCCGGCGGCGCGGCGAAGGACGTGCTGGGCTGGCAACGCGCGCTGATCGCGGCCGGCTATGCGGCCCGCACGATCCCCAAGGCCTACGGCGGGTATGGCGCCGAGCCCGACATCCTGAAGTCGCGGATCATCGCCGAGGAGTTCATCGCCGCCGGCGCGCCGCGCGGCATGTCCGGCCAGGGCATCTCGATGCTGGTCCCGACGCTGCTGGAGGTGGGCTCCGAAGAGCAGAAGATCCGCTGGATCGGGCCGACCCTGCGCGGCGAGATCATCTGGTGCCAGGGCTATTCCGAGCCTGGCGCGGGATCGGATCTGGCGAACCTGCAGACCAAGGCCGTGGAAGACGGCGACGACTTCCTGATCTCGGGAAGCAAGATCTGGACGAGCACCGCGCACGCCGCCCAGATGATGTTCTGCCTGGTGCGCACCGAGCCGCGGGCCGCCAAGCACGAGGGCATCTCCTACGTCATCATCCCGATGGACACCCCTGGCATCGAGGTGCGGCCGCTGAAGACCATGACCGGCGGGTCCGAGTTCAACGAGGTGTTCTTCACCGACGTGCGTGTGCCGCAGAGCGCGGTGGTCGGTGGGCGCGGGCGCGGCTGGTTCGTGGCCAACACGACGCTGAAGCACGAGCGCGGCATGCTGGGCGATCCCAATGCCACAGAAGCCCGGCTCAACGCCCTGATCGAATTGATGAAAACCGAAACCGTGGACGGCGAGGCGCTGATCGCCAACCCGATTTTCCGGGATCGGCTGATGCAGCTTCAGGGTCGTATCTTAGCGATGAAATTCAATGGGTTGCGGCTGATTACCGCGCAACTGACGCAAGAGCCGGTGGGGATCGCCGCTTTGATCGTCAAGCTGCAGGGTTGCGAGCTCAATCACCAGCTGGCGGCGCTGGCCATCGATGCGCTGGGCGAGCTGGGAATCCTCTACTCCGACGGGCCGCACCTGCGCGCCCAGGGCCGCTGGCAGTGGAACTACATGTTCGACCTGGGCCTGATCATCGGCGGTGGGACGGCGCAGATTCAGAAGAACATCATCTCCGAACGCGGGCTCGGCATGCCGCGCGAACCCAAGCCTGCGGTGGCGTAGACCATGGACTTCGCGCTCACCCAGGACCAGCGGATGATGCAGGAGAGCCTGGTTCGAACGCTGGCTGACGCCAGTCCGCTGGACCGCGTCCGCCGGTTCGCGGACGACCGCGGCGACACCGGCGCCGATGTCTGGCGCGCGCTGGCCGAGTTCGGCCTGGCGGGCGTCGTCATCCCGGAAGAGCACGGCGGCCTGGGCCTCACCCTGCTGGACGCGGCGCTGGCGTCGGAGGCGCTGGGCGCGGCGGTGGCCCCCGTGCCGTTCATGGGCGCGGTCCTGGCGCCGATCGCCCTGATGCGCGGCGGGTCGGCGGCGCAGCAGGCGCAATGGCTGCCGAAGCTGGCCCGCGGCGAGATCACGGCGGCCGTGGCAATCTCCGAATCCGTCGCCGGCGCGCGGGACGGCGCGGGCGTGACGGCCACGAACGGCAAGCTCAACGGCAAGGCGCTATTCGTGCCCGGCGGGGTCGCGGCGGGCCTGTTGATCGTCGCCGATACCGCAGGCGAGCTGCACCTGACTCCCGGCGAAGCGTTGGATTCATCGGGCAGGACCCTGATGCCCGGGATCGACGAGACGCGGCGGCTGGCGGAACTGACCTTCGACGACACGCCCGCCGAGCCATTGTGCGGCGGCCCTGAGTTGCTGGCCGCGCTGCGCGACGCGGCCTGGGTGCTGATCGCCGCCGACAGCCTTGGCGCCGGTCAGGCCATGCTCGAAAAGGCCGTCGCCTACGCCAAGGAGCGCCGCCAGTTCGACCGGGTGATCGGCTCGTTTCAGGCGGTGAAACACATGTGCGCCGAGATGGCCGCCGAGCTGGAACCTTGCCGCTCGCTGGTCTGGTACGCCGCATACGCCTTCGACAATGCGCCGCCAGGGGTCTCGGGTGAGGCCTCACTGATGGCCGCCCACGCCAAGGCGCTGACCTCCGAGGTGGGCCGCTTCGTCGCCCGCACCGCCACCGAGGTGCACGGCGGCATGGGCATCACCGACCTGCTCGGACTGCACTTCTGGTTCAAGCGCCTGGGCCTGAACCGCCAGCTGCTCGGCGGACCGGAGCGGGTGCGCGAGATCGCGGCCCGGCTACAAGGGCTGTCGGTCTAAACGCGGACCGGCGGGATGCGATGGGCCCAGGGGCTGGCCGCCTCCAGTTCGTAGGCCAGCTCGAACAGCATCCGCTCATTTCCCGCGCGGGCGGCGAACATGGTCCCGATTGGAAGGCCGTCTTGCGTCCAGTAGAGCGGCACGCTCATGGCCGGGGCGCCGGCGATGTTGTGGATCGGGGTGTAGCCGACGTATTCGGTGAGCCGCGCGATCAGGGTATCGAACGCGACGCTCGGCCCCACCTCGCCCAGCAGCGGCGGCCCGGATGACAGCACCGGCGACAGCACCACGTCGAACTGGTGGGCCGGAAACCAGGTGTCGTAGGCGAGCGCATTGGCGGTGAGGCGCTGGATCACAGGCCCGAGGGACGCGAACCCGGCCTTGCGGGCCATCTCGACCATGCCCAGGCTGAAGGGCTCCAGCTCGCGCTCATCGGGCGCGCGACCGATGGCGCGGGCGATCTTGGCCGCGTCCTGCGCCGCGCCGCCGGCCCACAGCGCCAGGAAATCCTGGATGAACTGGCCGCGGTCATAGGGCAGGTGGGTGGGCTCGACGTGGTGGCCGAGACCCTGGACCAGCCGGACCGCGTGATCGTGGGCCGAGACGACCTCAGGCGTCGGGCTGTGGCCGGCGCCGTTCTCCAGCAGCACGCCGATGCGCAGGCGGTGCTTGGCGGGGCCGGTCACCAGGCCGACGGGCGGGAAGCTGGCGCGGGGGGCCATGTCCTCGGTCAGCGCGAACAGGGCCGCCGAGTCCCGAACGCTGCGCGAGACCACGTGCTCGACGCCGATGTCGGTGACGCTGGCCTTGCCCTCGAAGTCAGAGATCCGGCCGCGCGAGGGCTTGAGCCCGAACAGGCCGCAGTTGGACGACGGAATGCGGATCGAGCCGCCGCCATCGGTGGCGTGGGCCACCGGCACGACGCCGGCCGCCACCGCGACGGCTGAGCCGCCGGAGGAGCCGCCGGAAGAGCGCGACAGGTCCCAGGGGTTGCGGGTCAGGCCCGTGGCGACCGGCTCGGTGGTCGGCAGGTAGCCGAACTCCGGCGTGGCCGACTTGCCCAGCGTCACGAAGCCCGCGCGGTCGAAGGCGTCGCAATTTTGCGCCTGGACGGTCGCCGCTGGCGCCGCGCGCCCGGACTGCGAACCGGAGCGGGTGGGCAGGCCCTTGTAGTCCACCAGGTCCTTGACCAGGAATGGCACGCCGCCGAACGGACCGCTCGGCGTCCCGGCCCTGGCCTTGGCGAGCGCCCGGTCGAAGTCAGAATTGACGATGATGTTCAGCGTGCCCTGCAACCCTTCGGCCCGGCGGATGGCGGTCTCGACGGCTTCGGCCGCCGAGAGCCGGCCGGCGCGGATATCGGCGGCGAGCGCGGTGGCGTCCGGCCAGGGCGAGACGGGTGGCGGCGCGGGCGCCGGCCTGGGCGCGGCGGCGGCGTGCGCGGCGGCCAGGGCGACCGGCGCGGCGGCCAGCGCCGTCCTGCGGGTAATGTCGGTCATGGCGCTTCGCCTCCTTTGTAGCTCGGGCTTTCTGCCAACTCGGGCCTATTTCGGCAGGTGGGCGTCGTACCAGGCCAGCCACCGCTGCATGCGGTCCTTCAGGAAGCTCGGGCGGGTCAGGCCGTGGAACTGGCCGGGGTAGATGATCAGGCCTGAGTCGATGCCGCGGCTCTTCAGCGCCTGGTACATCTGCTCGCTGTTCAGCAGGGGCACATTGAAGTCGTGGTCGCCGGCCATGAACAGGGTCGGGGTGGTGATCCGGGCGTTCTGGTAGAAGGGGTAGGAGAGCTTCATCCACACGTCGGGGTGCTCCCACGGGCGGCCGAGCTCGGTCTCGTAGTCGAGGGTATATTGGTCGGTGCCGTAGCCGGCGAGCACATTGGAGATCGAGGCGCCGCTGACGGCGGCCTTGAAGCGCCGGTCGCTGGCGATGACATAGTTGGTCAGGATGCCGCCATAGCTCCAGCCACCGACCACCAGCCGGTTGGGATCGGCGATGCCGCGGGCGACCGCATCGTCCACGGCGCCCAGGGCGTCGGCGACATCGACCGTGCCCCATTTGCCGTAGATGGCGGTGGCATAGGCCTGGCCGCGACCGGTGCCGCCCCGGAAGTTCGAGGCGACCACCGCATAGCCATGGGCGGCGTAGATCTGCCAATCCAGAGAGAAGGACGCTGCCAGCTGCGACTGCGGGCCGCCGTGGTTGAACAGCATGGTCGGCAGCTTCGCGCCGGGCGCGGCTTTCGCTGGCGTCACCAGGAAGCCATGGACCTCGGTCCCGTCCTTGCTCTTGAAGCTGGTGCGCACCGTCGGCGCGATCTCGACATCCTTCAGCCAGGCGTCGTTCTGGTGGCTGAGCTGGCGAAGCGCGCCCGAGACGTCGAGGGCGTAGACCTCGCCGGGCTGGGTCGGTGTGGTCAGCATGACTGCCAGACCGCCATTGGCGCCGGCTGAGGGCGCGGAGAAGCTGCGCCAGCCGCCGGCGATGGTCTTGAGTGGGCCACCCGCCGCCGGAATCTCGGCGATGATCGAGGTCTCGTCGTCCTCCTCGATGACCCGGATGGCGCGGCCGTCCGGCGACCACTTGGGATTGGAGACGTTGCGGTCGAGGCCGGCGGTCAGCACGCGCGGCTTGCCGCCCGCGGCCGACACCACGGCCAGGCTGCGGACGCCGTAGCTGATCAGCTTGACCGGCCCGCCCTGCAGATAGGCGATCTCGCGGCCGTCCGGGCTCCAGGCCGGATAGCTGCCAGGGGCCCCGTTGTCCTCGCCGTCGTAGGTGGTCAGCGCGACCGGCTCCGACGGCGTCGCGGCGACGCTTACCCGATAGAGATTCAGGTCATAGCTGCGGTCCGGATCGGCGGCGTGGTTGGAGACGAAGGCCAGGCTCTTGCCGTCCGGCGACCAGGCGGGCAGCGCCTCGTCATAGTCGCCGGTGGTCAGCCGCGTGGCGGCCCCCTTGGCCACGTCGTAGAGCCACAGGCGTTGGCGCTTCTTACCGAGGTAGCCCTCGATGTCCTGCTTGAAGTGGAAGCGGTCGATGACGATGGGCTTCGGCGGCTTGTCCTTGGCCGCGACGACGGTGGCGCCCGGCGCGTCCGGCGTGGTCTGCGCCGCGTCGGGCTTGGTCACGGTGACGGTGGTGGTCTTGGCGGCGTCGGCGTCCGGGTCGGCGTCCTCGACGACCAGGGCGATCCATTTCGAGTCCGGCGACCAGGCGTAGTCGTCCACCGAGCCCTTGATCCCTGGCAGCTTGCGGCCCTCGCCGCCGGCCCGGTCCATCAGCCAGAGCTGGGCATCGGGCTGCTCGGCGCCGCGGCCGGAGACGAAGGCCAGCCAATGGCCGTCCGGGCTGAAGCGTGGCGCGCTTTCGCTCTCGCCGGCGCGGTGGGTGAGCTGGACGGTGCGCTGGCCGTCCCAGGAGGTCATCCAGATGTGGCTGTAGGGTTTGTCGGCGGCGACGTCGGTCCCGGCGACCGTGTAGGCCACCCACTGGCCCGCCGTGTCGGCCTGCGGATCGCTGACCCGCAGGATTTTGGTGATGTCGTCCGGAGTGATCGGCCGGCTGAGCGCGCTCGTCGCCAACGCCGTCAGCATCAGCGCCATCGCGCCGAGGGTCAGTTTCGCCATGTCGTTCTCCCCACCTCGCCTAGAGGTAGCAGGCGCCGGGCGTTCTCAAAACGTCCGTCATCCCGGACGCCCGCAGAGGCGATCCCGGACCCAGGGGCTGCCGCAGAGTTTGAACCCCTGGGTCCCGGCTCTACGCTACGCTACGGCCGGGATGACGGAGTTGGTTGCAGGGTTCAAGCCCGCACCCGCACCTTCACCCCGGCCACCGAGATCAGCGATTCCACGCAGTCGCGGATGGACTCGTCGAGCGGGCGGAAGGTGACGCCGGTGACGGCGCGGATACGGTCGTTGCGCAGTTCGCACTGGGCCCAGATGGCGCGGAATTCGGCTTCGCGGGCCTGGATGCGCTCGGGGAACGGGTCGACCACGTCCGGCGTGTCGTGGCGCAGTTCCGGCAGCAGGCGGTCGATGTCGGCGCAGATGTCCTCGACGTTGCGGGTGTCGCAGGACCAGGCGATGTAGCGCTCGCCGTTCTTCACCTCGGTGCTTTCCAGCAGGCCGATGTGGCAAAGCGCGTCGTCACGCACATCGACGGTCATCCAGGGGCGGTAGACGTCGTTCTGACGGTAGTCGCCCAGCA